>CAZMSQ010000017.1:0-12315 GCA_964569025.1 uncultured Saprospiraceae bacterium | reverse complement strand
TATGATTCGATTTACTATTTTCGCCAAACCAAGCTCATCATGGCGACCTTCCATATTACCTGGAATCAGGACATTCTCCTTTCAGGAGCAATTTTCCTCCTCCTTCTCGGAGGAATCCTGGTGCTCATCGGGTACCGGTCATCGTTCGGGGCAATCCTTCTGCTCCTGTATTGGATTCCGGTCACTTTTATTGCCCATTCTTTTTGGAACGACCCCGTGGAGTTGCGTCGGCTGGAATCAATTCAATTCATGAAAAACATTGCCATCATCGGCGGAATGCTGATTGTTCTGGTCAATGGGAGCGGAAATTTCAGTGTAAAGCGGCTCTTTGCCACCACGAAGGTTTAAGCCAGTTGGAACGACTTCTTATTCGCAGAAATCTGACCGGAGGAGGAAAAAAAAAGGGATGGAGAATGCTACCCTTTCCCGATGGCGGCGTCGCGCAGGTTCTGGAGAAATGGGGAGGCGAAAATGAAGTTTTGAAGTGTTTCATTCGAGCTTTCCAGCACTTCCGACTTGTGGCCCTGCCAGGCAATCTGCCCCTTGTCGAGGAGAATGATATTTTCGCCAATCCCCATCACAGAGTTCATGTCATGCGTATTGATGATGGTGGTAATCTGCTTCTCCTTAGTAATGGAATCAATGAGCTCGTCGATGAGGATAGACGTTTTGGGGTCCAGACCTGAGTTGGGCTCGTCGCAAAACAAGTATCTGGGATTCAATACGATGGCTCGTGCAATGCCCACCCGTTTTTTCATTCCACCGCTGATTTCCGATGGGTACTTCTCATTAACACCGGATAACTCGACCCGTGCGAGGCAATCATTCACTCTGTCGAGCTTTTCCTTTTTGGTCATGGTGGTAAACATATCGAGCGGGAAACGGACATTCTCTTCGGTCGTCAGGGAGTCAAAAAGGGCGTTGCCCTGGAAGAGCATCCCGACTTGCATACGCAGTGCACGTGTTTCCTTTTTGGAGAGCGAGAAGAAATCCACATCATCGTAATAGACCGTGCCACTGGTCGGGCTGAGCAGGCCGACCAGCAGTTTGAGGAGAACCGTTTTGCCGGCACCGGACCGTCCGATGATGAGGTTGTTGATACCTTTTTGGAATGTGACGGTGATTCCGCCAAGAACCTCGAGGTCTCCGAACGATTTATAGATTTTGTCGGCTTTGATCATGGTATCTGGTCACATTGAGCCATGCCCTGTGCATGGAAGTTTGGATCAGCTGGTCAGGATGACGGCCAGCACGTAATCTGCAATGAGAATGAGAATATTACTATACACCACAGCGCGGGTGCTGGCGGCGCCGAGCTCAATGCTTCCACCCTGCACATAATAGCCTTGGTAGCAAGAGACAGTGGTGAGTATATAGGCAAAAACAGTCGACTTTACGTACATCATAAACACGTTGAACGGCACAAAGAAGGAGCGCAGCCCGCGGATGTACTCCATGTCGGCAATCTGCCCGGTAGGCACGCTGGCTACATATCCGCCGAGGATACTGACGAAGGCAGCGACGGTAACGAGGAGGGGGATGACCACAATGGCGGCCACCAGTTTGGGGGTAATGAGATAGGCTGCGGTATTGACACCCATGATTTCCATGGCGTCGATGTGTTCTTTTTGGCGCATCCCTCCGATTTCGGCAGCCATGTTGGAGCCGACCTTGCCGGCTAGAACCAAACAAGTAAGCATGGGAGAAAGCTCGATGATACTGATGTCACGAACAATGTAGCCGAGGTAATAATCCGGCACCAGAGTGCCATCAAGCTGATAGGCAAACTGGATGGCTGTGACCGCCCCAATGAAAATGGAAATGAGTCCGACGATGACCAGAGAGCCGATACCGATGTCATTCATCTGGCGAATCGTCTCCTTCCAATACATAGACCATTTCTCTGGCCTGGAGATCGCCTGGACCATCATGGTAAGATATCGGCCGAGATGGAAGAGAATGTTCTTATTCACAGCGAACCGGTGGGTAAGATTCAGGAATAGGCGGCAGTACTGTGGACTGTTCCCATCCGATAATGGGGTCAAAGGTATGAGAATTTTGGTAAATTCCCGTTTTTGAACATCTGACACAACTATTGATCTATGCGAGCGATAATTACCGGGGCGACAAAGGGAATCGGGCGGGCCATTGCAGAGGCTTTTGCTGAAGAGGGATTTGATCTGGCAGTCTGTTCTCGGACTGAAGCTGACCTGAAGGAAATGGAGACTGCTTTTGCGAAAATGTGGCCTGAGAGTCAGTTGCTGACCCATGCTGCAGATATGCGGAATAAGGAAGAGGTGCTGGGCTTTGGAGCATTTGTGGAGCAGCACTGGGACAATGCCGATGTACTGGTCAATAATGCCGGGGTGTTCATTCCAGGGCAAATTTTGGATGAGGAAGATGGAATGATGGAGTTGATGATGGAAACGAACCTGTACAGTGCATATTACCTGACCCGCCGCCTGATACCGCTCATCCAGGCCGGGCAACGGCCGCACCTGTTCAACATCTGTTCGGTGGCCAGCTTGATGGCGTACCCGAATGGCGGCTCATACAGCATTTCCAAGTTCGCTATGCTGGGCTTCAGTAAGGTATTACGGGAAGAGCTCAAGCCGGAGGGTGTGAGGGTCACCTCGGTCATGCCCGGTGCTACCTGGTCGGCCTCATGGGCAGGCGTTGATTTGCCTGCCGAGCGCCTGATGCCGGCCCGCGACATTGCAGCAGCCGTACTCAATGCCTGGCAGATGAGCGCTGCCACAGTTGTAGAAGAAATCTTACTCAGGCCCCAACTTGGAGACCTGTAGCCAATGGTGACTGATTTGTTTGTACTTCACTGAGACATGCCACATGACACCTCCGATGATTCCCTACCCTATTGCCGGCTTTACAGAGCAACAAACTGCAGAACGAGCCAGAGATTTTTTCGGTCTGATGGAGAGGCGGCGCTCGTTGCGTCATTTTTCAGACCGTCACGTGCCAGTGGAAGTCATGGAAGACCTCATCCGTACCGCCTCTTCAGCTCCTTCCGGAGCTCACCGGCAGCCCTGGACATTCTGTCTGGTAGGCAATCCGGATATCAAGCGACGCATCCGTGAGGCCGCCGAAGCTGAGGAATACACCAACTATCACGGCAGAATGAGTGAAGAGTGGCTGGAGGATTTGCAGCCATTTGGGACCGACTGGGAGAAGCCATTTCTGGAGATTGCTCCCTGGCTGGTTGTGATCTTCAAAAAACCATACGATCTGGAGGGTGATGAGAAACACAAAAACTACTACGTCAATGAAAGTGTCGGTTTGGCAGCGGGATTTTTGATTGCAGCCATTCATCAGGCTGGTCTTTCGTGTCTGACCCACACCCCGAGCCCGATGAATTTCCTCCAGCGCATCCTCGGCCGCCCGGAAAACGAGCGCCCCTTTCTTCTCCTTCCTGTCGGCTATCCGGCCCCGGGCGCCCAAGTGCCCGATTTGCAACGCAAGCCCCTCGGGGAGGTTCTCCACAAATTCTGAATCACACCCGATGTGTACCGTCACCTACCTCCCAACTGCTGAGGGGTT
Organism: uncultured Saprospiraceae bacterium; assembly: GCA_964569025.1. Taxonomy (GTDB): domain Bacteria; phylum Bacteroidota; class Bacteroidia; order Chitinophagales; family Saprospiraceae; genus CAZMSQ01. The sequence continues at coordinate 8,760 of CAZMSQ010000017.1, read as the reverse complement.
CATCCTGACCAGCAACCGCGATGAAGACCCGCAACGGGCCAGCACAAGGCTGTCCAGACTTGAAATCGCAGACCAGCAGATTCTCTTCCCCCTCGACAGCAGGGCGGGCGGCACCTGGATTGCCGGCTCTACCAGCGGGCGCGCGGTCTGTGTCCTCAATGGAGCCCACCACCCCTATACCCGCACACCCCCCTACCGGCGCAGCCGCGGCCTGATGGCTCTCGACTCCTTTAGTTTCCATGATGCCGATGCCTTTTTCAGTGAGTATACATTCTCTGGGATGGAACCCTTCACCTTAATTATGGCTGAGTCAGGCGCCCTCTGGGACTTCCGCTGGAATGGCCGCCAAACTTTCCTGCTACCCCTCCAGCCAGACGAGCCCTTCATCTGGTCCTCGGCCAGCCTCTACACCCCCGAAGCCAGCGAACAGCGCGCCAGCTGGTTTTATCACTGGCTCTCACAACATGGCACCTCTTTCACCCCAGAAGATGTACTCACCCTCCACCGCTCCGGCGGCGAGGGCAACCGCGAAATTGATTTCGTCATGGAACGCGGCTCCACCCTTCGCACCCTCAGTCTCACCCAACTCATGCGAGCAAACTCATCCATGCTCCTGCACCATGAATCCATCGGCCCTGGAAGCATCCTTTCAGACAGCATCCCTGTCAAACTGGTCGGACCACTATAGTCGTCGGACCACTATAGTGGTCCGACCAGTTCCGGGCACATTGACATTGGATCAGGTATTCAGGGCTCCACAGATGCTGATGACCTGGCCTGAGATATACGCAGAGCGGTCAGATCCGAGAAATACGCAAAGATCTGCGACCTCTTCGGCTTTGCCGAGACGCTTCATAGGGATTCCCGCGAGAAAGGCATCTTTGGTTTTATCATCCAGTACGGCAGTCATTTCGGTTTCAATAAAACCGGGTGCCACCGCATTACAGCGGATACCGCGGGAGCCAACTTCCTTGGCAATAGACTTGGAGAACCCAATGATGCCGGCCTTGGAGGCAGAATAATTTGCCTGTCCGGCATTGCCGAATACGCCGACCACAGAGCTCATGTTAATGATCGACCCACCCCGAGCCTTCATCATTGGCCGAAGGATGTGTTTGGTGAGATTGAATACTGACTTGAGATTGGTCTGAATGACCGCATCCCACTGCTCCTCACTCATGCGCAGCATCAGATTGTCTTTGGTAATGCCTGCATTATTGACCAGAATATCAATCCCCCCGAAAGACGCTATCACCTGAGCAACCAATGACTCGGCCTCTGCATACGAGCTGGCATCCGAACGGAAGGCTAATACCTCTGTACCCGAAGATTCAGCCACTTCCTGCGCCAACGCCATGGCCCGCTCTTCAGATGAGTGAAACGTAAAAGCAACCTTTGCCCCCTCTGCCGCAAACCGCCGCACCAGCGCTTCTCCTATACCCCGGGACCCCCCGGTAATAATGGCCGTCTTTCCTGTTAACATGCCCATAGTCCTGCAATTTTGATGTGAGCCATGAATATACCACACTTTCAGGACATCCCTCGACCAGACCCGGTCGGACCGCTATAGCGGTCGGACGGCTATAGCCGTCCGACCGGGGGGGGTACCCTCCGCACGCACTTCGACCCGGGAGCAGAGATCATTTGTACAGATGATGAACATCATTTGCCGATACTGGCATTCTTTGTAAACTCGCAGTCGATTCAAAAGACGCTTTATTTCTTTAATCACTAACTAATTATTATGACAACATCTCACGACGCCGGTCAACTGCATATTGACCACACCCTTTGGAATAAGGAGCTGAATTTTTATGCTGATGAACTGGCAGTATTCGAGAACCGCCTGAGCGATTTGGTCCAAAAGGACAGAAATGCAGAAATGCTCGCCAAACTGGAACACTTCCAAAATCAGTTTATCCGCCAAAAGGAAGTGTTGGATGAGTTGAGTCATGAAATCGGGCTGCACGAGCAAAAAATGGCCCGGTTGCTGAAAAATAATCAGTCGTTGACAGATGATTTGAGGGCACATCACGATCAGGTGGCTGAGCGGATGGGGGACTACCGAAGAATCTACAGCGACCTGAAAACCGAATTTCAGCGGTACTTGGTGAAATGGATTTAATCTGGCTTTCTCTTCACAATCAGGGTAAAATAAAAAGGGCAGATCCAATCTCTCGGATCCGCCCCGGACAACTTATTACACCACTTTTCTTATCTGTATGATTCGAAACATTTGTTCGGATATAATCTCCGTCAATCTGCTCCTTTCATGCTTTCTGAATGAATGACACTGCAAATAAAAGCAAAACTATCATATAGACAAGCAAGCCTCCAGCTTGTTCACAGAAAAGTGGGATTTTTTCGAAAAATATTTTCCCATCACAAACGATTGGCTCACAAGAGCTCTTTTCAATATTGATTTTCAGTTTTTTGCAAGAAAGTCTTTCAATGCGTCAATGGACTTGATGGCCATGACATCAACGTTCCGCTGTTCTGCAAGGAAGACGGAGCACCAGTCTGCGAGGTGGGTGAGATAGATCATATGGCTGAGCAGTGAGTCGCCCTTTGCTTTGAGTTCGATGGTGGCGCCGGCATAACGACCGGCAATTTCCCGGACAAAGTCCATACGCATCCGCGTGCGGGGGTGCATGTCGCGATGGCTGAGAAACAGCACCGCAGACTCGGGAAAGCGCTGGTGCCAGCCGACAATTTCGTTGTGATTCATCTCCGGAATGACATGGTGCCAGGCCAGGACCTTGCTGTTTTCAGCCAGTTGCTGCCGAAAACGAACGGCCACTGGCTCCAGCTCGGGCGAAGTATAGAGAATGGGCACCTTGTTCATCAGAAATCCGGCCAACTGCCCGGCTCTTTGACGGATATCATCTTGCGAGGCGTCGAGCAGGTCAGCACTATCACGCACCTGATCTGCGAATGCTGATTCAATGAGGTTGTAGCTGTTCAGCACTGAGAGGATGCTGACCAGCGAATAGCCCAGACAAGCCCTCGGCGCCGGCCAACCGCCTGGCAACTGGATATGATTGAGCGACTCCTGCCGGGCCGACTCAAGCAGAGCACCCCCTGAACTGATGACCACCGGACGAATTCCTGCTTCCAGCATGCGATGAAATGCTGCAATGGTCTCTTCAGTATTGCCAGAATATGACGAGACAATGCCGAGGGTGTGGTGGTCAGCACAGGCAGGAATGTCGTAATCATTGACTACCGTCACCGGAGCCGGACAAGAATTCTGGACCAGCGACCGGGCGTAAACCGCACCAATGCCCGAGCCGCCCATCCCTGCAATCAGAACGTTACGAATTTCAGCCGCAGGTGGCCGCATTGTAGCCTCGCCTGCAATGTCAAGTGCCTCACGGAGCTGATTCGGAAACGAAGCAACCAGATCTTTCATATCGTGTGGATGAGAAGGTGATTCAGGAAAATGGAATATGATTGCCAAATGCAGGCTGGAGGGTGTCTTTCTCAGAAAGCAAAACGTCGGCGTGCTCAATCTGCCAGTCAATACCCAGCGTCGGATCATCAAAGCGAATACCACCCTCATGGTCGCGGGAGTAGAAATTATCACACTTGTAACAGAACACAGCAGTGGGAGAAAGGACCACATAACCATGTGCAAACCCACGCGGCACATACAATTGCCGCTTATTTTCAGCACTTAGCCTAATGCTGTACCACTGCCCATAAGTCTGCGATTCCGGTCTGATATCAACCGCCACATCTAGTACCTCGCCCTCAACAACCCGGACCAACTTGGCCTGAGCATATGGGCCTGTCTGGTAATGCAATCCCCGCAGGATGCCGAAGGTAGATCGCGCCTCGTTATCCTGTACAAATTCCGCAGTAATCCCCTGACCCGAAAATGTTTGCTTGTTGTAGCTTTCAAAAAAATACCCACGCGGATCATCCCAGACTGTAGGCTCATAAACAATCAAATCCTGAATGGGAGTTGTGGAGAATGGCATAACGGAAAGGAAATTAAAAAATTGACGGGTTTACTTTTGGCGAAAAAAAACGCTGATCGGAACTCCCGTAAAATTGAAGTGCTTACGGAGTTGATTTTCCAGATATTGGCGATAGGGTGCCCGGATGTGTTTCGGGAAATTACAGAAAAAAGCGAAGGCCGGATAGTAGAGCGGCAGTTGCGTAATATATTTGATGCGAATGTATTTTCCCCGGTATGCCGGAGGCGGATATCGCTCAATGACCTCAAGCATGGTCTCATTCAAAACCGACGTCTTGATTTTGCGCCTTCGGTTTTCATGTACCTCCAATGCTACCTCGATGGCTTTGAGAATGCGTTGCTTTTCAAGAGCGGAAATAAATACCACTGGCACATCCGAAAACTGCCCGAGCTTTTTCTTGATTGCATTCTCAAAATCACGGGCCGTATTGGTCTCCTTGTCTATCAGATCCCATTTATTGACTAAAATCACAACACCCTTATGCCGCCGCTGCGCAAGACGCAAGATGTTCATGTCTTGTGCCTGCAAGCCTTCCCGTGCATCGAGCAACAGCATACACACATCAGACTCCTCGATGGCCTTGATGGCGCGCATCACGGAATAAAACTCCAGATTTTCGCTCACCCTGGTTTTCTTGCGCAGTCCGGCTGTATCAATCAAGATGAATTCCTTGTCGTATTTCCGATAGTGAGTATCGATTGAATCGCGGGTCGTTCCGGCTACATCGGTCACGATGTTCCGCTCTTCCCCGACCAAAGCATTGAGCAAGGAGGATTTCCCGACATTTGGTTGGCCGACTATGGCAAAGCGGGGTAGCTCGGAGGGCTCTTCTTGCTCCTCAGGCAAGCGCTCCGTGATGGCGTCAAGTACCTCGCCAGTGCCACTCCCGGTCATGGAAGACAGGAAAAAAACTGACTCGAACCCGAGACTCCAGAACTCATTGGCAGCCATAAGCCGATCGAAATTGTCACACTTATTGACTACCAAGAACACATCTTTCGTGGTCCGTCTCAGCATTCCGGCAATTTCTTCATCCAAATCAGTAATTCCGGTGGTGGAATCAACCATAAACAGAATGACAGACGCCTCTTCAATCGCGATATTAACCTGAGAGCGAATAGCAGCCTCAAACACATCGTCCGAGCCGTGTACAAATCCACCGGTGTCTACCACAGTAAACACCTTCCCATTCCACTCGCACGTACCATATTGCCGGTCGCGGGTCACCCCGCTGATATCATCCACAATAGCCTCTCTCTCGCCAACCAGCCGGTTGTAGAGGGTAGATTTTCCGACATTCGGCCGGCCAACAATCGCAACGATAGAACTCACATGGTAGATTTCCGACAAATATACCCAATTATTCCTCTACCTCCGTACTGAGAAACTGCATCTCATGCAGGTGTCGATACCATCCATCTTCCCGCAGAAGCAGTTCCTGATGCGTGCCAAATTCCCGCACTTCCCCTTTGTGGAGCACCAGCACTCGGTCCGCATGCCGTATCGTTGAGAGACGGTGCGCTATGATAATTGAGGTGCGCCGCGCAATCAGCTTTTCAATGGCATGCTGAATCACACCTTCCGTTTCGGGGTCTATTGAGGAGGTCGCTTCATCGAGAATGAGAATATCCGGATCGAAGACCAACGCACGCACAAACGAGATGAGCTGGCGTTGGCCCATAGAGAGGGTCGCCCCGCGCTCCATCACTTTGTAGTCGTAGCCTCCAGGCAGCCGCTCAATAAATTCATGGGCTCCGATAAGTTTGGAGGCCCTGATGACTTCTTCGCGGGAAAAAGCCGGGTCGAGTAAAGTGATATTTTCGAATACAGAACCTGAAAACAGGAACACATCCTGTAACACGATGGCAATGCGCTGCCTCAATGAACTGAGGTGATACTCCCGCAAATCAGTTCCATCAATGAGAATCCTCCCTTTCTGAACTTCATAAAAACGGTTGAGCAAGCTGATGATGGTAGTCTTCCCTGAGCCAGTACTTCCCACAATCGCCATGGTCTGCCCGGGGGCAATATCGAAAGAGACATTCTTCAATACAAAATCCTTCTCATTGTATGCAAACCACACCTTGTCAAACGCAATCGACCCGCTCAAACGCTCGGGCTGGAGTGTGCCGGTTTGTTCAATGCTATCGGTTCTATCCAGCAATTCAAAAACCCGCTCAGCTGCCACCAGTCCCATCTGAAGGGTATTAAAGCGGTCAGCCATCATGCGAATCGGCCGGAATAGCATTGAGAGGTACAATGGAAATGCAACCAGGGCCCCGAGCGTCACATCGCCCCCGATTACCCCTTTGGCTCCCCACCAGACCATCAGGCCAAGTGCAGCGGCCGATATGATTTCTACCACCGGAAAAAACACGGCATAGTACAGAATTGCATCCAGATTGGCCTTCGTGTATTCCTTGTTGATGCGTCTGAACTTCTCACCCTCCTGCCGCTCAGCATTGAAAATCTGCACAATTCGCATCCCGGAAATCTGCTCTTGTAAAAAAGCATTCATCCGGCTGATCTGCGCCCGCACCTTTTGGTACGATAGCTTCACCTTCTCCTTAAATACATAACTCGCCACAATCAGCAAGGGCATAGTAGTCAGACAGGCCAACGTCAGTTTCCAGCTGGTCAGCGTCATCACCACCAACACAGCTACCAGTGTCAATAAGTCAGAAATAATGGTGATGGTGCCCTGAGAAAACACTGTGTTGATCGTCTCAATATCATTAATGGTGCGTGTGGTCGATGTACCAATTGGGGTGCGGTCAAAGTAGCCAAGGCGCAGGCTTGTAATATGCCGAAATACGCTGACTCTCAGGTCTCTGATGACTGACTGACCCAGCCACTGTGTTGAAAAAATAAAAACATAGCGCAATGCCCCTGTCAGAAAAAGCAAGCCGAATAGCATAGCCGCAATCCGGGCCATGCCGGGCACATCATAAGCAAAGACATACTCATCGACCATGACGTTGATGAGATAGGGTTGGAGAATGGATAAAGGGGCCATCAGGAGTGCGAGTACTCCGGCCAGAGCAAAGACTGCTCGATAGGGCCTGGCCAGCGCCAGTACCCTTCCCAACAAGCGTATATCCAGTTTTTTTTTCTCCATTTTGACAACGTCGTGCAAGGTACGGATTTCAGGCATGCCCGCTCCTGATTCTGTGATGACTGCTGGGCTTTATGCAATCACTTTGTGTAACTCAATGAAGCCCGAATGGTTGCAAGAGACTACATCAGGCCCTCATCGGCAAACGAATAATACCCGGTTTCTGCAATAATCAGATGGTCAAGCACTGTAATGTCAAGAGCTTCACCTCCTTTTTTCAGCTTCCGGGTAATGTCAATATCTGCCTGGCTCGGCTGGGTATTTCCGGATGGGTGATTGTGGCACAAGATTATTGAGCAGGCCAGCCCCGAGATGGCCTTTTGGAAGATAACCCGTGCATCCACAATTGTGGCCGACAGCCCGCCGCTACTGATGCGCTCCCGCCCAACAACCCGGTTGGCCCTATTCAGGAGCAAAATCCAGAATTCTTCTTGCGGCAAATCCAGCAACAGCGAGGCAATGGCGTTATAGGCATCCGCGCTGCATTTCACCTGCGGCCGCTCCCGGATGTCTGTAAGCCGCCGGCGTCGACCCAACTCAAAGGCCGCAATAATTGATACTGCCCTGGCCATGCCAATTCCGCGAAATGTCTTCAACTCCTCCAGACGCATGCGCCCCAAATCATTGAGATTGTTGCCCGATGCGCCCAACAGACGCTGCGCCAAACCAAGCGCACTCTCATCTTTGGTGCCAGACCCCAGAATAATGGCCAGCAGCTCCGCATTGGTGAGGTTCTTCCTCCCAAGCTTCAACAGCTTTTCACGAGGACGGTCTTCTTCAGCCCAGCTCTTGATGCTGAGCGTGTCTTCAGGATATTTCATAAAGTGGAAATGTAAAAGGAGAATAAAAAAAGCGCCCTGTCCCGGAACCAACCGGAAGACAGGGCGAATCGCTATCGATCAGTGCTCAGAAATCAGCAACAGTCAAATGCTGACCTCCTCAGTCTCACTGATCAACCCCAGTTTTTTCAGGCGCACAATGATGGCACCCTCTTTACGGCCAAGCTGCTCAGCAAGCTCAGGAATGGTCAAGCCATCAGAAAATCCTGCCTTCAACATGTCAACCTGCTCGTCAGTCCACGGCATAAACGCATTTGGGTGCGTCTTGCGCAACTCCTCAATCATCTTGTCGCGGTCCTTCCCCTGAAAATGAATCAGGCTGTTAAGAAATGTCTGCCCAAATTTCTCGATGTCCTCCTCAAAGAGCACAATCGATTTCCGCTCAAAGCCCTCCTCGAGCTTCCGCGCCTCAGTAATGACGAGATACTGCTGCGCATTCTCGGCTTCGCGCACATCAAAAAAGAAGATGCGCCCCGGGCAGTTTACCTGGGTGGAATACAGATTCTTTTTTTCCATCTGGATAATAGGTTTTAAGGTGAAACAATAAAAGAATCACTCTTATAGATGCCCCAAACACCAAAATTCCACACATTTTTGCCAAGTTTTTTCACATATTTTTTATCTGAATGATTTATTTTTCAACGAAATCCGTCCTGCATCAAGCTCCTCTGATACATTCCCAAACCGTTCACACTCACTGTCAAAGTAGCCTTTTCCGCCTCCTCAACCATCAAAGCACCAGTCCAATCAGACCATGAACCAATCCGTACTGGTCGGACCACTATAGTCGTCGGACCACTATAGTCGTCGGACCACTATAGTG
>CAZMSQ010000016.1:0-48837 GCA_964569025.1 uncultured Saprospiraceae bacterium | reverse complement strand
CCTCCGGCGGTGGTTTCAGTATGCTCGACATGGTATTTTTCCATCATTTTTCCGGTTGAAGCGAATACCCGTTCATTGAGTGCCATCCATCTGGTCCGAATTTCCTCAGAGAGATCGAGGTGGCCATACTTTGCCAGCCCTTCTGCTCCAACCCACTGCAGAGGCGCCCAACCATTGGGGGCATCCCATTGCTGGCCGGACTGAACGAGGCTTGTGACCAGTCCACCGGGCTTCAGAAACTGATTCTGGGTAAGTTCAGCCACATGATGTGCCTGTTCATCGGTAGCAACCCCAACAAATAGTGGAAACAGCATAGCCAAAGTGAGGGATTGGGATGGCACCCACCCGTTCATATCCACATCGCAGAATGTACGCGCATCGGAATTCCAGAAAACCTCCTTCAAGAGCGCAGAACGCGTCCGGGCCGCTTCGCGAAACTCATCACCGAAGGGTGCCAACTCCTTCACACACTCAGCCGCCTCAGCAATCACCGATTCAAGCTCGAACAACATACAGTTTAAATCAACCGGCAACAAGGAGGTAGTGCGTATGGTGGCCAAATCAATTGGATTTGTCAGCCATCTGGAGCTAAAATCCCAGCCCGATTCACAGGCAGCTCGGATATCTCTCCACAGCTCTGTGGAAGACTGCGTGCTGCGCGCTGCAAGATCGACATCTTCTCTCCAAGACTCTTGCCGCGGCTCGGCCCGATCGTCCCAATATCGGTTCAGCAGCTGCCCTCCGGGAAGCCGCACCAACCGCCGATATGCCTCACCAGGCCGAAGATTTTGCTGACCATCCATCCAAAATCGGTATTCCCTAAGCAATGCCTGCCCGTAGCGCGAGTAGGCCTCAGATTCCGCTCCGGTAAAGCGGGCCAACAGTTTGACCATCGATCCGAAAAAAGGGGGTTGGGAACGGCTGAGGAAATAGGTTCTGTTGCCGTTCGGAATGGAGCCGAACTGGTCAATCATCCAGGCAAAGTTGTCAAGCATTCTGCGCACTGCGCTCTCCATGCCGGACTCCAGCAGGCCAAGCATGGTGAAGTAGCTGTCCCAGTAATACATCTCCTGAAACCGCCCCCCGGGCACCACATATGCATTGGGCAGTGGAATTCTGGAAGATCCAGGCTCTGCGGAGTCAGCCTCCCTGTTTAAGTAGGGCCACAACCTTGAAATGTGCGCGGCCACTCCTTCTTCAGGGCGCGATTGAAAACTGGCTGTCGGGCTGGCAGGGTGGAAAAAAGAATGATCAAGAAATGCCTGAAGGTCGAAGTCTGCAAGTGTATGCTGTTCTTGCCACGCCTTAAGAATGCCTTGGGGATTTGCCTTTGGCACCAGGTCACAAAACGTTTTTGAATCAGCGAAAACACCGTTTTTTTGGACCTCCTCAAACAATCCAGGATAGAGCTCGTCTGGAGTTTGCCAATCCAATTTATTCATTCTCCTCAAATTGCAGCCGCTCGACAATCAGCCGGCCGACCTGCTTGCCTTGGTCGACGCCGTAATCTATGGCGGGGCGGTAGTGGATTCCGCCATACAACCTGCTGATTGCGGCCTCATCGGCGGCATCTCTAAAAGACGTGAAGCTTCGGGCTGGCAGGCCGTATTCCACTTCGACGGTATCTCTGAAGGCGAAGGGCTCACCGTAGATGCTGGTGAGTGCCGTTGCAGCGGAGGCAGATATGACGCTGTGCCCGCTGGTATGTTCAGGGAAAGGGGGAGTTTGGAGAATGGGCTTCCATTCCGGGTCGATAAACTCATTGATGACTGTTTCTGGCCTGATGAGGTTACTGCGGTACTTTTCGTCCCAGCAGCTGATGAATGCGTCGGCCAGTGCAATGGCAACCATGGCATGGGTGCGGGCTGCCTGCTGAAAGGAATCGCCGTTTTTGCCGGAGGCAATGCCCGTGATACCCATCCAGTGGCCGCCAGGCGTTATTTTTTTGGTGGCAAACATAAAGTGCCCTTTGTGGGTCGAGACGTATGGATTGCAATCCCAGAAACTGGCGATGTCCCGACTTTCCTCGGCAATGAGCCTGACGGAATCGTAAACTTCCATGGTCATGGCATAAAATTCGCTGCCGGGTTTCATGCTGAATGCCGGGGGTGGCAGCGGCTTAAATTGCTGTGCCGAATCGATGACAAAAGGGCGAATCTCACGCCAGCTCGGTTCGATGCCCTCCATATAGTCGGGTGGGGTCGGCTTCCATCGGCCCTGCTCCGATGTAATTGAAAATTTGGGTGCTGTTCGGGTTTGCTTGTAGTTGTCTTTATCGGCCCATGCCAGTATATGGGCTGCCATTTCTCCGCCATACTGCACAGATCGTTTGAAAACTGCTTCAGGCATACCAATATCCTGCTGAATCTCCAGAAACAGAGAATCCCGAAATGCTTCCATCTGATATTCTGAAAAGACAAGCCTTTTTGCGGTCTGGAGGAATGCCTCAATGGCTGCGAGCTCCGGGCACCATGTGCCTTTCGGCCCCATGGGACTGGCCTGCAGGCCGCGCAACTGGCCATCAAGGCTGACCCACGCGGTATCGTTTTGCGCAATGACCTGATACGCAGCAATACTCGGGTAGGCGTAAATGCGACTTGCGACCGGCGGTGAGAAAATATCGTGCACAATGACATCCGTGACTTGTTTTACTGAGCGATAGAGCCACACAGGCTGGTCTGTCCGCTCCTGCCAATCTGAGGAACTCGTTTGGCAGCCGCCCAGCAGAAGGGCTACGAATGCCATAAAAGCCATTGACTTTTTCATATCTTTCGCTTTTTCCAAAAACCTGAGAGAATAAAGATACATCTATTTAAAAGATGAGAAAGGCAATTACACGTTTCGGAAGTTGTTCAGCAGCATTGAAAATATGAACCGAAAAACAATCAACAAGCTCCGGGCCATTCTCATGCTGTCGATTCTGGTCCTGCTCGCAGTGCTCTACCAGCGAGGGCTTCTCACCCTGCCCGGCACCGAATCTTCCGGGACCGGAGGTAATTCTGCTGCCCCTCCTACCGCTACAGCAGCTCGCACCACTCCTGTCAGAGCCACGGTGGTCCATTTTGGACCATTGAGCGAGTACATTACAGTGAGTGGTTCGACGGTGCCCTCTGATGAGGTAATCATCAGCCCGGAAGTACCGGGCATAATCACAGAAATTGCATTCCGGGAGGGTGCCATAGTCAACAAAGGCGACTTGCTGGTCAGCCTTGACGACTCAGAGCTGGCAGCCCAGTTGCACAGGCTTGAGGTAGCTGCCGATTTAAACCGAAGGATTGCTGAGCGCCTCGAGGGGCTGTATGCCCGGAAGGGGGTCAGCTTGCAAGAATATGAGATAGCAGTGGCAGAATATGACAAATCCAAGGCCGATATTGAGCTTGTCCGGACTCAGCTGGCAAAACGTGAGATACGGGCTCCGTTTCGCGGCAGACTGGGCTTAAAACAGGTCAGTCGCGGTGCATTTGTGTCACCAGGGGCTGCCATTGTCTCGTTGGTGCGCACCGACCCTCTGAAAGTAGAATTTTCAGTCCCTGAAAAGTACAGCACCGCCATTGGCCCTGGCACCCCGGTTGCCATCGAGGTTGGCTATCTTGATGCCCCCCTCCCGGGAAAGGTCGAAGCTGCCGATCCTGTTATCGATCCAGATACGCGGTCCTGGACCCTCAGAGCTGTCACTTCAAATCCCGAAGGTACCGTTCTGCCAGGAGCCTTCGCCCAGGTGAAAGTCAGACTCAAAGAATTTGAATCTACCGCAATCATCCCGACAGAAGCCATCATCCCGGAATTGGGCGGCAAAAAGGTGTATGTCTATCGAAACGGCGAAGCCCGTGCAGTCAGTGTCAGCACTGGAATTCGGCAGGAATCCATGATTCAGATAACGGAGGGGCTTCATGAGGGTGATACCGTCATCACCACTGGCATTCTTCAAATCCGCGAGGGTTCACCAGTCACAATCACTGAACTCGCACAGGAATCTCCAACCAACTGATTTGTATGCTCAACAAACCGCTCCTATGAGCTTGTCATCTCTCAGCATCCAGCGGCCCGTCCTGGCCACTGTTTTTTCCATTACCATCGTCCTGTTCGGACTGATTGGTCTTGGGTCTCTGGGGGTGCGGGAATATCCGAGTGTTGATGCGCCGACCATTTCTGTATCAACCAGTTACGTGGGCGCCAACGCAGACATCATTGAATCCCAGATTACAGAGCCTCTTGAAGAGGCAGTCAACGGCATAGCCGGAATCCGGACCATTACATCGGTCAGTCGCGATGGACGCAGTACGCTGACAGTAGAATTCAATCTGGAGATTGACCTGGAGACGGCGGCCAATGACGTGCGAGACAAGGTTTCCCGTGTAGTCCGAAATCTGCCGCCGGATGCAGATCCGCCGGTGGTTTCAAAGGCAGATGCAGACTCTGACCCGATTATTTTCCTCAATATACAGAGCGACAGGCGCTCCTTGCTTGAGTTGACTGACATTGCAGAAAACATATTCAAGGAGCAATTACAGACCATCAATGGGGTCAGTGAAATCAGGGTGTGGGGGTCGAAGACTTATGCCATGCGCCTCTGGATAGACCCCACTCGATTGGTAGCCTATCAGCTCACGCCACTGGATATCCGCAATGCTCTGCTCCGCGAAAATATTGAACTGCCATCAGGCAGTGTTGAGGGTGTCTCTACTGAGCTGACGGTCCGCACAGTGGGCAGGTTGACGACTCCTCAGGAGTTCAATGATCTTATCATCAAGGAAGAAGGCGGCAATGTAGTGAGGTTCAGAGATGTAGGGTATGCAGAGCTTGGTCCTGAAAATCTGCGGACTGTACTCAAGCGCGATGGGGTGCCTATGGTGGGGAATGCCATCATTCCTCAGCCGGGCTCCAACCATATAGAAATAACCGACGAGTTTTACCGCCGTCTCGAGCTGATCAAAAAAGATTTGCCTGAAGACATCAGGCTGGGAATCGGGTTTGACAATACGCGCTTTATCCGTGCTTCCATTGACGAAGTAGAACAGACCATCTATATTGCTTTTGGGCTGGTGGTGATTATCATTTTTCTGTTTTTACGGGACTGGCGCACCACTGTCATTCCGGTCCTGGTGATTCCGATTTCTCTGATTGGAGGCTTTTTTGTCATGTACGCTTCGGGATTTTCCATCAATGTATTGACACTTTTGGGAATTGTGCTGGCGATAGGTTTGGTGGTTGATGATGCGATTGTAGTATTGGAAAATATTTACGCGAAAATCGAGGCAGGCATGCCTCCTCTTCAGGCTGCTCTGTCCGGATCACGGGAAATCTTTTTTGCAGTCATTGCTACCACGCTGGCCCTGGTAGCTGTCTTTTTGCCGGTGGTCTTTTTACAGGGCCTGACAGGCAGGCTTTTTCGAGAGTTTGGTTATGTCATTGCCGGATCGGTGGTCATTTCTTCGTTTGTGGCCCTGACCCTGACCCCGATGCTGTCTTCCAGATTGCTCAAGCGACGAGAAACTCATACTTGGTTTTACAGAGTCACTGAGCCATTCTTTGTTTCCCTCAACAGGCTATATGCCAATTCCTTGCAACAATTCATGCGGATCAGATGGATGTCGTTTGTGATAATGCTCGGTGCTGGTGGTTTGATGTATCAGATTGGCAGCAATTTGCAGCAGGAACTTGCACCCTACGAGGACCGCAGCCGTCTGCGCGGTTTTGCCACGGCGCCAGAAGGTGCGACCTTTGAATACATGGAGGGGTACATGAACGAGTTGGTTGACCTGACCCAGTCTGCCATCCCCGAACTGGATGGTGTCATTTCGGTCACCTCACCCGGCTTCGGGGCCTCCACCTCTGTCAACTCCGGATTTTTGATTGTTCTGCTCAGCAACCCTGCTGAGCGCGATCGCTCCCAGCAGGACATTCTCTTTGATTTGACGCCTCGTGTCGGAGACCTGACCGGTGCGCGCACATTTATCTCCCAGCAACAAAGCATCGGGGGGCGGCGCAGCGGCTTACCCGTGCAGTTTGTCATACAGGCCCCCACTCTTGAAAAGCTCAAGGAGGTTTTGCCCACGTTTATGGAGCGTGTGAATGCTGAGCCGGTTTTCAGCTTTTCAGATATCGACCTCAAGTTCAACAAGCCTGAAATACGGATTGACATAGACCGCCAGAAAGCGCGTGATATGGGTGTCTCGATGATTGATATCGCCCAGACCCTCCAGCTTGGACTCAGTGGGCAGCGGTTTGGTTATTTCATTATGAACGGAAAGCAGTACCAGATTATCGGTCAGGTACAACGCCAGGACCGGAACGAACCAGTCGATGTCAGGTCGCTTTATGTGCGCTCCTCGGAGGGAAATATGATCCAGCTTGACAACCTTGTAACGCTGGTGGAACAAACAACCCCACCGACCTTGTACCGTTTCAACAGGTTCGTCTCGGCCACCGTGTCTGCAGGCCTTGCTGATGGGCAGACCATCGGAGACGGCATCGAGGCCATGGAAGCTATTGCTGCCGACGTACTCGGAGACCAGTACCTAACCTCTCTTGCTGGTCCTTCAAAAGACTTCTCAGAGAGTTCTTCGAGCCTTGGCTTTGCGTTCGGGCTGGCCCTTTTGCTGATCTATCTGGTTTTGGCTGCTCAGTTTGAAAGCTTTCGCGATCCCTTCATCATCATGTTTACCGTCCCCCTCGCATTGGCCGGGGCCGTTCTCTCACTTTGGTATTTCGGGCAGACTTTGAACATCTTCAGCCAGATTGGCATCATCATGCTCATCGGCCTTGTAGCGAAAAACGGAATCCTGATTGTGGAGTTTGCCAATCAGCGCAAGGCACAGGGCCTGAGTCGCTCAGCGGCCATTCTCGATGCGGCTGTGGCCCGTTTCAGGCCCATTCTCATGACGAGCCTTTCAACCACCCTGGGCGTGCTACCCATCGCACTGGCCCTCGGAGAGGGATCAGAAAGCAGGGTGTCCATGGGCATTGCCGTCATCGGCGGGCTGTTGTTTTCCACCATCCTGACGCTTTATGTAATTCCGGGAATTTACAGCTATCTATCTGGAAAAGAGCCAAATATATTGATTGACTTGGCTGAAGATGCCTCACAATGAGGCATGCTCAGTCAATAACACCGTAACGATGAGCAGTCCGGACAAGGCGATATGGGTGCTGATTGGTCTTGGAGCGGCATTTTACCTTCCTTTTCTAGGTGGCGTCCATTTGTTTGACTGGGATGAAATCAATTTTGCGGAGATCAGCCGGGAAATGCTCCTGACCGGGGAATTTTTCCGTCCTCAGATCAACTACATGCCATTCTGGGAGAAGCCGCCTCTTTTTTTCTGGCTTCAAGCCCTTGCGATGTCGGTATTCGGTATCGGAGAATATGCAGCCCGCCTACCTAATGCGCTGACGGGTATTGCCACCTTGGTCATTCTCTACCTGATGGGCCGAAGGCTTCACAATCACCGATTCGGATTTATTTGGGCCGGTGTCTATTTCGGTTCTGTGCTGCCCTTTCTGTACTTCAAATCCGGAATTATCGACCCCCTTTTTAACCTTTTTATATTCTCCGGCATCTACGTCTTCATCCTTGGAGTGTGGAAGCGTCGCGGCCTGAGGGTGGTCCGTAACAGTGCCCCGGAGTGGTCATATATGGCTGCCTCGGGTGCCCTGATAGGTCTGGCTATGCTGACAAAGGGTCAGGCAGGCTTTTTGATTGCCGCCCTGACAATTGGTATTTACTGGATCAGCAGAAGGTTTGCTAAGTTTGTAACACTCCCACAGCTTGTGCTCTTTTCAGTAGTGGCAGTACTTGTCACAGGCTTCTGGTACGGGGCAGAAACGCTGCGCAACGGACCGTGGTTTGTGACGGAATTTGTCACCTACCAGATTCGGTTATTCAGCACGCCGGATGCAGGACACGGGGGCTTCCCGGGGTATCATGTGGTGGTGCTGCTTTTCGGTGTCTTTCCCGCCTCCATATTCGCTATCCGTGCTTTTGGAGCCCTTCCGCCTCCGATGCAACTCCACCAGAGGGATATGCTGCGATGGATGAAAGTCCTCTTTTTTGTGGTGCTGGTGCTCTTTTCTGTGGTGCAGTCAAAAATTGTCCATTATTCTTCTTTGTGTTATTTTCCGATGACCTATTTAGCAGCGGTGGTGATTGGTCATCTGATATCCGGACAGATTCGACTGAGCAATTGGATGAAAATCATGCTGTTATTGATTGGCGGACTTTTTGTAATCGCTACTCTGGCACTGCCAGTTGTCGGCCGTCAGGCGGCCGTTTTGGCTCCGCTCTTTGATGATCCTTTCGCTCGCGGAAACCTCGAGGCAGCGGTCACCTGGCCCTGGGCAACTTTTCTTCCGGGGCTCTTTCTCATCGGAATCATGGTCGCATTTTTTGGCTTGTATGCCCGTAAGAATGTCCACGCTGCATTTTCAGTTCTGTTTGGTGGAACTGCCATTTTTGTCATGCTTTCACTCATTGCCTTTATCGGGCGCATTGAAGCATTTTCTCAAAGAGCGGCAATCGAGTTTTTTGAAGACACTGTAGCAGAAACGGACGCATATAAAACGGTTTATGGATATAAATCCTATGCCCATTTATTTTACGGAAACCGGCGGCCGACTTCAAACCCGGAATTGACCTATTTGAATGACTCGTTGATTTTCGGAACCCCTGACAAGGATGTCTACATCGTCACAAAAATTCACAAGGCGGATGCCCTGCGTGCGGTGGAAGGGCTCCGGGAAATCGGCGGGAAGAATGGGTTTGTCTTTTTCGTGCGAGAAAGGGAGAAACCCTCTGAATAAAGGTGAAATGGAAGCATCAGAAAAAGGCGAATTCAGGGCATTATATGCTCTGACATATTGGCCAGATGCGGATATTGCCTTTCCAGAGAAAAGTCTGCGGCAGGAAGGAACGACCGAAGATTTCCTCAATGGTTTGTGGATGCAATTGTATGGCATATTTTTTGGGCTTATTACTTTGTTTCTCATCTTCTAACCTTTCGATGATTGAATAGATTACGCTTCTTTTCCTACATTCACTCTGGATATGACGAAAAGAGCACGAAACCGCTGAACCACCTATGAGTCAATCGCCTGGTGCACCATCGAATCCATTCATTGGGTTGCGACCGTTTACGGCCGTCGACGCGCCTCTTTTTTTTGGCAGGACCCGGCAAGTAGATGATTTGCTGAGCTTGATGCAAAGCCAGAAACTCATTTCTGTGGTTGGGCCTGCCTGGAGCGGTAAGACATCATTGATACAGGCCGGTTTAATTCCGGCTCTCCATGCCGGACACCACGGTGCGGCGGGCACAAAATGGACAGTCTGCCAGACCCGACCGGGTTTGAATCCACTGCGCAACCTGGCGTTTGCTCTGGCCGGAGAGGGTGCCCTTCATCCAGGCCTTGCTCCAACTCCTGACGAAGCGGATCGCTATGAGCTCATCTTGCGGCACGACAATTCCGGGCTGTTTGAGTTGTATCGGAACTCTCCCCTAGCGGGAAAGAAAAATCTACTGATACACATCGACCAGATGGAGGATCTTTTTCGGTATCAGGACCTATATGAAGATCAGCAAAAGGATGATATCCAGGTCTTTTTTGACAACATTCTCAAAGCCACTTCTGAAAAGGGCTCGGCAGTCTATGTGTTGCTGACGCTCCGATCTGAACATATGGGGCAGCTTTTCCCGTACCGACGGCTGCAGGAAGAGATGGCTCAGGGCCAGTTTTTAATGCCGAGGCTCAGGAAGCAGGAGATCCGCGAGATGGCAGCAGGACCGGCAGCCGCTCTTGGGGTGCCACTTTCAGAAGAGGTCATCAACTGGGTTGTGAAAGAAGGTGGCTCAGAACCATCCAGACTGGCGAATATACAATTCCTGATGTACGAGTCGGTCAGGCACAAAGGCACACCGAGTGCCGTGACGGCAGAAGATGTCCAGGCGCTGGGTGGGGTTTCGGACATTTTTTCTCATGCCCTTGAAGAAATCATTTCCCAGTCAGATGAGGCATCCAGACATGTCACTGAGCATCTGTTTAGAACCATAACCCTCGCTGGAGGCAGCGGAGAAATCAGCCAACCTGCGAATTTTGGGCGCATCCGTCAATTATTGGACTGCACTCCTCAAGATTTGTCTCAGATTCTGGGTGAGTTTATGAAGCCTGGAGCCATTTTCTTAGACCAGGTCCCGGCTGTCATCCAGCATGTTGCCCGGCCTCCAGATGCTGCATGGGAGGATCTGGATGTAGTAAACCTTGGCAATGAAAGCGTATTTCGAAGTTGGCCCGAGTTTGAGAAATGGATACAGGACGAGAGAGAGTCCCGCGACCATTACCTGTTTCTGGTGGAAAGTGCGGGCCGGTATGAAGCTGGCACGGCCGGTTTGCTCAAGCCGCCTGAATTGAATATTGCTCAAAAATGGTACAGCGACGAACAACCCGGGAAAGCATGGGCACAGCGGTATCATCCGGATTACGACAAGGCTATCCACTTTCTCAAAACCAGCGAAGATGCCTATAACGCAGAAGTGCTGGCAAGGGAAAATGAGCAGAAGCGAAAAATCAGGGCCATCAGAAAACGAATGGTCACAGTGGCAGCCGCAGCCCTCCTGATAATTGCTGTGATGTCTATCCTCTTTACTCGGGCTCAGCAGGCGAGATATGAGGCTCAAAAACAGAAGGAGAATGCAGATGTCGCTCAGCAAATAGCACTCAAGCAGGCAGAGTCAGCCCGTGAGGCCCAAAAGCTGGCAGAATCCGAGGCCAACAGAGCCAATCAGGCAGTAGACCGGGCCGAAGAGGAATACCAAAAGGCTGAAGCTGCCAGAGAAAAAGCCGAAGATGCCCGACGTCAGACCCAACAGGCGCTTGTCCTTGAGGAACAAGCTAAGCAACAGGCCGAGCTGGCGAAAGAGCAGGCCGAGAAAGCCAATGCCCAAAGGGCTCAGGCCCTCGAACTCGAGAAAATTGCCAAACAAAAGGCGGATGACCGGGAAACCTTGATGAGGATTCTAAGGGACTTCTATGTGCTCGAAAACCAGTTGAACTCTCAGGGTCCGAGCGAAGCCCTTGTCAATCAGATTGCCGAGACCTACAAAAGCTATGAGGAATACTCCACCAAGGTCAACGGCACGGTCTTGCCCAACAATCAGCTACAACACCTGCTCGGTGCCGTCGAACAAAGCCTGCAGGCTGAAGGCAAGGCAATCGAATCAGCTGAGAATGTCTTTTTGCTCCGGCAGGTCGGATTGCGGAGCCTGGCTGTTTCACCCAATGGCTCGGTGCTCACAGGTGGAGATAAGGAGCAGGCATGGTTTATCAAAGACAGCACCTCAACTCCTATTCAGGTTGGAGACCGCATCAGGTCAGTCCTCTTCGTGACAGACCATCAAATGTTTGCCGGAACATTCACAGGCGGTATTGTAACTGCGTTGCTGCCAGACGGGAAGCCGAAAAATATCATTGCCCCTACCAAAAAAGATCCAGACCCGGTCTTCTATCTGAGCACCTTGTCTGGTGGGCAGGAGGTACTCGCCGTTACGGCAAGAATGCTGTACATCCTCACAGCAGGCGGAGAAATCAAAACCCGAATCAAGGCTCCTGATACCTTAATCTCTGCGGTATGGTCAGACAGCCTCGCCACCGGCTATGTCGGAACCAAAACCTCTCTCTACCACTTCGACGGCACCGCTCTGAAAAAACTGGAAGCCCTTGACACGCTGATTTCCGGAAAAGCAATCACTGCACTGGCTTTGAATGACTCTTTTGTAGCTTGTGGACTTCGATCCAGCCCAATTTTGCTTTTTGACAGAAAGGATCTGGAGGCAGCAGCCAAGCGGGTAAATCCTATCAGTCTTGTCCATCGATTTATTGAGCACAAAAGTGAAGTGACCTCACTATTGTTTGATAAAAGCCGCCCACTGCTCTACTCTGCCAGCCTTGACCAGACCATCAAAGTCTATGACCTTGGCCTTCCTTCAGATAAGGTTGAAAACACCATCGTCACCCTTCAGGGCCATAAAAAGTGGGTATGGGCTCTGGCACAGTCGATCCGAAAAGATGGCGTTCATGTATTATTGACGGCAGACGAGGGGGGAAATGTCTTTAAGTGGGTGTACGGGGTGGAAGCTCAGCTCGCTGATATTCAGGGAGCATTCTCCCAAACCAACTCTCAAAAATAAGCAGGACTATGCATACGACCCGCTCATATTTGTTTCGCTTGCCCCAGAAGGCCGCAATCCGGCTGATAGGAAGAAGATTGGCAATTTTGACAAGTATGGCGCTTATATGTTTTGCTAGCCGGCTATCGGGTCAATGCGATTATAGTGTCATCGATGCCGCTCAGGAGTCATATGAGATTGGCCTTTTCCAAGAGGCTCAGGCTACCATCAAATTGTGCCAGGAGGGAGCGGGATTTACAAGTCTGGAAATAGAAAATCAGGCACTTCATCTGCTTGCCCTGATTGCCATTGCACAAGACGATATTCAGAAAGCGGAAGAGCTCATTCTCAAAATCATCCTCAATGACCCTCAGTTTTCGGCCCCGCCGAATGTGGTTTTCGATGAAATTTTCCAAAGGCTCGCCCGAAAAAATCTGGTGGTGACTGTCAGTTCGGTCTCAAAAAAAGCAGAAGACATTCGAGAGGCCCCCGCCACTGTCTTTCTGATCACGAGAGAGGAAATACTGACCCGCGGTTACGTCGATCTCATTGATTTGCTCAGTGATCTTCCCGGATTTGACATCTCCAAATCCCACGGCACCAACTATGCCAACATCTATCAGCTCGGTTTCCGCCAGGACAATACCGAAAAAACGCTGGTCATGGTCGATGGCGTTGAAGAAAACGACATCTGGTCAAATATCGCTTATTTGTCCCGCCAGTATCCGATTTCAAATATCAAAGGGGTGGAAGTGCTGTACGGACCAGCCTCCACCATATACGGTCCGAGGGCCTTCGTCGGGGCTATTAACATCATCACCTATCAGGCCGGAGAACGACCAAATAACCCCATCTTGCCAGATGAGGCACAAGAGCCCAAGTCGAACGTTTACGGGTATGGCAGAATTTCAGGTGGCAGCTATGAAACCTATGATGTGGATTTCACTCTGGGCTTAAAAAACGAAGCCTTTGACCTCAGTCTCAGTGCGCGGTCTTTTGTCTCCGCAGAACACGATATCTCCTATGTTGACTTCCTTGACTATGACTCCAGCGATGTAGACTATCTGACCTATGACCACCTTGACCTCGATCAGAACGGGTTCTTCTTACCATCTCAAAACGGTCCTGGGCAGATTATCAATCTGACAAATTATGCGAACCTGTTCCAAATCCCGCTGGGGAGCCCATGGATTGATGTCTACCAAAACCCAGCCGGAGATATTGACAGCATCGTATTAACACCAGAGGGCATTGATGCAGCACGGGCTATTGACAGAAACTTGTATACCGGCAATGTCAATGGAAGGCGAAATGGGTTTTCGAATGATACGAGAGATTTCTTTCTCGACTTCAAACTCAGGTTCAACAGCTTTGTGCTCGGTATCCGGTCTTGGCAGCGGAATGAGGGGATTAATCAGCACATTGACCTGTATGCCCCGGGATCAAAAAACGGGCGGAGGTGGACTCCATTTAATGCGACCTTCTATGTTCGCTTTGAACGTAAGATCAAGCGGTTCACATTTTCCAACCTCCTTTCCTTCAAGGCGCATGCCCTCGACAAATCAAGTAATCTGGTCAGGTTTGACCCGCTTGGGAATCCTGCCAGCAGGCTGCATTTGGCACATTTATTTTACCCGGACACGCTGATTATCAATTCAATCGGAAAACAGCGGGCAAAACCCGGATTTTCAAATAACTATTATTACTACGAAGGCAGGCAGTTTCGCAATGATGCCAGACTGTTTTACGACGGCCCCAGACTTGATATTCTGGGTGGCATTGAGGTGCGAAGCAGCCAGATGCAGGGTGATTTTTTGACATTTACCGACTACAATTTTGCGCAGCCCAATCCTCAGGACACTGTCTTTCTGGCGCAAGAATTTGGCACTGTATCCAATCAGGAACTGGGCAGTAATCAGTTTCCGGTCATTGATCTTGGCTTCTATGTAGAGGGTGAATACACCCTGATTCCCAAGAAATTATTCATGACCCTTGGATCAAGGGTCGACTACAACCGCATTCGGTTTGGAGGGGGCTTCGGTTGGGATATCTCTCCGCGCTTTGCCGTGGTGTATAAAACGAAAGACCTCTATTTTAAGTCAATTTCAACAATTGGAAGCCAGAATGTATCCCACTGGACACGTTTTTCGACAGCGGATGGCCGAATCCCCAACCCATCTCTTAAGACGGAAAAAATACGATATGGCAGCCTGACAGCCGGAGGGGTGCACCTTGACAAGAAAGTCTTTTGGGAGGTCAATACCTACACCAGTTATATCTATGATGTGGTCTCAACCGTCGAGTTGCCCAATGGACTGCTTCAAAACAGAAACACCGGGACTAATAAGTTGCAGGGTTCTATGCTTATGGCAGGCGTCAACTTTCCAGATGCTGGGTTCAGAGCCAGCCTCAATTATACATTTCTCCAGGCCCTTGATCAGGGGATGGATGATGATACTGCATCGGTCAGCATTCCGCTTGGTGAGATATCCCCGCACCATATGAACCTGAGTATGACCTATACCAGAAAAAATTTCGTGATTCCATTCAGCCTCAATCTTCGCGGTAATTTTGTAGCCCGTACTCCTGTAGGACCGGCCACAACCGCGACCCTTAACCCGGGTCTCAATGGGTCCAACCGGTATCCTGCCTATCTGATCTTTCACGGAAGCCTGTTATTGACCCACAAAAAGTTTCCGAACCTACAGCTCCAGTTTTCGGTTCAGAACATTCTCAATGATAACATTCTGGATGCTGACAATCAGGACTATTTCCACCCGGGTCCGCAGCTTGGATCCGGGAGTTATTCCAACATCTCAGGGTACATCCCATATGTGCCTCAGCGCCGGAGATACATGATGCTGTCTATCGGGTATTATTATTAACCTCAATCTTAATTGAAGCCCTTCGCCCCGTGATCCCAGATGACCTCCAGCGGGGTGTTCATCCAGGCGGTCTTGATCATCCCCAAATTCCATGGCAAAGTCATGAGCAGCAGATCGTAAGCCCGTGACTCAACCGTGAGAACCCATTGCTTTTCTACCTTGCGCAAGACTCCTTCTCGTTGCAAGAAAGTCTCTTGGAATGTTTCAATTTTGGTGCCCCGCACCTTCTCCCAGTTGTAAATCGCACCCTTCAGTAACGATTCGACAAGGGCCTCCTCTTCCGGTGTAATTTCGAGCTCATCACGATCTACCGCATATGCTGGTTCGGCACCGCACAGGATTTTATTCAATGTGAGGCTGGCCAGATCTGGCGGAGAGCTTCCCCTTACCAGATATTCTGTGAGGAGAATAGCTCTGGTTCGGGTTTCTTCATCGATGAAATCTTTGCCATCCATCATGTTCAGACGCCTGAATAGGCGACCGAGAAATGGCCACAGTAGACAGAGCCCGGCGTTGCCGATGTAAATACCTTCTGCCTCATCTTGTGGCGGACCTTCATCCGCCGAATCCGATGGTTCATCGGTTATTGCCCTGGCAGAATCCTCGGCATCCAGCAAATCCTTGACTTCCTCTACCGTGTCAATTTCCTGCTGTTGTGTATCTTTTTTAGCCGATTCTTCCGGACCGACCTGCGATGTCGTCTGTATGGTATCCTCCCTTTCACCCTGCGGCTGTCTTTCCGTTCTTGTGCCCCCTTCAGCATGGTGCTGACCCGTGATATTTTGAGCGGGTTCCGAAGTCCTCTCAGGGTCTTGCGGAATTCCTTGTCTCTTCTCTCCAGCCTCACCCTCCGATATTTCCTCTTGCTGGCCTTCATTCTCAGATCGAACCCCTCCTCCACCGTCCAGATTCTCCGACTGCCAATCTCTCCCTGCTGGAGGCACCTCCTTGCCAGATGTTTTCTCCTGATTGATTTGTGCCGCCATGTCTGACTGTTGATCAGAGGACTGAACATCCTGGTTAGCAGGGCCCTCAGATTCTTTTCCATCTCTCTCCTCACTAAGGCGACCACTGTCGCCTCTTATCCCTGCCTCCCAATTAGCATCAAGAGCGGTTGGTTCTCTATCCTTACCAGGCTGTTCAGCCCTTGATTCCATCCGGTCACCACTTATGATTTGTTGCTCTAATTCTGCGAGCAGCACACGAAGTGGGATTTTGACCTTTGCGGCATACTCCCCAAGCAGGACCCTAATCAAGGAGGAGGGGGTCATTACGAGGAATGGCATTGTGGTCCAGAGGCGCAAGAATACATCGAGGCGGGTGGCCGGATCATCTAAAGTGAGAATGCTGAAAAATGGAAAATCAGGGTAAGTTCGATTGATGAGCTGACGAATCAATTGCAACCGAGATGCCAGTTCAGAATGGATAAGCTGAAAGCCAGTCTGAATACCAGGCCCAGTTTCGAGAAGGCCAATGAGCTGTCTTCTGCTGAAAGGGTGCCTCACCAATGCATAGGCCTGTCTGCGGAAAAACTCCGGGGCATTTGCCACAAGCGCTTTAAGGGCTGACGCAAGCTGTTCCCGTGTCATCAAACCATGACGTGGACTGACTGATCCATATTGGAGAAAATACTGTACAGCCTCCCAGTCAGTGCTCAGCCGGGCCGGCAAGAGGTATGGAGAATTCTCAGTTGACCCGGCAGCCTCTTTGACCAGGAGTCGTGCAGGAGCTATCCAGCTGGTTTCCGAAGAAAGCGTCTGGAATTCCGGGGACGACAGCCTCTCAGACAATATTTCAGATGCACGCGGAATACGTGAACCGAGCAGTTTGAAAAATCGCGAGTAGGCTCTGAGTGTCAGATGGTCGGGCATGATCAGCTCTGAGAGAATCAGCAGGTCGAGTTGCTCGTTATCGTGGCCTCCCAGCGTGTTTCTGAGCATCTTGAGCAGGTTAACCAGCGTTCCGGGCAGTGCTCCGATCTGCCCGGCTACCAACTTTCCAAGAGCGGATGAGGGAAGAATGGAGAAAACTGTCGCCGGCAGAGGCCCTATGCCCTGGGTTACCAAGCGAAACAAGGTCAGCAGTTGCCGTGGCTGTTCTCTGGCTATTCGACTGAGGAGATCCCTTAATGCCTGCACCTCAGCTGCTTCAAGCAATCGACTCCCAGCGTCCGTCTGAACGGTCATTCTCACAAGACCTGCAAACAATTCGAATGCTGGCTGGCCGGGTTCGGGCAAAGCTACTCCCGACCGAAAAATCTGACGCACCGGATCACCTGTCGAAACTGGTTTTCCACTCTTCATTGCTGGAAATGCCGACTCAAGAAGTCGCTGCACCACTCCCATCCCCCCCTCTGCCGCCGGTCCGAGGAGCCAGAGTCTGTGCAGGAGGATTAGCTCGGCAATCCTCTGGCTGACAGCCATTTCAGATTCACCGGGGAGGGCTGCCACAACCTGCTGCCGAAGAGTGTCGAACAAGGTCAGAAGTGGAACTTCTCTGAATTCGGCATCCAGCATGCCGATGATTTTGCGGTAAGCATCCGGCACCACCAACTGATGGAGGCGCCTCAGAACTGCCTCATTAATGGGGAGATCCCTGATCATTCCGACAAACAACGGACTTCCTTCCCCGACCATTCGATCAAACAAATCTGCCAATACTTCAGCGTTCAAACCAAGCTCTGAAGCCCAATCCGGAATGTCCCCATGTACCAGATATGACAGGATGATATCCTGATACAATTGTCGGCTGCGCCTTTGCTGACTCATTGGCAATGCCGGAGAGGCCTGAAGAAAGGATGACCACACATCCGCGGGAATCAACTGTGCGTCTGTGAGGTAAACCGCTGCGGGAATCCGCGCAGATTCCTGAAGGTCGAGTTTTCCCTGGCGATAAAGCGTATCATAGACGTGGACAATTGCTGCTCTTGAATCAAACCGGTGCGACCCCACGCGCATGGTATAGGCCAGCACATGTTGTCGGACAAACGGCCGGAAGACACTAGCGGGCATTCTCACCACTCGATACGTTCTGTACCAATACAAAAATGTTTGCTCGATATGCTGGATGACTTCCGGCTCTTCTGGATGGAGAATGGGCAGCAGGTCTGCCCACAAGGCATCAGGCAGATGCTCTGCCAAAATCACGGGAAGGATTTCGGAAAACCGGTGTCGCATTAAAAATATGCGGAACGCTTCTGGTGCTTCCTCCAGCAGGGCCCTCAAGAGCTCATCTGCCGGCGAATCCGGCGACAAACTTGTGAGCTGACTCCATTCCTCTTCTCCCCACAATTCGAGTAAATAACTGATATTCAACTGACGGTGAAGCGCGCCACCTGACGATCGCTCCTGACGACCAGTTTTTCTGGTTTTCTTGCTGTCGGGCGAAGCACGTGCAGCATGTAACAATGCCTTGACCGCCTCACCCGACTTTTGTTCTTTCCTCAGGGCGTCAGCTACCTGCTCAACCGCTTTTCGCCCTGAGAGCGTCCGAAACCGCGAAATCAGCAAATCAGCCGTTCGCTGAACGGATACTCCACCTGGCCCAACGGCACCAATTGCTGCCCGAACAGCTGCCACAAGATACTGCTGGAAGGTCTCTGCGGCTTCTCCTGCTTTAGGAAAGGCGTATTGTATGTAAGGCTCCAAAAGTCCGACCAATTCCAAAACCTCCGGCGATATGACAGTCAACAGGCGTTTTGCGAGAGAAGGCTGAAGGTTTGGCGAAATCCTGTGGTGCACCAGAATGGCGGCCGCTTCCGCCACTGAGGGCCTGAGGTACTCAAGCCATTGAACAATAAGCGGCAGCTTTGCCTGCTCTCCGCGTCTGAGGCCCTGAAGAAAGGTTTCAAACTGTAATCCACTATCAGGAGCTATCCGAAGCATGTCTGCCTTAAGGCTGGATTCAAGGTGACTGGCCAGTCTGTCCCTATTGATTGAAAGCAGCGATGCGAGCACATCGAGGACCGCTGACAGGCGGTTTTCTCCTGATTGAACAGCCTGCTGACGGGTAAGCAACGCCTGGATGAACCCCGCCGAAGGGATTTCGCCCCAGACGATCCCCCCGCGTCGCAAGAGTTCGAGCAATGAGACAATCAGCTCAACAAGTCTGGCCCCTTCAATCTGTCCGGATAAGGCGGCAATCAGTGAATTGACAGAAACGGCCGAGACCATTCTGGTGGCATCAGCCCTCTCCTGTCTCTGCCATGTATCTGCTGCCACACCGTACCTGCTGGAATACTGAGTGGCAGTTGTATCAGAAGCAGAATCAATGGTCAGCAGCGTCCGCTGGAGTAGTTGCAACCCTGCCGAGAGCACAGATCGCTGTTCCAGATCGGCAAGCAGCAGCGAGAGCAGCCGGCGATGCTCAATGCGGTACTGGCGGGCATATTGGGCAAGTAACGCATCAATGTATCGCTGATCTGAGAGGCGGCTGCCTTCCTGCTCTATCAATATTTCCAGCGCAATGGCCTGCACTGACTTCCGAAACGCCACCCGCTCTTGCTGCACCGGTCGGGGATCATCCCGAACCACCTCGAAGAGTTCAAAGGCTGCGTATATTAACTCCAGTTTTCCCGGAGCGAGTGATTCAAAAACAGCGCGGATACTTTCCTCCCGGAAAATGGCCAAAATCCGGCGGCGAACCAAAGCATCTCGTCCCAATTTAAACAGAATCCGCTTGAAGACAGGCTCCCGCTCGGTAATCATCCATCGCAGAAAACGATCCTTATCCTGATAGACTCGCAGCCTGACTGGCAGGCTGGTCGAACCGCGCAGAAACAGATCCTGCAAGTGCCTGACTGCTCCCGACTCCACTGCCATTTCATGCCTCGCCTCTTCAAGGGGCAACTCTGCGGCCTCTTCTGGAAACTCCCTGACAAAGAGGGATTCTGCAAGTGGCTTCAACACTCCTTTCTCAGGCAATAATGAGCCAGTCAGCCGCCGCACCGCATCGCGGAAGCGGCGGAGCAGGACCCTATACGGAATCTGGTACCGCGCAGACATCCGCCGCATTTGAAAGTCCAGCAACTCGACCTGATTAATGCCAGATTTCCGAAGATCAATCAGGTACATCAGAATCAACTCCTGAATGACCTTTCTGAACTTTCGGTCTTCCTCACGCACCACCCGCTCTGCCCGATGTACGATATGGAACTCCTCGACATAGTCCTTGTAGAAAGATTCGGGTTGAGGGGCAAGAATTGCAAAAAGGCTGTAGAGGGTTGGGTCTGAAAACGAATAGATGATGCGCGTCCGAGATTCTGGGACACGGCCTTCCCGAAGTACCATGCTTCTGGTTGGTTGACTTCTCACACGGATAATTTCCTGCAGCGCGCTCTCAAGGGGCGGTTTATCGGGAGCGGCCCACCAAGGGCGATAGCCGTACCGCACAAAATGGGTAATCAGCTTCAACAGGCGGTCTGCAGGAGTCATTGAGGTGGGGGCAGGAAGGTGCTCAATGCGTGCTTCCGGCAGCTCCAGAACTTTACTGAGTTCCCGGATAAACGCCTCTGAAAATTCATTGAGCAGAGCTCCATCAAGGCCTTCGATCTCGAATTGCCCCAAATCAACTTCCAGTCTGGGAATGCGAATGGTCTCTGCTCCCGGAGCAAGAGCTGAGCACACCTCATCTAAGACCCTGAGCAACTGGCTTTCTGCCATCTTTCGGATGGCGGAAGTCACAAAACCAAAAGACGCTTCATCGTCGAGGTCGATGTTGAAGATGAGGCTGCCTACGAAGTGCTCCTCTGACCCTGCCATGATCAGAGGGAATCAATGGTGAGTGGCTGTTGACGCATCAGGAGTTGAACCAATTGGAGGGAAAGACTGTCCAACTGATGAAAATTGGGTGCAATCTGGGCCTTCTCGGCAAGCCACTCCTGGAAGATTTGTTCGAAGTGAATCATGTCTTCAGCGGGCAACCCGACAATGTTCATTTTCAGATGTACAGGGAGATGCTCCCCAATGAGGGAAGACAAAAGCCGCATGAAATCCTCATTCTGAAAGCGCGCCGGCCAGTCCGGGACAATCAGGGTACACTCATCAGAAAAGTTGAATGCTGATGGAAATTCGTTGCGCTTTCCACTCAACTGCTCGATTTCCAGAAACTCATCCCTGTCAAGCCCGTCTTTCCGAATTTTGGTGAAATACCGCGCCGCACGTTTGACAGCCCGGTCTGCCTCCTCCCGATCCGCAAAGGTGCCAGCCAGTTTCCCGACAGGTCGATCTGTGGTATCGTAGAGCACCACTTCGTAAACCAACCCATCCTTAAGCAAAACTGCCTGATAATTGTCTCTCGATTCAGCCAGATACAGGAGGTCATCAGCAAGGCGCTTTTGGGTGTCAAGGTCACTGGCTGAAAAACTGCTCATGTACGTTTCACCCTTCTGATCAAAAATCCGGACCTTCCACGTGATTTGCTCCAATGGACGTAACAAGATGTGCTCAATGAGAAAAAAGCCCTCGCACGCATCGTTGAGCTCACGATATTTGGCAACAGCTTTGTCAATCAAAGCCTCCGCCTCATCGCGTGAATGAGTTCTCCCAATCAAAGCCGGAACCTCAGCTCCAGAGGCAGTAAACAAAATCAGCACATGGCGATCGTCTTCAGACTGGGAGGCTTCGGCGGTGATGATGCGGTAATTGCGTCGCTGCGGAGCTGACAGGAACAGCTGTTGGAGTGGCGGGATGGTGCCGGCCGCATAAAAATGCAGCTCATTCTCCCCGTAATCCGCAGCGGGCAACATCCACAGGCTGACTGGTTGTTGGTCTGTGGTAATCACCTCTTCCCGACTCCAGCGTTTGAGCGATTCATCATTCCGGGATATCCGGCTGGCATCGAGCAAAGGCTGCACCAACGAGCGCCGCTCGATCTGTCTGATATTCAGCTGGTACATGAGACGCCGTTCCATGCCGGAGAGATTGTCAGTATCCCAGTGTACCTGCATCTGTTTATACCCGAGGCCCCTGTCGCGGGTAAGTTCGGTTATATGTTCAAGAAACCGAATCTTGCTCCCAATCAGCGATTCCTGAATGGCGGATTGGTCGAAATCGAGGCGTATCCGTTCGAACTTCTCCAATGCATCTGTGGGAAACCTTTCACCAAAGCGTGCCATGAGGTGGTCGAGAATGCGATGCCGACGGCGGAAAAACTCATCAGGCGTTTCACCCATCTGGTTCAGCAGCTCCTCATAAGTCTTCAGATCAGGGGCTTTGATGATGGTCTCAAGTTCAGGAATATCATGTGGCACCTGGGTGAAATAGGTCTGTCTCAAGTCAGGGCTGATAGAGAGAATGCGCCTGACATTGGAAAGCTGGGCCAGCGAATTCGCCATAAGCTGATCAAAGATGGCCAGCCAGGCCCGCAGTTGGTTGACTTGGGCCTGCCTCCGCGGACTGACCGGTCCCGGCAGGCTGTGCTTTTTCAGTCCATAAAGATCGGGCATCTCAGGCTGTATGGAATAAAAGGTCCGGATCTGCCTCTCCGAAAACAGCCCGCGTGGTGGGGTCTCATCATATTCGACCCGCTTTTGATAACTGCTCCGCTTCGAGGCTGCAAGCGCGTCAAACAGCTGCCCCGCCGAAACCGGATCCATGTCATAGTGCAGCCCATCTTTCAGAAATGTCAACGGAAACTGCTCCTGTGCCAAATGGACTTCCACTCCGCCCAGTTTGGGAAACGTTTCTTCATCAAACTGAATGATTTCATCATGCGTGCGAACCCCATTGCGCAAAATCACCAACCCACTGAGCCGCTGTACGCCCTCAACGCGCTGGATAAGATCCCGCACCTTTGATAAGTATATCGCATCGACCTTGGGAGCCAAAGACCCCGGTGGGATATACCCATACACAGGTGCCGGTCCGTCAAAGACATCAGAAGGATTCATTCCTCCGCCTAGAAGTTCGTTTGGGTCTTCTTGGGTTATCTCAGGGTTGAGCGAGATATCGAGCTTATGAAGCACTGTGGCCATCACTTGCTCAGCCATACTGTCCGAGTCAATTGCAATCTCTGCCGAAATAGTAATTATCTCTTCTTGAAGGATAATCACCCGACGCACATCCTGACACAGATTGCGATGCTGATGAAACAGGAGCAAGACCTGATCGGTAATCAACGTTTTTTGTTCCTCAGTCAGCTCATCATGACTTTGCACGACTACATCGTACAAGCCCCGGAATCCGGATGGGTCCTCCCTGACTGCGTTGACCCAGACCTGACTGATTTCAGGAATCTGATCGGTCAATAGCCGGCGAAAGTCCTCTTCGAGAACCGGGGCCGACGGCAGAATTTCGGACTGCCCCGGAAAGAGGTCCAGCCTCGAGAGCGGAAAATGATCTGTCCCGGACAGGAGCAAATCTTTCATTTCAAAATCAGTGCGATAGGCAAGGTCTGTCAGGGCATAGCACAGGTATTCCAGCATGGTCACCCCGGGGTCATGTGGGTTGTAATCCGTCCAGATACTACCCGAATACTTCTGGGCCGCCGTGATGGCCCGATCAAGCAATTCTTCAAACCGAAGACTGATGCGGGGATTCTGTTTTCTGGAAAGTGTCTGTGCTTCCTTCATCACATGTAGAGGTGTCTGTTGATGGAATCAATATCTTCCTCACTCCATAGACGGGTCACGTGAAAATTGATGGAATAGGGCAACCCGGTGTCTTCTCGGAGTCCAAAATGTCTGCGCGTTTTGACTTGCAATGAGAAATTGTGAATTTCCCCGTGCCACCTGAACCGAAGGCGGTTCCAAAAGCTACCGTACCCCGAGTTTGTTGCACGGATGCGTGACCGCGAGCCCCGGCCGCCATAAGTCGATACTGCTACTGCATGCGAGAGTGCGTATTTTCCACTCCCCTTTCTGCCCCGAATTCCGGCAACAACCTCAAAGGCCTGTAATGAATCCAGTCCGCTGATTATTTCGTGCCAGTGCCCATCACCAGGCACTGCTCCTCTCGCAAAAGAGCCGACACGTGTTTCAAAGGCGGCGGCACCTTTCACTTCGAGGCGATGAACGGGATTGTGGGTTCCGATTCCGATATTTCCACCCTCCCGGAGCGTCAGCCTTGGCCCCTCATCCCCTTCATTAATACCCAGACCCTGCAATCCCTGATCATTCAAAGTCATTGACCATGAGGGTTTTGTACTTCTCGCATTCTCAAAAAACGAAATTAACTTACTTGAGTATCCATGCGGAGTCAATCGAAAGCCGGAGTCTGCCTCACTGCCGATGCCATCTTCCACAATATTGACCATGGAATCAATCAGATGGGCAAAGTGCATTTCGTTTGGTGAGCTGCCGCGTCTGAAAAAGTTTTTGAGTGCTTGTCGGTTCAGTAAGGCCATATGGTCCGCTTAAAATTGGATGGTAATTTGCAATGGGCTGTGTTCCTTATCGTCTGTGCCCTTATTCTTCTGCTTTGTTTCTTCTCCGCTCTCTTCACCTTCTGCGCTTCCTTCACCGGCGATAACCAGATCCTCGCCGATGCGCAAATCCGACAAGGCCGTCATAGCGGGCTCTTGCCAGGCGTAGTCAGTGATTACAGACAAGTCATTATGGGTATGCAGCAAGAATACCGACCAGGGCGTCCCGCCGCGAATGGTATCATATGGATTGTCGGGATCTGCCGAATCCCGGATGACCACCCGGCCGTCCTGATCCGTCTGAAGGTGAACAACTGAGAAGCCGGTTACATAATTGACATAAGACAGGCTTTGGATACACCCCAGCAGCTCAGTCACCTGTATGGTGCCGCCAAGTGAGGCATTCACTGCACCAGAAAACAGCCACGGGCTGATGAACCGCCGCAAATCCTCCTGCAACTGCTCCAACAGAATGCCGTGATGGTCACCCTTCAGGTTTACCTTGCACTTGATGCGGAGGTACTCATAGGTCGGGTTGCGGACTGTGATCTCTGAGAATGGGTTTGAAAGCTCCGCGAGATACTCTTTGAGTATGCTGATTTCGGCGCGATTCAGGTTTGGTTCAAAGCGAGCTGTCTGTGCGCTGAGGCGAGGCAGGGCCACAACCACAGCCGAGCCGTGCTCCACGAGTGATCCGCTGCCCCAGGGCCCGACACACTTGGCCTGCGCCAGCCAGTCGAATTTCTGCAGCAAGAGACGCTCGATATCCCATCGGGTCAGGGCTCTATTTTTATGTCTCAATCGCTCGCTGACCCGGTTATAATAGGCATTGCGATTCTCTCCCATCCGACCGCCGTAACTCTCCAGCGGCTGACTGACATTGATGACCCCTTGCACCGGCGAGGCAAAATCCCGTATTCGTCCCGGTGGCAGATGAAGCGGGGCATGCATCTGGCTCTCTGCGGGCTTGAAGGCCGCCACAAGTGCATTGGTATGGATGTCACGCGTCCGGCTGATCATGGATGCCTTATTGGTCACCGATGCACACAGCCAGAGCAATCCACCGGGCATGGCTCCGGCATCGGTCTTGATACCAGATGGCAGTTTGATTCGAAGAATGCCCGTTTCCATCAAGCCCCGTGTTTCATCGCTCAGCACATGCGCTGCTGAAAGCGGCTTCCATTCAGATCCTACGAGGGCCTTCCATTCAAGAGTCGGTATCACCCCCATTTCCCAGGCACCTCCCGGAACCAAATCAAACAAAAGGTTTACTTCCTGCCCCGGCCCGATATCTGAAAGACCTAAGAACAGGTAGCCCTCATCGGGGAATGTCGGAATAATTTTCCGGGAATGGCTTTTCCCGCCGGTCATGGTTCTGCTGACACCAAATGGGTGGTAGAGGTAAAATTCAGACCCACTTTCGGGTGCATTCTCCAGCAATCTACTTTCCTCAAAAACAAGAATATCTTCTGCCTGATAATTGACTGTGACTGCATCAATGGTTGGTGCAAAAGGGTTATTCGGCAATGGCACCTTTGGTGTTTCACCCTTGAGCAGCGACCCTTGAGCGGCGTTGGCCGTTACAGCAGCCGAGAAGACCCCCGGAAATGCCTCAAATCCAAAGCCCATAATCGGATCAACGAGCTCAAACCTCAGAAAGCCTGTTCTCGAGTCGCGCGAATAATTGTCGAGCTGCCCGGCTTTCAGCTGGTAATCCGGATGAATGCCCAGTCTTTTCAAATCAATATCGCGTAGGGTCCGTTCCCTGACCAGCAATCCATCCTTGCTGATGTCAAACAGCGGTGTTTCTTGCCGTTTTTTCCGGGAGGTTGGCGAAAACTGATAATCCGTCCGGGCTGTCATCTCAAGCCGATAGCTGTCGGTCGTAACGCCTTGGCCATAAGCGCTGAAATAGGCACCCAGATCGCGGGTATCGCCGGGGAACGGTTGATATTCCCATCCGATTTCCAGACCCGAGAGTTGCTTACAAAACAGCTCTTCATGGCCCAGGAGAAAGTAGGACCCTTTTTCTGGCATGGGCCCCAAAAACTGGACAGGGCCGTTGAGGTCGAGCGGCCCAAAACGGTTGAACATGCGCAGATTGCCGACATTGCTGACAGAAACCTTGATATGGATATCTTCCAGGACGAGCGGCTCGATGAATGAATACCCGAAAAAATGCCCGCCTTGCCTGAGATGGGCTTTGAGGACCGGCTGGGTTGCCTGCAGGTCATAACCGTGGGTGGTTGGTGTATACCGCACAATGGCCGGCTCAGCCTGCCCGAGTGAAAAGGTGATTGAGAATGCTGTGTTATTCATTTCCTCGGCCAGAGACACTTCATATCGGTCCACCGGATGCCAGCCATCTTCGGTTGTCAAAAACAGATCGAACGCTGTGGCGAATACCTCCTGAAAAACCTCATCGGGCCTGAGTTTCCGATGGTTGGCAATATCAGTCACCAAGAAGGTGAGTTGCTCCAGCGATGCAGGTTGCACGCGAAAAGTGAGGGCGACATCGCGCACTCCGCTGCCCATCAGCAATGCCGATGAGCTGAGGGCAAACCCGATTGAGGCATCTTGCATGCTGCGCTCTCCCTCTGACCTGAAAATTTGCTCCTCGCCTAATGTAGCCCAACCAGCTTCACTGGTCTCAGACGGAAGTCCGACCAGAGGAGTATCGCAATACAGGCCACTCACCAAACGGTATCGCGTGAAATAATCAATGAGCGGCTCCCGACTCACAAACAGGGTATACAATGCTCCGATTTTGACCTGGCTCATCCGAACAGTGTCTCGTACCTCAAAGAGCAAGTTTTTCCCCTCAGCGTCCTGACCTGCTGAAGCAATCAGACCTGCGGGTAGCACCACGTCCTTGCTTTTCTCAGACAACCTGACGATAAGGTGCACCAAATCGGGCGTCATTCTGGCTGGTCTCTGGCCGAGTAAATCCTGAAAATAGAATTGCAGGTGGCGCTCGGTCAGGCCATTCATGTCTTCCTGAACCAGTTTGAACTGATCGAGAAATGCCAATAATAGCCCGATATGAGGTGCATGAGCGTCATTGTGTTCGAGGCTGTGATGAAACAGGCCCGGAGCACGAGCCTGTAAACCGTGAATAGCCCGGGTAATGATGCGGTATAACAGCATAAACTGTTTGAGCGACTGTGTGAGCAGGGCATCCTGTGATTCTTCATTCTCAAACAACACCTCCTCTGGTTCAGCTCCAGGCTTCCAGATGGCAGATAACGAGTCCTTATCTGGTATGGGGGCAAGTCTGAACCCTGACTGTGAAACCTTGTCATAAATGGAGAGCAACTTATTAAGCACCGGTCTGAGCACTGAGTCGATGGCCCCGCTTAGTTCATTCTCCAAGGGTGTGCTCTCCCGCTGCCGGTTGAAACCGGAGGCACGCTGATACCACGTGTCTATCCGAACCAGCATGGACCAGAGCATTTCAAAAAACTCGGACCACACTGTGAGCCTCTGTTCAGGGTCAGCAAAACTGTCGAATGAGCTGATCAGTGAAAGGCGCCGGTCTTCAGATTCGTGGAGGTTATACGCCAGAATGTCAGCCAGCAAAAATGACTCATCGGACAAGAAAAAGTCTGCCCAGTCGCCATCGGGCTGATTCGAGGCATTGTAATAACGGAGGTTGGCTGCAATGCGCCTGATTTCATTTAGCAAATCAGTGGTAGTGCGCTCATCAATACGAAACGAATCCGGATTGAGTGCATCAGCTGTCCGTGTATTGGCTGAAGTGCCCTGGTATGATGAATAGCGTGGCAACAGGCGTAAATTTACCGATTGATGTGCGTACCCTCCACAAGGTAGTAGGGAAACACGATATTATCTCTGACGTTGGTCGACTCGACTTCATAATCGATGGAAAAGAGCACCTTCCCATTTTGGATGTCGCTCGAGTCGATATTGATCTCGTGGATGATAATTCTTGGTTCGTTGAGTTGCAGATTGGCTTTGAGGTCATTGGCGATGGTGCGCAGCACGTCGCTTCGTCCGGCCGTAAAGACCTGCTCATGGAGGCTGCTTCCGTATTCGGGTCGCAGAAAGCGCTCTCCCCGTCGGGTTGAGAGGTAAATGAGAATGCTTTCGCGAACATCCTGCTCGTCGGCCGACAGTTCAGCTGCGCCGGTGCGTTTGTTGAATTCTGGTGGAAAGCGCCAGCCCCGCCCCAGAAAAGAATTGTTCAAGTCTGCCATGGTCATCAGCCTCCGATGAGGACGGTTGGCAGGCCCAGCACGATGGATCCTCCGTGGGCACAGGTATCTCCCATTCTGGCTGCGGGTTTTTTTGAAATCAGCACCGTAGCTGAGCCCATCATGACTGAATCTGGTGGGCCTACACAGGTTGCCATATCACCCAGAAGGGCGGCGGGCATTTTCCCGATCAAAACAGTTGGGGCACCGGGGCCCATCAGGGGCCCTCCGACGTGCGGAATGGGTGGCACCCCGGGTGTTTGCATCGGGCAGACATGCATATCGTTCATTCGTGCTGCAAAGGACATAGCTTCACTTTTTTAGTTAATCATGACAATTCCTCCCTGCACTGTCACCTGCCCTGACCCATTGAGCTCAGCCTGAGCGGTACCTTTGCCGGAAAACTTAATCTGGGCCTCTGCTGAAACGTTCAGCCCTTGCATGGTCACATCGCCCCCGGAGGCCTTCAACGACACCCCAGTCCCCCCCTCAATACTCACACTTTGGCTTGCTTTTAAGGTCAGGGAGCCCCCACTTTCTATCGTCACTCCAGAAGAAGCCATTTTCACGGAATTCCCATTGGAGTCCTCAACGGTGATTCCGCTGCTGTCATCCATTTTTATGGTATTCCCTCCCGGGGTTTTGAGGGTGAGCACCTTATTTTCATCATCGAATTCGAGGGTCAGTTTTTCTTTGGAGACGATCGATTTCTTCGGATTTTCAGCTGCCGGTGTCTCTGGTGGCTTGTTGCTTGAATTGTACATCCCTCCGAGTACCACCGGAAATCTCGGATCACCATGCATAAATCCAACAATCACCTCACTGCCCACTTCGGGGTAGAAAAAACTCCCTGCCGAAGAGGTCGCATAAAGTTGTGCCATGCGCGCCCAGATGCCATCTCCTGAGTTTTTCAAGGCAGGCACCATGACCTGCACCCGGTAGTCACCATCCGGATCGCTGTCTATTTTCTTGACGGTCCCTGCATAGAGGCCACGGATATCGGGCACAGCGGGGTTTTCTTCCTGGATGAGCCGGGCGGAAAAATCGCGGGGCAAACCGAATCCGATACGGGTTGTATAGGCTCCCTGTTCGAGCTGATGCTCGATTGAGGTAACCAGCACATTGCCCGCGAATCGGGAGCCGAACCCTGAGAGAGTGACAACACCGCCGAGCTTGACAGCATTCATGCCCCGGAAAAGGGCTGTCCCGCGGACCCTCAGCAATCTTGACTCGACCAGGGCCGCATCGGCCAGTGCTTTCAGCTCTGCGGTCGCTACCGGAGCATCATAGGCAATGGTAAGCGGATCTGGGGCAAACACCCCGGCCAGCGTGGTACCGCCGAGGTCGCCGGGATCACTCATATCCGATGGTTCTGCTCCCGATTCTGACAAGTCTGCTTCCTTGAACGGATCCCAGCTCGTCCCATTTACACTCTTGAGTTGCTCAGAGGCATCAACTTCTGCATCGAAGGCCAGAGCTCCGTCGCCATATATGACTTCTGCGGCGGCTGATCCACTGGGTGTGGGGGCGGTTACGGTGACTTTATTGTCTGCATTGAAGACGACCAATCCGTTGGCCCGGGCCCGCTTCAGGACAAAAGCCCAATCGGTGCTGTTGTACCGTGCCATGAATGGGTGGGTGACTGTGGTAGCGTCGACTGCTTTTGTGAGGCCGGCATCTGACAGCACAGAACTGATGATGTCGCTGTCTGTCTTCCCTTCAAAGATATCGGATTTCTTCCCGAGCGTCAATCCGAGCGCCTTGTCTGCACAGTCTACCACGAGGAGGTTGCGATGGGGCGCATTTTCGTAACCCGGCAACACCCTGATTCCGAGGCGTGCCACCACACCGGTAAAAACGCTTTGGTTATTCTGATCGTACCCGAGGCTGATGGTCACTTCCGTCCCCGGCTTGAAGATGTCATCTTCACTTTCATCAAAGGTATGAAGGTAACTATCTCCACCCAGAATAGTCACTGTAGCTCTGCTGATGCGGTTGACAGCCTGGCGCACCACCACCGAGAACACCTCATAGCTCGCTGGCAGCTCAGAGCCGCTGAGGGAGATGGTGCACGATGGGACGGCATTCAGACTGGAAACCGGATTGCTGGCGCTCATAGGGGTGAAAGTTTACTTTTCGAGTGGCGGAAACACCAGCCTGCTCCCGGGTTCGAGCCGCCGGAATGAAGGCAGATTATTGACACGTGCTACCTGCAAATAGTATCGGGGGCTGTCATAAAATTCCTGACACAGCCCCACCAGATGTTGCCCGTCGCGAATGACTGGCATGCGGGTGATATCAGGGCTTTGGTATTTGGACGACTCGACAGTAGGGTCTACCACTTCAGTGATGCCAAGGGTAACCACTGCCCGAAGGGGGTTTCCTGTGTTATCAAACCATGTATACCGGAATGTCAGTTCGCTGACCATCCCTTTCAGGTCTATCTCTCCCCAGATGAGTTGCACAAAAGGCGGGGCGTGGGTACTGCGCTGCGGATAGACAGCCACTTTCTTGAGTTTTTCGAGGGTGGGTTTGAGACCTGACCCAAAGGAATCAGTGGGCTTGCTCAATCCATCTGCTGCGTCGGGCAGTGCACCGGAATGATCGAGGGTGAAGGTGAGCGTCATGGTCTCCCTGTAGTAAGCCGGCCGTTTCCGGTTAATGGGGCTGCCGAGGGCATTCAGGAGATTTTCGGCATATGTTTCGTTTCTGGTATATGTAGAGAATATCTGGTTGGGATTGAGCTGGAGTTCATATGAGTCGATTTTCTCGCTCAGTGAGCCAGACTCGAATTTGGCATAGGCCACCAGTTGTAATTTACTCTTCCCCATATCCGGTTTACCATTGCTGCCGCGCCTCAAGCTCTCGCCTCAGGCGTTCCAGACATTCTTCGATAATCTCCTTCCTCTCTTCAGCAGTCAGAGCTGCTGGCTTTGCCTGCTGTTGAGGCCTCTCCCCACCGTGCTCCGGGGCGTTCTGCCGATTGCCCACTGTTGCTTTAATGACAAGTTCGCGGATTTCTATTGGCATCTCTCAACTCATTTCATGGATTCAAAATGGGAGTACGCCAGCTCGATGGTCTCGATGGCCAGCACCGACTGATCGGAGCGAAAGTCACTCAGCATCCACCTAACGGGATATGCATTGTAAAACGACCACGACAGGGTGGGAGTTTTTGAATCATAATCGAACAAGGTGACGATGACCACCCGGGTTTGAATTGGTCCGGTTTGGGTCATGAGCGATTTGGCGTACCATGCACCAAGATCGGAATTTTTTGGCACCAGTCCCCGTTCGAGGATGAGATTATCATAGCGAATCCCGGCTGGCAGGTGGTAGACGGTGTTATTGAGGCCACCTTCTACAACCTCGGTGTATGAGCGTCTGGCCCCAATTCCGGATACTCGCTGAAACCAAGCATCACTGCTGGTATTGGAACCGTTGGCTGATGCCGAGACCGAAAAATTAAACCCGATTGGCGGATATCCTCCTCCCTTGTGCGTATCGGCCATGTCTGAGCAACTTAAGCTGCATTCTTTTGATTCTCATAAAGCGACAAAAAGAGGCGTCCGAAATCAGACAGCCTCTTTTTGCACAAGCTTTGACCTGTCAGTCAGATCTTTATTCGGCGCTGATCTCCATTCCTTCGCACGCAAAGACGATGGTTTCGATCGCGACCTCACTACTTTGTGAGTTCATCTGCGTCGGAGTCACCTGCTTCGGGAAGGCATTTGACAGCGTCCACGTCATTCTCGGATTTCCATCCTCATCGAGCAGTTTGACAACTACAGTGAGGCGCTCATAGGTATTGAGCTGAATTTGTGAAATCCAATCGTAGAACTGGTTGTCGGTAGCGAATACACCTTTTTTGAGGGTGATATCACCATACTTCATCAGACCGGGCATTTTGATATTCGCATGCACCGGACTGTTGCCGTGTCTGTATTCAATGACCTCGGTTTCGATGCCGAGTCCAGAGACTTCCTGAAAAGGAAGGTCTGTCATGTCGCCGATATCGACGGAAAAATAAAATTTGGGCAACGGCCAAAACTGATCCTGATCCGCACCGGTGCCCTGAGTAGGTACTGCCATGATTATGTACGTTTAATTGTGAGCAAATACTTTAAGCTCAGCACTCAAGAGTCTCTTACGACTTCTGCTGCTGTTGCTGGAAGGTGATGACAATGAACTCCGCAGGGCGTGTGATGGCCACTTTGACGGTCATTTTCAGGAGTCCGTCGAGAATGTCATTTGGCGTCATGGTGACTCCGAGTCCAATCTCTACTGAAAATGCATCATCGGGTGTAGAACCTGCCAAAATTCCTGACTGCCACTGGTTGTTCAGGAAATTGGTAACCATCGCACGGATGGATGTCCAGGTGGTTGTATTGTTTGGCTCGAACACATAAGCCTCGGCAGCCATTTTGATGCTTTGCTCGAGGAATATCATCGACCGTCTGACACTGACGTAGCGCCAATCCTGGCTGTTGCCATCGAGTGTGCGTGCACCCCAGACCAGTACTCCTTTCCCCTGGAACGTGCGCACTGCATTCACAGCCTTTCCGTTCAGAGGCAAGTTCAGGTCTTCCTGACCCTCACTGGTGATCGATACAGCCGGAGCCACTACTGAGCCAAGGCTCACATTAGCCGGTGCTTTGGCGACATTGATGGTGCTGTCAACCATGGCATACACCCCTGCCATCGCAGAGCTGGCAGGCATGACGTTCAACATATCGCGCATTTCTCCGAGAATGGCCTTGAACATCGGGCTCACGGCTTTCAGGGTTGCAGTCAGCGTTGCAACACCATCGGCATCACTCACCTCAGAAAGGCGGGCAATTTCGGCCTTGATCAAATCAGCACGCTCGGCTTTTATCATACCAGCATCCTGAGCATCAGAAACCTCTTTGGTCAGCACCTCGACCAATCCGTCGCGATTGCTGATATTTAGGTATCCTACCTCATCGGCTTGTACGATGGTTGTATGGACATACGGATAATAGGCCGCGCCCCATTGCAGAAAGTTAGCTCCGATTCCTTCCCGGAATTGGTTTACAACGTCTTCGTCATCATACGTCCGTTCGGTCGTTCCATTGTAGACATCGAGGAGCGCAAAGCGGTTTTGCATGGTGTAACCGCAGTGGCTCAGCATCGCCTGCTGCAATGAATAGCAGTCAGCCTGCTCGAGCAAGACGGCTTCTGGAATCACGAGCATTGTGGGCTCGAGAAACTTGGGCAATGAAGCAATCCCAGCACCGGTAGCAGGGTCATTAAAGTCCTTTGCATTCAGTCCGTTGCTGTAATCTCCAACAGAGACAATGTAGCAATTGCCACCTCCATTTGAGAAATAAAAGCGCATAGCGCTGTGCAGCGTAAAATGACTGCTGCTGTCGATTTCAAGCGCGAAACCCTTGCTGTCATCACCAGATATGGTGAATTGCGTTGCGGGAGCACCGCCAAACAGCTCTTCGAATTCGGCCATGGAAGAAATACGGGTCGGCACATTAGTCAGTGATTTAGTGCCCCGCCTCGCTTTCTGCGTGTAGCCGATAAATGCCGGAACGGCTGTTGCCACAGGTACCACCGAAGAGGAGAAAGCACTCCTCTCTTCAATGTACACACCGGGCGTAGCCAATACTTTTGCCATTTCTCGTGTATTTAAAGTGATTCAAAAATTGATGTAGTAAACCTTTTGTGAGTGTCGTCAAAGTACATATTTCCGGGACGTGCATACGAGAGGGGTTTCCTGAATGTATGTCCGTCATTCCCTACAACTTCTACCTCTGCAAAATCTTCCCACCGATCTCTGAAGGGCAGCGGGGTGGCGGAACTAAAAATCAGAACCGGTCTCCCACTTCTTGTTTCCCCGTTTTTGGGACCATCAAAATCTGAGACGAACGTACCGAGAGAATGTGGATTATCACTGCTTCTATCGGGAGAAATGATCGAAAATTGACGGTCCTTTCCGATTGAAGTAGAGAAAATATAATGCCAAAAAGTTCGACGAGACCTGAAGGTAATGAAATAATTTGATTCTTCCTTTAATTTTTTTTCTATGGAACCCACTCCAAACCAGTCATTCCCATTATTCAGGCTGAGCAAAATTCGCCCTGAAAGCCCATCGGCTCCTTCCGAGGAATAATTCTCTGAGGTGACAAAACGGTTGGCGTGCAGGTAGGGATGACTTGGGTCTTCTGTCTGTCGGAATTCAAAATGCAGGTCACTCGTATAGGGAATATCCGTAAAATTCACAAACAGCGGATTGACGATCCTGACATCGAACGCGAGAATAAGTTCACCATCAAACACCTGATGCTCATAATCTCGGCTCCGGTCGCAAGCGAGACTAAATCCATTCGGATGGTTCTTCATCAGTATCCCATATTCCCGCATCAACCCTACCGTATGACCATCGGGACGGATATCGAGGTCACGGCAAATTAAATTCTTGTAATACTCATGAAAGACCAGCACAGTAGCCATTCGTGTGTAGCCAGTCTTCAGATGGATTGTTTCACGCTTCATCTGAATCCACATTTTCATCGTCCTCTCGCTGAGCAGATCCAGCCAGCAATCCTCCTGCGACACCTGCCAAAGATGCCCCCATCAACTTCCCAAGCTCTCCGCCTCCACCTTTTTGATGCCTGACCACTGAAGGCACCTCATCTCGCATCATAAATCCATTATAGGTCAGCAACCTGACGCGGTAAGTCACTGAAGGCAACAT
This sequence comes from uncultured Saprospiraceae bacterium, assembly GCA_964569025.1. GTDB lineage: Bacteria > Bacteroidota > Bacteroidia > Chitinophagales > Saprospiraceae > CAZMSQ01. The sequence goes on along the minus strand of CAZMSQ010000016.1, from coordinate 13,499 downwards.
TCGTGTGCCAAGATTCACCCACAATTGATTGAGCTCGTGAAGATCCCAAGTGACAAAATCTGCCGTAATCCGCTCTACATTATCGGTCAGCAGTGGCGTATTCTGCTGGTCAAACACATGCTTCCCTTGAAAAAACTCAATGATCAGCGATATAGCCTCTAGCGCCTTCAGATAGCCAGTTGCGGGAAATGACGCGCTCATCATCACATACACATTCACACTTATCGGCGGATTTGACCCTGCATTCGCCTGGTGCTGTCCGTTGCGCACCGATTTTTCCTCTTCAATGTGCAGCAAAAACAAATTGACTCGGTCCTTGTCATTCTCATTCCCATCACTCCCTCCTGGTGGCCCGACCACCACAATGTCTCCGGCAGTCCCGATCATTGACCGAAAATAATCATTAAGCTGACCTGCAAGAACCGGTAAGATATTCTGAATCATATACTGACCTCCGGATTAAGGCGATTTTCCTGAACCACCACCTCCGCCCACGAGGTGTCGAATCGCAAGATACACAAGCCGAACCACATAGACACATACAAACGATACCGCTGCCCCAATCAAAAACAACTGAAGGGTAAAGACCTTCTCCACATCATTCAGCTCCGGTCCTCCAGATGTTAACTCCAACATCCCAATAAACACAAAAGCCAGCGGCACCGATAGCAACAAGGCCACAAAAAACCACAGAATTTCCCTAAGTATCGCTTTCTTCATACCATTCGGCCCGGATCCCCGCACCGCTTTCTTTAAACCCTCCCAAAATCATACCGAAAACCTCAATCTCCCACCCACTGGTCGGACGACTATAGTCGTCCGACCACTATAGTCGTCCGACCAGTTCAGCCCACCCGCCGCCTCAGCCATCTTGTCACTACGGCATGCAAATCACTCAGCCTTCAAACCGATCATGCTTCAAACCCTGGCAAAAAAAGCTGCATCGCAGCAATATCTCTTCCATGCACAACAAATCACCGGACCCGGTCGGACCGCTATAGCCGTCGGACCGGGTATGAGGAAGATGAGACTCGACACAGGCACGTGGCCAGAGTAACACAGCCAACTACAAACGGGGTTCGAAAACGACAGCCTGGCCACCGCCGGGGGCGAGGCGTATCTGTAGGGAATCAACGGCAGAGACTGAAATGGTGTCTATAGACCAGGAATAAGGGTTTGACTCCCAGTCTGCGCCATCGCCGTCTGCATAGATGGTGGCGGTGTAGGACTGTTCCGGATCAAGAAAATCAAGGCTGACGGTCAGGTTGCGGGCATTTTCATCGGTGATGGATCCCAGAAACCAACGGTCGCCATTGCGCTCGTGGCGGGTAATGGTCACGAAATCTCCGACCTCTCCATTGATGACACGGGATTCCTCCCAGTCGACGGCGACCTCTTCAATGAAGGCGAACATTGGGTGGGTCTCACCGGATTCGGTCAGGTAATGCTCCGGGAGGTCGCATGCCATTTGGATCGGGCTGTAGAACACGACATAGAGTGCAAGTTGTTGCGCCAGGGTGGATCGGACCCTGTTGTTTTCCTTATACCCATCAAGCATGAGATTAAACACTCCTGGAGTGTAGTCAATGGGGCCGGCCAGCATCCTGGTGAATGCAACTGTAACCGGATGATCTACCTTATTGCCACCTTCTGATGACCATGCATTAAACTCCTGCCCTCTCAAACCCTCTCTGGCAATCGCATTCGGGTATGTCCTCCTGATACCGGTAGCTTTGATTGGCTCATGGGCGTTAACAGCGACCCCGTATTTTGCGGCGGTATCCAGCACGCGGCGGTAGTGATTGACCATCCATTGACCGTGGTGATACTCACCCCTCGGGATAATCTTTCCCACATACCCAGTCTTGACCGCGTGTAAACCGAGGGCCTGCATCAGTGCAAAGGCAGTGTCGAGTTGTTCATCATAGGTGGTCACTGCAGCAGAGGTCTCATGGTGCATGATTATCTCCACGCCCTTTTCCTTCCCATACCGAACCACCTCTTCAATATCATAATCAGGGTATGGCGTCACAAAATCAAAAACCCCTTCCCTGTCATCAAAGCCAATCCATCGCTCCCATCCCACATTCCAGCCCTCCACCAGCAGTCCGCCGATGCCGTGCGCCGAAGCAAAGTCGATGTAGCGCTTAGCCTCCTCTGTGGTCGCTCCGTGGGTCCCGTTGTATGGCTTGCCCTCAAGCGGGTAGCCATCCGCATCTTTTTGCCAGGTGTCCCAGGAGTTCTTGCCAAGATGCATCCCCCACCAGATGCCCATGTATTTCATAGGCTTCACATACGACACATCTCCAAGCTGATTCGGCTCATTCAGGTTCAAAATCAAGGTTGATTCAATGAGATCTCCAGCCCGTTCAGCAATCTGCACCGTGCGCCATGGGGTCACAAAAGGCACCACTTTCAGAGCCTTATATCCTGTCCGTTCCGACCCCACCAGCTCGCTCACCCAAGCCGTATTCTCCGTATCCACCTTCAGCGTCATACCCGGATAATCGGTCAGATTTGCTTCATGAAAACTCAGGTGCAGACCCGACTCTGTGCGCATAGTCACCGGCGTATTCACAGCATTTTCAGGGATGTAGGTCTGTGCCAGATTGGTATTACCATTCATGGCCACAGCATCAATTTCCAGAAACGGCGTTTCCTGATAATTATGCTCGTAAATGTCCCAGTCCCCAGGAATCCACCAGCAGGTATGGTTTCCGGTGAGTCCAAACTCAGAATGTTCATCAGTGATAATGACGGTATCCAGCCCCTCCTGCTCCGGAATTTCATAACGAAACGCCACCCCTTCATCATATGCTTTGAAGTGCAGGTTCAAAATTCTCCGTGGCATTTCCGTTTCTCTCAGCCCGAGCATAAGATGTGCATAGTCATTCTCCACCTCCCGCTGCTCCCCCCACGGCATCGTCCACCGCTCTTCGATGGCTTCCTCCCGGACTTCAACCACCTCAAACCCACTCTTCAGAGGCTTCTGGCCTTGTAATTCCATCCCCAACCCAGATGGCGTAATCACTGACTGGCCGTCATACTGGACAGCGTACAGCGGCTCTCCTCGCTCATTCAGTGAAACGGTCACTTCCAATTTCCCGTTGGGAGAAGTCAGCTGAAATTCCGTGACTTGTTGTTTTTTCTGACACCCTGCTATAACAAAAGAAAAGAAGAGGGGAATGGCGAAGAATGCAAAAGGATTATGTTTCATAAATTGCATTTTCTATCAAATATAGGGAATTGGGGAAAGATTGGATGACAACCAATCCGTGCAATGCGCAGGAAGGCACCCACGAGGGGTGCCTGCTGCGCGATATATACAGACATAAAGAAAAACACCTGCACACACTGATGAATTGGTACTGACTGTGTACCTTCGATGATTGGGTAGCCCATCTACACAGATAAATAAATGGACTTCAGCGTACTCCAAACAGGGGAGGCATTTTTGGAAGAACTGCATCAGGAAATCCGCCTGAGGTGCAGGTTTCACGTGCAGTGTGTGTTGGATGCCGTACAGCTGGCACAAGTCGCAGAAGGGATTTTCAGGATTCTGAACCACGGTATTGGGGTTGAGTTGATTCTTGTCTCTCCCGATGGAAAGCGGGATCTCATGCTGACCAATACCTTGCTGCGAATGGGTAGCGGGGGGGCGGAACTATCATGGATTCAGGAGGCAGAATGCCCGGTCTGGCCTTTCGCGATTATTGATAAAGCGCAGGTGATTGTGCCGCAGTTGCAGGGTATGCACAAAGAGCAGTCAAAGGAGCAAATTCTGGCCGGCTTTCGATCAGATTTTCGCACTGCCAGGTCGCGGGCGACAGCATTTGAAAGGGGCTCCTCAACCATTGACCTTCAATTTGAGGCCATTCCGGATATGGTGCCGCCAGGTGAGGCGGTCCAGCTCCGCTGGGTGGCCAATGGGGCGGATCGGGTGCGCATTGATCCCGAAATTGGCGAAGTCACAGAAAGCGGGCAATTGGTTGTGTATCCTGAGAAGGATTGTTGCTACACAGTTTCTGCCGATAACAGCGTAAGCGAAAAAGCTAGGAAAGTCTTTATCAAAGTCCTTCCGCAATCAGAAGTCCGCTTTCAGGTAAGTGTGTATGAGACCGAGATAGAAGGGTGGATTGAACTCCACAGCCCTGAGGGTTTTCAGGGCCACTATGCAGTGGAGGCTGGCCAGAAGGTGAAGATTCGATGGGATTGCCCGCGAGACGGACAGCTACACTGTGACCAACTTGGGGCGCTGATGCCTGCTGCCCAGCATGAAATGATTATATATCAGGATACTCGGCTTGACTTCCACTTCAAACAGGTGTTTTCACGTCAATCGTGGACCAAAACCTTTGTGGTGGTCGATGCCGATGAGCCAATCGCCGATGAAGAAGACAACCCAAGGAAGAATGCTGATTTAACTGAATCCGAAAACAAAAGCACCCTGCTGAAGGAATGGCGGGATTTTTGGAGGAAAATGTCTGGAAGAAAGTCGCACAACCCACATGAGTAGTCCCGAACATATGGCTTGGTACAACAGGCTTCTGTTTTTTAGCGCAGGAGTTCACACTGCGCTCATCAGGAAGTGCCCGCGGATAGAATGGATCAAATACGCCGGAATTGGTGCCTCTGTGCTGTTTACTGCCCTCCTCGCTTTTTTGTCTTCTCTCTTTGCATTTTCCCTGGTCACAGACTATGTGGCCATCGCCATATTCATGGCATTGATCTGGAGTGCCATGATCTTCAACCTCGACCGATTTCTGGTTGCCACCATCGCCCTGAACAAGCGAGGCATGCGGAGGTACGGTCCATACATCCCCCGATTTGTCCTCGCCTTTTTCATTGCCCTCGTCATTTCGCGGCCCATCGAGCTGAAGTTGTTTGAGTCAGAGATTGACCAACATCTTGCCTTCCAGAAGAATGCACTCATCGAATCCACTCTCGCCCCTTTACAAAAACAAGTTCAGGAGCGAGACACGCGAATTGCCATACTGGAAAAGCGTCTCAGCGATGCATTTGAGCGCAAGGAAGCATATTATGAAGACTATAAGTGTGAGTGTGATGGAACCTGCGGCACCGGAATCAGGGGGCGCGGCTCGGAATGTGCGCGCAAGGAAGCCAAGTATCTGGCATTCCTCGATGAGTATGAATTATTGAGAATGGAAATGCAGACGCGGACGGAAGCCCTCCGTGCAGAACAGCAGACCCTCCTTGCCCGGATGGATGAAGAAAGAATGGCGGTAAATGGGTCATTCTCCACAGGCCTTCTTGCCCGGCTCGACGCCCTTTCACGGATCTCTTCACTCTCATCACTTGCCATTCTCGGACTCTTTCTCCTTATTGAAATCGGCCCGCTTCTCACAAAAATGCTGGCTGGGGGCGGCCCCTATGAGAATCTCCTCATCGAAGAACTGGCGCGGCACAAGACCTCCCACAAGAGCACCATGCACAGCCTCAATCAAGAACTGTTGACGCAGAAGAAAATAACCGACCTCGATGCAGATTACCGGGTGACACTGAAAAAAGAAGATATCAAGGAGCAGACCAAGCGCCGAGTTCTGGACCGACACCAGCAGAATCGAAACACCCTCGGCCACAAACTTACAGATCAATAATGCGCAAGCCAGAGCCACATATCTTCACACCCGGCAGGTTTTTTTGCCGACCAGTTCTGGGTTTCCTTATGTGCCTGCTGGTCTTGCCGGCAAGTGGCCAAATTGACCTTGGAGCCTTGGTGAAAAGTAATGAAAAATCGGTCCAATCGGCCGTACAAAAAGAGACATCGGCGGCAACAAAGGCGATTTCAGGAGCAGAAAAATCAGCGAAAGCAGCTGTGCAGAAAGAAGTTGCCGGGGCAAAGAAAGCCGTGGCCGGGGCTGAGAAATCGGCCAAAGCAGCTGTGCAGAAGGAAGTTTCCGGGGCTGAAAAAGCAGTTGCCGGGGCAGAAAAATCTCTTGAAAGCAGCACGGCTCTTGCAGCCAGCATGGCGCACGACAGCATCGTCCGCATCCTTCAAACCGACGGAAGCATGGTCATCGATGAAAAAACTGCCTTGCTGGTCGGTGCCCTCACCATGCCGGATCCACCCACAGATATTCTGACCAACAGCATTCTTCAGGTGCCTGCGGGCCCGGACCCTGTGCAGCTCGACTACGCTGTCGAAAAGGGAGATTCGGTTCACATCACCCTCCACGTGGGCAAATGGAAGGCATTGCACTCAGTCGATGTCATACAAGGGCAGCAGGTGCTCTTTCACAGGGGGAAGACCGGACACAAAGATACGGCTGCCTTTTCTGTGGCGGTACCGGCAGATGGCACAGTGTCGTTGCGCTTGTTCAACCGCAACTTCCGAAAAGCGACCGTCGGGGTTTTGACTGGCCTGCAACCCCGGAAGAAAAATTTGGTTGCCGCTCTGAAGCGAGACACAGTTTTCGTTGACCGCCACCAAACGGCTGTAGGACTCGACACGGTAGGCGTCGCAGTCATCGATGCTCAGTATGTGATTACCCCGCGGGCAGATATTACGGGCAGGCCCTACCAAATCATACCGCTGATTGCACCGGAAGACACACTCAGCCAGAGCCCCGGGTGGGGGTATTGGATTGGATTGACCAAAAAAAGTCTGTCCGACTATGAGGCTCTGAAGCCTTCTATGCCCGGGGGGCGCGACCCTCTTGAGGCATTCATTCTCGGCAAGTGGCCTGCTTTACCGGCATCCGGACATCCGGAGCTCTCGTGGGTCATTGCGGGGAAGGACCAGATTGACAAATTTAAACGGTCTCTTCCGGTAACCCCCTCTCCCACTCCACTCACATCCGGCACTCCTCCCAGGCTTTGGAATGCAATTACCGGCCAAATGGCACATTGGAGCCATTCTCCACCCTACCTCATGATTCGCAATGCATCTACACTCAACGAATATACCATCTATGTCAAGGTCACTGCCCTGACCACCCGGGAAGCCATGGTTGGAAAGGACGACAAGGTTCCGGTCATTTCCAAATCCATTCTCCTTCAATACCAATAACTTATGAGCCAATCACACCTCCGAATTGCGGGCCTCATCATACTCATTTTCGCTATATCTTCATGCGACATGCGAGAGTATTATCAGGCCAGACGCAGCGTGCGCCGCACCCAGTCTCAAGTGAAAAGTATGGTCAGGGATGCCGATCAGGTCAAAGAGTTGTTTGGTGGCAAAAAGAAAGGCGCGAGCGCTCAAGACTCTGCTGTGGCTGCTTATTATGCAGGGATGGAGCCGGTATCGCAAAAAAATATGCTGAACCGGTACGGGTACATTTATGACTACCTGAACACGGGAAAAGGCGAACAAATCCAGGCCAACAATTTCTATTGGGACTCTGTCAATCAGGTGTATTATGTAAAGAATGAGAATGTAAGGAAGCTCGATCCGAAGTTTGAGGTTTTCGGTTGGCATCCCTATTGGATGGGAGACGCGTGGAAGAGTTATTCGTTTGACCTGCTCAGCACGCTGGCCTATTACGCATACAAGGTTGACCCGGCCACCGGCAGTTATTCAAATCCGACGCAAATTGCGGAATGGAAATCCACTCCAATGCTGGATTCTGCAAGGGCCGCCGATACAAAGGTTTTGCTAACCGTGGCCAACCACGGGGCAGACCAAAACAGTGCCTTTCTCAACAATCCGGCTGCATGGACGACCTTGATTGACTCCGTTTCCAGCCTGATTAACGCACGCAGTGCAGACGGTGTCGACATCAACTTTGAGGGCATCCTGTACCGGGACCGATGGGCATTTGTGCAGTTTGTGGAGGAGCTGAGGCAAGGCCTCAACCTGAAGGTCAGCGGCAGCGTCAACCCGGTTCTTTCGCTGACCCTCCCCGCCTACGGCAATCGCCAAAGCTACGAGGTGAAGTCGCTGTCCCGACAAGTCGACCTGCTTGTCATCATGGGCTACGAGTACAATGGGGAAAGCTCGGTCACTGGCGCAGTGGCCCCGCTTCGGTCTGTCAAAAGCGATGGCTCCAGCCTTCAAAAGACCGTTGAATATTACACATCAAAGGGTCTCGACCCGGGCAAGGCGGTGCTGGCCCTCCCCTATTATGGGGCTCAGTGGAGTGGCATACTGAATGCACAGGGTCTGTACGATACCTACTTTGACCGGGACATCACATTCCGGGAGATCATGACCCTGTACAGCAGCCAGTACACACCTGAGCTGGATGTTACTGCCATGACGAAATACTTTTTCATCGAGTTTCAGGACAGCACAAGCATGGAGGTTTGGTATGATGATGCCTACACCCTCAAGCGGAAATACGATTTTGCCCTCAGTCGCAATTTCAAGGGTGTTGGTATCTGGGCCCTCGGCTACGACAACGGCTACCCCGACCTTTGGGATGTCCTCAACACCACCTTCACCTCAGATACCATCGCCATTACCGACCCGATCGCCGCCGCTGAGGGATACCCCATTCGAGTCGGTCGGTTCATGATGCGCTACCGCGACATGTTCATGGTCAGCTTCCTGATGTTCGCGCTTGCTGCTGTTACTGGATTGGTAATCTCCTTTAATGACTGGCGTGTCAGAGAATCGCTGCTTGGCGTTCAGTTATACCGCTACACCGTCCTCCTCATGATTACTCTGCTGATTGTGCCCCTTATCAGCCTGATGGAATGGTTTTCTGAGGACCGCTGGAAGCTTCTGATTGCCTTCATAGCCGGTGGTATCTGCTTCGTGCTGGTAAGCAGGTTGAGTCACACCTTGAGTTCGAGAAGGCCCTGAGGGGGTTGTTCTTTTTTCTTGACAAAAAAGAACCAAAAAGTCAAGGCTTGTGATCTTTCGCCTAAAATTCAAATCGCCAGCCCGCTCGCGATCCAAGCCGTGCTCGCGGGTGGTATTTCGGAGAATGGGTCGGAGGATTTTTATCGTTTGTGCACTTGTGGATAGCTCCCCGAGGGCCCGCCCGCATTTGAATTTTTTAACGGCGAAATATCAAATGCCGGAAAGACTGGACCATTGGTAAACAGGCCGGGTTTAGAGGAGCTACTGGTCGGACCACTATAGTCGTCGGACCACTATAGTGGTCCGACCAGTGACGATGTATTGTATCCTTTATTTAAGTATTATTGGGGCCGCAATCACCTGAAAGTATTGGAAAGATGTTGATATTCAGGGTTTTACGCCTCAAAAGGTTTCGTATTTGACGCTTGAGGACGGCCGTGAGCTTAAGGGGTACATCAAGCTTGTCAACTTTCAGAATGGGTTGATGCGCTCGCTGCGCTTTGAGCTGGCTGATGGGACGAAAGAAAAATTGATGGCTGCTGATGTAATGCGAATGCGCGCAGCAGCGAGTGATTTGGGGAAACTTGGAGCGATTGCAGAGTCGGCTGGCTCTGCGAAGCGGTGGGGGAATACGAGCACGGAAGACATTCTGAAGCGTGATTTTGTCTACTACGAGCGGGCGAAGCTGCCAGGCAATAAGGAAAAATATGTGCTTCTTCAGTTGGTCAATCCGGGGTTTGACAGCGCGATCAAGGTATATGATGATCCTGATGCGCAGGAATCTGCAGGTATTGGTATGGGAGGCGTAAAAATGACCGGCGGGATTCTGAAGTCTTACTACACCATTAGAAATGGAGTGGCGCTTCTGGTAAAAAAGGAGAAATACAAAGAATTACTCGCAGAGATCTACGGAGACTGCCCTGAATTGGTGCAGGAGTATCCCGAAATGCGGTTTCAGGATTTTGCTGAACATGTGTATGCTCATGAACAATTGTGCAAGTAGAATTGAGACACCTGAAGAAAGGGATTGCTCATGTATCTTTTACGCTTACCATAATATGAATGAAGAGGCTGGATCGCCCGTGGGTGGGTGACGTAACATAGAAAGAAGGCTGTCTACCTAAAAAAGGAATTTTGACAGAGCGGAGAGGCGGTAACCCTTCGATTTTGCCCAGCCTCTCTGAGGGTGTTTTAATTGATTACACAGAAATAAAAAGGGGGTACGACTCGGATCGCACCCCCTTTGCTTTTTGTGTCGGGATGACTGGATGTGAACCAATCAAAAAATATTTTGTAAATTACTGATAAACAGTATATTACGTAACAGATAAATAATAACTAAATGGAAATTTCCCGATTTTGGGGAGTACTACTCCCCAAGAATTTTGCCCATAATTTTCTATGATTCTTCATACGGATAAAAATATTCTGAATGTGTCAGGAGTAAAAAAACGTTTGTAGAATGACCAAGATAGTCATTTCATGATTACACCAGTGTCCTCGAAGAGTGGAATTTGTTGATGTAAGAATTGTAAGAACGGTCAGATTTGATGAATTCCCTCCCAACTGTAACAGTTCCCCATTGTCCTTCGCATTCCCAGATGGGTGTCAGTCTGCGAACAGTACGTTTCCAGTCACCCACACCTCCAATGAACCGATACAACACATCGAATAGATTGGTATCATTGGTGTATGTTACCGAAAGATGCGTATGATACCCATCTCCATGGTCTCCCTCAATTGAATAGTGAATAACCGAGGATGTATCCCCCTTCAGTAATTTGCGGTGAACTGTCCTCATTTGTGATTCGAGTTCCCTACGGGTTGGGTGATGAATTCGACCTCTTTCATCCTTGCGAATCTTACGGATTGTAATCCACCTTTTGTGTACTGATTCTGCCATACTGCTTCCCTGTTACTTTATGTTACCTTAACTAATGGTACTTCTGTTGCGGTTTGGATGGGGGAATCCCATTACCGAATAACATCTGCTACTCAGTCCCAGCATATACACGGATTGATGGTTTTCAACCATTTTCAGGTAATGTATTCCCTCAACCATTGCAATACATATCACGGAAAAACAGAGAAAATGGATTTTCATAAAATTTTAATGATATTTTAATTTAATTGTTACTTGTTGATTGGCAGTACAATGCATTGAATATTGGTTGCAATGGCTGAGTTGGCAGGTTTGTTTGGTTCTATTTTCTTGATAATGTCTTGAAATGACTATTTTTAGGGAAGATAAGATTGATTTGTTACCATTTATACATTGATGCAATATGAGTTTTTGGGAGTCAAAAGACAGACTTAAGGACAAAGAAAACAGCCTATGGGTAGAGAGGTATAGACCCGTCTCATTAGATACTTACATTGGGAATGAATTCCTGATTCGAAAAATCAAAGGATTCATTAACGCGAATGATGTCCCCCATTTGTTATTCCATGGTAAAGCAGGGACAGGAAAAACAACACTTGCCCGAATTATTGCTATGGAAACGGATTCCGATTATTTGGTAATCAATGCCTCGGATGAGAATAATGTAGAAACCGTGAGAAATAAAATAACAAGTTTTGCCTCAACTGGAGGGTTCAGTAGTTTCAAACTATTAATTCTTGATGAGTTCGATTATATGACTCACAACGCACAAGCAATTCTTCGGCATTTAATGGAGAAATTCTCTGGACACTGCAGATTCATAATGACCTGTAACTACCTTGAGAAAATTATAGACCCTATACAGTCGAGATGTCAAATTTTTCATATCCAACCACCGACTAAAGAGGATATAGCGAACCAGGTTGAGTGGATGCTGCAACAGGTAGGCATTACCTATGAGAAAAAGACACTTGATATAATTATTGATGCATCCTATCCCGATATTCGAAAGGTCATAAACACCTGCCAGCTGAATAGTCATGATGGCGTTCTTGAGGTGCAATTACAAGATTTGATAGAGAATGATTACAAATTGAAAATTCTCGATGTTCTCAAATCTTCGAAATCCAAAAGTCTGAAACTATCGGAGATTAGAAAGGTCATACTCCAGAACAGAGTATCTGATTTTACTGACCTGTTTACTTTGTTATATGAACGGATTGATGATTACGCTGCTCATGAGACAGCAGATATAATAATTGCTCTTTCCAAAGGGCAATACCGTCACTTCCACGCTCAAAATAAAGAAATACCGACAGTGGCGGCACTTATTGAAATAATTGAAAAAATTTAGAGAGGATTAATCCTGCCCGGGACTTTCACCATAAGCCCTCAAAATAAAAACCCTGAACTTTTCAAGTTGTCCCAATTCTTTGAGTATTTCATAATATTCTGTACATCTGTGTCTGCTTTCCCCGAAATACCTCGTCATCAAATCCACTACAACCCCGTCATTCTTGTGTACTGGTTTCCTTTTTCTGGTCGTGAACTTGCTCTGTCCTTTTGGAAGTATATCAATCATCGCTTTGTAAAGAATGGATGGATTTCTCTCAATCTTGGTTCCCATGCCATAGATACCCGACACCTGTTCCAATTCCTTCATCCCACTCAAGGCATCCTGTAATTTCGAAAGCGATGCCAACAGTTGTGGATTCTTACTCAATTTCAGTTTTTCTATTATCAACCATTCCCATTTGAGGAACTTCTCCTTTTCTTCATCTGAAAGGGTTTCTATCCATTTGGGGTCTTGTATCTCGGTTATCATTTTGACCACCTTACCCACGGTAAGTTTTCTCTCCTCATTCAATCGCATCACCTTGTAGACGGTTGAATTACTGCATTCTCTAAGTGTAGAAATTTCTCGAACAGAAAGACCGTTTGAAAGGTCATTCAGTATTTCAATCGTCTTGGGTTTCCTCAAGAATTTATCTACGCTTTCAGTTGACCCCCGCTTCCGGCCCTTATATTTCCCCTCTGCCTTTGCCCTTTTGACACCTTCCTTTTGTTTTTTTCTAAGAAGTTGTCTTTCCTCTTCTTGAATGGAACCAGTCATTTCTTCGATTACCATTAGGATGGAGAGAAGCAATTGTGAAGAACCTGTTGTCTTCCCATCCGAATCTATATTTTCGAAGGCAGGAGTTTTACAGACCACTCTCACATGGGATTCAGTCAGTTCCTTCCATACCAGCATTACTGAATTGATATCATGACCCAACATACCTATAAAGGGGATATGGAATTCTTTTAATACCCCTGCGGACAGTAATCTGCGAATCTCCCTCCCCTTGGTTCTTTCCCAAAGGGGAATGGATGCTGAGCATCTATCAATGAGTACTTTATCGAATTGAATATCCGGCGGTGTATCCTCTGTTGATTTACCCTCTATTGGAATTCTTGAGTAGGCAATCTTCATTATGTGTTACTCTTTTAAACACAAAAGAAATGTGCTCAAAAATAGCGAAAATTGCTCAGGGTCATGAACTGGTTTTTCTACCTGTTCACAGTCATCGACGATATTGAAGGAGGTAAGGAAATCACCGAATCGGAGTTCAATTCAATTTACGGGATAGTAGTCAACCATCCGATGGTGAAATTCACCCCCCTAGGAGGGGCAGGTTATAAGCAAACCGCTTAACCTCACAAATACCTAACCTGAGCCCAGAAAACCTCCCAGAACCCCTTAAAAGTGGATTAGACAGTAAATAATCTCTGCAAAATGGCGAGTTTTTTGCTAAATTCGCTGACCACCAAAGAAATACTAAAATGAGACCCCCATTCTTCCTGACC
>CAZMSQ010000015.1:0-49652 GCA_964569025.1 uncultured Saprospiraceae bacterium | reverse complement strand
AAGCACAGCTCCCCATCAAGCAATCTCACTCCTCCTCCATATCAGGCAAGAGATGCCTTGGCAGCTCACGGCTCGTCTTGGCACCCAACTTGCGAATCTTCTCAGCCCGCCCCAAAATACTGCCTCCATAGCGACTTGGCGAATTCAATTTTGTCTTTGCCTTTTCATACGATTGCGCTGCCTGATTAAGGCGCTGACCAATGGCTTCAAGATCTCCCACAAAAGCGCATAACTTGTCGTACAATTTCCCACTTTCTTTGGCAATTTCAAGGACATTTTGCTTCTGCTTTTCCTGCGTCCAGATAAAAGAGACTGTCCGCATAGTGGCAAGCAACGTAGAAGCAGTAACCAGAACGACATTTTTCTCAAGCGCCTTCAAAAACAGCGATTGATCAGATTGTAGGGCCAGCGTGAGAGCTGGCTCTATGGGAATAAACAATAGAATATAATCCGGAGAATTGAGCTGTGGAAGGTGTTGGTAATTTTTACTGCTCAAATCTGTAATGTGCCTTTTGATGCTGTCTGCATGACTTTTGAGAAGTTGCCTCTGCGCGGCAGGGTCTGTTGCCTGGTAGTACTGCTCGTAAGCAGTCAGAGAAACCTTGCTGTCAATAATCAGGTGTTTCCCATCAGGAAGATTAACCACCACATCCGGGCGTTTTTGCCTGTATTCTTCATTCGGCAGTGAGGCCTGTGTTTCATAATGAATTTTATGAGAAAGCCCGGCTTTCTCAAGTATCAGTTCAAGGCGCAATTCGCCCCAATCACCCTGTACTTTTGTGTCACCCTTGAGAGCGGAAGTGAGAGCCCGTGCTTCTCTGCTCATCTGAGTGTTTAATTCAGTCAGCCCGGCAATTTGCTGCTTGAGCATGCCGCGGTCCTCTGCGTCTTCCTTGATGCGTTGAATGACGCCCTCTTCAAACTTTTGTATCCGTTCTTTCAGTGGGTTCAACAGCTGCGTCAGCTCAGCGTTCTGCCGCTTTGAAAATCTTTCGCTTTTCTCCTCCAGCATTCTCCCGGCCACAACCTGAAATTCCTTTTCAAAATGCTCACGGAGCATCTGCAGCTCTTGCTTCTGCTCTTTAAGGCGCTGAGAATAATGCTCGTTATCTCGTCGTACCCCTGCATACACTTCTGTCAGGTCCCGAAGCTCCCTTTCTTTTGAAGCAGCTTGTTCTTCAAAACGGGCAGATCTCGCCTGTTCTTCTATGAGTCGGTCATTGTGGACATACGATTTATTGAGTGCGGAAAGGGAAACAAAGCGGGATCGAAGGATGAGCCAGGCAAGGAAGCCACCGAATAAGCAGCCGGCAGTAAGAGCAAGAATGAGCATTTGAAGGGAATCAGGATTAATCATAAGGCAAATGGGAATGGGTTATGCAATAATCAAATATACAGAATTTGGCACGTGAACAATCAGTGTCATATCTTTGGAGAAAAACTTCCAGTGCATAAACAATATTTCACTTTAGCTTGCCTGACTGCAGCATTGGCAGTCGGTCTCGGCGCATTTGGCGCGCATGGCCTCGAAGGATTTCTGACGGAAAATAAGCTTGCCAGTTTCGATACAGGGGTCAGATACCAGTTTATCCATAGTATTGCCCTGCTGGTCCTTTCAATCATTTATGACAAGCTTCCAGCCCCCCACCTTGGCCTTTGGGCAGCACGGCTTTTTATAATCGGAATGCTCTTTTTCTGTGGGTCCCTATACCTTCTCACCACTGGTCATCTCTGGGGTGCCGGCCCTTGGTGGTGGCTGGGACCAATCACGCCCCTCGGCGGCCTTGCATTTATCGGAGCTTGGATTCTGCTGGGGAGCAGCGTTTGGAGGTCAAAAAACGATTCAGTATAAGAGCTGCAAAAAGAAAGCGCATCAAGGATACCAGAATCAGTACTTTTCCCCACTTAAAAAATCCAAACCGGATTGACACATGTACCACCCTTCCCGCTACACATTCAGCACAAAAGCTTTCGCTCAATTCCTCTGTGTCCTATCCACCGCTTTATTCTTCTGCCTGTTTCCACCAGGTCTTTCTGCCCAATTCTCCCTTGGCCCCACAGCCGGCATGGCCGCAACAGGTTTCCGCTGGCCCGGTGACATCCGCACAAACCCTGCAAGCTCTCCCCGGCCAAAATTCGGACTGGTGGGAGGTATCGCTCTCGAACTGGATGTTTCCAAATCAACCGCCATCCACGCAGATTTCCTTTTTTCACAAAAAGGAGGCAAGTTGGTCAGTAATGTGACAAATGCTGTAGACGGTGACACTCGTTATGAGTCCACAATCACTCTGAATTACGCTGAACTCCCAATACTCTTCAGAATCTATACGCCGGCAAAACCCATTCAATTCTTCGCAGGAGCAGGTCTCGGAGCATCATTCGGACTGTTTGGCAGAGACGAAATTGCCATTCACTATGAGAAAGACGGGGTCGGACCTGTCACTGATATTGCTTTTCGGAATGTGGATTACAGGGATGTATACAAACGGTGGGATTTCGCAGCCGTCATCGAGGCTGGTTTCAAACGCGAAGCAGGACAAGGCGTTTTTTCACTCGGGCTCAGATGGACAAGAGGGCTCATGGGAATCATCAACCAAACGGGCTCTCAAACGAGTGAAATCGACCAACTTATGAACAAATCCCTCGCAATGACAATGGGATACAGGATTTACCTGTTCTAAAGCGTTACTTCTTCCTCGCCCTCGCCGCTTTTACGACGATTTTTCCACCAGATAAACCCTATGGTCCCAATGATCAGATACGGCATTGCAAGCATATAGAGAATGCCATTATTGAGACCTCTGCCAGCTGTTCCGCCATTTTCCATATTACTCTGTGCCGACATCCGACACATGGGACACTGAGCGAATACATCTCCTGTGAAACACAATAAGGCCACCAGCGCAAATAAGCTGACAATTCCCAAAATCATAGTCCGTCGTTCCATTCTTACGAGTTTCTTCTGAAAAAACACCCCAGACAATTAAAGAGTTCTTACATCCTCGTTCTCAAATATAGTATGGCTCAAGCATCAAATATACCATAGGACCAGTCACCGCAACATAAAGCCAGACTGGCCATACCCAGCGAGCCATTTTCTTGTGACGATCAAACTGCCCAGTATACGCTCTGATGAATGTAAAGAGAATGAATGGGAAAATGCCAGCGGCGAGAACAATATGTGAAAGGAGCAAAACCAAATAGATGGTTCTCATCTGGCCAACCGCCAGTCGCTCAGCTTCACTCAATATTCCATCATGATCAAGATCACCATATAGAGTCGGATCATTCGTCATATGATAGGCAACGTATGACAATA
This sequence comes from uncultured Saprospiraceae bacterium, assembly GCA_964569025.1. Taxonomy (GTDB): domain Bacteria; phylum Bacteroidota; class Bacteroidia; order Chitinophagales; family Saprospiraceae; genus CAZMSQ01. The sequence goes on along the minus strand of CAZMSQ010000015.1, from coordinate 46,333 downwards.
AGAAAACAACGGACAGACCCACGGCAGCGTAAATAGCTCGTTTGTGAGCCTCCACTTGCTTCTGCCTTATTTTTACATACGCATACACTAAAACGACAGCAGTTAGGGCATTGACAATGGCATGAAACCCAGGCAGAAACCCAAGATCAAATGGCGCCTCGAAAGAAACGCGGTTCATGAAGACCACAAGTCCCAAAACAACAACTGTGATCACCCATGCAATTTTGTTTAGAAGGGCCGCCTGTGACGACTGACTACTACTCATGACCTTCAAATTTTTTCTGTTCGGAAGAATCTCCTCCCAATCTTACTTCTCCTTTTCGCGAATAACCTGGGGCTTTTCGAATGTCCGTGGCCGGGCGATCAGAATAGCTATCTGCTTGACAAGGCTCACCATTTCACTTCTGTCGTAAGGGTTCACAACTCGGCGCACTGTGCCGCTCCGATCAATCAAAATCATCCCTGGACAGGACGCTGATGAACATCCAACCGCCTCTAATGGGCTGCCTTGCTGTATCAACTTCTCCGGCTTGGCCCCAAGAAAAAATGCAGCCTCGTCCGGAGATGTTGAAGCTTCCCAATTTTCCCAGGCTCGTTTTGTTCCTTCAGTATATAAACCTCCCAAAATGAAATCCCCAGAAGAGGCAAATTGAGTCAATAGGCTATCTATTTTACCAGAGAGTGCGTCATCAAAAGAATCAGGAAGCCACATCACAACGACACTACCAAGCAGACTATCAGCATATAATACTGACCCGTCGTTCAGCTGAAACTCTCTTACTGAAAGAACACCATAATCACTCATTTTTTCGAGCTCAGCCTTTCGATCTGTGACTCCTTCCCATAGGAAAACAAAAGAAATTATGGGAAAGAGAACCAGAATCGAGAGCACAAGGATGACGCGAAGTACTTTGATAATACCAGAGGGTTTCTTGCGTAATTCAGAAGGAGTTTGCGTTGTGCTCATGGGCTCAGATCATATTTCTGTTAGGAAACACCATGTATTCAGGTTTGTTATGGAGAATGCCGAAAAAAGAACAGGCGGATACCTAAGTAAGCATCCGCCTGTTATTTAACCCGAATGATAACCTCTTATTCCTGAATTGGAACTTCTTTCATCGGGTAAGTCGCATCAGCGGATATGGGCCTGATAGATTCCTCACTGACAGCTTTGTTGAATTCTTTCACCTGTGAGCGGCGAGCACCCCAAGATGAGCCCTCCTGAAAGAATGCAATAATTGCCCAAACGAGCAGAAGTGTTGGCAGAAGCACAGAAAGTGCCAATCCCTTTACCTCATAACGCATGTGCATAAACTCATAGATGATAAAATAGGCCTTATAAAGAGAAAGCCCGACAATAACCAAACCTGCCAATCCGACAAGTATGGCCGATTTTTGAACACCTTCAATGATGTAGCCTTTTCCAAAAAGAGACACAAACACTTCAATAAGCGTGACAACGGCCAACAGAACAAGACCTTTGTAGACCAACTTTATAGATTCTTCGTAACTGAGATTTGACATAACGTACCGAATGATTAAAGTGAATGACCGATGTGGGCATCAATGATTTAGAGGAGGTAAAAAACAAGGAACACGAAAACCCATACCAAATCGACGAAATGCCAATACAGGCCTATTTTCTCGACCATTTCGTATCCGTTCTTACGAGCTGCATATAATCCGCTTGCCGAGTTGATGAGAATAATCAGTAAAAAGACGACGCCTGAAAAGACGTGAAAGCCATGGAACCCGGTAATGAAAAAGAACAAACCACCAAAAGCTCTAGGACCAAATTCCTCCTGAAAAATCTGACCATTGAGTTCACCCTCAGAAGTCACTTGATATTTGCGGTGCACATAGCCACGATCATCAACAAAATAACCGGCATGGTCGCCAGGGCTTAAGTCATGGGCATCATGATCACCAGCGCCTTCATCATACCCCTCAAGCTCGTGATGGCCAAGACTTCCTTTGTGAATAAGGTAGCTTTCTCCAGCTTCAAATGTCTCGTCTGAGACACTCCCATCCGGATTCAAATAGACACCGTCGACAGTGTAAGAGCCAAAAGGATTTGTAGTGAGGGACATATGCTCAGTCCCTATCAAATTATTCCATTCCCAAGCCTGACATCCGAGAAACCCAAAACCACCGATCACAGTCAGTAACATCCAGAACACGACACCCTGACGGTTTTCACGATGACCCTCCTGAACGGCTCGTACCATCGTCACAGAAGAAATGATCAGCAAAAAGGACATGATGGTTACAAAAATAAGCGGGGCATCATGGACTCCAAAAGGAGCGGTTGAAAAGACAAAATCCGGAACCGGCCAGGTGGGACTGCTGAAACGCAACGCGCCATATGCAATCAAGAATCCAGCAAATGTAAATGCGTCAGAAAGAAGAAAGTACCACATCATCAGCTTGCCGTAGCTTGCTTTAAAAGGAGCTTTCCCACCTCCCCACTGATCGTCACTGACTTGGGTGTCGTTGTCTTGAACTACAGTCTCTGCTGCCATTACAGAAAAATTTTCATCGTCAGCCGATTATTTAGGATTGGCTGATAATCATCGCTGTAAAATAAAAAATACCAAAAGATAAATCCACAATAAATCAACGAAATGCCAGTAAATGAGCGTCAGCTCAAATCTCACCTTCCGCCCGGGACCGGGTTGGAACGGTAACGCAAAAGCGTGCAGAATGGCAACCAACAAAGCGGCAATGCCTCCGAGAACGTGAGCAGCGTGCACACCTGAAATGACATACACAAACGAACCAGATGGGTTGCCCGTCAAACTTACTCCTTGTTCTGTAAGAGCATTCCACCCCACATACTGCAACGCCAGAAATACCAATCCAAGGAAGGTAGACAAGCTAAGAAGGACTTTATAAGGGAATTCTTTTCCAGCTTTAAAAGAGACAAACGACACGTGAAGTAGAACACTGCTAAGAAGTATGACCCCTGCACTCCAAAAAAAAGCATCAGGAAGTCGAAACTCAAGCCAGTTTCCAGCTGCCTGACGAACGACGTAGGCACTTGTAAAAGCGGCGAAGAGCATAGCCATACTGGCGCATCCCACCCACATCGCGAAGATTTTTGGATGGATCTTACTCCTGTGATACATATTTTGTTGTACAGCCACGGTATTCATCTCAGAACGAAATCGTAAATCCTCAATATTAAAGTACATAGGCTTCAACCGCCAAGATTGCCAATACAGTCGGTAAATAAACCAACGAAGCAAACATGAGGCCGCGAGCAGAATTTCTGTCACACCGCTTATACAAATTCCATGCTCTGTGTGCATAGGCGAGCGAAGCAAGCCCCAGCAGAGAAGCAGCCAAAGAACCTGTGAGACCGAAACCCCACATCAACCCAACAACGGGCATTATCATAAGCGCATACAAGAATGCCTGCCATCCGACATGACTTCCCAATTCCTTACCTGGAAGCAAATGAAATCCCGCACGAGAATAATCTTCATGACCCAACCAGGCGATCGCCCAGAAGTGCGGGAACTGCCAAAAAAATTGCAACGCAAACAATGCAATTGCCAAACCAGTCACCTCTCCTTGAGCAGCTACAACTCCAATTGCCATAGGCAAAGCACCAGGAATAGCACCAACCAATACAGCAATCGGTGACAACCTTTTTAGCGGCGTATACACAAAAGCATAACTGACCAGTGAAAGCATACCCAAAAGAGGCACCCAAGGATTGAAAAGAGCAAGAAAAACAATGCCCGCAAAACTTGAAAATCCTGCGAAAAGGACGGCCTCTGAGACAGACATTCTTGCCCGAGCAAGTGGCCTGTCTTCAGTTCGTTTCATTAACTTATCAAAATCCCGTTCCAAAACCTGGTTCAGCGTATTGGCAGCCCCGGTAATAAGAAAACCACCAAACGCCAGATAAAAAAGTCCATGCCAGGTAAACTGCCCTGCAGAGGCAATCAAGAAAGCCATCACCGCAGAAAACACAACCGTCAAAGACAACTTGAACTTCACCAATTGCCCGTAATCATTGACCTTCGAGGCAATGAGAGAACGGCTCTCCACGGTGTTTTCAACAGTGTGCTTCTTCACAATTTGGCGTGTTGCTCTTCGAGAATTAATGCTGCGTTAGATTCGTTAGTGGGTGTGCCCCTGTAGCTTTTCCTCTTCCGAAAGTGGGACGTATTGAGGGACAAACTCTCTTTCATCCTTATTGTAATCATAAGCCCACCTGAATACAGAAGGAATTTTGCCATCCCAGTTGCCGTGACCCGGACGAATGGGTGTACTCCACTCAAGAGTTGTCGCACCCCAAGGGTTCCGAACCTTCATTTGACGACCTTTCCAAATGCTATAAAAGAAGTTAATTACAAATAGCACCTGAACAGCAAACACAACAATAGCAGCGACCGTAATGAATTTATTCATTGTGTCGAAATGGGCGAATGCGTTGAATGTGTCAAAGCTGTAGTAGCGACGTGGCACACCGGCAACACCGAGATAGTGCATCGGCCAGAACACAGCGTATGCCCCAACAAGCGTGATCCAGAAATGAAGCTTTCCAAGTGTTTCATTCATAAACCGACCGAACATCTTGGGGAACCAGTGATAAATCCCGGCAAACATTCCAAAGAACGCTGCCACACCCATCACAATATGAAAGTGCGCAACCACGAAATAGGTATCGTGCATTTGAATATCGATAGCTGAATTACCGAGGAAAATTCCTGTCAGACCACCGGAAATAAACATTGAGACAAATCCAATCCCAAACAAACTGGCTGCATTAAAACGGATATTTCCGCCATACAAAGTGGCTATCCAATTGAATACCTTGACCGCAGATGGAACAGCAATAATCAGGGTAAAAACAACAAAAAAGTTTGAGATGAATGGGTTGACACCTGACATGAACATATGGTGCGCCCACACGATGAACGAAAGAAATGCAATCGCAAGAATGGAAAACACCATGGCCTTGTAGCCAAAAACAGGTTTACGTGAGTGCACAGAGAGCACCTCTGAGACAATACCCATCGCTGGAAGGATAATGATATACACTTCAGGGTGCCCAAGAAACCAGAATAAGTGTTGATACAGAATCGGACTTCCACCCACATTCGGAAGGGCCTCACCGGCAATGAAAATTTCGTTGAGGAAAAAGCTGGTCCCGAGACCACGATCGAACATTACCAGCAGAAGCGCAGAAACCAGAACGGGAAAAGAAAGCAACCCGATTATGGCGGTAATAAAAAACGCCCAGATTGTCAGGGGCATGTTCCACATACCCATCCCTTTGGTACGCATGTTTAAGACCGTCGTGATGTAATTGATTCCACCCAAGAGCACCGAGACCACAAAAAATACCAAACTGACCACCCACAGTGTCATACCAGCCTGTGAGCCAAGAGACGCCTGTGGCAACCCGCTGAGCGGCGGATAAGCGGTCCAACCGCCAGAAAATGGGCCTGTATTGAGAAACAAGGAGAAGAACATGATGACGCCTGACAGAAAGAAGAACCAGTACGACAGCATATTCAGGAATGGAGAAGCCATATCACGTGCACCAATCTGGAGCGGAATCAATAAATTACTGAAAGTCCCACTCAGACCTGCCGTCAGCACAAAAAAGACGAGAATCGTCCCGTGCATTGTAACAAGCGCGTAGTAGAAATCAGGAGACAGTGTCCCAATCCCGGCTTCGTTCACAGTAATCCATTGTCCGAGGACCGGCTTCAACCAAGCCATATTCTCCTCAGGAAATCCTAATTGAAGGCGAAACACCAATGACATCAAAGCACCAACAATACCCCAAAACATTCCAGTAATCAGAAATTGCTTGGCGATTGTCTTGTGATCCTGACTAAAGATGTAAGTCGTCACAAAATTCGACTGGTACTTGTCTCCGTGATGATGTTCATGAAAGTGATCATCATACCCATACTCTTCAATGAGCAGGTCTTCTTCACGCGTCTTCAGCGGTTGCTCAACAGTGGTCGTGGAAGCCATAGTTTTGCGTTTTTATTCGTTGAATGTATTATTCAGAATCTGAAATATAATTGGTGCCAAAATGGTTCGCATGACCTCCTGAAATTAATCAGCAGGATTCTCGTCTGCATCTTCTGTCTGTTGTTCATCTGATTCACCATCACCACCATCCGTCTCCTCAACGTCAATAGTCAGCATCTGCCCCTTGTATGGATCGTCGTCTGTGTTCCTCACTGAAAGCAAGTACCAGCTCTGCTGCTCATCAGCCCACCGCTGGAATTCCTCCTCAGAAACAATACGCACAATCTTTCTCATACTGTAGTGGCCCCTTCCGCACAATTCTGCACATGCAAGCTCAAAATTAAACGTCTGGAACTTTTTCCGACCATCCGGATCTTCAGAGTCAATTTCGTACCACTCCGGATATTTCGGGTTCCCCATATTATCCTTCACCCCAAGTAACTGCCGATATTCTTCAGTTGTATACTTAGGGGTAAATGTGAAATATGTGGGCATGCCTGGTACGGCGTCCATTTTCACACGGAAATGTGGAAGGTAAAAGTTGTGGAGAACGTCACGAGAGGTAATCCTGACCCTCACCTTTTTACCGACAGGAAGAACAACTTCCGTCGGGTGGAAATCATCCAGATTTTTGACATCAGTCCAGTCTTGCCCCAATGGGTTATTCCCTGAATTAATGAGCGTGTAGTCACGTGCCCCGAGCTTGCCATCCGGGCCCGGATACCTCAGCATCCATCCCCATTGATACCCGGTGGCCTCCATTTCGATATACTCTTCATCCGGCTGGACATCTGCCATCACATCATTCCATGCATCCAACCCTTTAATGACAAGAAATGTCATCACAATGGCAGGAACAGCTGTCCAAATGATTTCCAGATTATCGTTGTGAGGGAGGAAACGAGCTTTGTGTCCCTTGCGGCCACGGTATTTCCAGGCAAACCAAAACAAAGCAATGTGCGTCAGTACGAAAACCACACCTGTAAAAAAGAGTGTCCATTTGAACATGCTGTCAAGCGCTCCTCCGTGTTCCGAGGCGGAAACCCAGGGACCGAAACCAAGCATATACTTGCCATAATAGCCTGAGGATATGATGGTTCCACCCAGAAACACGACGAGAAACACCAGCGAAAGTGCACCATTCCATCGGTTACTTTCAAACTGAGCAGCTTCCTCGCCACGAATCTTATTCGCCAACTCAGTCAGTCGGCCAATTTGGACAGCGACTACGATGATCAGAATCAGGCAAAACAGAATAATGAGTAAAGTCATTGCTGATAAATTTTCGGCACTTTCTAAAGGTTAACAAGAGCCAGGTCGTCAGGATTCGCAAACCCGTAAACCTGACGAATCTTTTACAATTATCAATGAGCCACACTGGCTTCAGCATCATCGTCGTACCAGACAACGTGATGCAAACTTTCCTGGATATATGGATCACGAGCTGGAATCAGCGGGGCCTTCGCGAGGCTCCGGAAAAATACAAGTAGGAAAATTCCAAGAAACCCAAGCATAGTTCCAACATCGAGCAATCCCGGATACACAAACCCTGCTGCAGTTGAAGCTGCATGAGCAGCACCCTCAGCAGCGTGACCATGATCGCCACCATGCCCCATATGGGAAAGATGCGCAGCATACTTTGCAACTCCTGGCTTCACCATTTGGAAGAAATCAAACCAGTGACCGAGAAACAGAACTCCAGCGACAAAAATCAAGCTTCCCTGTTTACGCTTGGTATCGTTTCGCATCAAAATGAAGAATGGAAGAATGAAATTGATGATCAGATTCCCATAAAACAGAACCGGATATTCGTTCAATCTCTCCTTGAAATAGACCGTTTCTTCTCCCACGTTGGCATACCAAATCAGCATGTATTGAGAAAACCACAAGTATGTCCAGAAAACACTGAAGGCAAACACATATTTGCCAATATCATGCATATGCTCTTTTGTCACAGTCGGAAAATATCCAAGCCCTTTGAGATAGTACAGTAACATTACCGTCAGCGACATCATTGCTACGAACATACTTGCGGTCGCATACCAGGCAAACAACGTACTATACCAATGCGGATCGAGTGACATGACCCACTGCCAGATCATTGCGGCGCTTGTAAAACCGGCAACTGGCAGAAAAACAGCTGCGTAGACTTTCATTTTGCGGTGATGGCGGAAGTCGGTGGTTCCTTCGCGGTCTTCCGCAAGCGACAGTTTGCGGAGCGGGCGCCCGAATAAAAAGAACCAGCTGCCGACAATCAGGAGGGTTCCGAAAGTATACCAGTATTTATTCAGAAAAGAGGCTTTCCCTTGCAATATGACATCCTCAGCAACGATGGCGCTGTCGTTCCACTCATAGAGATGATGGTAACCCATGAACAACCCTCCTGCAATCACCAGCATCAAAATGAGACCGACCGGCAGAAATTGATACATAGATTCCCACACTCGCTTAAATTGGACATACCATCCGGCGTAAGCCAGCATGAAGGCAGCAATCACGAAAAGGGCCACGAACGACATCCCTGTGAAGAATGTTGAATTCAGAAGGAAATTCGACCAGAATCTGGAATGATAGGCATCATCGCCTATGAAAGTCAAGCCCATGCTCAACAGGCCAATCGCGATGAGCGCATAGCAGAAGTTCCGTTGGCTGGTCTGAAAGGTGAATGTGTTCATTATTCGTAGGCTTGTAAATATTGTATTCGGTCAATGTGTATCAACCTGTGTTTAGTGCTGTCCCTGTTCGCCGTGATGGCTATTTCCAGTCTCATGGTGGCTGCCCTCACTGTGGCCATCAGTATCGTGGCCGTGGTCAGGTCCGTGATCATCATGAGAGGATGGACCCCAGTTTACATGCTCAGGATCTTGAAAGAGTACTTCAGGAGAAGCAACCAGCACACCAGGGACATCTACTTCGTTCAGGGTATTCTCGGAAGAAGAATAGGCCAGCTTTCGATCTTTTGCCTGAAGTGACCGAATGTAGTGAATGACCTGCCAGCGCTCTTCATAAGATAACTTGTCGGCATATCCTCCCATCACATTCTTTCCGTGCATGATTGCGTGGTAATACCTTCCATTGGAAGCTGCCACAAATTCATCTGACAGAAAATTTGCGGGTTGAGCCGGATACTTGACATTTTTATTTGATTCCTCATTCACGAGATATCCAATTCCGTTTCCTTTGTCACCGTGGCAGATGCCACAAAAGATGACGTACAATTCTTTTCCAGCCGCCAGTCCATCATCTGTAATGGGGAATGGGTTAGCAATCAACTCAGCAGTAGCTCTTGCACGCTCATCTTCGGTATTCGCGTAAGCGTATGGCACGCTGCCATTCACCGGCACCGAAACAGCATTCAACGTATTCCCTCCTTTCAACGCCGCTTTGATGGCTGTACCACCTTGAGCAGTCTGCCCGGCATATCCTCTGGGTACCGTGCCAGCAACAGGTTCGCGGGGTGCTGCTATCTTGTAATATTCCTTCTCGCTGCCCCAGGTATTATTGGAGTAGTAATCGTAATAGTTTGATTCATAGGCGATGGAATGATACATGTCTGGCATATATTCAGTCCCTGGATTATCTGCTGAAGAAGGGCTGCACGATGCGAAAGCCGCGACTACAACAGCCAAAATAATCGCCTTGATCAATGTGAGGTATGAGTAATTCATGTGTGTTACGTTCTGATACCTTTCGGATTTGCCGAAAGCGATTAGAGTGTTTTTGCATTTACCACTGAGGCACCTGATTGAGACAAGAATGAGCGATGGCGGGACAATTCTTCTTCGTCAAAACCATCCGCCTCGAATGCGATACAGAATTTATCGTCAGTTATCCGGTCATCCAAAATCGGATTCTGAACACCAGGCCCCATACCACAAATGGTATAGAAGGTGACCACCATCCCGATAGAGGCAAAAAGCACAGTCAGCTCGAAGGTAATTGGGATAAAAGCGGGAACAGACCAATATGGTTTTCCTCCGAAAATAATAGGCCAGTCACGGGTGAAAACCCAGGTCATAAACAGAAATGCAGTCAATGTGCCGATGGCACCATACACGAAGCCGGCGATATGGAGACGGCTCTCCTTCAACCCAAGTATAGGATCGAGTCCGTGCACTGGAAACGGAGTGTAAACCTCCATTATATCAAGATGCGACTCCCTGGCATGAGCAACGGCTTTCATGAGTTGCTCTTCGTCATCGTACAGACCGTACAAAACCTCGGTTTTCTCCTTTTTCATAAATGGTACAGTTAGACAGTAAGATGTATGTCTTGAATTAGTGTTCTGCTGTGACTGGTTTCTTTTCGTCGTAAAATTCGTAATGGGGTGCATGCTTCGCACTGTCACCGAGGTATTGATCACCGGCTGTCTTCAGGATACTCTTCACCTCAGCAATTGCAACCACGGGTGCCACGCGAGTGAATATCAGATACAGCGTGAAGAACAGACCGATTGTTCCAATAAAAATTCCAATCTCAACCCAGGAAGGAACATACCAGCTCCAGCTGGATGGAAGATAATCACGGGCAAGGGTAGTTGCAATGATGACAAAGCGCTCAAACCACATCCCGATATTCACAACAATAGAAAGGAAGAAGGTCATTGAAATACTCCTTCTGAGCTTTTTCGACCAAAAAAACTGAGGCGAAATCACATTACAGCCCATCATTCCCCAATATGCCCACCAGTACGGACCAAGTGCCCTGTTGTAGAAAGCAAATTGCTCGTAAATGTATCCTGAATACCAGGCAATAAACAACTCAGTCAGATAGGCCACCCCGACAATCGAACCGGTCAATAGAATGACCTTGTTCATGGATTCGATGTGGTTAATCGTAATGTACTCCTCTATACCAAGTACTTTTCTGGTAATAATCATCAGCGTCAGCACCATGGCAAACCCTGAAAATATCGCTCCGGCCACGAAGTATGGAGGGAAAATAGTCGTGTGCCAGCCCGGAATCACAGAAGTCGCAAAGTCAAAACTCACAATGGTATGCACAGAGAGAACCAGAGGAGTCGCAAGACCGGCGAGCACAAGTGAGAGCGACTCCCATCTTTGCCAGTGCTTGGCTTTCCCGGTCCAGCCGAAGGCAACGAAACTGTAAAAACGCTTGCGGAGACCTTTCGCACGATCACGCACGGTTGCAAAGTCTGGGACCAGACCGGTATACCAGAAAAGAAGTGATACCGTAAAGTATGTACTGATGGCAAATACATCCCAGAGGAGGGGCGAATTAAAGTTTACCCAAAGCGGCCCGCGGGTATTTGGATACGGGAAAATGAAAATGGCCAGCCAGATCCGTCCCATGTGAATCAGCGGGAAGAGACCCGCACACATCACTGCAAAAATAGTCATGGCCTCAGCCGCGCGGTTGACACCGGTACGCCACTTTTGGCGGAAAATGAGGAGAATGGCAGAAATCAAAGTCCCGGCATGGCCGATACCAATCCACCATACAAAGTTCGTGATGTCCCACCCCCAGTTAATGGTTCTGTTCAAATCCCATGTTCCGATTCCGAACCAGATGGTCCACAGAATACAGAACACACCGAAACCGAGGAGGCCAACGGAAACCAAAAATCCGATCACCCAATATACATTCGGCGTCCGCTCAGTTGCCCGACAGAGGTCTTCTGTAATATCGTGGTACGATTTTCCGCCATTAATCAGTGGTGTCCGTATTGGAGAGACTATAGCGCTCATCAGCGTTGTGGTTTAGTGTCGTTGAATAATTTCAGCCTTTCAGGCTTCAAGCTTTTGGTCTTTATTGTTCACGCGGGCCGCATAGAATACAGAACTCTGGGTATTCACTTCTTCCAGCACACGGTATACCAGCGGAGATTCGATGCGCTTGCTCAAAAGGCCTTCCTTGTCGTTACGGTCACCGAATACAATGGCGCCAGTCGGGCATGATGTCTGACAGGCCGTCTTCACGTCATTGTCTCTCAGCCTCCGCTCATCGCGCTTGGCTGTCAGCTTTCCTTCCTGAATGCGCTGCACGCAGAAACTGCATTTTTCAATCACACCTCTGGACCGCACAGTGACATCCGGGTTCAATACCATTCTCACAATATTATCAGCGTAGAATGGCTCATCAGATTCAAACGGATAGTTTTCGTTGGCCGGGAATACATCTGCGGTATTGAAGTCCAGCCAATTGAACCTCCTCACCTTGTAGGGACAGTTATTGGCGCAGTACCTGGTTCCGATACAACGGTTGTAGGCCATCTGATTCAGACCCTCACTGCTGTGATTGGTGGCGTTCACCGGACAGACATTCTCGCACGGCGCATTGTCGCAGTGCTGGCACATCAGCGGCTGGTAGACTGTGTTTGGATTTTCAGCATCTCCGTAGAAATACCTGTCAATCCGCAGCCAGGTCATTTCGTGGTGCCGGTGCACCTCGCGCTTACCGACCACCGGCACATTGTTTTCAGCCATACAGGCAACTGTACAAGCCCCACAACCAGTGCACGCATTGAGATCCACATACATTCCCCAATGATGCCCCTGTCCGTATATCCCGGAATAATCGGGATACAGTGTATTGTCGTTCAGCTTTTGGTATTCGCTGCGCTTCTCGTGGATATGAGCTGTGAGCTCATCCAACTCATCGGCACTCCCCTGGAAGATAATGGAGCGGTTAGTCAGTGAACCTTGATATCCGGTCGAAATAAAGTTAATAGCTGCGCGCTCATCGACATTTATTTCTTCTCCATCGACTTCGCCCGTCACACCCATTGTGTGATGGTACTGCACACACGCAAATTCATCATCCTGACCTGTCCTCTCCGAGAGGTTTGCTCCGGTCGCGTAGTACTGAGTATGACCGTCGCCATCGACAGACAGCCATGGCCAGGCGTTTACTCCGACACCAACGCCGCAGCGGCCGGAAACCTCACGACCGTACCCAAGGTTGATGGAGACGGTTTCTGCCATCTGTCCGAACTGGGGTACAACCGTACATTGTGCACTGTTGCCACCCACCTGCAAATCGGCTTTATCCGCCTTGTCCATGAAATTCTTCAACCCATTAAGGGCAATGAATTCGTTTTTATCAGCATCATATGAAAGCGGGAGCATCAGGTAGTTCCCCCAAACAGTCCGTGTAATTGGATCCGGCATTTCCATAAGCCAGGGGTTATCGGCCCCTTCCCCACTACCCATATTGACGCATTCATGGAGGGAGACCTCCAATCCACCAGCATTTGGCTTTGATATTTTAGAAGCAGCCTGACTGATATTCGCATTAAAAGCTACCGTGACAGGGGTTTGATCGGCGTGGTACACGCCATCGTGTAACACTTGCTCCCAAAAACCACGGAAGGTTGCAAAGGCCGACTGAGTTGGAAACATATCTGTTTGCCAGACCCACTTGACATATTCGTAATAAGCTTGGTCTGCTGAAGTATTCAGATTCGCACTGCCTGCCCAGCGAAGCAGGGTTTCAGGGGCCTGACGTGTCCGGTACAGCGGAGCAATCGTAGGCTGCATCAGACTGAAGTGGCCGCGCCGTGGCTCAGCATCTCCCCAAGACTCGAGGTAATGATGGTCTGGGGCAACATAATTGCAACGAGAGGTCGTTTCATCCATCATGGTATTGAAAGAAACCCGCAGCGGCACCTTCTTCATCCCTTCAATGAAAGCAGAAGCGTCAGGCAGGTCGAAAGCAGGATTTGCTCCCATCACGAAAAGAGCATCGACACTACCCCCATTCATTTCCCGGACCAGTGCACGCACATCCGGATCGATACCCTGCCGCTGGTGAGAGGCTTCAGTAAAGTCGATGGTCTGACCATAGTTGCCGAGTAAATCATTCACCGCGTTCACGAGAATTTGTTCACCGGTGTTATTTGATGCTGAGACAACGAGGGATTTCCCCTTATTTGCCATCAAACGTTCAGCTACTCTTTTCAGGGCAGCTTTTGCCTTCTCGTTTACTGCCGGTGCGCTGACTGTTGGCGCACCGCTCTTTGAAGCCAATTCGTTGTATAGCGCAGCGATGGCCACGCCCTGTTCAGAAGGCTTCACAAGAATTCTGTTGTCTGCATTCGATCCAGTCAGTGTCATGGCACTTTCAACCTGCACATGCCACGAGAGTGAATTGGTATCTGAGCCTTTCACCTTCCGATTGGTCGCATACTGCGAGGCGTACTCGACAGGAGAAATCCAAGTACCAAGAAAATCGGCACCAAAACTAACAATGACCTGCGCTTTGTCGAAATGATACGCAGGGATGGCACGTTGTCCGAACGACTGTTCGTTTGCCAGGAGCATGGCTGATGAAGAAACCGGGTCGTAGGTAACCACCTTTGTATTTGGGTAGCTGGCCTGAAACTCAGCAAGTGCTTTCTTCGCACTCGGGCTTAGAATGGTCTTCGAAACAATTCTTATTTGGGCTTCTTTTTGCAGGTCCGCTCCGACAACTTTATCCAAATCAGCCCACGACATAGGGACTACCTCATTACCATTGACTGAGCCGCAGTCTTTGATTCTGTTCGTATTGTAAAGATCAAGCACAGAAGCCTGTACCCTGGCATGCGTTCCGCCTTTGGTCACAGGACTGAGGCTGTTTCCCTCGATTTTGATAGGCCGTCCCTCTCGAGTCTTGACCAAAACTGCACAATAATCTCCCCCATTTGCATAGGTTGATGCATAGTAGCTGGCTACCCCGGGCACGATTTCATCGGGTTTGACCACATAAGGAATGGCCTTCCGCACAGGTGTATCACAGCCTGCAGCAATGGTTGCCGCACCGAGACCAAATCCCATCAGTTTGAGAAAATCCCTCCGGTTGGCAGTCACACCGGAGAGGTCATCTGCCGTCGGAGAATCTCTGAACTCCTTGCCGGCGACTTCTTTCCACTCACTGGAATTCAGCTTGTCCTCGGTACCGGCCCAGATTTCCTGGTTCTTCTTTTTCATATATGTGCAGTTATGAAACTTTCGAAAGAGAAATGAGAATGCCGCAGACCCTTCGGACTGACGGCATCAATACATTCAGATCAATAATGACACTTTTGGCACTCCAGACCTCCAATATCCTCGACGGTTACCTTCTTCCGGCTGCCATTTTCAATCTCCTCCTTGTAACCGTGATAGGATTCGTAATAGCTATTTCCGCTAAAGTTGACCTCGGTTTGCCTATGGCAGTTGATGCACCATCCCATAGAGAGCGGAGAATATTGCTGCACAACTTCCATTTCTTCAACAGGACCATGGCAGGTCTGACATTCCACCTGACCGACGCTTACGTGCTGCGCGTGGTTAAAGTACGCGTGATCCGGGAGGTTGTGAACCCTAATCCAGGGAATTGGACCATACAGATCATCTTTCACTTCGCTTGTAAGAGAATTAACAATGTTCTCCCATTGCGCATTTACCTCCATTTCACCTTCAGAATCGAGTGAAGATAAATCGTTGTCCTTGATATAATTATCTACGATCCACTTTTTATAAATTGCCTCGATTTCTTCATCCGTGAGCATTTCAGGATCGTAATATGCATTTTGGTTGGGGTCCCACCCGGCCGAGGCGTAAATCTTTGTAATTTCCTGCGTGCCGTATTGCGAGCCGACCTTGACCGCGGAATGGCAGTTCATACAAGTGTTAGATGCCGGAATCACAGAGTGCTTGCTTCGACGTGCTCCATCGTGGCAGTACTGGCAATCGATTTGCTGAATCCCTGCGTGGGTAGCATGAGAGAACTGAATCGGTTGTTCCGGCTGATAGGACTGTTGCCTGTTGAGCGCGATGGCGTTATTAACGGTGGTATAACCGCCGAGTACCACGAGTGCGAAAATGACAAAACTCACAACTCCCCTGCTGGTCAGTATGTCAGCAAGCGTTTTACGTTCAGGAGCTTCTCCAGTTTCCTGCACAGTGGCAATCTGGTTCAGATTGGAGATAATCCGTGCGAGGATCAGTGAGAGAATACCGAGCACCACGAGCAAGCCAACATACAGCAACGTATTGTCTTCTGGCTCAACCGGTCCGCCAACAGCTACTGCACCTGCTTCGTCCTTTGGTGCATACGGGCCAACCGTTCTGTATCGGGCGTCAACATAGGCCAGCACTTTGTCAATTTGCTCGTTGGTGAGTGTTGGGAATGCCTGCATGACAGCCTGATTCCACTGGTTGTAAAGATTCACGGCGTATTCATTGCCACTCTGCACGACCGCCTGAGAGTTCTTAATCCACGAATAAAGTACCTCCGGCTGTTCAGCCCACCGCTCCTGTACCCCACCAAGGGCAGGACCGGTCATGTCATCCTTCATGTTCTTGTTATGACATGACGCACAGTTATTCAGGAAAATTTTCTCGCCTTCCTTGACGTCTGCCTCAGGCATCAACATGTCCTGAGCATGCAGCGGTGCTGAGAGAAGCAGCAATAAAAGAAGGATGAACGGAAGGAATATCCTCATTGGACCACTAATTTTAGTACCAAAACTTTGTCATATTTTTATCTGCGCAAATATAAGGCTCGTCAACCTCTTCGCCAATACAATACCTGAGCCCCAATTTATTTAGACGACTTCTAAATTATGTTTGTCTTAAAAAAATAATAGCCCTTTATGGACAACCCAATCGAGCCAGTCAATCCGGAAAATGTTGTCATTGAATCTGGCTGGAAGACTGCACTATGGAGTGAGTTTGAGAAGCCCTACTTTTCGGAGCTCAAATCGTACCTCAAGCAGCAGATGCAAAGAGGCGTCGTTTTATACCCTCCTCCACCGCTCATATTCAACGCATTTCAAAAAACCCCTTTTCACTCAGTGCGGGTAGTCATTCTGGGGCAGGATCCATATCATCAGCCTGGTCAGGCTATGGGTTTGTCTTTTTCGGTACCCAAGGGGGTAGCCGTGCCACGCTCCCTTCAACGCATTTACAAGGAGTTGGAGCGTGATTTGGGCATACCACCGCGACAGCATGGCGACTTAACTGACTGGGCACAGCAGGGAGTCCTTTTGCTGAATGCCATGCTAACTGTCGAGCGAGGGCAGGCGGGTTCCCACCGGAAGATTGGATGGCAACTCTTTACAGATGCCGTCATTCAAGCAATTTCAAGCCACAAGGAAGGTATTATTTTCCTCTTGTGGGGAAACTTCGCCAAGGGGAAACGCCACCTCATCGATGAGAGTCGACATCACATTCTCGAAGCAGTCCACCCCTCCCCCCTAGCCGGAAATGGCTTCATCGGCTGCGGCCATTTTTCCCGTGTCAATGAATTGCTGACCGCCCGGGGGGAGAAGAAAATTCTCTGGTAATCCTCGTGTTGGCAAATTTCCCCACAATGACGCACTTCTATTGATTTGGTATCACATTATTTTCAGGCGTGGTGTCTGCCATCCGGCGTGTCGGATCGATTTCGACGCGTTTGATTTGATCGGGAGTTACATCCAGGACAAGTCGGTATTCAGGGTGGGTCCAGGGCCAGTCCTCTGCCACGCGGAATGGAACGCCCGGTGACTCAGCAGGCTTGGAGCCACGCATGATCCGCAAAGGGATGGTGATTATCTCTCTGGAGCCGTCGGCATAGGTCACTTCAAGATCGAGCGGCATCGGCATGACCCCTTCACGGCGCAATGTCACCACACTCTTTCCTTTCAGCGTATCTTCCACACCTACAATGCCATAATCGATGACATGGGTGCTATTGACCATGTATTCCTTATACCAGTCGAGCTCGAGACCTGAGGTTTTCTCCATCACTCTGATAAAGTCATTCGGGTTCGGATGTTTGAACTTCCAGGTCTCGAAATACTCAACGAGCCCCCTTGCAAATGCCTCTTCTCCTATGATGTAAGGCATTTGGGCCATAAAAGCCTTGCCCTTGTCATAGGCTGACCGCCAATACGCAAAGCTCGTCTGGAAATGGTCAGCATGGGTACTAAGGGGCTCTTCAAGGCCGCTCGCGGCAAGAGCAAAATACCCGGCGTGACTCTGAGGCTGGTCGACGCCTTTTCCCGGCAATAGCCCGCGAAGTTTGAGCATATTCATCACTTCCGCAGTCGCAAAAGAAGTGAATCCTTCATCCATCCAGGAATACAGACTTTCATTGGTGGCGAGCACACCCTGATACCAACTGTGCATAAGTTCATGAACCGATACCCCCACCAGACTCGGCAACTGGCGATTGCCGGTAATCAAGGTAGCCATTGGGTATTCCATACCCCCATCTCCGCCCTGAATAAATGAATACTGATCGTACGGATACCTTCCAAACCGCTCATTCACATACGAAAAAACTTCATCCATAATACCCGGCAAAATTGCCCACTCCTCTGCGTTGTCCTCGGTCTTCTGAAAGAAAAAATGCAGCAGCGGGCCATCCTTACACTGGTGCGTTGTATGGGTATAATCCGGGTCTGCAGCCCATACAAAATCATGCACCCCCGGTGCCTTAAAGTGCCAGGTCAGTTTCCCTTTGTTTTTTTTGGGAGCAGAAGATTCCGAGTCATATCCGTGGCCGATTTTTGAGGGATTTTGCAGATATCCGGTTGCACCAATGGTATAGGCAGCATCAATTGAAATTCGGACATCGAAATTGCCCCAAACCCCGTGGAATTCGCGGCCAACATAAGGATTAGCGTGCCATCCCTGATAGTCATATTCACAGAGTTTGGGATACCACTGGGACATTGAATACGAAATCCCCTCGTCGCTGTCCCGACCACTCCGCCGGATTTGAACAGGCACCTGCGCAGAAAACGTCATCTCCAGTAACGTCTGCTCTCCGGGACCAATTGGCTCAGCCAGCTCTACTTCAAGGATGGTACCCACTTCTTCCCACTGCACAATTTTCCCATCCTGCTTCAGAGACTGGATTTTCAGATACCCTATTTCGTCTTCAGTCAAAGAAGAAATCCGGCTCCCGACTCGCCTATCAGGGTCAGGCAAGGTCCTGGATCGCATATCCATCATTGAGTTTGGCTGAAATGCATTAAAGTACAGATGATAGAATACCCGATCCAATACATCCGGAGAGTTGTTGTAATACGTCAGCTTCTGCGTCCCATCATATCTGTGGCTCTCCACATCCATATCGATCTCCATATCGTATTCAACACGTTGCTGCCACCTGTCGGCGGGTTGAGCAGTCACCACCGCGGCAACCATCATACTCAGACAAAAGATACAGGCTTTTTGAGTCATACTTTCAAAATTTATTTTCAATTCAATCGCAAAAAGTGCGAAATTATTATTTTTTTTGAGAATGCGTATTGAACCAGAGCACTGCGTTCAAAAGCAATTCTCCTTCATTTTTGCCCAAAAAATCAGCATTTCGTAACTTTCAAAGTGATTCTTTACCTTTGAGGCGTGCGCGAAAACTAGGAGCCTTGGGCCGGACGCAACAAAACTGTATTGGTCCGGTTACACAGCAGAAGAAAAAACGAACTGATGAATCAGCCCACGAAAGAGACGTACCGAATCCTTTTTATGACCCTCATTATCATGGTTGCTGCCATGGCACGGCTCATCCCCCATTCCTGGAATTTCACACCTCTCGGGGGTATTGCACTTTTCGGTGCAGCCTACTTCAAGCGAAAGTATTTCGCATTCCTGATCCCATTTGTTGCCTTATGGCTGAGTGATCTCGTCCTCAACAACACGGTCTACGCTCAATATTATTCAGGCTTTTACTGGGGTGGCCACCCCGGCACATGGCTTGGGTTTACTGCTGTGATTCTGCTCGGCATGCTGATGCTTCGCTCCATTACCGCAGGTTCAGTACTGGCAGCTGCAGTGACTGGCTCGGTCTCATTCTTTCTGGTCTCTAACTTTATGGTGTGGCTTGGAAGTCCTGTTTACCCGGAGACTTTCAGCGGACTCCTTGCCGCCTACATGGCAGGCCTTCCATTCTTTTGGAAAACCCTCGCCGGATTTCTGCTCTATAGCGGGGTGTTGTTCGGTGGCTATGAAATAGCGAAGGTGCGGTTTCCATTCCTTGCAACTGACCGTGCAAACTGACATAATCTATCCGATGGCCTCACCCGGTCGCCAATCGACATCACCCCGGAAAATTCTCGAAGGTATCCATTACTACCTGGAGAATGGTAATCTTGTATTTACCGAGAAATATCATCTCGAACGGGGCTACTGCTGTAAAAGCGGTTGCAGGCATTGTCCCTATGGATTCAACCAACAATTTTCCAGCAAAGACACGTCCACGAAACACCAACCTCCATCTCCGACGCTCAAGCGGTAACAAATCTCCCAACTCACTTGAGGTAGACTCAATCTATGGCACCCTATTGCCACAATTAGCAAACATTCCCGAGGGCAAACATGTGATCTTTTATTTTACCTTCTGGTCGTGCAGTATCCGTGAAGTCTTACACAGGGTTTTCTGAATCCTTTCTCTTCTTTTCGTCCGGATATTGAATTCGAACATGATGAATGCTGCGGAGCTGTGCTTTAAACACATTCTTGCACTGCTCCAACTCGTCAAAAGTCAGGGCTGACTGATCGAGTTGTCCATCTGCGATTTTGGAAGAGATAATGCGGTCGACAAGATTGTCGATATCAGACCCACTGACTGGCTGCGACAAACTTTTAGATGCGGCTTCAAGAGAGTCGGCCATCATCATAATGGTGTGTTCTTTTGTGGTTGGTTTGGGGCCGGGGTAGCGAAATTCAGACTCACTTATTTCTCCCTCAGGATTGGAATTCACATAATTCCGATAAAAAAATTCGACCCGTGTTGTCCCGTGGTGTGTGGGGATGAAATCTGCGAGGACCCTGGGCAGCCGGTGTTTGCGGGCAAGTCTGATGCCCTCGGTTACATGGCTGATGATGTGCTTGGCGCTGTCGAGGAAGCCGAGATTCTGGTGAGGATTGGCTTCACCAGATTGATTTTCAATAAAAAATCCGGGATGTTTCATTTTCCCGACATCATGATAGAGGGCAGCTGTTTTGACCAGTAAGCTATCCGCTCCTATTTTTCGTGCTGCAGCTTCGGAGAGGTGGGATACCTGGATTGAGTGCTGAAGTGTGCCCGGCGCCTTGATTGCCAGCTCCTTGAGAAGAGGCCTGTTCAAATCACCCAGTTCGGCAAGGGTGATAGAAGATGTAAACCCGAACACTTTTTCAAGGAGTGGGATGAGAGGATATGCGAGCAGGGTCAGGATGACATTCAAGAGAAAGAACCCGAGCGTCCGCCAGTCGATGGCCGTCCAATCTGCACCCTGAATCAGGGACAGTCCGAAAAAGCCAATACCATAGCTGAGCATGATGAAAAACAGAGAAAGGAAGAACTTTGACCAGTAACGGGTTTCGGTATTGGTCAGTACGGCCACAATTCCTGCCAAGATATGGAGAAAGGTAAATTCGTACCCGAGGGTTGATAAAAAACTGGCAATCAGAACGATGACGATATGTGTAAACAGTGCCAGACGGTCATTGAAGAAATTCTTTATGACTATCGGGACAATGCAGAAAGGAATCATGTAGGCACTCAGCACAACAGTATCTTCAACGAGATGAACCAGATAGCTGAACAAGGCGACCCAGGTAGCCATAAACAGCAGGTTGCGGAAAGATTGGAAGACTCGGGGCTCGTTGAAGGAGAGATAGAGCAAATAAATACCAATCACGAGAGTCGTCAGAAGAATATGCCCTGAGAATATTTGCCAGAATGACATTTTCACTGAAAATTCGTCCAAATAGCGGGCTTCGAATGAAGAGAGTTTATCGTAGAGTTCTTCTGTAATCAAACTCCCTTTGTTGATAATGGGCTCCCCCGCAGGAATCAAACCCCGTGTTGTAGTGACCTGACTCAGTTCACGAGCCAGCATTTTTTGGGTAAGGGAATCATCGTATAAGAGGTTCGGCGCAATATTCTCCTCCAGCACTGGTATGAGAAACTCTGCTTCCGGAAGTCCGCTCTGATACAGGAGGGTATCTCCGAGCCACCTTTTTACCTGGGTCGGAGAAGGAATATTCTGAAGTGTCTGCGTCTTGAGGGTATTGGCGGTCAGGATATTTACCACCTGCTCTTTTCCTTTTTGAAGGTGGGCCGGATCGGGTTCCAGAATCCCCCGCTGATAAATTCTTCCCAGTAATTTACTGCCGTATTGCCGGTATGTATCTGACCTCGAAAGGACATCCTGAAATGCTGTCTCCTGATCGGCGCGGATGGAATTGAACTGTTTGTCAAACCCTTCCTTAAAAGCCTCAGTTTTGGACGGCCCGATATTCGGGTCAACCCGGTAACAAGGTGGGAATTCATCAATGATGGAAGCTTTTTCCAGGGCCAGATCTGCTTCACTTTTCAACAGGGGGATATCAAAAGGGGCTGTGAGGTCTTCATAGGCCCAACTTCGCCCCTTCTCATATTCATATTTGAAGGTCAGTTGATTGGGGTTCAGAAAACTTACAAAAGCAACCAGGGCGAGCATAAGCAGGTAGCGCCCGACTGCAATTGGAATATGGACGATATTTCGGAAGGTGCTCATAACCCTGAATTGACTTCAACAACAGGAAACCATTGTCAGTTCCATCGCATTCGGCGACAGACAGGTAAACTGCCAAAGGGTCTGATTTTTGCCAAAGAGGCTTCTTCTTCTGGCTTACTTGCCGAGGAGTGCCCTCCCGGGGTAGACCCCCATATCACCCAGTTCTTCTTCGATACGAAGGAGCTGGTTGTATTTCGCGATCCGGTCGGAGCGTGATGCTGAGCCGGTTTTGATTTGTCCTGTATTGAGTGCCACGGCGAGGTCGGCGATTGTCACGTCTTCCGTTTCGCCGGAGCGGTGGCTCATCACACTTGTATAGCCGTTGCGGGTGGCGAGTTGCACGGCGGCCATTGTCTCAGACAGTGATCCGATCTGATTGACCTTAATGAGAATGGAATTGGCGACAGCCTGTTCAACACCTTTCTGCAGGCGCTCAACATTGGTCACAAACAAGTCATCCCCAACCAACTGCACCCGGTCTCCGAGTGTGGAGGTCAGAAGCTTCCAACCCGCCCAGTCATCTTCATGAAGACCATCTTCGATGGAGAAGATCGGGTATGTGTCGCACCACTCCTTCCAGTAGCTAACCATTTCAGCAGAGGTCAACTTTTCTCCTGTCGACTGGTGGAAGTGATAGACCCCTTCCTCTTCTATATAGAATTCAGAGGCTGCCGCATCCATTGCGATGACGATTTCCTCACCGGGCTTATAGCCGGCCTTCTCTATAGCTGTCAGCACTACTTCGATGGCCTCCTTATTGCTTTTGATATTCGGAGCAAATCCTCCCTCATCTCCGACATTAGTGGAGTAGCCTTTGTCGTGGAGTACCTTTTTGAGGTGATGAAAAACCTCCACGCCCATCTGAAGGGCCTCTGAGAAATAATCTGCCGCGAGAGGCATAATCATGAATTCCTGAAAGTCGATGCTATTATCTGCGTGAGATCCGCCATTGAGGATATTCATCATGGGTGCCGGGAGAAGGTGGGCTCCTGCTCCGCCAACATACCTGTACAGAGGCTGGCTGGTTTCCATGGCGGCCGCTTTGGCCACGGCCAGAGATGTTCCGAGAATGGCATTTGCGCCAAGCCGCGCTTTATTGGCAGTACCATCCAGTTCACGCATCACTTTATCGATATATATCTGGTCGGTTACCTCGAGCCCGATAATGGCCTCAGCAATTTCGGTTTCTACATGCTGACACGCTTTCAGCACCCCCTTGCCGAGGTAGCGGGATGTATCACCGTCCCTGAGTTCCACTGCCTCATGCTGGCCAGTGGAGGCTCCGGATGGCACAGCAGCTCTTCCAAACGCACCATCATCAGTGATTACTTCGACCTCTATGGTCGGGTTGCCGCGGGAATCAAGGATTTCTCTTGCGAGGACATCAGTAATTTCGCTCATAGCGTTCTACAGATTTTTCAGTCAGAAGGAAAACTCCAATTATTGTTGCATCAGACGCACAAAATCGTCAAACAGATAGCTTGAATCATGAGGACCAGGACAAGCCTCGGGATGATATTGGACACTGAAGGCTGGCTTCCCGATGATTCTCATCCCTTCAATAGTACCGTCATTAAGGTTGATGTGCGTGACCTCCACTTCGTCGTTCCGATCGCGAATGGCCTCCGGGCTGACGCCGAAGCCGTGGTTCTGGGTTGTAATCTCAGATCGCTGGGAAATAAGGTTTTTTACTGGATGGTTGATGCCCCGGTGACCATGATGCATTTTGTAGGTCGGGATACCGACAGCCCGCGCCAAGAGCTGGTGGCCGAGGCAAATGCCGAACAGTGGTTTGTTTGCCGCCA
The DNA here is from genome assembly GCA_964569025.1 of uncultured Saprospiraceae bacterium. Classification (GTDB taxonomy): domain Bacteria; phylum Bacteroidota; class Bacteroidia; order Chitinophagales; family Saprospiraceae; genus CAZMSQ01. The sequence goes on along the minus strand of CAZMSQ010000015.1, from coordinate 22,063 downwards.
GAATCTGCTTGACTGTATCAACTGCATAGTCCATGACTCCGGGGTCTCCTGGACCATTCGACAGAAAGTAACCGTCTGGTTTCCACGCTTCAATTTCCTCCCATTGTGTCGTAGCCGGAAAGACTTTGAGATAGCATCCTCTGGATGCGATATTCCTCAGGATACTTAACTTCACCCCAAAATCGAGCACAGCCACATGGAGGGCAGATTCTTCGTCTCCAAATGTATAACTCTCTGGGGTGGAGACTCTGGATGCAAGTTCCAGGCCATCCATGGATGGTACATTTTCGAGACGGCTTCGCATCCAGTCAGCATCAGTATTCTCGGAAGAAATGATGGCATTCATGGCACCTTTGCTCCGGATATGCCGGACAAGAGCGCGGGTATCTATGTCTGCGATGCCAACAATGCCTTCTTTCTCGAAATACTCCTGCAAGGAGCGTTTCGCTTTTTTTCGGCTATACCGCTCACTGAAGTTCTTGCAGATCAGACCCGAAATCTTGACAGAATCAGATTCGGCCTCTTTTTTACGGGTTCCATAATTTCCGATGTGGGCATTGGTGGTAACGAGGAGTTGACCGAAATAGGACGGATCTGTAAAAATCTCCTGATACCCTGTCATTCCGGTATTGAAACAAATCTCCCCGGTGGCAATTCCCTGAAGGCCAACCGCCTTACCATGGAAAATAGTGCCGTCTTCAAGCATTAAGGAGGCCACAGGATACTGAGCGTCATTCATGGGCGATCTGTATTTCTGCAAATATACAAGAATTACACCCGCTCCTTTTCAATTGTGCAAAAAAAGCAGGGAGATACCGTTGAAAGGCTCAGCACTAAAACCTTCTGGACATGGGTGGGCATCGGATATCTCCGAAGTAGTACATCAGGCCTATATGGAAGAACATAAAGTGGTCACTCCCCTTCCCATTTCCTCTTTGCTGCCCGGTGCGGCCGATTGAACTTTCAAACAAGTCACCCGGAACAGAGCGGTCAGAGAGCTCAACCGAGGCCCTTCCCCGGAGGTTCTCCAGTTCGTCGAAATCGGGGTAGGCGCCGCTGACATCATCAATGTAATCAGTGAAGAGCAGGCGGGAGCCTACATTGAAATTCAGGCTCCACTCGTATGAGAGGTCGACCTTGAACCCACCGCCAATGGTAAATGCCCCGGTTGTCCGGGAATATTCATCTCCAAAAAACTGCCCCTCAGTGCCATAGGTCTGGAGGCTCACCCATTCTCCTTTATACTCTGCCTCGGGATCGAAATTTACAACGCTCAGCCCTGCGAACATGTAGGGGGTGTAGAACTCCTCCCGGCTTCCGTGGATATAGGGTAAAAAGTTGAACTCGAGTTGGAGGGTCGCATCAAGCACTTCAGACCTGAAATGCAGATTTCGGGCTCGCTCGAAGATATTTTGGGCATCTGAGTCATATGCCGAGACGGAAGAATAATTGGCCGAGAGCATGAGGCAGATTCTGGAATTGGCATTCAGGCGGGCCCCTGCTCCGCCATGGCCACCGAAGCGATCGAGCCGGTACTCTGTATTGAGATCGCCGAAATAGTGTGAAACACCAAGCCAACCTCCGACCTCCCAACCCCTTTGGGCATTCAGGTGGGCGAGAAAGGCAACAGACAGGAGTAGGGTCAGAATCTGCTTCACGTCAAAACGATTTGCGGGCTTCTGCCGGTGTTTGCCGGCGCGTAATAGAGAGATTGCAGCAAAGGTACGACTTCCGCTTTAATACCGGCATGAACATCAGCCGAGAGGCTCCTGAGATGTCGCTGCGGCAAGGGAAATCGAAGATGTTGTTAGAAAGAACGAAAGTGATTGCCTGTAAGTATGCAACCACTATAGTCATGGGGCCGCTCTTTTACAGTCCGGCCTGAGCTGAAATTTCAAGCATCCGGTCGATACACTTTCGCCCGTCCCGGATGACTTTCGGATCGAGATAGATTTCTGGCAGTTCATATCGCATGCACAGGTAGAGCTTTTCAAGGGTATTCAGCCTCATGTAAGGGCATTCGTTACAGGCACAGGCGTTGTTCGGGGGTGCGGGAATGAAAGTTTTCTCGGGAGATGCGAGCTCCATTTGGTGAATAATACCTGATTCGGTGGCGACGATAAATTCCATACTGTTGCTTTCCTGAGTAAATCGAAGCATCTGACTGGTGGAACCAATGAAATCTGCCATTTCCAGAACCTCAGCCTCGCATTCCGGATGAGCGATAAAACGGGTTTCGGGGTGCCTCATTTTCAGTTTTGTGATTTTTTCGAGTGAGAAGACTTCATGCACGATACAGGCACCATTCCAAAGAAGAAGATCCCTTCCTGTCTTATTTTTGAGATACGCCCCGAGGTTTCGATCAGGGGCAAAAATGATGGGCTGATTTTTCGGGATGCTGTTGATGATGATTTCTGCATTGGACGATGTACAACAGATGTCAGTCAACGTCTTGAGCTCGGCGGTGCAATTGATATAACTGACTACAATATGGTCTGGGTGCTTTTGCTTGAATGCGCGAAACAGATCTGCCGGGCAAGAATCAGCAAGGGAGCAACCTGCTTTAAGGTCTGGAAGCAAGACTTTTTTCTGCGGGCTCAGCATCTTGGCAGTTTCTGCCATGAAGTGGACGCCTGCAAAGACAATGATATCAGCATCGGTTGCTGCTGCTTTTTGCGAGAGCCCCAGGCTGTCACCAATATAGTCAGCAACATCTTGAATATCAGATTCCTGATAGAAATGCGCCAGGATGACTGCATTTTTCTCCTTTTTCAATTTCTGAATCTCTTCGAATAAATCGAGGGTTGGGTCAACCTCCAGGTCAAGAAATCCTCTGTGGCTGAGCTGGTCCTGGGCCGTGGCAAGCATGGTTTGCATGGCGGTTTGTGTTGTTGGGTTAAAAAGGCTAACGAAACAAAATAAAACCGCACCCGATTGAAGAATGTTGACGGATTTGCCGAAAATGCATCACCCATTCGAATGTCCAATCAAAAAAATGGACGGTCTCTTATGGAGGTCAGGGGGTGGCTTTTTCTTCCAATGCGAGACGGTTCGGGTCATGATATACTCAGTTGGGAGGGTCAGGTCGCAGGCAATTCCGAAGCGGGTATCCGGATTGAGGGTATTCAAAGCTTCCTGCACAACGGCCGTATTGCGATAGGGTGTTTCCATAAAAATCTGAGTTTGCCTGAACCGTTTGCTGAGACTCTCGAGTCGACTCAGTTGGCGTGTCAGTTCAGAACGCTTTGCGGGCAGATAGCCATGAAAGCAAAAGTTCTGTCCACTCAGCCCACTTGCAATGAGCGCCAATAAAATGGAAGAGGGCCCAGTCACCGGCTCTACCCGAATGCCTGTCTCGTGTGCCAGAGTCACAATACGCGATCCGGGGTCTGCGATGCCGGGCATACCAGCTTCAGAAAGCAATCCGATATCATGTCCCTGCAAAGCGGGATCGAGAAAACGCTGCCACTCCGATGGCGGCGTCCGTTTATCGAGTTCATAGATGGTCAGGGTGCTTATCGGATGAGGCAGATTGGTCCTTTTCAGCAAGTGCCTGGCAGTCTTGGCTCGTTCGGCAATGAAGTATTCAAGCCGGTGCATCAGGGAAATCGCATACGGCGAAAGCGTGTGCAGGGCATCAGGGCCCAGAGGAGCCGGTAAAAGGTAGAGAGTGGGCATAAGCGCTGCTTCAATTCTGACTACCGGCCGTGTGGGTAACGGCCAGCATATATCCAATACGATGAAGCTACCAAATTCTTCTGAAACCACGTTTGATAGAACTGTAGAATTGGATTTTTCAGTTAGTTTTGCCGTCGAAGCGCGGGCTGCTCTATCGCTCTTTCGCCCTCGGGCGGGAGGGAGGAAAGTCCGGACAACGCAGAGCGCCACACCACCTAACGGGTGGGGCTTCGGTTTCGGCCGGAGTACGGAAAGTGCCACAGAAAGCAAGACTTCCCTGCCCCCTCGGGGCCAGGGTAAAGGTGAAAACGTGCGGTAAGAGCGCACGCATTGGTCTGGTAACAGGCTGATGGGGAAAACCCTGTGGGTTGAAATGCCATGTACACCGGCGCTTGAGGGTTGCTCGCCCGATGCCGGGGGGTAGGCAGATAGACCTCGCCTGTGAAGGCGGGGCCAGATAAATGATAGGGGCCCGGTCCGGCATGCCGAATCGGGGACAGAATCCGGCTTACAGGCCTGCAGCTTCACTTTTTGACATGTTTCCCGACCCGGTCGGACCGCTATAGCGGTCCGACGGCTATAGCGGTCCGACCGGGTCGATGGCTTTGCAGATATGATTGAATTGACGCCAAACTGGATTTTGGGGATCATCGGGGCGTATTTCCTGATGCTATTGGGCGTTTCCTGGCTTACAGGCCGGGAAAACCAAAACGAAGTTTTCTTTCTTGCCGGAAGGAAATCGCCCTGGTTTGTGGTGGCTTTCGGGATGATTGGGGCCTCCCTTTCCGGGGTCACATTTATCTCGATACCGGGGCTGGTGGGGACCAGCGGGGTCAATATGGCGTTTTCCTATATGCAGATTGTTTTTGGGTATTTGCTTGGGTATGCTGTTATTGCGTTTGTGCTGCTGCCCTTGTATTACCGTCTTCAGCTGACCTCTATTTACACCTGGTTGGAGGGTCGATTTGGGATGGTTTCCTATAAAACGGGTGCATCGTTTTTCCTTGTGTCGCGAACAGTGGGAGCGGCATTTCGCCTTTTTTTGGTCGCTATGGTTTTGCAGCGTTTTGTGCTTGGCCCAATGGGCATTCCTTTTTTTGGGACAGTTGCAGCCACTATTGTGCTCATTTGGGTGTATACGTTCAGGGCGGGGTTGAAAACTATTATCTGGACAGACACGCTTCAGACTTTTTTTATGCTGGCGGCGGTTGTATTGACAATTTTCTCCATTCTCTCTTTTATGGAGAAAGGATTCGGAGAAGTTGTAGAATTGATGCAGTCGTCAGGGTATTCCAAAGTATTTTTCACAGAAGGAGGATGGAGTGATCCGAACTTTTTCCTCAAGCAGATTGTCTCAGGCGCTTTGATTACCATTGTGATGACAGGCCTTGATCAGGACATGATGCAAAAAAATCTCAGCTGCCGCTCACTGGGTGAAGCCCAGAAGAACATGGTGGTTTTTGCGATTGTTCTGGTTGGTGTCAATCTGGTCTTTCTCTCTCTGGGTGCGCTCCTTTATTTATATGCTGGAGAGATTGGTCTCCCAATTCCTGAACAAACCGATCAACTCTACCCAATCATCGCGTTGGAACATCTCTCTCCAATCATTGGAATTGCGTTTATCATCGGGCTGATTGCCGCGGCCTACTCGAGTGCAGATTCGGCACTGACTGCGCTGACGACCTCTTTTTGCATCGATATTCTGGGCTTCGAGCGGCGGCATCAGGGCCGAAAGCAACAGCAGCGTATTCGCACATTGGTTCACATTGGTTTCTCCTTGTTGCTGTTCGGTGTCATTCTGGGATTCCACGCATTGAATGACGATGCTGTCATCAATAATCTGTTTCGTGCCGCTTCCTATACCTATGGTCCACTCCTCGGTTTGTATACATTTGGACTATTGACCTCTTTGCAAGTCAGGGATAAATGGGTGGTACTCGTTTGTCTTGCCGCACCAGTTGTTTCCTATGCCCTCGATACAGTCTTTAAGAATGAATTGGGGTTAAATCTCGGCTTTCTCGTTCTGGCACTTAATGGAATGCTGACTTTTTTTGGTTTACTTGCCATTTCTTATCAGCCTGTCATACCACCCCGTTTTGAGGATTAAAATTTATTGCGTCAAAACGTAAGTGACCTTTTTTCCGGAATTCAACAATGAATTCCGGTACAGTCCAGACTGGAAGACAGTCTTCCGATTTTCTTTCTACAGAGTGGACCCCTCCTCCTTTTCGTTTTCCGCACCATATTCATCGATGGTTCTCCTGACTACTTCTTCCGTAAGGTTGAGAATGATTGCAATATGCTCAACGGGACGTTTAAATTCATAGGCTTTGAGAATGAGCGCCCTTTGGAGCATTTCCTGACCCAAGTCAGAAGTGTACCCGGATTCTTCCGCGTTTACATCCAGTGAATATGAATTATTCTCTTGGTATTCTTCAGGTTCCATGATTATTTTGTATCAGATTATTTGAAATGAGCGCAGTGTGAAAGTCACATTGCACATCTCAGAGGAGTCAGAAATTACCGGTTCACCAATCACGAGGTCTCATCGAACCACCATGAGTCCAGCGCATCACGTTTCCGCTCTTGCCGAGTGCGGTCAAATGTGTCTGAGTCCAGAAAGGGGGTGGTGCGGACGTCAAGATCGTCTTCATAGGAGTAGCGGCTCGGAGCTTCGTCCGGCTCTACTTTTCGCCGGAGCAGCCATGCCACGAGAATACCACTCAGTGCCCCGAGCAGATGGCCCTCCCATGAAATCTGCTCTGCCTCGAGGGCCGGCGATATCCCTGCAAACATTCCCTGAAACAAAAACAGCACCACCAAAGCAAGGATGACCGAGCGAAAATTCCGCCTGAAAATACCCGTCCAGAAGATAAAAGCCACCAACCCGTAAATCACTCCGCTGGCGCCGATATGGACAGACTTGGTCTCTCCAAAAAACAAATCGGCGAAAGCCCACATGGCTATGCCAGTCAGCACATAAATACTCAGGAAGGCCTGCCATGCAACCCGTCGGTAGAAATAGAATATAATCCCCATTGATACAAAAAGAGGAAATGTATTGGAAATCAGGTGGTAGATATCTCCGTGAGTCAGGGGAGCAGTAAATATGTCGTGCAAACTCCACGTTGCGCGAGGGAAAATGCCCCAGGCCCGTATGTCAATAAAAAAGAGCCGATGATACAAAAAGAACCCCCATATTAGAACGACCGACCATACCGAAATGCGAAGGCTTGACTTGAAGTGCCGCTTTGTTGAAGAAATAGACATACACACAAGTTATTGGGGCATTTTATTGCAAACACCTACGACAAAAAAACCACAAAGCTTTCTGATTTGTTCCCTTCAGCTAATCATCTTCCAAAAGTCTGTTGATGCTCCGGATTGCTTATTCTCCTATCTATAAGTTCATACTTCCACCGGGACACCGTTTTCCAATGGAAAAATATGAGCTCCTGCCGGAGCAGCTTCTCTACGAAGGCACCGTAACTCCTTCTCATTTTTTTGACCCCACGCCCCTGACTCCCGCCGACATTCTCCTAACCCATACGCCAGACTACTGGAATCGGCTGGTCAGGCTTGAGCTCACTCGCAAAGAAATTCGTCGCATTGGATTTCCGTTGTCAGATATTTTGGTTCGGCGAGGTACTCACATCGCAGGAGGTACCCTTCAATGCGCATATTATGCAATGCAGTTTGGGGTGGCGCTTAACATAGCCGGGGGCACGCATCATGCCTTTGCAGACCGGGGCGAGGGGTTCTGCCTGCTCAACGATATCGCCATTGCAGCCAATATTTTGCTTCGGAATGGTACCGTCGAACGCATCCTTGTCGTAGATCTGGACGTCCATCAGGGAAATGGAACAGCCAGACTGTTTCAGAACGACCCCCGGGTCTTCACCTTCAGCATGCACGGAGCAAAAAATTATCCGCTGAAAAAGGAGACTTCAGATCTGGACATTCCTTTACCGGACGGAACTGAGGACAATCACTATCTCAGTATTCTCCGAGAAACCCTTCCCTTTCTCATTGACTCTGTGGAGCCGGATTTGATATTTTACCTCTCCGGTGTTGACATTCTTGACTCTGACAAACTCGGCAGGCTGGCAGTTAGTTTGGAGGGATGCCGTGAAAGAGACCGGATTGTTTTTGAAATGTGCCGGACCAATGACATACCGGTAGCAGTGAGCATGGGAGGTGGCTATTCGCCACAACTGCCGCGGATTATCGAGGCGCATGCCAATACATTCCGACTTGCTCAGGAGGTATTTTTCTGATTGGCCTGCGAGTAGCAAAAATCGTCCGCCCGATATTTGTATTTCGGATGTACATTTGTCCTGATAATCGAACACCACTTTCCAATCAGGCCCGTTTTTTTGCCATTTATCCTTTCCCGATGGAACCTTCTCCATTTTTCTTGTCCAAGGTGGTATAGCAGCAGACTCTCATTTTTTTCATTTATCTCCTCATACTGATGATGCGACACCTTTCCACTTCCATCTTGACTGCATTCCTTTGCCTCACGCTCTCTATGGCATTTGCGCAATCACCCTTTTCCGGCTCAGAGCGCCTGACCCCGGAGCAACGGGCTTCGCGACAAACAGAGCAGCTCAAAGAGGCCCTTGCACTGAGTGACAGTCAAACTGCCAGCGTGCAGGCCATTAATGAAAAATACGCCTTGAAGGGTCAGGAGTTGCGCGCCAGTGCCGGGGGAGACCGCATGAAGATGAGAGCGCTGTTTCAGGACCTCAACAAAGCGCGGGATGAAGAAATCGCTTCCCTGCTGACGCCCGATCAGCTCTCTGCATGGAGTGAACTTAAAGCTGAGCAAGCTGCTCAGACCCGCCAGCGGGGTGGCGCTCAATACAGGGGCGCCCGATCTGCTCTTTCCGGACGGGTGGTCGACCAGGCGGATGGGACTCCGCTGCCCGGGGCCTATCTGACACTCGTTCCTGCATCAGGTGGTGACACCCTCTCTGCTGTCACAGATGGACAGGGAGCATTCCGGTTTCAGGGACTGTCAGCCGGACGATTTGTGCTGGCAGTTTCATTTCTGGGCTTTGAGACCGTCACGCTGGACGTTATGATGCAGGGAGCTGATCAGGAATTACCCCCAATCAAGATGACAGCCTCTTCATTGCAACTCGGAGAGGTAGAGGTGAAAGAAAAAGTCATTCCTGCCATTCAGAAAGGAGATACGACCGAGTTCAATTCCGGGGCATTCAAAACCAATCCCGATGCGACGGCAGAAGATTTAATCCGAAAAATGCCTGGGGTGGTTGTGGAGAATGGGCAGATTCAGGCTCAGGGCGAAGATGTCAAGGAAGTGTTGGTTGACGGCAAGCCGTTTTTCACCAACGACCCCCGGGCGGCCCTCAATAATTTGCCGGCAGACCTCATTGAGAAAGTACAGGTCTACGACCGCGAGAGCGACCAGGCTCAGTTTACCGGGATGCGGGATACAGAAACCTCGAAGACCCTCAATATCATTACCCGGTCGAATATGCGGAACGGTCAGTTTGGGAAGATCTATGCAGGGTACGGCTCTGACGAGCGCTACCGGACCGGCGGTCAGCTCAGCTATTTTGATGGCGACAACCGGCTTTCGCTCATTGGATTGTCAAACAATATCAACCAGCAGAATTTCACCACTGAAGACCTGCTCGGCATGCTGGGCTCTTCCGGAGGCTCCCGGTGGAGTGGCATGCGGGGCGGCGGAGGCAGGCCCTCATTTGGAGGTGGCAGCACCCGGGATTTTATGGTGGCCGAGCAAAACGGGATTGCCCAAACACACGCTCTGGGAATGAATTACAACAGCCAGTGGGGTTCATCGACCAAAGTAGCCGCCAATTATTTCTTCAGCAACAGTGACAATGATGCCCGGCAAATTCTCGCTCAGGATTTTCTCGGCTCTGATGGTGCTGCGCCCACGTATAATGAATCATCCCTGAGTGTCAACCAGACGCTCACTCACCGCTTCAATGCACGGATTGAACACCAGATTGATTCCAGCAATTCCATCATCTTTTCGCCACGAATCAGTGCCCAACTTAATGATGGAGAGGAGAATACCCTGGGACAAAATTTTCTGGATGACCAACTCATCAGCGGTACTGACTACCGGTTTCGTCCTGTCCTGAGCGGAATCGATGTATCAGGGGATCTTCTCTTCCGGCATAAATTCAGCAAAAAAGGACGTACCCTATCGGTCAATGTTGAGGGTGGGTTTTCAGAAAACAGCGGGGAGAGTTCGCTGCTTTCCCAGACAAGTTCGTTCCGTTCGGACCCTTTTGTGAGCATCGATACTTTGGACCAATTTGCGGATCTTGCCACAGATGGGTTGCAATTAGAAGGCAATGTCACCTACACCGAACCGGCCGGAGAAAATGCCATGGTTTCCCTGAGCTGGTCGACCGACTATCAGGAAAATGAGACAGATCAGCGCACATTCGATTTTGCGGAAGCCACTCAAGGATACGACCAACTCAACCCCCTCCTTTCAACCACCTTTCAATCAGAATACACGGCCCACCGTGCAGGAATCGGGTACCAATATCGGGGAAAGAAGCTCATACTGAACAGCAGGCTTAACATGCAGTATGCAGAATTGAGCAACGACCAGGCATTCCCCACAGAATTTGAGGTCAGCAAGGTATTTCGCAATATCCTGCCCTCAGCATTCCTGCGCTATGAATTCTCGAAGCAGGAAAACCTCCGTTTGGCCTGGCGCACCCGTACCCGGGCCCCTTCGGCAGACCAATTACAGGAGGTCATTGACAACAGAAACCCGTTGCAACTATCAACGGGAAATCCGGATCTCAAGCAAGCTTTCGAAAACCGGTTTTTCATTCGGTATTCAAAAACCATGGTGCAGAAAGGAAGGGTCTTTTATGCCCTCATTGGGGGGAGCGTCACTGACAATGTCATTACCAACAGCACCATTCTTGCCTCTCGTGACACCATACTCCCAGGCGGTATTGCCATACAGAGAGGCGCCCGTCTCCTCAGGCCTGTCAACCTTGATGGTGCATGGAATGTGCGCTCCTTTCTGACCTATGGTCTCCCGGCTGCAGGCATAAAATCGAACCTCAACTTTAACGTTTCTGCCTCGTTCATTCGCGACCCTGGCCTGCTGAACGATGTCACTACATTCTCCAATACTACAACCGGCGGACTTGGAGTCAGCCTGAGCAGTAACATCAGTGAGAAGGTTGATTTCCGCATTTCCTCACGCTCCAACTTTAACCGTGTGACCAATTCACTCAACGCGGATCTGAATAATAACTTTTTCACCCAAAGTACCGACCTGTCCCTCAATCTTATTTTCGGGCCCGGCCTTGTCTTCCGGACGAACCTCAGCCATCAGTATTTTGGTGGTCTGTCAGATGAAGTTGACACGGATTACTTGTTGTGGAATGCAGGAGTGGCCAAGAAGCTGTTTAAAAACGACCGGGGTGAAATTCAGATTTCGGTTTTTGACATTCTCAAACAAAACACCTCCATTAACCGTACAGTTACCGAAGTGCTTGTCGAAGACAGCCAGACGAATGTGTTGCAGCAGTATGTCATGTTGACCTTCACCTGGCAGCTCAGGAATTTTACAACCGGCCAATCTGCATCTGGAGGACGGCCCGGTATGGATTGGCGAGGAGGGAGACCGCAATGGTAGGAAACCTCGAAAATCTATCGTTTTCGCTTTTGAGATAGCTCTGGTTTAATCCAACTTCAAGACATCAAGGAATGCCTTTTGGGGCACCTCAACTTTTCCAATTTGCCGCATGCGCTTTTTCCCCTTCTTCTGCTTTTCAAGCAGTTTGCGCTTCCGGGTGATATCCCCTCCGTAACACTTGGCCGTCACATCCTTGCGCAAGGCGGAAATGGTTTCCCGTGCAATGATTTTCGCACCAATGGCAGCTTGGATCGGAATGGAAAACTGCTGTCTTGGCAAGAGATCTTTGAGTCTCGCGCACATTCGGCGGCCTAAAGACTCGGCCTTTTCACGGTGTACGAGAGCCGACAGCGCATCTACAACCTCCCCGTTCAGCAAGATATCCATCTTGACGAGTTCAGATTTCCGATATTCCGTGGGCGTATAGTCAAATGAGGCATATCCACGGGAGATAGACTTAAGGCGGTCGTAGAAATCAAATACAATTTCAGCCAGAGGTAAATCTATGGTCAGCTCGACCCGTTCCTGAGTCAGGTAATCTTGCTTTTTGATTTCCCCCCGCTTTTCGATGCATAATTTCATGATGGCCCCAATGTATTCCGGCTTGGTGATAATCTGGGCCTCAATGAAGGGCTCCTCAACTGATTCGAGGGAAGTGGGCTCTGGCAGGTCTGTAGGTGTATTCACAATCATTCGCTCTCCCTTTTTGGTGAAGGCGATGTATGACACGTTAGGGACGGTTGTGATCACATCCTGATCGAATTCACGAGCCAGACGTTCCTGGACAATTTCGAGATGAAGCATGCCGAGAAATCCACATCGAAACCCAAACCCGAGGGCGGCTGAGCTTTCAGCCTCATAGGTCAGTGAGGCATCGTTGAGCTGCAGCTTTTCGAGAGAATCTCTCAAATCTTCATAATCTTCGTTATCGATGGGGAAAATCCCTGCATAGACCATTGGCTTGACATCTTCGAACCCGCGGATCGGATTGTCAGATGGCCTTGCAACATGCGTAATGGTATCACCAACTTTGACCTCCCGCGATTCTTTAATGCCAGTGATGACGTACCCAACATTCCCCGCTGAAAGCTCTTTTTTTGGTATTTGATTGAGCTGAAGCACCCCTATTTCGTTGGCTTCATACTCCTCATCGGTGTGATAGAACCGGATTTTATCCCCTTTGCGAATTGTGCCGTTGAAAATCCGAAAGTATGCAATCACGCCGCGGAAAGAGTTAAAGACTGAGTCGAAAATCAGGGCCTGCAGTGGTGCTTCTGGATCTCCTGTCGGCGCCGGAATTCTCTCGACAATGGCCTTCATAATGTCCGGAACCCCGAGCCCTGTTTTGCCACTAGCCTGAAGAATCTCATCGTGATCGCACCCGATTAGATCGATGATTTGGTCTGAGACCTCATCGATCATGGCGCTTTCCATATCCACTTTGTTGAGGATGGGAATGATTTCCAAATCGTGTTCGATGGCGAGATACAAATTGGATATGGTTTGGGCCTGAATACCCTGAGAGGCATCGACCAGAAGCAGCGCCCCCTCACAGGCGGCAATGGAGCGTGAGACCTCATATGAGAAATCCACGTGACCCGGAGTGTCGATCAGGTTAAAAGTGTAGCGTTGACCATCTTCGTGGTCATAATACATTTGTATGGCATGACTCTTAATGGTAATGCCACGCTCCCGTTCGAGATCCATGCTATCGAGCGCCTGATCTTTCATATCGCGCTCAGAAATGGTCTTTGTGAATTCCAATAGCCTGTCAGAAAGGGTACTCTTTCCGTGGTCAATATGTGCGATGACGCAAAAATTCCTGGTGTGCTTCATAGTGGGTGCAAATATACATCAGGAAAACAGATGGTATGTGGGAATGTTCCGATATGCTGCATACCACCCATGAATAACCAAACGTTCAAAATACTAAACCCGGAAATATGCAATCCCTTCTTTGTCTGGTCCCCTTCTTTTTCCTTTCCTCTATTTATGCCCAAGAAGACAGTATTCCAGTTTTTGAACGAAGAGAGGATTCTTTATCCGTCTTTTTTGAATTCGGTTCTTTTGCCATAGATTACGCGACAGACGCAACCTTGATGGCGTTGGCTGACAGATGGAAGACTGAGTCCAACTTTGTTGTGATGGTCAGAGCCCATACCGATTCGGTTGGGCAGTCGGAATACAACCAAAAGCTTTCCGCTGACCGTGCCGGGGCTGTGCGGGATCGGCTTCAAGCGCATGGTCTTTCAGGCATCAAGATGGAAGTCCGGGCGTTGGGAGGCTCTCAGCCCAAGGCTTCGAATTCAGATGCTGAAGGCAGAAAACTGAATCGCAGGGCTGACATTATTATTTTCCGGACAGCGCAAGGTATGAGACTTCGCGGCTCCCTGGTCGATGGTTCCACCGGGCAGGGGGTGCCAGGTCAGGTGACTGCCTCCTCACAGTTTGGAACCAGTATGCCTGCTCCAACACGTGCAGATGGGAGTTTTGAGATTGTCGTCCCGAAAGGAGAAGTCATTAAACTCGAGCTCAGCGCGCCGGGGTATTTCTATTTGACAAAAATGCTGCGTATCGGCCCCGCAGAGGTATTAGAACCACTTAACATTCCGATGCCTCCGGTTGTATCAGGTGCCGTTTTTGAAATGCAAGACATGCTGTTTGTTGGCGGTCAGGCAGTCCTGCTCGAACAGTCCAAACCCCAACTTTCTCGCCTGCTCCGGTTTATGCAGGAAAACCCAGCCATCCGCATCGAAATTGCAGGGCATGTGAATGTACCCGATACACCAAAAATTGCGACTTCGAGTCCGGAATACAGATTATCAGTGGCCCGCGCGAAAATGGTATTGGATTACCTGATTGAGCATGGGATTACGGCCAAACGAATGGAGTACAACGGATATGGAAATTGGGAGATGAAGTACCCAAAGGCAGTTGCTGAAAAATACCAGCAAAAAAACAGAAGGGTGGAAATTCGGATTTTATGAGGGAGTGCGCTGCCCGTTTCTTTTGCAACGGTTCAATCATCCACATTTTGAGCAAAGGAAGAATTGACAGGCATTCTTTCAGAATTCTCCCCTTCTTCTCGGCACCACCTCTGCCACCGTAAACGTGCTGCCTCCGACATAAATGAGGTCTTCGCGTGCAGCTGCGCGTCGGGCAGCGCGAAGCGCATTTCGGACCGATGCGTAGGCCCGGCCGCGAAGCTCGTATTTTGCGGCAAGCTCCATAAGTTGCGTGGGAGATAGGCCGCGGGGGATATCCGGTCTGCAAAAGTAGTAGCGAGCTTCCCTGGGAAGGAGGCGTAGCATTTTCGTGAGATCTTTATCATTGACTGCTCCGAGCACCACATGGAGCTGTTTTCGCGGATAAGCAGCCAATTGTGCCATGGCTCGCTGAAGGCCTGGCTCATTGTGGGCACTGTCAGCAATAATCAGGGGATCAGTACCCACAATCTGCCACCGCCCCATAAATCGGGTGAGCCCGACCAGATTCCGGAGTCCTTCACGGACGGCATCAGGCCTCAGATTCAGAAACTGGCAGTCATCAGCAAGCACCTCAAGGCTCGTCAGACTGGTCACCAGATTCAAGCGCTGATAATCGCCCAAAGCACCCAGCCTCAATTCTTGACCAGCGAAATGCCCGCTACCCGTCAATAGATAGGATACTTCCGACAAATCCCTTGCCACAGGCTCTACCGAGTACCTGGTGTCTGCCAAATACAGGGAGCTTCTCTTTTTCCGAGAATGATGCTCGAAAACAGGGAGCGTTTCGGGAAGGCTCTCTCCGATGACAACCGGGATGCCGGCCTTGATGATTCCGGCTTTCTCTCCGGCAATAAGGGGAAGGGTATCACCTAAAAAATTCATGTGGTCCCACCCGATATTGGTGATGACACTCAGAAGAGGGGTGATAATATTTGTTGAATCCAGACGCCCCCCAAGGCCAGTTTCAATGACAGCTATGTCAACCTTGCAAGCTGCGAAATAGTCAAAGGCCATAGCCACCGTAATCTCAAAAAAAGAGGGTTGAATTTTAGAAAAAGCGTTTCGGTGGCGATCCACAAACTTTACGACCGCCTGCTTGCTGATGTACGTTCCATTGATTTTTATCCGCTCTCTGAAATCCCGGTAATGAGGACTGGTATAGAGTCCGACTTTGAGACCATGGGCCTGAAGAACGGCCGCAATCATATGGGATGTTGACCCTTTTCCGTTGGTTCCGGCAATGTGTACAGTGGGAAATTTTTGGTGCGGATAGCCAAGATGAGCATCCAGAGCCAATGAATTTGTCAGATCTTTTTTGAATGCCTTCGCACCCACCCGCTGGTACATTGGCAGCTGGGTATACAGATAGTCTAAAGCTGCGTCGTAGCTGCCTCCTCCGGACGACTTACTTGACCTTGAAGTCATAGGTGATGGTTCCGCACTGGCGACTGGTACTGCCTGAGGAGAACGTCCATTCTCTGGCATTTGCCTCTGCCTTGGCAATCAGCGTTGTATTATTGGTTGTGCTGCCTTGCTGAGTAAACTGGGCACTGATGACCTTCCCGGAGGCGTCCACGCATACCTTTATGACGACCCTTCCGGTGGCCTGTGAATCGTCTCTGATTTTTGGGCCCTCTCCTCCCCTGCTGGCCAGGCCACCACCGACTCTGCCATCTCCGCTGGAAATGCCCTCAAGCCTATCGGAATCTCCCCCATTCGGCTGACCCTGGTTCCCACTCTCATCTGTTTCTCCCCGACCAGTGCCACCGGTATCATTTTTAAACAAACCGCTGAAGCGCTCTTTGGTTTTTCGGGCCTCTTCTTCCTGCGCCTTTCGTTCTGCCTCCTCCTGTGCCTTTCGCTCAGCCTCTTCCTGCGCCTTTCGTTCTGCCTCTTCCCGAGCTTGCTGCTCAGCGGCTTCCTGTGCACGGCGTACCTCAGCCTCACGCGCTTCCTGCTCCGCCTGCCGGCGGGCCTCTTCCTTTTTTTTGGCTTCCTCCTGGCGGAGAGACACTTCGTCTGCGTTCGGATCTGTTTTAACCGGGCGATCAGGAACAGGCTCTGGCTTGGCTTTCTTCGGCTCGGGAAGTTCGGGTTTTTTGACCGGTTCAGGCTCGGGTGGTGGAGGTGGCGTCTGCTCCTCCTCGATTTCTTCCTTTTCTGAAGATTCCGCAGCAGAGGGTTCTGCGACAGCCGGCCGATCAGCACCCTTGCCGACATCAGGCTCTCCAAAACTAATCAAGACGCCTTCCTGCCCCGGTGGCGGATCTGGATATTTCAGAAAAGGCAAAAAGATCAATACCAGAATGAGGATATGCACAATCGTGGTCACCACGCGTGCCTTTCGTCGTGTCGCTTGTTCTTTTTGTTGTTCGAGCAACATATCCATCATTCAGAAATCTTTGGTATTCTCAACGTGTGGTCAGCGTCAATTTATTGTTCGGTGGCGAGAATGGCATTGACATGGTAGCGCATTGCCATATCCATTACATACACGACATGCTCCACTGGAGTTCCCCGTTGCGGAGAAATCGTCATGGTAGGCTTGGTGGAGGCCCGCGCCAGCCTTGCCACTGCTCGCTCGAGGTTGTCGCGGCTGATGGTTTTGCCGTTAAAGCGAAAACTCCCGCTACGGGTCACTGCCACATCGGGCGGCGTTTCTGAAACCGTGACCCTTGCGCTGGAATCTCCGGGAAGTTTCAGGTTTAGGGCATTGGGGGCGACAAGGGATGAGGTCAGCATGAAAAAAATCAGCAACAAGAAAATGATGTCTGTCAATGACGACATATTGAACTCCGCGTTGACCTTATTGCGTTTTTTCAGCGCCATGTCTTCCTTTGATTTACTGGTCTGTTGGTTGGGTGGCAAGGATGGCCTTTGCTCTCAGGCTCCGGGAAATATCCATCAAATCGACCACCCGTTCGAACGGCACCCCGACTTCTGCCACGATTGTCACAGTAGCTTCATCTCTGTTTTTCACTTTCAGGACCTCAGCGCCAATCGCCTTCAATAGAGCACGCTTTGGAACCGTTTCCCCATTCAGGGTGTATGCCCCACTCCGTTCGACACTGACCACAATTGATGTAGGTGCAACCGTTTTGACATCTGATTTCGGCAACTCAAAACTGGGTATGTTCACAAGAGTGGAGGTGAGCATGAAAAAAATGAGCAGCAAAAAGATGATGTCTGTCAATGACGACATGCTGAATTCAGCGCTGACCTTATTTCGCTTTTTTATGGGCATTGTTCCGTGAAAAATGATTAGACGGTGGGTTCCTGCAATAAATCCATAAACTCAACCGTCGTCCGCTCCATCTTAAATACAACTTTTTCCACGCTTGCAACCAGAAGATTGTAGCCTACAAAGGCAATAATTCCGATGAATAAACCAAGTGCAGTTGTAATAAGTGCCTGATAAATACCGCCTGCAAGAACGGTCGGAGTCACATTCTGTGCTGTTGCCATTTCGTAGAAAGCGAGAATCATACCGGTGACCGTTCCAAAGAATCCAATCATGGGGGCTGCTCCAGCAATACTGGCAAGAGCTGAAAGGTTTTTCTCCAGCTTGAAAAGCTCAAGATTCCCGACATTCTCAATGGCTGTGTCAATATCCCTGAGTGGTTTCCCAATCCTTTGCAAGCCTTTCTCAAGCATCCGCGCAACAGGAGAATCTGTATTTTGGCATAATGCCCGTGCTGCAGCAATATTTCCAGCAGCGACATTGGCACGAATGTTATTCATAAAACTTTCGTCAACCCGTCCTGCGCGCTTGATGGTGTAGTATCGGTCCACGAAAATGTACAAGGCAAAGACTGAAAGGACCAGAAGGGCGAGCAGAATAAACCATGCGATTGGACCCGAATCTCCGATGATGTCAAAAAGGCTCTGACTCTTAAGCCCGTCATTCTCGGGTCCGATTTGCTGAAATAATAAAACCATGGACGTATGCATGCTTAATTTTTTTGGGAACATAGAAGCGTCGAGTATCGAACGACCAAACTTGAACGTATCACTGGCTGCCAAATTATTAAAGGTGGCTCTATTTTTTCATATACCTCATGGATATTTCTCTTTTTTTCATAGTTTAGCGAAAATTCGCTGACTCATTCCTATTGGGAATGTTTCTGTTCTCATTCTCATAATTCCTTTCATAGATGAATAGAAGGATCACAAAAGTGGCCGTACTTGGCTCTGGTGTCATGGGCTCTGCGCTTGCCTGTCATTTTGCGAATGCTGGCCTGGAGGTTGTCATGCTCGACATAATCCCTCCTCAACAGGATGGTCAACAGCCTGCAAATCGGAACGCCATGGCTGAAGGCAGTTTAAAGAACGCCCTCAAATCGAAACCCGCCCCGATTTTTGACAAATCGCTGGCCTCCCGCATCACAACCGGCAATTTTGAAGACCATCTGCATTTGCTCGCAGACTGCGACTGGATCATCGAGGCGGTGATTGAACGGCTTGACGTAAAAAAGCAATTATTTGAGCGCATTGAACCCCATCGGCGTTCGGGCAGCATTGTTTCTACCAACACATCCGGCATTCCGGTTACACTCATGCTGGAGGGTAGGAGCGAAGATTTTCGGAGGCATTTTCTGGGCACGCACTTTTTCAACCCCCCGCGTTATCTGCGCCTGCTAGAAATCATCCCGACCGCTGAAACCGATCAGGAGGTGATCGATTTCATGATACATTACGGTGATGTTTTTCTGGGCAAGCAGACTGTCTTGTGCCGCGACACTCCGGCATTCATCGCGAACAGAGTTGGTGTCTACGCGATGGCCCGAATTTATCAACTGACTACCGAGCTTGGTCTGCCTATCGATGAGGTTGACCGACTGACGGGACCAGCAATCGGGCGGCCACGGACCGGCACTTTCCGGCTTGGAGATCTGGTTGGGCATGACACTGCCGTAAAGGTCATTTCAGGCTTACGCGACAATTGCCCGGACGACGAGCAAATTGATGCATTCTCTGTTCCTGACTATCTCCAATTTTTGCTCGACAACAATTATCTCGGCAACAAAAGCGGGCAGGGTTTTTACAAAAAAACGGAAGAGCGGGATGAAAATGGGAAGCGCAAGATTTTATCGCTCAATCTCCAGACTCTGGAATATGAGGAAAAACGCCAGTCAACCCTTCAAAGTCTGAAAGTCAGCAAGCAAATTGACGGGTTACCGCAGCGCATCCGGCATTTCATGAAAGCTGATGACGCAGGCGGAGAGCTCGTGCGCCGGTCGCTGCTTGGATTGTTTGCCTATGCTTCAAATCGCATCCCTGAAATAACGGACCGTATCTCCAGCATCGATGAAGCAATGCGCGCTGGTTTCGGCTGGCAGCTCGGCCCTTTTGAATACTGGGATGCCATTGGTGTGGAAGAAGGGGTGAGAATGGCAAAAGAGCACGGTGAGCAAATCGCTGATTGGGTGAATGAGATGGTGGCATCAGGACACTCCTCATTTTACAAGCAGGAAGAAGGTATGCTCTATGCCTATCATCCCGCCTCAAAAGCCTATGAACCTGTTGCGGGCAGTCTTGACAAGGTTGTACTTGAACGATACCGCGAAAAAGCTCCTGTTTATGAAAATAGTGAGGTAACCCTTCACGATATTGGTGACGGGGTATTGTGCCTCGAGTTTCGATCAAAGATGAACGCCATTGGTGAAGGAATCCTGACAGGAATCAACGAAAGCATCCGGATTGCCGAAGAGGATGGCTGGCAGGGTTTGGTTATTGGAAACAATGCCCAAAACTTTACCGTCGGTGCCAATCTGATGATGATTGCCATGATGGCTTACCAGCAGGAATTCGAGGAGTTAAACATGGCTGTCAATCTGTTCCAGCAGACCACCATGCGCTGTCGGTATTCAGCCATCCCGGTGGTTGCTGCCACGCAGGGTTATGTCTTCGGCGGTGGTTGCGAAACGATTATGCACTGCGATGCCACTATGGCTGCCGCAGAATCCTACATCGGACTCGTGGAAGTTGGTGTCGGGCTGATTCCCGGCGGTGGAGGCACAAAAGAATTTGCTGTGCGTGCAAGTGATGAATATGACCCCGGCAGGGTGTATACGCCCACCTTGATTGAGCGGTTTAAAACAATTGCCATGGGGACCGTGGCAACCTCAGCGACTGAAGCCTACGGACATGGGTATCTCAACAGCAAAGACCATGTGGTCATGAACACATCCCGAAACATCGCTGAGGCGAAGAAAAAAGTCCTCGAAATGGCCCCAACCTATACCCAACCAATTCGACGTGACGACATTCTCGTGCTTGGCCGTGGGGGCCTCGCCACCCTTTATCTGGCCGCAAATGAGTTGCGCCTCGGAGGGTACGCCTCGGAGCACGATATCAAGATTGCTCGTAAAATTGCCGATGTGCTCTGTGGAGGTGACCTGACAGGGCCACAAAGGGTTACTGAGCAGTATCTGCTGGATCTGGAGCGGGAGGCGTTTCTGAGTTTGTGTGGTGAGCAAAAAACCCTTCAGCGCATCCAGCATATGCTGGAAACCAACAAACCACTCAGAAACTAATTGCACAGAGACACACCAGGTGCCAATTCCTCGCTGCACCATCACACAATAAAATCACCTGAAATGGATGCATATATCGTAAAAGCCTACCGTTCAGCAGTCGGAAAAGCCGGAAAAGGTGGCTTTCGGCACCATCGGTCTGACGACCTCGCCGTGGCCGTCATCCGTCATCTTCTCACCCAGACTCCAGAGCTTTCTCCTGAACGAGTTGATGATCTCATTGTGGGCTGCGCCAACCCTGAGGGCGAACAGGGTCTGCAAATCGGCCGTCAAATTTCCCTTCGGGCCCTGGGCAAGTCAGTACCGGGCATGACCGTCAACCGCTACTGTGCCTCAGGACTGGAGACAATCGCCATAGCTACAGCAAAGATCCGTGCAGGCATGGGCCACTGCTTCATTGCAGGCGGCACGGAAAGCATGAGCATGATTCCAATGACCGGCTACAAACTGGCTCCAAATTATTCCGTTGCTTCAGATACGCCGGAATACCTCGCCAGCATGGGCCTGACCGCAGAAGCTGTTTCAAAAAAATACGAAGTTGGTCGTGAAGATCAGGATATTTTCGCCTTCAACTCCCATCTCAAAGCCGCCAACGCCATCGATCAGGGTTATTTCACGGACCAGATTGTTCCTGTTGAGGTTGAAGAAGTCATGTTTGAGAATGGCTCCCGTCAGGCGCGCTCATTTGTTGTAGACACCGATGAGGGCGTTCGCCGGAGTACCTCGATGGAAGCACTTGGAAAGCTCAGGCCTGTTTTTGCCCAAAAAGGCTCTGTTACTGCCGGCAATTCCTCTCAAACATCCGACGGCGCCGCTTTTGTGTTGGTCATGAGCGAAACGATGGTGAAAGAACTTGGTCTCACACCAATTGCCCGGCTCGCCTCTTGTTCAGTAGCAGGAGTCGACCCGCTTTACATGGGCATCGGCCCTTGCGCTGCCATCCCACTTGCTCTGAAGCAGTCAGGGCTGACCTTGGCTGATATTGATCTTGTTGAGCTCAACGAAGCCTTCGCCGCCCAGGCTCTGGCAGTCATCCGCGAGGCCGGCCTTGACCCAGACATTGTCAACGTCAACGGCGGCGCCATCGCCCTCGGTCACCCTCTGGGCTGCACCGGAGCCAAACTCACTACCCAGATCATCAACGAACTGCAGCGCCGGAATAAGCGCTACGGCTTGGTTACCGCCTGCGTGGG
>CAZMSQ010000014.1:0-60784 GCA_964569025.1 uncultured Saprospiraceae bacterium | reverse complement strand
GGTCGCTGAGATACAGCTTACCCTTCTTTTGAAACAGTCAAGCTCAGGTACAGCTCGTCGAGCTGCTCTGGGTGCACCGGAGACGGCGCATCAATCATCATATCGCGACCCTGATTATTTTTCGGGAATGCGATAAAATCCCGAATGCTGCTCTGGCCGTTTAGCACAGCACAGAGTCTGTCGAATCCAAAAGCAATCCCACCGTGAGGTGGTGCTCCATATTCAAAAGCTCCAAGCAAAAAGCCAAACTGGGCCTCTGCCTCTTCTTCTGTGAAGCCGAGGAGCGTGAAATTTTTCGATTGCAACTCCCGATCATGGATTCGGATTGAGCCACCACCGATTTCAGCCCCGTTGATGACGAGGTCATATGCATTGGCTCTGAGGCTTTTCATTGTCTCATGATCGCCACCCAACATTCGCGGAATGTCTTCCTCAAGAGGCGCCGTGAACGGGTGATGCATGGCATAGAATCGCTCTGTATCATCATCCCATTCCAAAAGCGGAAAATCAACTACCCACAGTGGCTTAAACACCCCGGCTTCCATCAGCTGGAGCCTGCGGCCCATCTCGAGACGCAGCTCACTTAGCTGTTTGCGGGTCTTATCCGTTTCGCCGGCGAGAATCAGCAAGAGATCACCTCGGCTGGCTCCCATGGCCGCTGCCCATGTTGCGAGATCTTCCTGAGAGAAAAACTTATCGACCGATGATTTGAAGGAACCATCTGCATTGCACTTGACGTACACAAGCCCCATAGCTCCGATTTGGGGCCTTTTGACCCACTCAGTCAGTCCATCGAGTTGCTTGCGCGTATACTCTGATTGCCCGGGAGCACAGATTCCCACCACCAGACCGGCATTGTCGAATACCTGAAATCCCTTTCCTTGAGTCAAATCATTGAGCTCACAAAACTCCATTCCAAATCTCACGTCGGGCTTGTCAGATCCATATCGACGAATGGCGTCATCATATGACATTCTCGGAAACTCGGGCAAGTCAATTCCCAGAGTCGCAGAAAACAGGTGTCTGGTAAGACCTTCAAAAGTCTGCAGCACATCCTCCCGCGTCACAAATGCCATTTCGCAGTCAATCTGAGTAAACTCGGGCTGACGGTCGGCTCTCAGGTCTTCATCCCGAAAGCACTTGACAATCTGAAAGTAGCGGTCCATCCCGGCGACCATCAGAATCTGTTTGAAAGTCTGTGGCGATTGGGGCAGTGCATAAAACTCTCCCGGGTTCATTCGGCTCGGCACCACAAAATCACGTGCTCCTTCGGGCGTACTCTTTATCAAAAACGGCGTCTCGATCTCAGCAAACCCTTGGCTGTCAAGGTATTTTCGTGTTTCCAGAGCCAACTTACTTCTGAAGAGAAGATTCTCCTTAACAGGCTTTCTCCGGATATCCAAATACCGGTATTTCATGCGGAGCTCATCACCCCCATCGGTCTCCTCTTCAATGGTAAATGGCGGAAGATTTGAAGCATTCAGCACATCCAGTGCAGTCACCTCAATCTCAATATCTCCGGTCGGGATATTCGGATTTTTACTGGATCTTTCGACCACAACACCTTGCACCCGGAGCACAAACTCTCGCCCCAACTTTCGGGCCTGCTCACAAAGCGAGGCATTGGTTTCCATATTGAAAGCCAGCTGGGTAATCCCATATCGGTCACGCAAGTCTATGAAAGTCATACCGCCGAGATCGCGACTGCGGGCCAGCCAACCACTCAAGGTAACTGAATGCCCTGCGTGGTTCATGCGAAGCTCTCCGCATGTGTGGGTTCTGTACATGATCGTGTTATTTTCGAGAAATGGGTCGGGCTGTGGTTTAGAATGGCAGGTCATCTACATCGCCACCCTCTGTTTCTGGCGGGGCATCGGCATCTGAGGGAAACTTGCCTGGAGCCGAATCTGCGAATGGATCACCAAACTCCTCGTCTTTTTCAGGTCCGGCAGAGCCTGCTTGCTGGCTGACCTGCTCCAGTCTCCAAGCATTCAGGTTCGTGAAATATTTTCCATTCCACTCTCTCCCTCTCAAATCGAAGTGCACCTTAATTTGCTTCCCTTCTTCGAAATCATCAACCAGACTGCACCGATCTTGTACCAACTGGAACTTAATAAACTGAGGGTAATTGCCGTCTGCAATTTCAATGACAAATTCTCGCGCCTGAAATGTCGAGGATTTTGACTCCGTGTCGAACTTCTTGAGAAGCGTTCCGATAACTTCAAATGACATAATTCCGGGTATTTTGTTGGGCACCACAAAGGTAGGGTTTTTTTCAGTCCCCGACCTGATTTCTCTACCTGCAAACTCCCTGAGCACCCCAATCTCTGCCCTTTCAGGGATTGAGAACAGGCGGCAGCTCCTCACCTGTTGGCACAAACCGCAGGGAGAGGGAGTTGACACAATGCCTCGTGTTTTTCTGTGTCAGGCGTTCTCCGGCAAATACATGCCCCAGATGCCCCCCGCAGTGGTTGCAGAGAATTTCAGTGCGGCGCCCATCGGCATCAGTCTCTCTCCTGACTGCTCCCGGCAGTTCATCGTCAAAACTGGGCCATCCACACCCCGAGTCGAATTTATCTGCTGAGCGATAAAGTGGCGCATTGCACTGACGGCACAGAAACGTACCCTCAGCCTTGAGAGTGTTGTATTCTCCCGAAAAAGGACGCTCTGTACCTTTTTGCACAATAATTCTGAGTTCCTCAGAGGTCAACGGATTGTAAGCCATGAATTTCAATTTTGTCTGTCAAAAAATAGCTGACCCGGTCCGACGGCTATAGCGGTCCGACCGGGTCAGTGTGAATGAAGGATTTTCGTGTAATGAGCAGGAGCCCCCATATGATGAGGGCGACAAGCATATTGATGCCCATTGAGAGCATTTCGGCCAGGGTTGTGTAGAGAGTTGAGGGGTTGATTGCGGCTTTAAAGACGACCAGCACGCGGATGGCGAGGTATGCCAGAAAAAGGGCGGTGGCGGGAAGGAGGGTCCAGAAGGTGGCAAGCCGGAGGGGTGGGGTGGCCAGTAGGAGGGCCCAGAGGAAGAATAGGGGGACGAGGAGAAAAGTATAGAGCTCAAGGGTCACTACGGAAGGCGGCGCCACAGCTGCGCGGCTGTCGCCGCGCGCCATAGCTTCTTGTCTGGCCTGTTCAATGGCAGCATCGCTGAAATACAGGAGGCGGATACCGTACTCATACCGCCCTTCATTTCGATTGGGTTTTACGCGGAAGGTCATGTCTTCAAACCCGCTCTCGGCGACCAGCAGACAGGCCTGGCCGAAAGCGGTGCCGAGGGCTCGCTGGACTGGAGGCACCGTGCTTACAGCGGTCAAGAAGATGTAAATCAGCAGAAAAAGACTGACAGATTTGAGCACGGTATGAAGTGGGGGCATCATGGATGACAGCTATTTGTCGGAATCAAGTGGCATTTTGTGACGGGGAGCGCAGGCGCTTTATGGCCCAATTGGCCCAGGTCATCCAAACAAGGATTGCCATGACCGTAAACAGGACAAAGCCGCCATGCAGGTGAAGAAATTCAAATGCGGAGGGTATGTAGAGGCCTGCCAGAAACAGCCCTGTGATGCGAACTATATTCAGGAGCCCCAGCACGAGGGTACCTGCAATGAGACCCGGCCATTTGAGCCTCCAGACAATTGGAAAAGCAAGAATGGCGCAGAGGAACATGGCCAGAGGCTCTATGCCATCACATCCTTTGGCAATCTGCACAGAAAAGCCACCTCCTGAAATGGCATCTCCTGTTACGGCAGCCTGAAAACCCAGTGCTCTCAGCAAGGCCCCTGATATTGCGGCCTGAGCGGATTCTATGGGACCTGAAAGCAGGATTTGGTAGAATGAGGAGTAGTACAGGAGGTAAAAAAGGAGCATCAGCCCGATGAATGACCCAAGGAATTTCAGGGCCGGGCCTTTCCGGCCAATATGGAACCGAGACGTGGGAGTGCTGCCTTTCTTTCGATGTGCTGCTGCCATGAATTCTGATCACCTCAATTAGGGAGCGATGAAGGTTTCATACGAAAGACACCGCACGGCTCATTATTGTTGGCAGTTATCACAAATTGTTTGCCTCCGGCTGACCTGGCAATCCGAACCCGACGGACCTCCCCATCTGCCCAGAGTCCGTGTTCTCGGTTGGGCTCCCATTCGAAGGTGCCGCTGCCAGCATTGATGAGAAGAGCCCCCTTTGACGCCACAATAGAGCCGGTTTCGGAATCCATTCCCCTGAAATTACCCACCAGTAGGACGTCTGGCCGAGGGTCTGCATTTGCGTCGAGCAAGAGAATGTCAAAAACAGGGGCAAACTGGGCCTCTGCGGGTAGCTCTCTGGCGACAAGCCGGCCATTTTGGTTTTCAAACCAGGTTGTGGCAAGGCTTGTAGCCTGGTAGCGATCAGCCTGCTTAAGCTGTGCTTCGGTAAAAAGGTCATTTATGGATGCACGTGCAAATTCTCGGTATCTCGGAAATTTCTGCTTGACATTCGGCATTTGGGAGGTAATCATGTCTCGACCTGAGAGGGGATAGTCTTTTCCATTTTTGTGGTAACACAAGACTGGATCGATCGCTCCGTTTTGATCAAAATCTGCTGCATACAAGGTAAGCGGAGACTCCGGTGATGCTTTGAGCCTTGTGTTGAGACCGTGGTTCCCGGCAATCAAATCCATATCTCCGTCTCCATCCAGGTCAGCGCTGCTGAGGCTGCTCCACCACCCCTCCGTATCCGATAGCCCAAGCGCTTCGGTGATCTCCCGATAAGCGCCATCGCTGAAGCCAAATACCCTGACAGGGGTCCACTCACCTGCAATCACCAGCTCCTCACCACCTTCGCCGTCAAGCTGCACAAAAGATACATCTGCAATCAAACCGGCCTGAGAAAGAAATGGTGCTATCGAAGCAGTCATATCGCGGAATTGCCCCCCTTCATTCACAAGCACTCTTGAGGGCGAAGCAAGGGGATAGCTTCTCGGTACAACTCCACCCCCAACCACCAGGTCGGCATCTCCATCTCCATCAATATCATGGGCCTCAACGCACCTTGTGGGCTCAGGGAATCGCGGCAAACCACCAGAGGCAGTAAATCGGCCGGCTCCGTCGTTGAGATAAAGGCGATCCTGATAGGCTGGAGAATTTGCCGGCTCGCTGTTGCCGCCGGAAGCCACATACAGGTCCATATCACCATCACTGTCTGCATCAAAGAATTCAGCATCTACATCTTCAAACCCGCTGCTTTCTTTGAAAATCCTCGACTCAGAACGCACAAATCGGCCGCTTCCGGTCTGGATATAGAGCACACCGGCCTGCCCTCTGGCACCACCCACATAGACATCCTCGAGCTTGTCTCCGTTGACATCTGCTACCGCAAGGGCCGGCCCGTAAATGGAAAAGCGGTGGGGAATGAGTTTTTCAAAATTGAAGTCGAGATACTCATTTTCCTGATGCACAAAGTCAATCCCCGCCCGATCAGGAAGAGCTTCAAACAGCCGGCCTGAGTTGGCTGTAGGGTCACCTGAGTTGGGCGCTCTGCCATCAGCCTCTTTCTGTCGCAGCACCAACCGACTGTCGGCCTTCACATTCTTCAGAGTTTGCATGCGCCGGTCAGGCCAAACAACTACCAACTCCTCAATGGCGGTCCGGGTGCCAAGCCCAAAGTGAATGATTGGCTGGCTCGAAGAGAAAAACCCTCGAATCGGACGCATAGCCTGACATTGCCTTTGCCCGTCAGATGTGGTCACACAGACCTCTGCCCCTATTCCATAAGTGTTGGCGGATTTGCCCTCGAGGCTGATTTGCAGGTAGTGATGATCGAGGCGTTCTGAAGCATGGTTTTCGAAAATAAATGCGGGGTCCAGGATATTATTGATGACCATATCCAGATCACCGTCGTTATCGAGATCGGCCCAGGCAGAGCCGTTCGAAAAGGCAGGCT
This sequence comes from uncultured Saprospiraceae bacterium, assembly GCA_964569025.1. Classification (GTDB taxonomy): domain Bacteria; phylum Bacteroidota; class Bacteroidia; order Chitinophagales; family Saprospiraceae; genus CAZMSQ01. The sequence goes on along the minus strand of CAZMSQ010000014.1, from coordinate 54,852 downwards.
GGTCCATGCCCCATTCATTCGTCACGTCTTTGAAAGTCAAGTCTTGTTGATTGCGGAATACAAAGCTTGCGAGCTTTTTCTCGGGCACCAGATCAAGGAAAGCATTGATATCCGGAAATCGCTTTTTGCTGAGACCGCCAGTACGCTCGATGGAGTCACGGGTGTAAACCACATAATCCATGTGTGTCATATCCCGCCGATAGCCATTGGCCACATGAAGGTCCTGCCAGCCATCATTGTCGAGGTCTGCAAAAAGCGAGCCCCAGCTCCAATCTGTGGTCGAAACACCCGCCAGCTCGCCGATTTCGGCAAACTGCCCATTACCCATATTGAGCTGGAGCACATTGCGCCCAACCTGATCACCGTACCCGTATTTCCTGAGCATTTCCTGCCGCTGCAAGGCCATCGGGTTCATCATTTCCTTGAATCGAACCGGATCTGCCGGAAACATATCCATGACGATGATGTCGTACAACCCGTCGTTATTATAGTCGCCAATGTCGCTGCCCATACTGCTCTGGCTTGAATGCCCGAGGTACTCGAAATACTTATCAGTGAATGTACCATCTCCGTTGTTGATGTACACGAAATCAGGATCGATATAGTCATTGGCAACATAGACATCCGGGTACCCGTCTTGATTCATGTCAGCCACCGTGGCGCTTAGGCCAAAGGTCGAGTTGATAATGCCGGCAGTAGAGGAGACATTGACAAACCGACCGTTGTCATTGCGAAACAACATGTCTGACTGATCCGGCTCTTTCGGCGTCAATATCCGGGTGTATGCTCCGTTCTCATCCTGTTTTAAACGCATATCGCCGGAATCTGTAAAATCAAGACGGTGGGCAAGCAAGTACAGATCAAGGTCTCCATCAAGGTCATAATCGAAGAAAGTAGCGTGATTGGAAGTGTTGGTTTCCACCAGGCCGAAAGCCTCAGCCTTCTCTGTGAAGGTCAGGTCGCCATTATTGATGAAAAGGAGGTTTTGGCGATCTCGGGGGTCACCTTTGCCAGTCCGGCAGACATAGATATCAAGCAACCCGTCACCATTGACATCTGCCATAGCCACCCCGGTTTTGAATCCCTCTTCAGCAGCCACCCCTGCCTGATCGGTGATATCCTCAAACTTCAAATTACCGAGATTCCGGTATAGTTTGTTGGATTGGAAGGTCGAGGTAAAATACAGATCCGGCAATCCATCACCATCAATATCACCGATGGCAACTCCGCCACCATTGTAGAGATATTCATAGGTGATGATATTATATGTGTAATCTTCACTAATCAAATTTGTGAAGTCAACCCCTGTTTCGGAGGGGCTTTTCAGGGTGAAAAGTGCAGATTGAGGGGTTTCTGCAGCAGGGTTTTTCGCAGGCTCTGATGCGGAAGCGTCTCCAGGCTGATTGGCGCAAGAGGAAATGGCGATGAGAATCGCAAGGGCGATAAAGAATTGAAGGACTGATGCAGGCATGTGTGAAGCATTCTCACGTAATGGAAAAACGAGTCATGGAGTATTCTCTTCACCGAAGAGCATGAGTACGTGGATGATGTAGGCGACGAGCGGGATAGCCAAGCTCATTCCGGCTATATCGACAGGCAGAATTTCCCCCCAGATGAGCCATATGAGTCCAAAGCCGACAGCTCCCAGTCCAAGGGCATGTCTCATGGCCTTGAAGTAAATGAATTTGTCGAAAGGCATCATCATGACGAATCTAACTTTTGGAAAAAGGGTGACAAAATCTGTTCCCTCAGCGGTCAACCCGGAACATTCATCGCAAATACGAAGTTACTATTTTGACACGAAACACACGAAAACATTCTCCAAAACATTCATATTCAACAAAATAAGTTTCCTGAGTCAGGCGCTGAGAAATCCGGGGCAACATTCCTGAAAAATTGGCATCTTTCGGTTATTTACAAGACTTTAATAGTATCAACAGACTGATTCAAATTCAGAGCTTCTTACAAAAATGAAGTACTTCTTCCTCATAGCAGGTTTGATTTTCGTCGTGCATGCGGGACGTGCCCAGCAGTTTCTGCAGCTAGAAAAGCGTGGGAGTCTGAAAACGTATCGGTACTACACCGGCGACGAAATTGCCTTTATGCTTGACGGGCAGTGGTACCGTCGCACGATAGATGGACTTGATGTGGATCGGGGGTGGCTGAAGTTTGGAGACGGGACCGTGCCAATCTCCGGGATTATGCAAATCCGGCTTTTGGACCCTTCCGTGGCTGTCTCCCTGAGCAACTTGGTATGGGCCTTCGGAGCCGGCTGGCTTGTTTTTTCTGCAATCGACGGCCTTGTGACCGGCACCTATGAACAACGGGGATTGACGGTGCCACCAACGGCTGCTGCGACCGGAGGGATTCTCAGGCTTTTCCATAAACCCAAAAAGCGAATCGGCGAGCGGTGGCGTTTGCGCATGCTCGACCTTACGATGCCTGCTGGGCAGTAGTCAGAGCGTGCAGAGCCAATGCGTACCCTTCAAGGCCAAAGCCTGTAATCACCCCCAGACAGTGGGGCGCTGTGAGTGACCGTCGCCGGATTTGCTCCCTCGCATAAAGATTTGTCAGATGCACCTCTACGATTGGGCAGGCCAGACAGGCTACCGCATCGGCAAGCGCCACGGAGGTATGTGTAAACCCCCCGGCATTTATGACAACCCCGTTTGCTTTTGTCTGGTGGAGATGGTCAATCAGGTAGCCCTCGTGATTACTTTGACGGTACTCCAGCCGAAGGTCTGGAAACCGCTCCGCTAATTCAGGGAGGAAATCATCAAACGACCTGGTACCGTACAAATCAGGCTGCCTGCGACCTAGCTGATTGAGATTCGGTCCGTTGAGTATGAGAATGTCCATTTTACGTTGTATCAGTTCGCCATTTCGGAGAGGAATTTAATGCGCATCAGCTGGATTTCCTCCATCGTCACATCATCTTCCCTGAGCTCCTCATAGGCTTCATCCAGGGAATCCGTTTCACTTTCCATGAAGTAATCAAAAATATCTTGCCTTAGGTCTTCATCAAGTGCATCCTCGAGGTAGTAGTCCAGATTGAGTTTGGTCCCTGAGAGGACGATGGCATACAGTTCTTCGAGCAATTCATCCATGGTCAGATCACTTGAGCCGGCAATGTCTGGCAGCGGAATTTTCCGATCGATGGAATGGATGATGTTGACCTTTACTCGGGACTTATTGGCCACCTGCTTGACGACAAACTCCGTCGGGCGTTCGATGTCATTCTCCTCCACATAATCTCGAATCAGCTCGAGGAATGGCTTGGCATATCGCTGGGCTTTACCTTTACTGACCCCGGAGATTCGTGTCATATCATCCATGGAGATCGGATACTGGGTTGCCATATCCTGCAATGAGGGATCTTGAAAGATGACAAACGGAGGAATATCCATTTCGCGGGCCACAGATCGGCGCAGGTTTGTCAGGAGCTTCATCAGTGTTGTGTCAAGAACGGCTCCACGGCCGGCTGACTCATCGTCTGAATCTGAAGTCTCCGTTTCGTAATTATGGTTGATTGGGATGAGAATGGAGTGGGGCGACGTGAGGAAGGCGAGTCCCTTGGGTTTAAATTTCAGAACCCCGTAACTTTCAACATCTTTACGGATGAGATCATGGAGCAGCGCCTGTTGCATGACTGAATTCCAAAAAGTCTCGTCCTTTTCTTCGCTTTTGCCCTTTCCGTAGAGGGGCAATTTGAAGAACCGGTAGTCTTTCATTTCTTTGGTATCCTGGCCTGTGATGAAATCGACCAGTGTTTTGATGCCATAATTTTCATTCAGTTGCTCGATAGATTGGAGGGCGAGTAAAATATCATCTCTGACCTCGATTTTTTCTTTTGGGTGGCGGCAATTGTCGCACATTTTCCCACATCGCGACTCCTGAAACCCCTCACCGAAGTAGTGCAGCAGAAATTGGCGGCGGCAAGAGGAGGTTTCGGAATAGGCAATGACCTCCTGAAGGAGTTGTCCGCCCATTTCCCGCTCGGCAACCGGCTTGTCGCGGAGAAACTTTTCCAGACGTTGGATGTCTTTATGAGAATAAAACGCGATACACCGCCCATCGAGCCCATCGCGCCCTGCCCGTCCGGTTTCCTGATAATAATTTTCAATGCTCTTTGGGATATCGTAATGGATCACAAAGCGCACATCCGGCTTATCGATACCCATCCCGAAGGCTATTGTTGCACAGATGACATCAATCTCTTCCATCAGGAAGTCATCTTGCGTCTTGCTACGGGTTTTTGCATCGAGTCCGGCATGATATGGGGCTGCCTTTATATCATTGACATTGAGCACCTTGGCAATATCTTCGGCAGATTTTCGGCTTTGAACATAAATTATGCCTGATTTACCTGGCAGATCTTTTATGATTTGGACAATGCTTTTTATCGTGAGGTCCTTGTTGCGTTTGGGTCTGACCTCATAGTAGAGGTTCTCCCTGTTAAAAGAAGAGATAAAAGTCTGCTCGCCTGACATGTGCAGGTTTTTGACGATATCCGACTGCACTTTTGGGGTGGCGGTGGCTGTCAGGGCGATGATGGGGATGTCTTTCCCGATGTCATCTATCATGTCCCTGATGCGGCGGTATTCGGGTCTGAAGTCATGCCCCCACTCTGAGATACAGTGCGCTTCATCGACTGCCACGAAAGAGATGGGCACTGACTTGAAGAACTCCAGATTTTCGTCTTTGGTCAGCGTTTCAGGAGCGATGAAAAGAAGTTTGGTGAGGCCATCGGAAACATCTGCCTTCACCTTTCTCATCTGTGCTTTGGTGAGGGAAGAGTTCAGAAAATGGGCCACCTCATCGATTCGGCTGTGGCTGCGAATGGAGTCGACCTGATTTTTCATCAGGGCGATGAGCGGAGAGATAACCATGGCAGTGCCATCCATCATGAGAGCCGGCAGTTGGTAGCAGAGCGATTTTCCGCCACCGGTTGGCATGATTACGAATGTATCCTGATGGTCGAGCACTGAGCGAATGATGGCCTCCTGATTTCCTTTAAACCGTGTGAAGCCGAAAAAATGTTTCAGTGCATCTTTCAGATTTTCCTGCATTACCGTCATAGTGCTACTCTTCTGGATTCTACCGCGGCCATGGCTCATTCTTTGTTTTGCGGCCCCGGGCTTTCCGGGCGTCATCAGGTCGAGGAATACACGGACGGGTGAATTCCGGAACCTGCAGGCCGTTCTAATATAGGTATTATTTCAGAAATCGGGTAATTTCCCTTTTCCAAAAAGGAATCTGCCTTGAAGTAAAGACAAAACCCTGACAGTGCCGGATTTTTCTCCTCCGAAAACAGAAATTTGCTGAAGTGAGGACGAATATTCGGGAAGCCGTACTTTTGGGGTTTACGACTTATTCAATGTCTGAGACAATGACGACCAAGACCAACCGCGAGTTCATTCTGGAGACGGCCCTGCAGACGCTGCGTATTGAGCAGGAGACGCTTCGCGCAATGGAAGCGAGTATAGATGCCCGATTTCTGAGTGCTGTTGAGGCCATCTTCACGTGCAGTGGGCGCCTTGTGGTCAGCGGCATCGGAAAGAGTGCACTGATTGGCCAAAAGATTGTGGCGACATTGAATTCGACTGGTACTCCGGCAGTATTTATGCATGCTGCGGATGCGATTCACGGGGATTTGGGCATGATTCAGAGTGAAGATCTGGTGATGTGCTTATCGAAGAGCGGCGAAACCTCTGAGATCAAGGTGCTTGTACCCTTACTTCTGAGCCGGGGCACCCGACTCATCGGCATGACGGCAAATGAAGATTCGTATCTGGGTCAGCGGGCACATTTTCTCCTGCACACTCCGGTACCAAAGGAAGCTGACCCAAATAATCTGGCCCCGACCGCCAGCACCACCGCGCAGGCGGCTATGGGTGATGCTTTGGCCACAGCTCTGCTGGCCTGGCGCGGTTTCTCGGCCCGCGATTTTGCCCGTTTTCACCCTGGCGGAGCTCTAGGCAAGCAATTATACCTGCGGGTCAGCGACTTACTGCACCTTCACGAGCGGCCTGCCGTATCTCCGGAAGCCACTCTTCGGGAAGTCATTCTTGAGATGACAGCCAAACGCCTTGGTGCCACTGTAGTGGTATCACCTGATAATGAAATTGTTGGCATAGTCACCGACGGAGATTTGCGCCGCATGCTTGAGCAGGGAGACCTCCCGCCTCACCTGAATGCCATAGAGATAATGACTCCGGCCCCAAAATCAATTGACGCGGAAGCGCTCGCTGTCGATGCGTTGGAATTGATGCAATCGCACAAAATCACTCAGCTGCCTGTCACGGAGCGTGGGAAATATACAGGCATGGTGCACCTGCACGATTTGCTGCGGGAAGGATTATTGTAGGGGAAGGCTTCTTTACCCTTTCCCGTGGCACTGCTTGTATTTCTTGCCACTTCCGCACGGGCACGGGTCATTACGCCCCACTTTTTTGGCTTCTCTGACCACCGTTTCCACCTTAACGGGCCCCCTCCCTGCAGCTGCCGAAGCTCGCCGCGCCCGCTGCTGGTGCTCAGTTTCAGGCGCTTTGTTTGTGCTCAGCTTGCTCACATTGCTCTTCTGCTGGCGGGCCTCCTCAAGCGTACGGCCATCACCCAACAAGAGGGTGCCTCTCGCAAGGAATGCCGTTGTCCGCTCGTTGATTCGGTATACCAGCTGCTCAAAGAGCTCATAGGCCTCCATCTTATAGACCACAAGAGGATCTTTCTGCTCAAAAGAAGCTGACTGAACCGACTCCTTGAGTTCGTCCATCGAGCGCAGATGCTCCTTCCACTCTTCGTCAATGATTGCAAGAGTGACAGCCTTTTCAATATCGCGCATGATACTGCGGCCCTCGGACTGGATGGCCTGCTCAAGATCAGCTGCGATTGGAAGTTTCCCGGGGCTACCATCCGTAAACGGAATAGCGATTCGCTTATACCGATGCCCCTCATTGGTGTGTACATCGCGGATAACCGGAAGCAACACCTCTATGAGATGCTTTTCGCGAAGATTGTAGCGCTCGAAAAAGTGCTGCTGAAATGTACCGATGACTTTGTCCTCGTTGCCGGTGATAAAGAGGTCTTCCGGCAAAAACTCGTGGGGGTCCATCCCGAGAATGCGCATGGACTCTTGTCGGAAACTCTGATAATTGCCCTGTGCCCGATAACTCATCGCCATGCTTTCTGTCAGTGACAGAAACATATAGTTCAGATCAAGTGAAAGCCGCTCTCCGCTGAGGGCATTGAAGCGTTTTTTATAGATTGCTTCCCGCTGAATGTTCATGACATCATCATACTCCAGCAGTCGCTTTCGGATTCCGAAGTTATTCTCCTCCACTTTCTTTTGAGCCCGCTCGATTGATTTGGTGACCATCGAGTGCTGGATGACCTCACCATCTTTGTGCCCAAGGCGGTCCATGATTTTTGAGATGCGTTCTGAGTGAAAGAGACGCATGAGGTTATCTTCGAGCGACACATAAAACTGGCTCGATCCCGGGTCTCCCTGCCGCCCTGAGCGGCCCCGAAGCTGGCGGTCTACCCGTCTGGAATCATGGCGCTCTGTGCCAATAATAGCGAGACCTCCGGCATCTTTCACACTCTGAATCAGCTTAATATCCGTACCCCGGCCGGCCATATTGGTCGCGATGGTGACTTTGCCTGCTTTGCCAGCCTCTGCCACCACCTCTGCCTCGCGCTGGTGCTGTTTGGCATTCAGCACATTGTGTTCGATGCCACGCATTTTGAGCATCCGGCTTAGCTTTTCCGATACATCCACAGAAGTTGTTCCGACCAGCACTGGCCTGCCTTCTTCGCTTAACCCGGTAATGTCTTCAATGACCGCATTGAATTTTTCGCGCTCGGTTTTGAAGACCAAATCATTTCGATCATCTCTGACAATCGGTCGGTTTGTGGGGATCACCACCACGTCGAGCTTGTAAATCTCCCAGAATTCGCCGGCCTCTGTTTCGGCCGTGCCGGTCATCCCGGCCAGCTTGTGGTACATCCGGAAATAATTCTGCAGGGTTACCGTGGCATAGGTTTGAGTCACATCCCCGATATTCACGCCCTCCTTCGCCTCGAGCGCCTGATGAAGACCATCGGAGTATCTCCTCCCCTCCATAATCCGGCCTGTCTGCTCATCCACAATTTTCACCTGCCCATCAAGTACCACATATTCTTCATCTTTTTCAAACAGGGCGTAAGCCTTCAGGAGCTGCTGGACCGAGTGGAGTCTCCGTGATTTTGTAGAAAAGTCCTGTGCAAGATTGCTTCTGGCTTCTTCCTTTTCGCTGGCCGAAAGCGATTCGTCCTGCTCTATTTCCATCATCTCGGTCGCAATATCGGGCATGATGAAAAGATTGGAATCCTGCTCGCCTTTTGCCAGAAACTCGGCCCCGACATCAGTCAGCTCGACCTGACGGTTTTTCTCATCGATGGTGAAATAGAGAGGCTCATCGACCAAATGCATATTTTTTGACTGCTCCTGCATGTAGAAGTTTTCGGTCTTCTGCAGGTGCACCTTGACGCCGTCTTCACTCAAAAACTTAATCAACGGTCTGTATTTGGGCATAGCACGGTGGGCACGAAGCAGAGCCATTCCAGCCTCGCCTTCATTCACCCCAAGCTCTCCGTCTTGAAACATCTTCTTCGCCTCGGCCAGATATTTGGTAGCCAGATTCCGTTGTGCGGTAATCAACTTTTCAACTTTTGGCTTTAAGATTTTGTACTCCTGCTCTTCTTTCCCCTTGGCCACAGGACCCGAGATAATAAGGGGAGTCCGCGCATCATCTATCAGTACCGAATCCACCTCATCAATCATGGCATAATGGTGCTTGCGTTGTACCATTTCATCTCGCGTCGGCACCATGTTATCCCTGAGGTAATCGAATCCGAACTCGTTGTTTGTGCCGTACGTAATGTCGCAGCGGTAAGCCTGAAGGCGCTCTGGGGAGTGTGGCCGGTACTTGTCGATGCAATCAATAGTGAGCAGGAGAAACTCCATGATGGGCCCGATCCACTCTGCATCACGACGAGCCAGATAGTCGTTGACGGTTACGACATGGACACCCAGTCCGGACAATCCGTTAAGGTAGGCTGGCAGAGTTGCCACCAGCGTTTTTCCCTCCCCTGTTGCCATCTCGGCAATTTTGCCGTCATGGAGCACCATACCACCAATCAGCTGCACATCATAGTGTACCATATTCCAGGTAATCTCCCCACCCGCGGCGGTCCAGCTATTTTTCCAGATAGCCTTGTTCCCCTCAATGGTGACGTACTCCTTGCGGGGCTGGGCTGCGAGGTTGCGGTCGTGCTCAGTAGCTGTCACTGAAATGGTGCTTCGCTCAGTAAACCGCCGGGCCGTCTCCTTGACCACCGCAAATGCCTCAGGCAGCAAATCCCGCAGCACCGCTTCAAGCTCCTCATCCCGGTCTTCCGTCAGGGCATCAATTTCCCGAAATATTTCTTCTTTCCTTCCGAAATCGGCCGTCTCCTCCGCTTCCTGATTCAGTTCTTTGATTTCCTGATCAATCTCGGCAAGCTGCTCCCTGATTCGGGTTCTGAACGCCTCCGTTTTCATCCGCAGCTCATCGTCGGAAAGATTTTTTAGCGCCTCGAAAGCCTCATTTATTTCTTCCACGACCGGAGCGTATGAAGCATTATCGCGGTCTTGCTTGGTCCCGAATAATTTTTTCAGGGATTTTGAGAAATTACCTAGCATAAGTCAGTGTGCGTTGCAATCAATCGGGGAATACACCCCATAAACCTTAAAGGTACATGTATTCTTTCGATCTCACATGAATCATACCACAGCCAAAAGATGACATTTTGGCAGTATTTATCCCGTGTTTGCCAGCTTATGGTCCGCCATCAGGATTTTGGATTGAAGAGGTATTGAAGAATGAGAATGAAAAACATGGACAAAACAAACGAGGCAATAGAGTGAAGGAGAATGCGGGGGAGATGAACCAGCGTGAATGCCTCGAGCGAAAAATAAGCGAGCAGGAAGACACCCATGAGAATGGAGGAATAGCCCAGGAACCACCCGATTCCGAGATGGTATTTTGTCGGGTGGTGGGTAATATTGTAACCGTCTCGCGGCTGAAGGATGGTCAGCACCAGCGGCCTCGCGTAAGCAGTCAGAACCAAAGCGCCGGCATGTACCCCCGGCGAATCATAAAATGCATCAACGCTCAGTCCGGCGAGAAAGGCAATTCCCAGCAGGGCCACGGTTGGCAGTTGAAGGGGCATGAAAAGAATAAAGAGTGGGTAGAGAAACACACGGCCGTACTCGAACACCCCTCCGGCTTCTTCGAGGCGCCTGAAAATAAGCACCTGAGGAATCAGGAGGAGCAGAAACCTCAGCAAGTGTTTAAATACTGGATTACTCATTGGACGACTCTAGGTTAAGTTGCTCTTCGGCCAACAAATCTTCGACCACGTAGACGTACCGCGAATTTCGCAAATCATTCAGCAAACTGGCCTTTACCTCCCAGGTGCTTCCGCCGGGCTTGACAAGAAATGTATCAACGACTGCTACCGGAAGGCCCGGGGGGAAATGCGTTGAGTATCCGCTGGTCAGGAGGGTATCTCCGGAGCTGAGTGGGGCGGTCCGGGGAAGATACAGCACATTGACCTGATCTGGCCCCAATGGGGCCTCCCATTGCATGGACCCCTCGTGATTGCTTAAAGCATGCCTGACGCTGATGCGCATCTGCGGGTGAAGCACAGACATGACCAGGCTAAAGTGCGGAGAAGTATTCCTGACAATGCCCACCACTCCGCGCTCATCAATCACCCCCATACGGGGTTTGATGCCATGGAGTGAACCCCGGGATAGTGTAAGGAAGTTTCGGCTTTTCCGAGTAGAGTTATTAATGACTTCAGCCGCTACATATCTGTAGCGCTGTGTATCCTGCCGATTGACAACCGTATCAGCCTTCAGGGCAATATCGAATCTGGAAATGCCCAGCATCGCCAACAGCCGGGCATTGTTGGCAGCAAGGCTGTCTCTCTCTTCTTGAAGGCGCAGGAAGTCAGCCAGATTGTCAAACTGCTCGGCTACATTACCCGAGATGACACTGGCAGAGTGCAGAAAAATGCGGTTCTGCTTTTCGTTAAAATTGATAATCAAGTATATACATAACGCTTCGAGGAGAAGAAACGAAACGAATCCACCATATCTCACAAACAGATAAAACAGGTTTTGCATGCTCGGTACAGGGGGTTCGCAGACAGCGGAGGCCTACACGCTTTTTCTGTCAATCAGAAAGGAAAACCGCTCGGTATTTTTCAGGGCAATGCCTGTCCCTCTGACAACTGCCCGCAGCGGGTCTTCCGGGATATGCACCGGCAGTTTGGTCTTTGCAGACAGGCGCTTGTCAAGCCCTCTCAGCAGAGCGCCTCCGCCGGTCAGATACAAGCCGATGCGATAGATGTCTGAGGCGAGCTCCGGCGGCGTTGCTTCCAGCGCCTTCAGGACAGCCTCTTCCACCTTTGAAATGGATTTATCAATTGCCTCCGCAACTTCTGTATAAGAAATAATAATTTGCCTCGGTATTCCAGTCATCAAATCCCGACCGTTTACGGGATAATCTTCCGGGGGGTCGTCAAGCTCAGGCAGGGCGGACCCGACATGAATCTTGATTTGTTCAGCAGTGCGCTCACCAATGAGCATATTGTATTTGCGCTTGATGAAATCAACAATGTCTGACGTAAATTCATCACCGGCAGTTCGGATAGACTGGTCGGTCACGATGCCTGACAGGGCGATAACAGCAATTTCAGTGGTCCCTCCTCCGATGTCGATAATCATGTTGCCTACAGGCTCTTCGACATCCAGACCGATGCCCAGCGCGGCGGCCATGGGTTCGTGGATGAGGTAGGTTTCCTTTGAGTCAACATGGTCAGCTGAGTCGAAGACTGCGCGTTTTTCAACCTCGGTAATCCCTGAAGGGATACAGATGACCATTTTAAGGTGGGTGAAAAACCTGCTCTTTGAGCCTGCCATTCTAATCAACCCTTCTATCATGCTTTCCGCCGCCTGAAAGTCGGCTATCACTCCGTCTTTGAGGGGGCGGATGGTCTTGATATTTTCATGGGTCTTTTCATGCATTTGCATCGCCTTGGTGCCCACTGCGATGGTGGCTCCTGTGCGGCGATCAACGGCAACGATGGAAGGCTCATCGACCACCACCTTGTCGTCCATGATAATCAGGGTATTGGCTGTACCCAGATCTATGGCCAGTTCCTGGGAAAAAAAGTTGAACAAATTCATTGACAGCTGTGTGGTTTCTCCTTATTTAATTGCGCACGCTGGCCTATCGGTTTTCGGTTCGGACAGCACAGATGACAGACAAAAATAGAACTGCAACCCCGACAATACGCATTTTTCTTCACTTTATTTCAAAAACTCTTCAATTCCGCAGCCAAAAGGTGCTCAATCCCTGTGTGCTGAGTCATTTTCCTGTATTTTTGCGCCGAGCCGGTTCCCATTCATTCTCAATACCACTCTGCTATCCGGGTGAATCATCGGGCTTCAATCCCTACAAACCGGAATAGCAAAATGCCACATGACACCATGAACAGCATAAAGGTACTTATCAGTTTCATTTTTTTCAGTAGTCTTTCCATTTCTCTCGCCGCCCAGGGTGAGGGTGGCGCCAATTACCGGTATGCCTTCAAGGTTGACTACGACAAGGCCTACGATTTTTATGATGGCCATGCGGTTGTCATTTCGGGCATTGAAAAAGGATTTATCGATCATACCGGCACGACCACCATCCCTCCCACCTATCACATCATTGACGCCTATTCTGAGGGACTGGCCTCTGCAGGCTTTATTAATTTCCGCACGATGACCTCACGCAGTGGCTACGTCAATGAAGCGGGAAAGCTGGTGATTCAGACCCGGTTCGAGGTGACCAGTCCCTTTCAGGAGGGCCTTGCCTGCGTGAAGGAAGATTCGACATGGGGGTTCATCAACCGCCAGGGGAATTACGCCATCCCTTCGATTTACGAGTCAGCACACTCCTTCAGCGAGGGGTTTGCCGCAATCCAGAAAAATGGCAAGTGGGGAATCATCCGAAGAGATGGGCGGTATCTGGTGAGCCCTACCTACAGCGATGCGCTCGGTTTTTATGAAGGATTGTGCAGTGTGAAGCGCGGCGACACCTGGGGATTTATTGACCAGACCGGTGCGCTGGTTATTCCGGCCATTTACACATATGCAGGCAGTTTTTCCGGAGGGTTGGCGCGGGTTGAAACGAACGGCAAGTTTGGTATCATCAGGAAAGATGGCTCTTTTCTCATCGAGCCGCAATTTGAGATGCTCTTCAATTATTCCCACAAACTCGCAAGATTTCAAATGAATGGGAAATGGGGATTCATCGATACAAAGGGGCAGATTGTGGTCTCTCCGATCTATGATCAGGCCGGTGATTTTTCAGAAAATTTGGCGCGGGTTCAAAAAGACGGCAAGTGGGGCTACATAGACATGGCGGGCACACTGGTTATTCAGCCGGAGTTTGAGTTGGGCTATGATTTCAGGGAAGGCCTTGCCAGGGTATATCAGAATGGCAAATGGGGGTTTATCATCTACTCGCCGGCCGGCACCAGCGAGGTCATTTACGATAAGCCTGAGGCAGCCCCAGAAGAGCTGACAGAGCGGAAAATTCTGGAGGGCCGGGAGGTTCGGGTTTACGACAAAACCGTGACTATTGAACTCTATGATCACAAAAAAATTGACGGTGACATTGTGTCACTCAACTTTAACGGTCGCTGGATTTTGCGCAACCACATCCTCTCAGCTGAGCCTCATACCCTGACGCTCCAGCTGGAAGCCGGCAAGCGTAACTACCTGTTGCTCTATGCGAACAATCTCGGCGATGAGCCGCCAAACACGATGGCTCTGAGAATTTACAATGACCAGATTAAGCGAACTGAAATTCTGAATTCTGATCTTGGACAGTGCGACATTATTTATTTCCAATAGGATCACGCAACCTGAAATTCCGTAATTTCCACCCCTCTCCAGGGTTGAATGATTCCCTGCATTCTGTCACGCAGACATGATTCGGAATGAATGACACTTCTCAGATTCTTGCCAAGGCTGAAGCAACTGTCCGGGCGCATATGGAGGCTGCTGTTTCAGCGGGCCACACCTTTCACAATTTTGCCCACACCTCTCAAGTTGTGGAAGCCGCTCAGGAGTTGGGCAGCCGCTTTGACCTGACGGAAAGAGAGCGGGAGCTTCTCCTAATTGCAGCCTGGTTTCACGATTCAGGGTATGCAGAGGGCGCCGAAGACCACGAGACCCGCAGTGCAGAACATGCAGCTGCCTTCCTCGGCTCCCATGGTTATTCTGCTGAAGACATTGCACTCGTCAAAGCGTGCATTCTCGACACCCGCCTTTCGGCAGAGCCGCGAGACCTCCTGTCGGAGATTCTTTGCGATGCAGATCTCGCTCACCTCGGCAAGCCCACCTTCTGGGATTTGAGCTCCAGACTCCGCCATGAAAAAGCCCTGACCCGCGGGACCATTCTGACGGAGCAGGAGTGGGTAAATCAGGAGCTTACCTTTCTTCAATCTCACAGCTACCACACCCCGATTGCTTTTGAGTTGTACAACGATGAAAAACAACGCCACATCCGACTGCTCCATAAGCAACGTCTCCGCCTCGACCCTGACATCCGGATAAGCGTTGAGGAGCCTGAAAAGAAATCAAAGAAGCAGAAAAAACTGCTTAAGACCAGTAATAAAGAACTCAAGCAGCTCAACCTCGGGCGAGGGGTGGAAACCATGTACCGCGCCACCTACCGCACCCATGTCAACCTCAGCTCTATAGCCGACAACAAGGCCAACATCATGCTGAGCATCAATGCGATCATAGTGTCCATCATCGTCTCAACGCTGGTGCCAAAGTTCAGCTCTGATCCAAAGCTCATTCTCCCGACCATCGTTCTGCTAACAGTGTGCCTTTTGGCCATTGTGTTTGCGACCCTTTCAACCCGACCAAAAATCACTGAGGGGCGAGTCAGCCGTGAAGACATTGAAGCGCGCCGGTCAAATCTTCTGTTTTTTGGAAACTATTACCGGATGTCTCTTGACGATTATCAGTATGGGATGGCAGAGATGATAAAGGACAATGACTTTTTATATGCCTCCATGACGCGGGATCTTTATTTTCTCGGGGTGGTGCTGGCCAAAAAGTACCGTTATCTCAGTATTTGCTATGGCATCTTCATGTATGGCCTGATTTTGGCGGTTGTTGTTTTTGCTTTGGCATTCATCATATTCTGATTTCACCGAAGACAATGTCAAACAGCTCAGGGCGACCAGAAATTATGAGCGGTTGGGACTTCTGAAAAGAAGGGTCTTTCTTTCTCATACCGCCTTGAATACCGTACTTTTGCCCATCGTGATTCAGCACATCTTCCGGAGAGCTTCTGGTTGTCAAACCAAGTTCCGCTCGCGGTTGTTTTGCTGAGCAATATCAGTCAGTATGGCAACGCCCCGCACAGTTTCCTTTTATACATTGGGCTGCAAGCTCAATTACTCCGAAAGTTCTGCGATTGGCCGCTCGTTTGCGCAGGCCGGGTATCAGACCGTTGATTTTTCAGAGGGGTCAGACATTTATGTCATTAACACCTGCTCGGTCACCGAGTTTGCGGACCGGAAATGCCGGCAGATTGTGCGGAGGGCCTTGCGGCAGCGCCCGGAAGCGCGGGTGGTGGTCATTGGGTGTTATGCTCAATTAAAGCCTGAGGAAATTGCCTCAATACCGGGGGTTGACCTGGTACTGGGGGCAGCCGAAAAATTCAGAGTGGTTGATTATGTCGACACCCTTACCAAGGCGCCCGGGAAAGGATGGGTGCGGGCCGGAGAAGTCAGGGAGGCTCGCAGTTTTGTTGATGCCTTTTCTTTTGGAGACCGAACGCGATCCTTCCTCAAGGTGCAGGATGGGTGCGATTACAAGTGCACCTTCTGCACCATCCCTCTGGCACGGGGGAAAAGCCGGAGTGATACGGTTGAGAATGTCGTTGCAAACGCGCACAGCATTGCCGAGCAGGGCGTTCGGGAAATTGTGCTGACGGGGGTCAACATCGGAGATTACGGCAATGGCACGGAGGTTCTTGAAGGGGTGAAACCCCGTAAAGAAGCACTTTTTTCAGACCTGATCAGGGAGCTCGACCGGGTTGACGGGATAGAGCGATTCCGCATTTCCTCAATTGAGCCCAACCTCTGCACAGACGAGATCATCGATTTTGTGGCGACCTCGCGCCGCTTTGTACCGCATTTCCACATGCCCCTGCAGTCTGGCAACAACCGACAGCTGGCCATGATGCGGCGGCGCTATAAAAGAGAGCTCTATGCAGACCGTGTGGGGCGAATCCGCGAATTGATGCCTGATGCGTGCATCGGAGTCGATCTCATTGTCGGATTTCCGGGTGAGCGTGAAGAGGATTTTCTGGAAACCTGCCGCTTTATCACCGAACTGGATGTCTCCTACCTGCATGTCTTCACTTATTCGGAGCGCCCAAACACACCGGCAGCATCAATGGAGGGTGGTGTTGATGTGGCAGAGCGGAGAAGAAGAAATGAAGTGCTGCGAATGATTTCCGATAAAAAGAAACGCCATTTTTACAGCCGCTTCATAGGCCAGCAGCGGAAAGTGCTCTTTGAGCATGACAGTGCAGCCGGAAGGGTGAGTGGCTTTACAGATAATTACATCAAGGTTGATCTCAAGTTGGATGACTCATGGATCAACAAAGTCGGATTGGCTGAACTCACGGAGCTGGCTCCCGACGGTCGCATGGTGGCCAAAATTGCCTGTGGAGTTGGATGATCCGAACAGTCAAATCGCTGACTCCCGACAATACGCATGAACCACCCAAACTGCTTACATTTGTCAAAACGCATATCGTTATGAGCATCATCGAAATGAAAGTGCCCTCTGTGG
This sequence comes from uncultured Saprospiraceae bacterium, assembly GCA_964569025.1. Lineage (GTDB taxonomy): Bacteria > Bacteroidota > Bacteroidia > Chitinophagales > Saprospiraceae > CAZMSQ01. The sequence goes on along the minus strand of CAZMSQ010000014.1, from coordinate 37,892 downwards.
GGGAATCCATCACAGAAGTGACCTTGTCACAGTGGCTGAAGCCTGACGGTGCCTACGTCGAGCTTGACGAGCCTATCTGCGAGTTTGAGTCTGACAAGGCCACTCTGGAGTTTCCGGCAGAGGCAGCGGGCAAATTAATTTACGTTGCCTCAGAGGGCGACGATCTGGAAATAGGGGCATTGGTTGCCAAAATTGATACCAGTGTCAGTGCTGACACTGGCGAGGCGTCTGTGACTGCCGAAACACCGACTGCTCCAACCCCTATGCCCGACGTTGCCTCACCACAGGCCGGGACTGACTCCTATGCAGCAGGCCATCCTTCTCCTTCGGCTGCCAAACTGATGCGTGAGGCCGGCATTGATGCGTCAGCCGTCACCGGTACTGGCAAGGACGGGCGTATTACCAAGCCTGACGTGGAGAAAGCTGCGCAGGTGCCGGCGGTATCGAATGCCCCTCAGTCCGAACCTGCCACAACCCCCGAGACCTCATCACCCAATCAGGCACAGGCCTTCAGCCGGGAGACGACACGCAAAAAAATGTCTCGGATGCGGCGAACCATTGCCCGAAGACTTGTGTCTGCCAAAAACAGCACAGCCATGCTGACCACCTTCAATGAGGTGGATCTGACACAGGTCATGGCCATGCGCAAAACCTATCAGGATGATTTTATGGCCAAGTATGGCATCAAACTGGGCTTCATGAGCCTGTTTGCCAAAGCCTGCGCCACAGCCCTTATGGACATGCCTGACGTCAATGCCATTCTGGATGGAGACGACCTCATTTACCACGATTATGCCGATATCTCCATAGCCATTTCCACACCCAATGGACTCGTGGTGCCCCCGATTCACAATGTTGAATCACTGCACTTTGCAGATGTTGAAAAACGCATCAAAGCTCTTGCAGATAAAGCCCGTCAGGGCACTCTCACATTGGAGGAAATGCAAGGGGGCACATTTACAATTACCAATGGAGGGGTGTTCGGGTCTCTGCTCAGTACCCCGATTATCAATGAGCCTCAGTCAGCAATTTTGGGGATGCACAGCATTCAGCAGCGACCCATTGCCGTCAACGGGGAGGTGAAAATCCGTCCGATGATGTATGTGGCGCTCTCTTACGACCATCGGGTCATTGACGGGAGCACCTCAGTAACTTTCCTCGTCAAGGTAAAGCAGCTGTTGGAAGACCCGCTGAAAATGCTGCTTGAAATCTGATTTCTCCCTATCCGTGTTGCCAAGCCACCAGAAAGTTATGAACGATTTCTCACATACAACCAATGCACATCCTGCCTATATTGAGGCTCTCTACCAGTCATACCGCAAGGATCCCGAATCAGTCGATGAGAGTTGGAGGCAGTTTTTTCTGGGCTATGATTTTGCCGCTGACCGCAAAGCGGAAGATGGCGCAGTAGGTGGTGCTCCGGTTCAGAGCCTGACCAAGGAGTTTGGCGTGATGTCAATCATCCATGGGTTTCGCGACCGCGGCCACCTTTTGTCCACTACCAACCCTATTCGCCAGCGGCTTGATCGTCAGCCGAGACTGGACCTCAACGACTATGGCCTGGAGGATGCAGATTTACACAAGCCATTTAATGCCGGTCACGAGTTGGGTCTTGGGCAGGCTACCTTGCAACAGATTCTTGACCATTTGCGGGTGGTCTATTGCGGGACCATCGGATTTGAATTCAGCCACATAGAAGACCGCAACCGAAGAATGTGGTTGCGAGACCGCATCGAAAACAGGCCGCTAAGCGCTGACTATGGATTTTCTCCAGAAAAAAAGCAACGCATACTGGAAAAACTCAATGGAGCATCCGTTTTTGAGAATTTCCTTCACACCAAATACATCGGCCAAAAGCGGTTCTCTCTTGAAGGCGGAGAAACAACCATCCCCGCCATTGATGCCATCATCAATAAGGCCACAGACGATAAAGTGGAGGAAGTGGTCATTGGCATGGCACACCGCGGCAGGCTGAACGTGCTGACCAACATCATGGGCAAGACATATGCTCAGGTTTTTACTGAGTTTGAGGGAAATGTCATGCCGGACCAGAGCTTTGGTGATGGGGATGTCAAATACCACCTCGGATTTTCGTCTCAGGTGGTGACCCCGTCAGGAAAAAAAGTACACCTGAAGCTGGTGCCCAACCCTTCACATCTTGAATCTGTAGACCCTGTGGTTGAGGGCTTTTCCAGAGCCAAGGCTGATTTGTTGTACGAATCAGACTACGACCGCATTCTGCCATTGCTGATTCATGGAGATGCAGCGGTGGCAGGGCAGGGAGTGGTTTATGAAGTGGCTCAGATGAGTCAGTTGCCAGGATACGCCACAGGAGGAACCATCCATTTTGTCATCAACAACCAAATTGGGTTTACCACCGACTTTGACGAGGCGCGCTCCTCAACCTATTGCACAGATGTGGCCAAAGTCATACAGGCACCTGTTTTCCATGTCAACGGAGACGACCCCGAAGCCGTGGTCTTTGCGGCTGAGCTGGCCACCGAATATCGGCAGGCATTTAACACGGATGTGTTTATTGACATGGTCTGCTACCGTAGGCATGGTCATAATGAAGGGGATGATCCAGCTTTCACCCAGCCCCGGATGTATGTAACCATCAAGGACCACCCCAATCCGCGGGAGCTGTACTCCCGCAAATTGGCTGAGCGGGGGGATCTCGAAAAAGAATTGGCCGAGCAGATGGAAAAAGACTTCTGGAATACCCTTCAGGAACGCCTTGATGAGGTGAAGGAAAAACCACTGCCATACGAATATCAGGAGCCGGAAGAGGCATGGCGAAAGTTGCAAAAATCGACAGATGCTTCAGATTTTGAATCATCGCCTGAAACCGGAATCGGTCGGGACATGCTCGATCAGATTATTCACCATCTCATCAATGTCCCGGAGGGCTTCAAACCGCTTGGAAAGGTGAACCGTTTGCTTAAAGGCAACCGGAAGCTGATGGACAGCGACCAGCTCAACTGGGCGATGGGAGAGCTGGTAGCCTATGGAAGCCTTCTGCTGGAAGGTAAACATGTCAGGATGAGCGGACAGGATGTACGCCGCGGCACCTTTTCGCACCGGCATGCTGTGTTCTTTGACAAGGATACCTTTGAAGAGTACAACCGCCTCGACCACCTCGGTGGCAAACAGGCCTTTTTCCATATATACAACTCCCTTCTTTCAGAGTTTGCAGTACTCGGGTTTGAATATGGTTACTCGATGTCGTCGCCTGACTCACTGGTAATTTGGGAAGCTCAGTTTGGCGACTTCTACAATGGTGCACAGACCATCATCGACCAGTATATTACTGCTGCGGAAAGCAAATGGAGCCGCCAGAGCGGGCTCGTACTCCTGCTACCGCACGGGTACGAGGGGCAAGGCCCTGAGCACTCCTCAGCACGCCTTGAGAGATTCCTTCAGAATTGCGCCAACTATAATATGACGGTCGCAAATGCCACTACCCCGGCCAACTTCTTCCACCTCCTTCGCCGTCAGCTGGCCCGGCCGTTTCGGAAACCTCTTGTGGTGATGTCTCCCAAGTCATTACTGCGCCATCCACGCTGCACTTCCAGTCCGACGGAGTTTGAAAAAGACCGCCGTTTTCTCGAGCTGATTGACGATTCGGCCGTTGGCCCTCGGAGCGGCAAAAAAATACGCCGTCTTTTGCTCTGCACGGGCAAGGTCTATTACGACTTGCTTGAGGAAAAAGAATCAAAGGCCCATGATGATGTGGCCATCATCAGGGTAGAACAACTCTATCCACTACCCGAAACCCAGCTCGATGCGCTTGCTGGGCGGTATCCCAATGCTGAGTGGTACTGGGTTCAGGAAGAACCTGAGAATATGGGCGCCTGGCAATATATGGCTATGAACTATACGAAAGGTGACTGGACCGTGGTGTGCAGAAAGCCTGGAGCCTCACCGGCTACAGGGTATAAGAAGGTGCACGACCAGCAGCAGCGAGAGCTCGTAGAAAAGGCCTTTGCGTGATCGGTCAATTTTATCCGGGCCGTGATTCTGCAATTTGACGGATTGCCTCGACGAGTTTCTCAAGATCTGTTAATCGCGTGTAGAGATGAGGCGTGATTCTTACACCTTTGACGACGGGATGGTCAATGGCCACAGTGTAAATTCTGAACTCGTCGTAGAGGCGCCCCGCCAGTTGGTGTGGGGTAAGACCTTCAATGGCAATATTGGCAATGGCACTGCTGCGGTTAGGTGCCTCTGGCGTATTCAGCCTCACTCCTGGGATATCCTTGATCTTTGACGTCCAATAGGCTTTCAGATACCTGAGCCGGTCTTGTTTTCTCGTCGGACCGATGAGTTCATGAAACCTGATGGCATCGGAAATGGCAATGGTGGTGGCGGCGGGATGCGTGCCGTAATGTTCGAATTTCCGAATATCATCAGCGGACTTTGACACATCGCCAAACAGTGGCCAGACATTTTTAATGCGGTCTTTTCGGACATACAATATTCCTGCCCCGAGGGGGCAGCACAGCCATTTGTGAAGGCTGGCACCAAAATAGTCGCACCCGAGATCGGGAATGTTGAATTCCAGTTGCGCAAAAGAATGAGCTCCGTCGACCATGACTTCCACCCCACGGCTGCGTGCCATATCCGCAATTTTCTTCACTGGCAACACTTGCCCTGTGATATTAATGAGATGCGTTACAAGCATGATCCGCGTGCGATCAGTGATGGCTTGTTCATAGCGCTCCACGATTTCACTGTCATTGGCGGGGTGCATTGGCAGGTCAATTATGTTGCACACGAGCCCCCGCCTGCGCTTTTGCTGGTGAAACGCTTCAACCATGCTCCCATAGTCCTGATTGCTCATAATAGCCTCCTGACCGGGCTCGAAGTCGATGCCGGCAATGATTGTATCCAGTGATTCAGTGGTATTGCGCGTAATGGCAATCTCTTCCGGCGAGCATCCGGCAAGGCCTGCAAGTCGCGCTCTGGCCTCTTCGCGGTCGGTCTCCATTTGTGTGCGCATATAAAACGCAGGTGTCTCATTGATGCGGCGGATGTACTCCTCCTGTGCCTCCAGAACACGCGTTGGCTGGGGACTGAAATACCCATTCTCTAAATTTAAAAACTGCGAAGACTGGCGGAATGCCAATTGAATCAGGTTCCAGAATTCCTCATCGGTTGCTGCATGTGCAGCCGATACTTGTTCCAGCTTCCGAACATGCTTGGCGAGCATTTCCCGTGAAGCTTTGTCAGGCAACCACGGCAGCACCGCAGAACCGATGCCCAGAGTGGCAAGTTGATGCAAAAAATTCCGGCGGTTTGACATGTTGGATTGATTTACCAGCAAAATCTTTTAGGAAAGCTACTGATATTTTCTCATAAACACGAATTGTCCGACAGTTACATGCGGATTCGAAGGGGGCACTTGCCGGGTGGTGAAATCCAAAAATGGGAGACTTCGGGTGCGGACAAAGGCAAAAGAATACGTACATTAGGGAAATGAAAAAGAAGCTGTTGATTAGTACGGGCGGCGGTGACTGCCCTGGGTTGAACGCTGTGATTCGTGGCGTAGCCAAATCAGCTCGCCGGACCGGAAGATGGGAAGTGTGGGGGAGTATTGAGGCATTTAACGGCATCTTCCGGGATCCGCCGGAGGTGATGAAGCTCACCTCAAGGAAAACAGCTGGAATTCATGTCAAGGGAGGAACCATCCTCAAAACGACCAACCAAGGAAACCCATTGGCCTATCCGGTACAACAGGAAGACGGCAGCTGGATTCATGTCGACCGCACAGCCGAGCTGGCAGACCGAATCCGGTCGATGGGCTTCGATGCGCTCGTCAATATCGGCGGAGACGGCAGTCAACGCATATCGCTGGCACTTCATGAACATGGGCTTCCGGTAGTAGGAGTGCCCAAGACCATTGACAATGATCTTTCGGCCACTGATCTGACCTTTGGATTTTCAACGGCGGTACAAATTGCTACAGATTCGTTTGACAAGTTGGTGACCACAGCTGAGAGCCACCACCGAGTGATGATTATGGAGGTAATGGGTCGCAATGCCGGTTGGATTGCGCTCCACACTGCTATAGCCGGAGGGGCCGAGATTTGCCTGATTCCTGAGATACCGTTCAGGGTAGAAAGTGTCTTGCGCACCATTGAAAAGCGGTATCGAAAAGGAAAGGGGTTTCTCAACATTGTCATTGCGGAAGGAGCCAAGCCTGAAGGTGGAGAGGTCATTGGTCAAAAGGCATTGGATGAGCGTGATGAGCACATCAAACTTGGAGGTGTGGCCAATTATCTGCGCCGCCAACTGGAAGCTCACAACTGCCCGGCGCAGATCAGGACAACCATTCTCGGGCACATCCAGCGCGGAGGTACCCCAATAGCTTTTGACCGGATTCTGGCCACCGCAATGGGTATGAAAGCATTCGAGATGATTGAAGCCGAGAATTTCGGAAAGATGGTCTCCTACCACAATTACCGACTCGAAGATGTGCCACTGTTAGAAGCTGTCAAGGAAAACAAGTTCATCTCCCCTGATCACTATCTCATCAAAGTGGCCCGGTCAATCGGTCTCTCTTTCGGCGACTGACGTTCGTCGAATATCTGGTACTCGTATCTGATCAAAATGTGGGGTTTTGCGTTTACACAAGCAAACTCCCGTTATGCGCGTGCTGGTTCTTTTATTATTCATGGTTGGTCTCGACTTATATGCGTGGCAGTCACTCCGCCATTTGTCGGAATCATGGCCCGGTGGTGTCAAAACTGCCGTCACGGTCACCTACTGGGTATTAAGTGCGTGTTCGCTTGCCTTTGTGGCTCTCTCCTTGTTTGTGGGAGACCTTCCCCTCGGCCGCGCCGCACTCACCATCATCAGAGCCATCATTTTCATTCTCTACCTCTCGAAGTTTATTGCATCGGCCTTTTTGCTTATTGATGACATCCGCCGTGCCTTTGGATTTTTAATTGGCAAAATTACAGGGTCACCACCCTTTGATCCCGGCCGTGCACGCTTTCTGTCTGCCACCGCTGCCATTGCGGGGGCACTACCTTTGACAGCCATGAGCTATGGCATTCTGCGCAATCCATACCGATACAAGACATTTCGGACTGAACCATTGATTGACGGCCTTCCAGGGGACTTAGACGGACTCAAGGTGATTCAGATTTCAGACATCCATTCAGGGAGTTTCTTTTTCAAGGAGCCCATCAAACGAGCTATTGAGCTGATTAATAGAGAGGAACCGGATTTGGTATTTTTTACCGGCGACCTTGTCAACTCAAAGGCTGAAGAGATGGAGCCTTACATTGACATTTTTTCTGGCATCGAAAGCCGTTATGGCACTTTCAGTGTGCGGGGTAACCATGACTATGGCGACTATCACAGATGGCCAGACGCGGCGTCAAAAGCAGCCAATACCGCCCGTTTTGAGGAAATTCACCGCGAAATGGGCTGGGATTTGCTCAGCAATGAAAACAGGATGCTCAGCATCAGAGGCCAGGAAGTGGCAGTGATTGGGATTGAGAATATGTCAGCAATTGCCCGATTTCCAAAGTACGGTGATTTGCAGAAGGCCCGGGAGGGTACCGACAGGGCATCGTTGAGGTTGCTATTGAGCCACGACCCCTCTTATTGGGAGACCATTTGCAACGAATTTCCGGACATTGACATTACGTTCAGTGGGCACACACACGGCTTTCAGTTTGGCGTAGAAATTCCCGGCGTATTCAAATGGAGCCCGAGCCAGTATATGTATACTCAATGGGCCGGGCTGTACACAAAAGGCACGCAACACCTGTATGTCAACAGGGGGCTGGGCTTTCTGGGATATCCCGGACGGGTCGGCATCCTTCCGGAAGTGACATCAATGACCATCCGGGGTAGCATTTCCTGAGAAGTCCTCTTTTATTTTTCGGTGATTCCGGCTTTCTGAATCTTCTCATGCCATTCATTGATCAATGGCAATGTTGCGGATCCATACCACGCATGCAGTTCCATTACCAGGCTACCCGCCTGAATAGCAGGATCTGAGGCGGTCAGAGCCTCAGCCTCTTCAAGAGTGGATACATCAAAAACATAAATCCCTCTGACAGGGCCGGAATCAAGGAACGGTCCGGCAAGAACAAGTTTCCCTTCTGCTGCCAGCCGGGAAATATTTTCAAGGTGGGCCTGCTGCAAACGGGCAGCCTCTGCTTTGTCAGCGCTGCGATTCGGCCCTGCCTTCAAGAAGGCCATGACATATGCCTTCATGCCATACGCATCTGCTCCCAGCCTTTTGGCCAATACCGAATCATAGGAAACCAGACTGTCTGTTGCGGAGGGGTCCCAAGATGTCTGAGCCATTGCACCGGTCACAATCCAGACTGCCAGCAACCAAGCCAGAGTGATTTTTCGAAAACTCTGCAAGACCATCTGGTCAGAAATAGAATGGGAAAGGTCAGCGAGCATGATCAGAATGCTTTAAAGAATTAATCCGGTTGAAATACCCGGATGTAATCTACAATCATTTGCTGCGGAAACTGCGTGGAAGCATCGGGATATCCCGGCCAATTTCCACCGACAGCCACGTTAAAGATGAAGAAGAAAGGAGCTCTGAACTCACTCAAATGAGAGGGGTTCAGGTTGATTTCATGATAGGGCTCATCATCAAGCAACCAAGTGATGCTGTTTTCATCCCAGATAATGGAGAACACGTGAAACTTTTGCTTGAAAGTGCCAAGGCTCAGTTTTTTCGAGCCACCGAATTGGGCATGCTGGTTGTTTTCGTTTGCCCAATGAACGGTCCCGTGCACACGATCTGGCTCATGGCCAACAATTTCCATGATGTCGATTTCGCCGCAAAAGGGCCAGCCGATGGTTGAGAAATTCGCGCCGAGCATCCATAATGCAGGCCAGATGCCCTGACCCTCGGGGAGAGCAGCACGAATATCAACTCTCCCGAATTGAAAATCAAATTTTCCTTCTGTTGTCATGCGGGTTGAGGTGTAGTCACGCCCGGCATAATTTTCGTTTCTGGCCTGAATAACGAGGTGACCATCACTGATCCAGGCATTTTCTTTCAGGTAATACTGAGACTCATTGTTTCCCCACCCATTGTTTCCAGTGCCGATTTCATAGTTCCAGAAAGTCTCGTCAATGGAGGGACCCTCAAATTCATCCTGCCAGATGAGTGTCATCCCAGGGTACGAGAGAGGGCTGGTATTTCCTCCATCTGGAATGGTTACATCAGTGTCTGCATCATCATTAAGCAGGGTTATTGATGTACTTGAATCACCGAGATCTGCTCCTGTCGGGTTGCGGATCACAACCGTAAAGGTTTCATCGGCCTCAGCATCTTCATCTCCGAGGACTGCAACCCGGATGTCTCGCGAAACAACGCCAGGATCAAAACTGAGAAACTGATTGTCGATGGCTTCAAAGTCAGAACCCGCACGCGCCGTACCCTCAAACGTCTGCACCTCAGCAGTCACCTGCTGGTTAGATGGTTTGGATAACCGCACGTCAACAAAGAGCGATTTTTCATCATCCCCTTCACTGACCGAAAGCTCTTTTGTGATATTCATTACAGGCCTATCCGACTGATTATCGGGACCATTATCGGAATCATCGCAAGAAGCAAACAAGAAAACCATACAGACAAACCAGAAAGACTTCATACTGAAAAGGTTGGATGGGAAACGAAAAAAATGGGCAGATGCATTCCTAGAGGAACACATCTGCCATTCAAAGGTGCTTGAAATTATTTCAGTGACTCCATCACGATGGTCCACCATGCTGTTCCGCTGAGGTCAGCAGAAATATCGACGGTGAGCGTGATTGTTTCTTTTGTTGGAGAGTTGGTGTACTCCAGGACACGGTACGTGATTTCAGACTTAGGAGGCGTGTCGACATTGAGCTCACCTCCGTTGAAAGGCTTGCTGAAGCCGATGAATGCTCCATCACCAGTCACTGTAATCAGTGCAGGATCAGTTGCTGTCGCATCAGTAACAGAGAATGCGTGAACGCCTGATGTCAGTACGTCAAATGGAGAGGTGACTGCAGATTCGTCTGCACAAATGTTGGAACCACCCATATAGTCTTCATACCAAATCTGACCAAGCGCGTCATATTCCATAGAACCACCATCCGTGAAGATGAATTCATCATCGATGCGGCAGGACTGGAGATCTACACCAGCAGCATCCAGACCAGGCCACCATTCGGAGCTTCCTTCAAACGGCCCAACGTAGAATGAATTCTCTCCTGCAAGACGCCATACTTTTCCGTCAGCATTTGAGAGCACATCAGCTGAGAAGCTGGCCGTGCTAATCTGAACGGTTTTTGAAGTCTGGTCTGTGTTACCCTGACCATCGCCGACAGTCAATGTAACAGTGTACTCCCCTTCAGCTGCATAGGTGTGAACAGGGTTGGTTTCCATAGAAGTGGCTCCATCACCGAAATCCCACATGTATGATGTGGCATTATTGGAGGTGCTGGTGAATTCTACAGTAAAATCACCTGTCTTAACGAATGTAAAGTTTGCAGAAGGCAGTGCCATAGGGATGTCAGGCAAATTGTTGGGGTCATCATAACTCACGAGGTAGAAGTTCCAGGCGAGACCATTACCAACCAAAGCAACTGCCAGAGTATCAGCAATGGGGCCATCGGCGAGGCGCAGCACCTGATACTCTTTCACAGATTGGGGTACGTAGTTGTCGCCAGCTCCTGTTTTGTTGGCAAGTCCGATATAGGCACCCAATCCTTCAATTGTTATCGTACCGTTGTTCGCATTAAAATCATAATTGTAATCCCCGCCATTGGCGAAGGCAGAAACATCGGTTCCGTCAGAAGCAGTAAAGATACCGGGCTCGGTCTCTTCGTAGCATCCCTCTGGTGAGCCTGCAAGCCAGCCACCATTGCCTTCAGAATCAATGAAGATGGTTCCGTTGGAGTTGAACTCAAACTTTCCATCACGGCGGAATGTGTACTGATCATCCAAAATACATGGACGATCCCCCAGGGGAGTCACCCCACCAAATGACCAGTATGAGTTATCGCCTGCAGCTGGTCCGACGCCAAGTGCGATTCCCTCGCGCTGGAGGTACCAGGTTTTGCTGTCGACACCTGCAAGAAGGGTCAGGACAGCGTCAGGATCGTTTATTTCAATACTTTCCTGACGGACAGCCACAGTTCCGTCGCTTCCGGTTGCTGTAAGACCCACAGTGTATAAACCGGCCTCGGCATATGTGTGGACGGGATCTTTTTCAGTGCTTGTGTTGCCATCTCCAAAATCCCAGGCATATGACGCAGCATTTTGGGAGAAATTTGAGAATGTCACCTGCAGAAAATTATCTGCGCTTACCTCGTACTGGAAGCTGGCAATGACATCAGCACCACCATCGGGCATGTCTTCATCTTCCTTACATCCTGTGACAAAGAGGCCAACGGCCAGCACAGGAAGGAGTGCCCATTTAAAGGATGAAAAAAAGAAACTTTTCGCTTTCATGATTCACATGTTTTAGTTTGGAAAAAAATGATTTATTGGAACAAAGAAGGATCGGGGTATTCTGTCAAATTGGGTGCCACAGAAAGTTCTTGAAGAGAAATTGGCAGCCAAAGTCTTGATTCACTAAAGTTTCCATCTCGTGGCTCGTCGCCGGCAAAAAGATCTCTTGAGGCACGCCCTGACCGGACGAGGTCAAACCAGCGGTCGCCTTCCATGGCCAGCTCAGCGCGGCGCTCATACCAGATGACATCAAGGAGTGTCCATCCGAGCTCAGACATCAGGTCCTGAGCAGTGCGATAGTTGCCGGTATTATCACCAGGGCCTGCTGCGCGCTCGCGAACCTCATCGATATAGCCCATTGCAGCCATATCAGAGCCACTGCCACGGTGAAGAGCTTCAGCAAGCATCAACAGGACATCTGCGTAGCGAATGACATAGATGTTGGCATCTTTTGTAAGGTTTGGATCTCCGCCATTCACGTTATTGCCGACATAACTCTTGTAGTTAGAAAATTTCTCTTGCCAGTATCCTGTGTAGTCCACAGGATTTCCTTGAGTGAGATCAACCACGACATTGCAGGACTCTCCGGCATCAGTAATTTCCTGGGCGAGCTCATCAACTGTTATGATTGCAGCATCGCGACGGTAGGTATCGTCACTGAGGTAGTGATCATAGAGCGACTGGGTGGGCAGCATAAAGCCCCAGCCGGGCTGATAGAAGGGGTGGTCTTCGCAAAGACCGCGAACACCGCACAGTTGAACCATGCCATTCCCTTCAATACCCTCAAACCAGGACCAGTCACTCGGGTAGAGGTTGGACTTCTGGATTTCAAATACGGATTCACCAGGGTTTTTCACGCCAAATTCATAGAGAGACTCCATGTCATCTTCCAACTGATAAATACCAAGGTCAACAACTTGCTGGAGGTACTGCGCAGCCAAATCAAACTTTTGCGGATCGTCACCGTCTAAATCTGCCCAGTAGAGATACACCTTTCCGAGCATAGCCATGGCAGCAGCCTTATTGGCACGACCAGTTTCTCCAGCGGAAATAGTGGTCGGCAGGACTTCGATGGCCGCTTCCAAATCAGAGACAATAGCCTGGAAGACCTCACTCATGGTATTGCGTGGCAAATCAACGTCTTCTGGAGAAAGAAGCTCAGTCACAACAGGCACGGGACCGAAAAACCGAAACAGTTCGAAATGGTAGTAAGCCCTGAGAAATTTAGCCTCAGCGATATACCGATTGACCTCAGGAGTGGTCAGATCGGTTTTATTAATCACCAGATTGGCACGGAAAATACCGATGTAATTTCGGCGATACAGCGGATGGACAATAACATTCGTGTTGTTTTCCCGAAAATCGTCAATTTCCTGCCAGCCTGGTTGGTCATTGTCGGAGGCATCACCTCCGGCATGAGCATTGTCAGAACGAATTTCACCAAGCATAACCGGAGAAATCCATTGTCCGAAAGCCATGGTCCAGCCCAGCGGGTCATATGCTGCAATCAGGGCTGACTCTACCTGGGCGTTTGTTCGGTAAAAGTTTTCTGATAAAAACTCATTGACCGGATCTACATTGAGGAGATCTTCATTACATGCTGAGTGCATAGCCCCCACAAAGATGAGGGTCAAAAGGAGGTACTTATTGAAATATTTCATAGGTCTGGTATTTTACATGGTGATTTTTATGCCGCCCCCAAGTGTTCGGTTGCTTGGGTAGAATCCTTTGTCGATTCCGGTATCCAGAATCCATCCGTTGGTGCCGATATCCGGATCGAAACCGTTGTACCCAGTCACTGTAATCAGGTTGTTGGCTGAGAAGTATAGTCTGAGGCCTTTCAGCCTTACTTTTTCTAAGAGTGAGGATGGAAGGTTATAACCGACCTGAAGGTTGCGGAGTCTCAGGAAGGAGGCATCTTCTACATAGAAGCTGGAAGGGCGCTGATTATTGTTGGGATCGTTAGAGACCAATCTCGGATATGTGTTTCCGGGATTTTCAGGAGTCCAGCGATCCAGCCAGAATGTCTGATAATTGGTAAAGGTAATATCAGAACGCTCGTAGGTCCGGTAGATATCATGGCCCAGCTGGGCTGAAAGAATGAGGCTGAAATCAAAGCCACCTGCACTTCCAGAAAGGGTCAGGCCGAGAATATGATCCGGCCATGGTGAGCCGATATCTGTGATGTCTTCAGAATCTATGACTCCATCACCATTGATATCAAGAAACCGGATGTCTCCGGGAGATGCCTTAGGCTGCAGGGGGTCTCCCTGACTGTTGATGTGTGAAAATACTTCCTGCTGGCTTTGGAAGATGCCATCTGCGACATAGCCCACAAAATGGCCGACCGGGAAGCCTTCGCTCATGCGGGTAATGGGGGTATTCCGTACAGGCCATGAATACCCTTGCAAAAATCCGGTCTCCCCTGCTACTCTGGTTACTTCGTTTGTAAAAGTGGTATAATTGAAGTTCGCAGAAAGCTTAACCTTCCCGAGGGAAACACGATAACCAATCATGGCTTCAATTCCCTCGTTGCGAATTTCTCCAAGGTTGCTGATTGGGTCATTGGTGGCACCGAGATAACCCGGAATAATCTGATTCATCAACAAATCAGATGTCGTCTTTTGATAGTAATCAAACTCAGCCGTCAGCTTATCGTCAAACATCCTCAATTCGACACCCAGGTCAAACTGAATGCTTTCCTCCCACTTGATGTTTGGGTTTGGTGGAGTGGCGAGAGCAGCACCCCGAGCCAGTGCCTGACTCAATCCAAATGGGTAGGTAAACACATTCTGGATGGTTGATGCAAAAGCCAAAGGAGCGATCCGGTCGTTTCCATTTTTCCCCCAACTCGCTCTCAATTTCAGGAAACTGACCGGATCGGCTGAGAAGAACGGCTCTTCAGTGATGACCCACCCGGCAGAAAACGAGGGGAACAAACCCCAGCGGTTGTTGGGACCGAAATTGGATGACCCATCCCGTCTCAGCGTAGCTGAAAACAAATATTTACCGTCATAGTCGTACAATACACGACCGAAATAGCTTATCAATGCATAGTCAACACCCGCATTCCCATAGGATAGATCCATGGTGTCCACCCCGGCATCAATAAATTGCCAATAAGGATCAAATTTGACTTCATCAGGGATAGAAGAAGTCGACCCACCGGCAAATTCAGATGCCGTGGAGCGGTAGGATGTTCCGGCTACCACATCGACGTTGTGCAGGCCAAAAGAACGCTGATAGTTGAGGTAATTCTCAAATTGCAGGGTCTCAAAATAGCCATACCCCTGAGCAACGTCGTTGTCGACATTGATAAACGCCTCGTGAAACTCGTAATCCGGCACAAATGAACGGAACTTAAACCAGCTGTAATCAATTCCGGCATCTGACCGAAAGCGAAGTCCGGGCAGCAGCTTGACATCGAGGTATACATTACCAAGCACCTGATCCGAGTGACCATCGTTATTGGTAATGAACAAGCGACTCAGCGGATTGACATATTCCTTCTTTACCCACTGGGACTGGCCGAATCCATATTGCTTCGACTCGTCAAAGACCGGCGTCAGTGGGTCATAAGAGAATGCATCTGCAATGACAGTCCCAAAGGCATTATTGATACCGATATTTTGGTTATTCACCCGATTTACGTAGAGATTTTCGCCAACAGTGACGAATTCATTCAGCGCCTTGGAGGCATTCAATCTGGCTGAATAACGCTCATACAGTGATTTCTCCCCACCAACTACACCTTCCTGATCCCAATATTCGAGAGAGAAGTACACATCCTCTCCGCTTGCTGTGAGCCGATGACTTTGAACTGTGGCAGGCTGAAAAATTTCATCCATCCAGTTGGTGTTCACGGTCTGTTCACCAACCTGTGGAAATCCAAGCGATTCAAGAGAACTCAGCTGATTGCCGTTGGCAAATTTTTCACGAGTGAGCATGATGTAATCATCTGCTCCGAGCATTTCGGGTAGTTTCCATGGTTCGGAAACCGAGGTAAAGCCTTCATAACTGATGGTCCCCGCCCCTTTTTTTCCTTTTTTCGTGGTGATAATCACGACCCCATTTGCAGCCCGGGCTCCATAAATAGCGCTCGACGCCGCATCCTTCAAAACATCGACTGATTCAATGTCGTTGGGGTTGATGTTGTCAATGGTATTCACCTGAAGACCATCGACAATATAGAGGGGCGAATTGTCACCATTTGTGCTAATACCACGTATCAGGATTGACTTCCCAGCGCCGGGCTGTCCAGACGATTCATTGACGATCAGACCTGAAACCTGGCCTTCAAGGGCGGATTGTACATCCTGAACCTGAAACCCTTCAAGATTTTCAGTAGAGATTTTTGAAATCGCTCCGGTAGAGACCCGTTTTTTCTGAATTCCATACCCAACTACGACTACCTCGTCAAGGCTTGCTACGTCTTCTTGCATCACTACCTCAACGACAGTTCTGCCGTTCAAAGGAATGCTGGTGGGTACATAACCGATGAAGGTCATCAGCAAGGTATCATCAGCGGCTACATCCTCCAATGAAAAGTTTCCATCGATATCTGTAATTGTCCCTTGCAATGCCCCATCTTCAGAGCCTTGCACGACCACATTTACTCCGATTAGGGGCATGCCCGTCACGTCGGTTACCGTACCAGAGACGGACATTTGTGCGATTGCGATGCCGGGGAGGAGCCACAGCAGGCAGAGCACCAGGAAGTTCATGTTGTGTTTTTTCATTGCTTTGTGTTTTACGTACAGACTTGTCATTCAGAGACCAGTTTGAAAGCCTTGTGGTCCAGTTTCTCAGAGTGAGGTCCAACCATGAGGTGGAACTCACCCGGCTCGGCTTCCCAAACTCCTTTTCGGGTGTAGAATGCAAGATCGGTTGGTGTAATGTTAAAGGTAACCGTTTGACGCTCTCCGGGTTGGAGCATTATTTTTTGAAATCCTTTCAGCTCTTTAATAGGTCTGGTGACTGAACCGACAAGATCTCTGATGTATAACTGCACTATTTCTTCTCCGGCGCGCTTGCCTGTATTTTGTACTGTCACAGTAGCAGTCAACCTACCATCGGCATTTAAGACATCTGAGTTCAGGGATAGCGGGCCATATTCAAATGTGGTGTAGCTCAAGCCAAATCCAAATGGCCAAAGAGGCCGCGAATCTTCGTCGGTGTAGTGTACCCAAAATACATTATCCTGTGGACCAGGCCTGCCTGAGCTTTTATGATTGTAATAGACCGGGCACTGACCAGCACTTCTTGGGAAGGAAACTGGCAACTTGCCGGCAGGGTTATAATTCCCAAGCAGCACGTCAGCAATTGCATGTCCTGCCTGCGAACCGAGATGCCACGCCTCCACAATTGACGGAGCATTTTCAGCGATTTGAGGGACCGCCAGCGGGCGGCCATTCATCAGAACCACAACGGTATTGGGATTGGCCTCGAGCACAGCCTCTACCAATTCGTTTTGTACTCCGGCGAGCCCGATATTGGCCTGGCTGCGGGCTTCACCTGACTGCTGGGAATCTTCTCCGACAGCTAGTACAACCACAGATGCCTTCCGGGCCAACTCAACTGCTTCCGAAATCATAGAGCGGTCAGTTGTGTTGATGGAGAGCTCATACATAAAATTCCAAGGCTCGTCCGTTAAGACACAGCCTTTGGCATATTTCACCTCCCGGCTCTCTCCGAAGCCATCTTTAAGACCCTGTAACAGAGATACTGCTGAGTTTTCGATCGCCTGCCCCCGCCAGTTGCCAAGAGGCGTATCCTTATCATCGGCCAGTGGACCAATAACAGCCACGAGACCGCCAGTAGGCGCCAGCGGCAGCAAATTTTTCTCGTTTTTGAGTAGCACTATTGACTTTCTTGCCACGTCTCGTGAAGCATCGAGATGCTCCTGCGCCAGCAACTCTGCTTCCTCGCGTTCGGGATTACAATACTTGTAAGGATCATCCATGAGTCCAAGCCTGAACTTCAATCGCAGCACGCGACGTGCCGCGTCATCAATCAGTGCTTCATCAACCTCCCCGGCACGGACCAGGTCAGCGAGTTCATTTTCATAGCAATACCCTTCCATATCCATATCAGAACCTGCATTCACGGCCAAAATCGATGCTTGCCGTTTGTCAGCTGCAACCCCATGGGGGATGAGTTCCTGAATAGAGCCCCAGTCAGAAACAACTACTCCGTCGAAACCCCAATCGCCTTTCAGGATTTCTCTCTGGAGAAATTCGCTGCTCGTGGCGGGGGTGCCATTGACATCATTAAATGCATTCATGAATGTTGCAACGCCGGCATCAGCACACGCCTTGAAAGGTGGCAGCACCACATTGTGAAGGGTTGACAGTCCGATTTCCGCACCATCATAATCGCGGCCCCCTTCAGCAAACCCATACCCGGCAAAATGTTTGGCACAAGCTGCAATGGTTGACGCTTCCGAAAGATCTTCCCCCTGAAAACCTTTGACACGTGCTGCGGCCACCTGAGAAGCCAACCAGGGATCTTCCCCGGCTCCCTCCATGATGCGACCCCACCTGGCGTCCCGGCTAATATCGACCATGGGCGCAAACGTCCAATGGATACCGGCTGCAGACGCCTCTTTGGCTGCAATTTGAGCGGAGGTCGAAATCGCATCAAGATCCCAACTGGCCACCTCAGCAAGTGGGATTGGAAACATGGTCTTATACCCGTGGATGACATCATAGCCGAATACCAACGGAATACCCAATCGACTTCCCTCCACAGCGAGCTTTTGCACCCGCCTTGTTTCTGCAGCAGATAATACATTGAGCATTGAACCGACCCCACCAGAAGTAATACGGTTGTACTTCTCTAATTCCGACCCCTCCTTTTCTCCCGGACCTGTCAGCTCAGCATACCCATTATATTGCACCATTTGCCCGATTTTCTCTTCGAGCGTCATGAGTGCAAGCAATGAATCGACACGTCGTTCGATATCCTGTTCGGTAGGCTTGGTTGGTAGCGAATTCACTGAATCCATTTGGTATATTGTCGTGGTGAATAATCCGGCTCCCCCAATCAGCAAGGCAACTATGATACCCTGGAAATAACCCATAACTTAAGTTTTAAATAAAAAGAAGGTTCACCAACGACAAGCAAAAATAAAGTGTTGCAAATAACGAGCCGCTCGAAATAATGTCCATAAAATAGCACTGGACAAACTCTGGACAACCCTTATTTTTTAAGGATTCCCCAGTCTTTTTGGTCTTGTTTGGATGGTTTATCCGAACTTCAAGAGGTAAATGTTCAAATCTTCGTCTTTGGCCAGATCAAGTTTCTTTTTTAGTCGGTACTTGCTTTTTTCGACGCCACTGAGGGAAATGTTCTGAATGGAGGCAATTTCGCGATTGGTCAGACCGATTTTGATGAGGCAACAAAGTCTGACATCATTGGTAGAGATTGCGGGGTGCAATTCGAGAAGTTTGTGGGAGAATGCCTGGTGGACCTGGTCAAAATTTAGCTGAAACTGTTGCCAATAATCCTCAGAGTCGATTTCGGAATCTATTTTCCGAATCAGGGACTTGAGTTCTTTCCTTCGGGAACCATCCTGTCGCTCCTCACGAAGTAGGTCATGGAGTTCTTTCCGAAAATCATCGAGAGAATTGTTCTTGTGTGCAGACTGAAGCAAGGCTGCCGAGAGGCGGTCGTTTTTTTCTCTGACTTCCCGTGCAAGGTGTTCGTTTTTCAGTCTCAGTGTTTCTTCCCGGGCCTTCATCAGTTCCCGCTGATAGGCTTGTTCACGTTGGTGGCGGGCATACCTGACATAGCCAATCAGAATACCGATGCCTAGGAGCACGATGAGTCCCTGAAACCAGACAGTCTCATAAAATGCCGGCCTGACCAATAGCCGCAGCCGGCGGGTTTCATCAGACCACAAACCGCTGTTATTTGCCCCTCTGACCTCGAATACATAGTTCCCATGATCCAGATTGGTGTAAGACACAGCGTGGGTATTGCCGGGTACAACAGTCCAGTCCGATTCAAACCCAAGCAAACGATAGGCAAGCGCATTTCTGGCTGGATTGGTATACTCAAGAGCTGCAAACTCAATGGTTACCACATTCTCTGAGCGCTCGAGCTCGAATGTCGGGTCATCATTCAGCGCAACCGGCTCACTGCCCTCAGGACGGAGACGTGAAACCGGTACCGGACTATTGAACAAGCTGATTTCTGAAAATGCGATTTGGGGTGGATTGGCATTCACCGGCAATTTACCTGGTGAAAAGACATTGATCCCACTCAGTCCTCCAAAATACATCTCCCCATTTGACGCGGTCAGAGCGGCATTCGGGTTAAAGCTATTCGACTGTAGCCCATCGTTTTTATCAAAATTTGTGGCAGCTCCAGTTTGCGGGTCAAACACTGACAGTCCTGCATTTGTGCTTAGCCAGAGCCTGCCCTGCTCATCTTCAAGCATGGCATAGATCACATCTGACGGAAGACCATCGACCATGGAAAACCGATCAAAACCAGATCGATCTGGCCGCATCCGGTGCAGTCCGCCGCCTTCAGTGCCCACCCACAAAGTATGCTCCCTGTCGATTAATAGGCACAGCACCGTTTGAGACCACAACGCGTCGGTAGCAGACCCTGTCGCACTCCACTGCTCAAGCGCATTTCTCTGTGCTGACAATCGGTACAGGCCATTGTATTCCGTTCCTATCCAAAGACTTCCGTCCGGATCTGTCACGAGCGTCCTTACATTGAGCCCAAGTGTAGAGCCATTCCGGGTTTTAACCGACTGCATATGACGGAACACACCGGTATCCATGTCGAATAAATCAAGTCCGCCACCGAGGGTTCCCACCCAAAGGGTGCGCGGACCTGCGCGAGTAATGGCCCAAACATTATCATTGGCAATGGTGGATGGCTGCCGGATATCGTTCATAAATACACTATAGGATTTTTCGCTTGGGTCGAAACGAATCATCCCACTCGCATAGGTGCCAAGCCAGAATACCCCACTGCTATCTTGGTAAATAGCTGTAATCACATCACTAGCCAGCTCGCCTGAACTGGCCTGAAACGTTTCAAAGGTCTGAGCGTCTCTGTTAAACCGAACCAGCCCACCCCCATCCGTGCCTATCCAGATAATGTCTGAACGCTCTTCAAACAAGGCGAGAACTGACTGAAAACCGGGAGCCTCTGCTCTGTTTCCCGGCTGGAAAAACGTCAGAAACTCCATTTTGGCCGGCTTATAAACATTCACGCCCCCATTAAATGTGCCGACCCATACATTGCTTTGCTTATCTGAATATACGCTATACAGCGCATTGGTATTCAAACTATTCCGAAGATTTACGGAATACGTGAAATGCTCAAAAGATTGCCCCCCGGATGACGTTACAAACAGGCCATCGCCATCGGTAGCTACCCATATTGTTCCATTGTTATCTCTTGAAATGTCGGTCACCAATTTACCAACCAAAGCCTGGCCGACGAACTCTCCGCTTCTGAAATCGTAAAAATGAAGCCCGTTTCCTTCAGTGCCTATCCAAAGGGTATCACCTTTGATCAGCAAAGCCTTGCTGTAACTCCCCAAATTAAACTCGGAATTATCCGGATATGCGAGGCGGCTGAGGCTGTCTGTTTTCGGATCATACATATCAATCTCGCCACCCGAAGTGCCAATCCAGATGCAGCCATTGGGATCTTCAACAAAAGAGAATGCGTGATCGAAAGACAGCCTGTGAGCAGGTCTGTCATTATTGGCATGGAGATGAATGACTGAATCTCTGCCGGGTCGAAAGGCAAAGACTCCCTGACCGAGCGTCCCAACCCAGAGATAGCCTCTGGAGTCTTCAAAAAAGGCATCAACCGATAAAGTAGAAGTTTCAATAGGGAAAGAAGTGCCAACCGAGAAGGAACGAAATACCTGCTCAACTCTGTCATAGACTGAGATTCCACCTCTCCGAAGACCAACCCACAGATTGCCAGCTGAATCACAGTGGAGAGCCTGAACATGATCATCCGGCAATGACAAGCTATCTCCGGGAATATGCCTGTAGACCCGACAACCTGAGCCGTCAAAGCGATTCAGCCCGTATCGGCTGCCGAACCACATAAAGCCATCATGGTCCTGAACGATGGTGTATATGGTATTGCCCGATAGTCCTTGATCAATTGTCAAATGATCAAATGACAGTTGCTGTGCCATTCCTGCCATCGCCAGGGCACAGTACATGATCACCAATCCGTACTGCCTACTCATCATTTGCACTCCATTTCCTACAGCTCTGCACAACACAACATACTCTTAAAGGTACGAACTCATTGCGAGGCCATTCCGTAAAACAAAGTCTATATCGTGACTGATTCGTAAATAATCTGCCACACTACAAGATTGAAAATCAGCCAAAATAGCCAATCCCTTTGGCCATGAGTGTCGCGAGCAAAGGAATCAAAGCGAGCAGGCCCAACTCAATACGGACCATTCTCAGGACGAGATTAGGAACGACAACCGATACATCGTCGGAACATTTTCGGTGCTTTAGAAAAAAAACTGTTGGATATATTGAAAAGGCTCCGAGTAGAAAAAAAAGCCCGAGTTTCAGATGAAATATCCAATTATTGGAATAATACTCAGAGTCTTTGCCAACCCCGAACCACAGCACGAGTCCAAATGTCAGAATGAGAATGGCTCCCAATCCGTACAACCCATCGAGTTTGGCGAGCCTTCGCACCTCACGCCCGGACAGTTGCCTTGATATCAGAATATTTTCCGCAAAAATGGCAGCTCCAACCAGAAGGATACTCAGCAAGTGCAGATATCTAAACAGAATTTCCCAAGTCATATGTGCAGGAGGGCTTGGTAAAAGAATCAGCTGATATGCATGGGTACTTCCATCAGGAGAAGGCGCGCCATGGAATCTGCCTGAATTCTGATTTGGCTGGTATCCCAGATGCCAAATCCATCACGTGGCCCGAGACCTTGCCCTTCAATGGTCACCTCCCCATTGATGACAAAGGCATAGACACCATTTCCTGACTGACGAGTCGTATAGGTTTCAGAAAACCCCGGACGAAGGTTGCCCATGTGAAACCATGCTTGCTGGTGTATCCAAACACCCTCATCATCGGCATTGGGAGAAAGAATTTGACACAGTCGGTTTTCCATATCCTCCTCAGGCAGACGTATCTGATCATAGCGAGGGGCGACATTCTTTTTATTCGGGAAGAGCCAAATCTGGAGAAATTTGACCTCCTGGTCAGCATTTTTATTGTATTCGCTGTGATATATCCCTGTCCCGGCACTCATCACCTGGAGGTCGCCCTGTTTAATAACAGCCACATTGCCCATGCTGTCTTTGTGTTCGAGATCTCCTTCCAAAGGAATGGATATTATTTCCATATTGTCATGCGGATGCCTGCCAAATCCTCTACCTGGAGCCACACGATCATCGTTCAGTACCCGTAAGACACCAAAATGCATACGGTCCGGATTGTAATAATTCGCGAAACTGAAGGTGTGACTGGTATCAAGCCAGCCGTGATTTGCATGGCCTCGCGTTCCTGCCTTGTGCAATACTGTTTTCATGGTGGTGATCTCCTGATTTGGTAAATGATTGAAACCGACCTGATCCATCAGTTTGTCATAGGTAGATCTGGATCGGTTGGTCTGCGGAGCTCCCTGCGCTGACTTCGCACCCACAGCAATTCCGAAAGCCCCAAGAAGAGTATTTTTCAAAAAACTTTTTCTGTTCATGGTCCGATATCGTCTTTGGTGTCAAATGAATGAAGCCAAAGTACAAAACGATCATTCAGAAAATTAGTTCTCTTCGGGCATGGGTGAGTTTATTCAGGCATTTTTGTAGAGATGCTCCACTTTATCGAGCCGCAACTGCAGATTGAGAAGGGCATCGATGACCTCCCTCAGGTTCGCTACCACAATATCTGCCAATTCTTCAGGCACAAAGATGTTTTCTTTCAGGCCCTTGATTTGGGCCGGCGGGTCTGTACGAAGACGTTCGAGATGTTGAGAGATGGCTTTGCGGACCTGCGCAATCCGTTCGTCCCAGTGCTGTTCGACCAGGAGGTGGGGTTTCCGGAAGATAATCTCAGTGTGCTCCGTTGCGTGAGTTTCGAGCGGAATGGTGTGTTTTACGGAATTGTGGAATACATCCACATGATGCTGGCGGGAATGCTTACAGGCCTGCAACCGGTTTCGAAGGACCTGCTGTTCATCGTACAGATTGACCACTTCGGGAGGGTCGATTTGCAGACCGTGAAATTGTCTGGCCGGAATCAGGCAGCCTTCAAATTTTTCTTCATTCTTCAACAGGCGGTAATACTCCTCATGAACGAGCAGGAGTTCTTCACCGGCCCTGATATGCTTCACCTTTACTTCATTCTCCACCTCCTCTTCCAATTCGCGAACTTCAGCCCTCAGCATGTGCAAGTGCGACGCCACCGAGTAGCCGTGCTTTCGAATGGCTTCGCTGACCATTTCCCTAACCACTTCAATCTGCCCGGTCTCGCTCCAGAGGCAATGGACCATGAGAAAGCAATCCATGAGATCCACAGACTCACGGCCATTAAGAAAAGCGGAAGTGCGAAGGAGCCGGACGATTTTTTTCCAGCGCCTGTCAAACACGGGAATACGGCCTGCCGCGGGATTCGGGCTCTCATTGTAACGGTCGATGCCCGACTTTACAAGTTGGATGGTATTGAGCACTTCTGGCGGGACCTTAACCTGGTCGATCTGTGGGCTCCACTCTCGCAATTCACCAAGTCTGATTTTACAGCCCTCATCCAGCGCATCTTCATAGACATCACGGGTGTCGGTAATCATGTCAATGAAATTGCGATACTCCCTGATTCCAGTAAGCTCAAGCCTGATGAGAAAGCGGTCCCAAATGGGGGCCAGTTGTTCTGATCGGGGCGGCAACTCATTGGAAGCGGTGATGATGGCCTGGATGTTGACCTTCATATCCTCTCCTCCGTTGCGATACATTTTTTCGTTGAGAATGGTCAGCAAGGCATTTTGAATGGAAGGGCCTGCTTTCCAAATTTCGTCAAGGAAAATAACATTGGCCCCGGGCAGATATTTATCAGTCAGCCGCTGATAGCTGTCTTGCTCTTTGAGCATTTTGATTGAGACCGGGCCAAAGATTTCATCTGGCGTGCTAAAGCGGGTCATCAGGTACTCAAACGAGGTGCCGTCAAGAAACGCGTATTTCAGCCGCCTCGCAATCAGACTCTTGCCGACGCCCGGCGGGCCGAGCAGGAAAATACTTTCTCCCGCTACAGCTGACAATAAAGCCAGCCTGACGGCTCCCTCGCGCTCATACAGTCCGTCAGTCAGCCCCTCGAGAAGGGTAGCCGTACGCGTCCTGATTTCCTGCATGGTAGCGGTATTCATAGATTTTGAAGATTGTTACCAGAGCGCTTCCTCGTCATCATCATGGGTGCGAAGGCCGTCTTCCTCCAGATAATGGCGGCGGATGAGTTCATCGACAGTGGCGATTCGGATATTGAGCACCACCCCATCAAAGTAAAGCGACTTACCAGCCATGGCATGATTAAAATCTACACGTACTTTTCCTTCGTCAAATTCGAGAATTTTGCCGTGATGACTCTCGCCTTCATCGTCGGTAAGGCTGACAAAATTGCCCGCAACCACCAGATTGGCGGGTTCTTCGCCATCCATGCGAAAAGCCTCTCGGGGTACGTTTATGATATTCCCGGGCTCTACCGGACCATAGGCTTGTTCGGGGCTGAGCAGAAAAGCGAACCGGTCGCCCTCTGAAAGTCCTTGCAAGCGGTCCTCAAAGGCTGGCAGCAGGGCGCCTGTGCCGAACAGGAAACGAAACGGGTAGTTTGAATCCATGCGCTCCAATAGCTCGCCATCGGGAGATCCCTCGCGCAGTTCGTAGGCCAGCGTGACTACGTGATGTGCTTCAATTATCATACTGACGGGTCTAACCCGAAAGACAGGCCAAATGTTCGGGCATAAGGAAATGTCGAAAAAACCTGCCGGTCTCTGATTTCGAAGAAGGCCGGAAAAACCGTAGTTTTGAAAAAAAGAGAGAGATGATTCAACTCTTCAGGTATGCCATTGGTGTATTGGTACTCTCCTCGTGTACGCTTGGAAACCTTTCTGCCCAAAATTCACAGGTATTTAGCGATGAAGTCTTTGCAGACTACATCCGGTCTGTCAAATTTCATGTCGAAGGTATTCCGCTGAGTGCGCCTCTCATTGACCTGAACAGCAACACAAGACTGGTGCTTACATTTGACGACCTGCAAGGAGATGGCAAAGACTATAAATATTCTATTCACCACTGCAATGCCGACTGGACTCCATCCAATCTGGCGGAAATGGAATATCTCGTATCCTTTCAGGAAGAATACATCAACGATTACGAATTCTCATTCAATACCCGCACCAACTTTACCAATTATCTGCTGGCGCTGCCAAATCGCGATATCGGGTGGACCAAGAGCGGGAATTATATCCTGAAGGTCTTTGATGTGACCGATGACAGATTTCTGGTTTTCACGCGTCGTTTTATGGTCGTAGAAACCGGCTTTAAGGTTATGGGCAGAGTCATCAACCCCCGGGACGTGAGCCTGACGCAAACCCATCAGGAAATCGACTTTTTTGTGGGGCACAAGGGTATTGATATTCGGAATCCACAGACTGAAGTCTATGCCTCTGTACTGCAAAATGGCCGGTGGGATAATGCCATCATTGGACTGCCTCCCCGCTTTTCCCGTGGCGAAGAGCTCAATTTTGATTACCAGAACCGGGTGGTCTTTCCCGCTGGAAAAGAATTTCGCTTTCTCGACATCCGAACCCTCAATTCCAAAGCCGAAAAAATTGAGCGCATCGACCGGCTTGTAACTCACTTCGAGGTGCGTGTCAGGCCCGAACCCGATCGGGAGACGGCGCCTTATCTTTTCGAGCAAGACATCAACGGCAAATTTGTCATCCAAACTTTCGATGCTCAGGATCAAGACCTTGCGGCCGACTATGCCGATGTATTTTTCCAGCTCAAAAGCAGTGTGAACTTCTCAGACCATGATGTCTACATCATCGGGGGTTTTACTGACTGGCTCCCGATGCCTTGGGCAAAAATGGCTTACAACCCGGCAGTATCCGGCTATGTGGGAAAAGTCAGGATGAAACAGGGGTTCTATAATTATGCCTACGGACTGGTGCCCTCCAATGGCGGGCCTGTAGATTACGCAGAATTTGAAGGCAATTGGTATGAGACTGAAAATGACTATCTCATTCTCGCGTATTACCGCCCTTTTGGCGAGCGCTATGACCGGCTCATGGGCGCCGCAGTCATCAACTCAAATGACTGACTCCAAGTCAAGTCAGGACTTCAGTTTTGGGTTCGTGCGGTGGCGGTCTGCATCCCGGACCGTTTTTTTCTGAAGATTTGCGCTGAGGGCCTCCTGAAGATCGACCCCAGTTTGATTTGCCAGACAGACAAGTACAAACAGCACATCAGCCATTTCATCGGCCAGATCTGTTTGTGCGCGCGCTTCTTGCTCGGGGTGTTTGAACGATTGCTCGCCGTACAGTCTTGCCATCAGACGGGCCAACTCACCTACTTCCTCTGTGAGAATGGCCATGTTGGTCAGCTCACTGAAGTAACGCTGACCAATCGTTTTAATCCAATCATCAACCGTTTGTTGCACATCTCTGAGAGACATCGGCTGGTTCGATTCATCCATTATTCGCGCATTTTTGAGTCTATCCAGATCGTCACAGGGCCATCGTTAATGAGGGCCACTTTCATATCAGCACCAAACTTCCCTGAGGCGACTGGCCTTCCGGAGGCGCTCTTCAATTCTTCAATAAACTGCCGGTACAGAGGTACTGCAATTTCCGGACGGGCAGACTTGATGTATGATGGACGGTTGCCCTTTTTCGTGCTGGCATGAAGGGTGAACTGACTGACCACCATCAGCTCCCCAACTACATCGATGACCGAGTGGTTCATAATGCCGTCTGTATCGGGGAAAATGCGGAGCTGGCTGATTTTCCGAACCAACCATTGGATATCTTCCGCACCATCGGCTTCTTCAATCCCCAAAAAAATGAGTAACCCTGCCCCTATCTTGCCAATCACCGCTCCTTGTACTGTCACAGAGGCTTCCGCCACCCTTTGAATCAAAACTCGCATTTTTTTAAGCAAAGGATACACATTTTTTCCCAATTCTGCCTCCCACCTCTTATTTTTGATTGCTGCTCATACGCTGAACCAATACCCTTCGTTTAGTGGGGGTAGCCGCCGAAATTACGAATCAATGGCAATGAACGTCAAATGCAATGGATGGTTTTTCCTGGCAATGGTGGCCATGGCGTCCCTTTGGACATCCTGTTCCAGTCGTGAGTGGCTTGAAAAAGCGAATGCGGAGGGCCGTATCACTGCCCGGTATCAAGTGGACAAGAAGAGTGGATTGAGAATGGGGACATTCAAAAGTTATTATGAAGACGGGCAGGTTTTTGAGGAATCACAGTATGTGCAGGATACGCTGGATGGAATTCGCAGGCTGTACCACCCCAATGGCATGCTCATGATTGAAGAGACCTACCAGAAGGGGCTCTTTGAAGGGCCCTACAAATCGTGGTATGCGGATGGAACGCCAGAAAGTGAGGGCCAATATGCAGACAATACCATGAGCGGTCTTTGGAAGCGGTTTTATCCGAACGGGCAGCTTTATCAGGAGCTGACCTTCAGGGATAATCTTGAAAACGGGCCGTTCAGGACTTGGCATCCGAATGGCAAGTTGATGGAAGAAGGGGGCTATCTGGACGGCGACAATCTGCATGGTACATTCAAGATATATGACGAAAACGGTGTGCATGTCCGCACCATGGAATACGAACGCGGGCGCGGGAAAGTCATTTGGACGCTTGAAGGTGCCATGGTTCCGGAATAAACACTCAGCAAGCCTGACTGACGCATGCGATTTCTATTCATCCTACTCTGTTTCTTTCTTGTAAGCACCCCTGCCCTGATCGGGCAAAACGGTGGCCGCAGCGTCTTTCCGGTACTGCAATTTGCGCCCTCGGCCAGGGTAACCGGACTGGGAGGTACGCTCATCACGGTCAGCGACGGAGACCTCAGTCTCGCCGCCATAAATCCAGCCCTGCTTGATTCGCAGATGCACCAGGCCCTGACTTTTAACCATCGGTTTCACCCCGGTGGTATCGGGTACAGCCACTTTGCATATAGCCACCATGCACAACGCAGCGGCATGACCTGGCAGTTTGGAATTCAGCATGCCGGATACGGAGAGTTTGAAGGATTAGACGAGTTTCAAAATCCATTGGGGCCGGTAAATGCCTCGGAAACAGCTCTGTATTTTGGCATGTCAACCCCTCTTTATGAACGCCTTACCATTGGTGCCAACCTCAGGGTGGTCAATTCCGTCATGGGCAGTTATACATCCTGGGGGCTGGCTGGCGATGTGGGGGCCTGGTATCATTCAGACGAAGATCGCTTGTCTATCGGGTTGGTCTTCCGAAACGCAGGCACCCAGCTGACCACCTACGTGCCTGGTAACCGGGAGTCAATGCCGCTGGACATTCAGCTCGGTCTCTCTCAGCGACTCAAATATTTGCCGTTTAGATTTTCGGTAACAGCCACCAACCTCCAGCGCTGGAATCTTGTCTTTGACAATCCAAATGCTGTGGAAAATACGCCACTATTCGGAGATGAAGAGGACCCTTCCGGACAAAGTGCCTTCGGGCGGCAGGTTGACAATTTCTTCCGGCACCTCATTTTCAGCGGGGAGTTTCTATTTGGTCAAAACGAAAACCTGCGCCTCCGTGTGGCTTACAATCACTTGCGCAGACAGGAGCTAACCGTGCGAGACCTCAGAAGCCTGACCGGTTTTTCCCTCGGATTTGGTATAAAACTGGCCCGATTTCGGGTTGGGTTTGGCCACGAGTTTTTTCACCTTGCCGGGGGCGCCACCCATTTTACATTCTCCACTTCTTTTCGAGAATTCAGACAGTCGAGATAACCCTTTGGAATCAAGCTTTCAAGGAGGCAAACACGTGTCTGATTTGCGAATAAAACTCGCTGCTGTCAGAGCCGGCAGCGACAATTTTTTCTGTCAAAAGGGGGATTTGCATGAACTCATCTCCATCATAGCCAGATCTCAAAGCTTGATGAAAATGAAACCAAAGCTGTAATGAAAGCCTGCAAACCAACAACTTGTAGAGGCCACGCCTGGGGTCAAACACAAGGACATAAAATCTTGCAGTCTCAGGGGCGCGACCGCAGAATAATAAGACTGGAAAATCCAGAAACTGACCGCCACCTTCCTCTTCCAGATAAGAAATCAGGCTGGCCTCGAAGAGAGGGTTATACAATAGTGGCATGTCAATGCCATCATCGAGAATAATCTGTTGAATCTCGCGCAGACGAGCTGTCATTTCTACAAGAGGAATCTTACCGGCATTTAGCTGCTCATGCGGTCTCCAGTCGTGTAAATGAAGATCGTAATACTCAACTGGCCCAATCCGTAATTTATAGTCAAATCTGGGATTACCTGGCACCACATATCCCGGGTAGTAATACCGCAGTCCTTCGTTCTGGCAGTATTCAATTTCCAACAACATCGAATAATACCCAAGACTGAACGATTGGTAATCAGGATCATAAATCCCAATGATGCTTTCTGCACTTTCAACTCCTATGTCAAAATAGCTCAGCCCAACCAGCCGGTTGCCGGCATAAATACTGACCTCACGCGTATCAAAGATTGAGGAGGAATGGCCTTCCAGAAGGTACTCCTCGAGACAAGGAGCGAGATCTGCCGGGAAATGTGCACGGTAGCGCTGAAAGAGTGCCTCGCGGCTCTCATCAATGATGGCAGGGCGGACGATGCAGGTAAACTGTGCGGCATTGCGTCGAAGCAATTTGCGCTGCCGTTTTCGGAATGAGTAGCCATGCAGATCAAGGCGCGTCCAGATGGCAGACAATATGGAGTCGTGGAAACTGAGAAAATGAGTGGTGAAAATGGACTGACCCATGCGGTACCACCCCCGCTCCAGGTAGGCATCGAGCAGAGATGGTGGTAACACCTCCGGGTGGTGTTTTTCAGCAAATCGTTCCTTCGGGGCTTTTATGTGTGGTGAAGAAGTCATTTTTAAAAAAGCGCCTTTTCAATCGACTACCAACTGCTGTCGATCAAGCTGCTGCTGTCGTATGTTGAGTGGCAACTCGCGGTATTCGTATTCCTGATTGCGCAACTTGGGCTGGTAGCCAGCCTCTCTGATAGCCTGCTGAATACCGTCGGCGGTAAACCTGAATGCGGCACCAGCAGCTGAGACCACATTCTCCTCAATCATAATGCTGCCAAAATCATTGGCGCCTGCGTGCAGACAAACTTGCGCAACGGCCTTGCCGACCGTCAGCCAGGAAGCCTGTATATTGACCACATTCGGAAGCATGATACGGCTCATTGCAATCATTCTGACGTATTCGTCGCCCGTACATGTATTTCTGGCCCGCTTGATTTTCTTGAGCATCGTACCCTCATCCTGAAATGGCCATGGGATAAACGCCAAAAATCCTTTGGCATGAGACGGCTTCTCTTCCTGCACCTGACGCAGGCGCACGAAATGGTCCATCCGTTCCATATTGGTTTCTATATGACCAAACATCATGGTCGCAGAGGTGGTAATATTGAGCTGATGGGCGGCGCGCATGACATCCAGCCATTCTTCGCCTCCGCATTTTCCTTTTGAAATCAGACGTCTTACCCGATCGCTCAGAATTTCCGCTCCAGCCCCGGGCAAGCTGTCGAGACCGGCCTCCTTAAGGGCCTGCAGCACTTCGGCATGAGTCGCTTGCTCAAGCTTGGCAATATGGGCAATCTCCGGCGGCCCCAACGCATGCAGTTTGAGGGTCGGAAAAAGAGACTTCAGCTCCCGAAACAACTTGACGTAATAGTCGAGTCCAAGATCCGGATGGTGACCACCCTGAAGAAGGAGTTGCTCACCGCCGTATTCAAAGGTTTCAGAAATTTTTTCCTTGTATTCTTCTATGGTCGTGATGTAGCTTTCGGCATGACCCGGCCTCCGGTAAAAGTTGCAGAATTTGCAATTGGCTATGCAGACATTCGTCGTATTAGAGTTGCGGTCAATAATCCAGGTAACCACATCCTCCGGTACGTGATGCTTGCGCAGGGCGTGCCCCACATACATCAACTCGGCGGTTTTGGCACTCTCAAAAAGAAAAAGTCCTTCTTCGGCAGTCAGAAACTCCCGTTTAAGCGCTCTGTGAAGGAGGTCGTGTACATGCATGGGGATTGTTTTTGTTGCGCCAAGGCCCTTTGACGTCTTCGTTTGGTTTGCAAACAAAGATAGGAGAAAATAGGTTGAGATTGCCACCTCTCCGTAGCGAAACTCTGGAAACTTCCTGAAGCTCGCAAGGTCAAATACCCATCCCTTCAAATTTTTCACGCCTAACGTCCGATATTGATTCTCGTCATCAAAAAGACTCAGCTGGATACTTCCGTCATCCGATGAGTCGTCTCATCACTGTGGATGAAAATCTGTGAATTTTTCTGAATGAAATAATAGCTCCTGGTCGAGGCATATCCCCTTTAGACGTCACCAGCTCAGTTCCAGCCCAGATTGAGATTCATACGGAGAAAAAACGTACGCCCGGCGGCTACTGGCTGAGAATCTCCGGCGGCATGGGTGCCGGTGGCCTGACCGGCAACGGCGATGTTGGTCACGTTCAGGAGGTTCTGAACTCCGCCGGTTATTGTGATGCGGCCATCGTTGATGGGTTTGGCTACCGTCAGGTCGGCAATGGTGAAGCCATCCTGCCTCAGCTCGCCGGCAATCAGCTCTCTTGTCAGCTCATCAATGGTTTCATAATAACTGATTAGCTGATCATTGTGCCTCAGAAACAGCGTGAGTCGGAGCTGCTGCCAATCGGGGAGGAAGGTCAGCACGCCACTGGTTTCATGCATGGCAGACCATTGTTGCACCGATCGGTCGGATTCGGATAGCGGATTATACAACAGGATTGGGGCATACCCGAGTTCTGCCTGAAACTGTCCGATGGTGTAGCCCAGCCGCAGGGTGGCACCCACATTGCGAAATCTGGCCTGATTGAAGTACGCATATTGCAGGCTTCCGCCATTGGTAACTGGCACCATTTCATCACCTTCCATTTCAAATTGAAAGAGGGCGATTTTATTTGTGATGTCATTGTAAAAAAACTGCGCGGAGGCGCTGGTCAACCCCTTCGAATTTCCTGTTGATTTCCAGTCCAGAGCCAGTTGCGCATTCGCAGAGGTTTCAGCCCGAAGGCGGTCGTTGCCCAGAATAAAGTGATTGGCATCCACGAAATAGAAAAACAGTTCTTTCAAAGCAGGGGCCCGAAAGCCTTTGGCCCAGGAGGCGCGTATAGTCAGTGCATCGCCAGCATCATATTTCAGGTGAATGGAAGGAGTCAATGGTGCCCGATACCGCGTATTGTGAGCCATGCGTGCACCCAGCTGGACAAGTAGCTTATCTGCTGCAGCATAACTGAGGCTTCCGAACAGAGCATAGTCGCCCTGAGTGCTATATCGCTCCCGGGCAGACTTCGGATCGCGGATCCGTGCCCCATGACCTGTTTCGCTGCGCAAATCAAGTCCCGCCTGCCACTGAAACGGACCTGTAATGTAGCGCGAGGCTACAATCGGCCTCAGTAAAAGTGAGGTAAACCGCGCTGTATCCTGCATACCCGGCACTTCTGTCTGCTCGCCGGACTCCAAATCGAGGCGATTTGTGTTTTTGATGCGCCGAAAATCATTCCATGCTGCGGTGGTCTGCAAGAAGAGATTGTTTCCAAGAGTTCCCTCCTGGCGGACAGAATGATCGAGCCTGCTCGTCCGGTAGGCATCATCGAAAGCATAGGGTCTGAACTGTGGCCGTCGCAATATGCCAGGGTTGCGCACTTCTTCATGAAAGGCATTAATGCTGTACCGGACCATACCTTCCTTTCCAATGCGAACCCGTGCTGCTGCCCCTCCGAAATGCTGATTTTTGGGATTCCACAGATATGTGCGTTCCGGAGTTGCAGCATCACCTTCAACCGGGTTCAAACCTCCGAAAGCAGTCCCACCGCCCTGGACCTGCAGCAGGAGCCGTTCGACTGGTCTGAAGCCAAGGGAGGCATTGGCTGTGGTCCATCCAATACCTTGGTATTGGCCCTCTGCAGAGGCTTCAAACCGCTTCAGCTGGGACTTGCGGGTAATCAGATTGACCACACCACCCAGGGCATTTGTGCCGTACTGTACGGACATCGGGCCTTCAATGATTTCGACCCGTTCTATTTGATACAGATTGACTTGGCCCAGATCGATATCATCACCAACACGTCCGATGATGGGCACCCCATCAATCATTATCTGGACATTCTGCCCGCTTACCCCGTTCATACTCAGCCCGGACCCCAATACCGGGTCCTGACCGATTCGGACATTCAGCTCCTGCCTCAGGAGCTGGTCGAGGGTGACTGCCCCGCGGGATTCAATATCAAGGCGATCCAGCCTCCTGACCCGGTGTACTGCTCGTCGGCTGCTCACAGGTGCTACTTGAGCAGTGACTACCACCTCATCGATGTCGATCATCCACATGCTGGTGTCTAAGAGACCTTCATGTGCAACCTGACCGGATGCCAATATTGAGAGGCAAAACAGCCCGAAGAGGGTGCTGACAAATCGCTGCATTCTGAAGTGAGATTTACTGAAACATGACCAACTGAGAGACCTGCCCGGCGTTGGTGGCAATCACCACTTGACAGAGGCCTGTTAGTGTATCCGGTACCTGAAATGAAAGTCCGTTTAAACCCTGGTGGCCCTGAATCGGAACAGACCAGACAAGCCGACCGGTAAGATCAAAAACCTGCACCTCAACCTGCTCCGGCTGGTCATTGAGTGAAAATGCCAGATTGAGTTGGCCTGCCACAGGATTTGGAAATATTCCGAAATCCCGAATCAAACTTTCAGGTCGCTGGGTAGACGTCACAATACCAAGATCGTATTTAATGAAGGTGGCGGTCCCTGTTGAAGACCCTTCAAAGTCAATAAACTGAAGCTTCCAAATGTGATTATCAGGCAATTTGACAAAATACGCCCGGTCTGTAACGATCTCCCAACTGAAAGCACTGAGATTAAAGTACTTCCAATCCTCCCCAATCACATCAATTCGCGTTTCCAGACTATCGGCATACTCCTCAAATCCGACTGTTTCCGGGTCTACCTGGTCTGCCTGAGCTACTTCTACACCAGGTGCAGTCAGTATGCCTGTAACTGCATATTGCAGGGGTTGGGTCCCGTCAAAAATCAAAGACCGGTAGCGCAAAAAAGCCAGATCCCAACCTGTTGGAGCTGCAGTGACCTGACTTGTTGAAAACGACAAAAAAGCCAGCGGGCTGGAGCCATAATCTGCTGGATCTACGATAAACAACACTTCCTGCATGCCGTTGAGCATGGCTGTCCGCACAGCATACACCCCATCGGCATTCTGTTTCTCTATCATCACCTTACGGTATGTTTCATCGCGCAATTTGACCACAAATACCCTGTCACCTTCAATTTCACCAGTTGTGGGATTACGCTTCCCCCAACCCACATCCATGAGATCAGCAGGATTGGCGGGCGTGTTGAATGCTCCCTCACCCCAGTTTGTCTCCGGGTTGTACAATGTGTCAGTCACTCCCGACAGGTCAACAACCTCCTCGAAAGTCAGACCCGGAGCGACGTAAACTTCCAAAAACGGGGCTGGTGCCCCCATCACTGAGGCTGTAGCCTCATTAAAATGTACCCCGGCAGATTCAGGCACCAATGAAAATGCAAGATCCCACGACTCATTCGGCACTGTCTGCTCCTGATCCGATTCAAGTGAGTAGAATGATTGATTTCCATATCCGGGACCCGTTGAAATTTGCGAAAACTCCTGGGCTGAAATTCGACCCGCAATCAGAATCGCAATAATTAGAAAGGAGTGCCTCATGTTTGATGATGGTTTAATTATGTTGAATGAAATGCTTCTTTCAGAAATTTTTCTTCCATGCTCAATGGAGAACTACTTTCTGGCAGCAAAAAAACACCACAAACGAAATCTCATCGTCATCCCGAAGTCAAATGCACTTTTTTTCGACACTCCCCTGACAATCCTGCTCTTCGAAAAAGCACCCGGTTGCTCTGAATATGTCCAATGACAGGGATTAATTGACTGTCCTCTGACAAACTGTGGAATGAGGCAATATGCGAGAATTGGAATCCTGTACTTTGTATGTATTTCTGTACTCTATCGCTGTAAACAACAACTTATTCACACACTTGCGAAAATTTCAGGGTTATGTTCAGGATTCGCACGACTCTACTTATTCTTACTGCCAGTGCTTTTTCGCTGGGACGTGCTGGTGCCCAATGCGATACAGGCAATGAGCCGGAATGCCAGTGTGCCACAGCACCGGTATTATGCTCAATTGATGAGCTTGACGGCTATATGTTTTCAATGTCTCCGTTTCAGCATCCGCAAGACGGGCCGACACCTCTTTGCCCGGGCTCGAATTCCATTCCGAACAATCCGACATGGTTTGCATTTACTGCCTGGTGTACGAACCTGACCCTGGAGTGTACCTTCACCAACTGCACGCCTTTTCAGGGGAATACAAATGGGGTCCAAATTGCCATTTACGACGATTGCACCTTTACCAATCCGATTGACTGCAATGTAAGTCCGGCTGATTGTAATACTGCCCCGAAAACACTGACTTTGACTGGGCTCAACATCGGAGATGTGTATTATTTCCTGATCGATGGTTGCGCAGGAGCGTATTGTGATGTGGCCATTGACATCATCGGGGTGTGCGGAGAGGAAGAAATTGAAGACTGGACCCTGCCGATTTCGGGTGATGATGCGCCATGTGCGGGAAACTCTGTTACGTATATGGTGGAAGACCTTGATGGGGCAGCCACTTATTACTGGTACCTTGACGGGAACCTGATCGGACAGACCCCAGACCCTGAGAATACCCTGAGCTGGCCGACTGCGGGCACCTTTGAGCTGTGTGTGGATGCAGCCAATGATCCTTGTGTGCCAGTCACGGACGACCCGGCCCAATTGTGCACCACCATCACGGTTTACGACTCAGATGCAGGGAATCTCACTGTCAACCCGAATCCGTTGTGTCCGGGCGAAGTGGCCAATATTTCAGTATCGGGATACAATGATGGGCCAGACAACGCCCAGGCCATCTTGATTACTGATGCTTCGGGAACCATTATTGAGGTGATCCCCGGAGATGCCGGCACATTTACCTCTGATGAATGTGAGGTCTTTACGGTGTGGAGCTACAACTACATTCCCGCAATTGGGACGGTGCCAACAGTTGGCTCGAATGTGAACTCAATAGATTGTGCTGCCGAATGCTGTGATCTGGTCAGCGAGCCCTTGTCTTTTGAAGATAAAAATGCGCCACAGTTTACAAATACGCCTGCAGACGTAACCTTTGACTGCTTTTCGGAAGTACCGCCCATGGCTGATCTGCCATGGACTGATGATTGCATGGGATCGGGAAATGCCCCGGGTGTGGAGACTGGAACGGCTGATTTCTGTAACGGTGGCAATTTACTGCGCACGTGGACAGTCAAGGACTCTTGCGAAAATGCCGCTGAGCATGTCCAGAAAATCACCATCAATCCGCCCCCACCTCCCGCGTTCCAGAATCCACCCGCTGATCTAACAGTTGATTGTGACGCCATTCCCACCTCAGGGCAGGATTTGACGTATACCAACAATGCCTCCGGGGCGTGTCTGATTGAAGGGACCGTGTCACCAACCCAATCTGGGACGGCTGATATCTGCGGAGGCTCGATTACCTATTCATGGACCTTTACAGACACGTGCGGAAATACCATTACACACGACCAAACCATTACCGTAGAGCCGGCTGACCCACCCACCTTCACCAATCCGCCGGCAGACTTGACCGTAGATTGCAACAACATTCCCTCAGGGGCGCCAGACCTCGGTTACACCAATAACGGCACGGGGTCCTGTCTGATTGAGGGGACCGTAAGCCCAACCATATCCGGTAGCGCCGACATTTGCGGAGGAACCATCACGAACAAGTGGACTTTCACAGACCCATGCGGAAAGACAATCACACATGAGCAGACCATCACAGTCACCCCAGCTCCGCAAGCTGCATTTGTCAATCCCCCGGCTGACCAAACTGTTGACTGCAATGCAATTCCTTCCGGAGCTCCTGACCTTACCTATACCAACAATGCAACGGGAAGCTGTCTGATTGAGGGGACAGTGAGTCCGACCGAATCTGGCAGTGCCGACGAATGCGGCGGTGCCATCACCTATACCTGGGAGTTTACTGATCCGTGCGGAAATACCGTG
>CAZMSQ010000013.1:59413-61819 GCA_964569025.1 uncultured Saprospiraceae bacterium | reverse complement strand
CCCACCATGCCCACATCCTGCCCCATACCCCGCTGGCAGCAATACAAAAGCCGGCTCAACAACTTGCCCCGGGAGGCCTTCCTCGAGGCATGTCGTTCATGGACAGGGAGTATCATCCTGGACGTACGGACCCCCGAAGAGTATCGCGACGGACATCTCGACGGAGCTATCAGCCTTGATTATTTCGGAGACGAGTTTCTGGATGACTTCGACAAACTGGACAAACAACGCACCTATCTTGTGTACTGCCGCTCTGGCAGGAGGAGCGTACGGGTATGCACGCTGATGCGGAATGCAGGATTCTCAAGCGTCTATCAGCTGGATGGAGGATTGATGGAAGAAGTCGGATAGACGTACTCCCGGAGATACTCAAAATTGGGGCCCAGGTGACCAGCATCGGCAATCGTGGCGCGGCTGATCATGGGGTGGCCTGGGGAGAGCAACGGCCAGAGGACGTGTTCTGTAAATTGCTGCCCGAATGACTCCGAGGCATCCCGGGGCAACTCACTCGGGAGATTGTCAATGGTCATCATGTCAATGACTCCCTCTGAATGGGGTGACACCTCAACGCGTGCAATCGGGTCATACCCGAAAATCGGATCTGCAATGGTGGAGGCCCGAAGGGTTGACGGTATGGATGACTCAGGGGCAATATCACAGGTGACATCGGCAATGACCCGAATGCGAAAATCTTCAGCGGCCATCTCGCCCGGGGTGAAGAATGCGGGGGCGCGATGATCCCAAAAAATGCCATTGATCATGATGTCGCTGCATGAGGTGTAGGGGTGAAAAATACTGGCATATGCCTCAGGATACGCGTAGAAATGAGCCCGATCGAAGGGCTGGCCATCGGATCTCGCTGCGTAATCGGCACAATTCAGTCTGGTGAATACAGCATGCGGGTAGGTGTGGGCCAGATAATCTTCAGGACTGACCTGAGCCAGACCCATGTCCCTCAGCACCACCTCAGCTCCGGAAGCCACCCTGCCACCACCAGTCAGCACCACCCTGATTGGCGGCAGACTCAGGGTACGGTACAATGACTTTGCCTCTGCATAATCAAAGCAGTCTTTCATGCGCTTGAGCTCAAAATCGCCCGTGCGCCGACCCCATGTGAGCAGCGCGTTGTGCGCTCCCACCATGCCCGCAAAATACCCGAAAGCAATCACCCGCTTTCCCTGATCATCAGTCAGTACCTCATAGTCTATGAGCCGAATTTGCCTCTCCAGGACCGACTGAAGCAACCCACGGTTGTATGGCTGCTTCTTAATGGTATGCGAAAAAAATAGATACGTCGCTCCGTCCATCAGCTCTGATACTGGCACCTCCTTGACTCCGAGAAGGACATCGCAACCCCTCATATCTTCTGTCAGGGTCAAACCCTGTTGTCGGTATTCAGCGTTGGAAAAACAGCGGTGACCCGAGGGTTGTACAAGGACGCGCACAGGATAGTGATCCTGAATGGAAGCAGCCTGTATTGGGGAAAGTACTA
Organism: uncultured Saprospiraceae bacterium; assembly: GCA_964569025.1. Classification (GTDB taxonomy): domain Bacteria; phylum Bacteroidota; class Bacteroidia; order Chitinophagales; family Saprospiraceae; genus CAZMSQ01. The sequence goes on along the minus strand of CAZMSQ010000013.1, from coordinate 60,327 downwards.
CCCTCGAATCTGCAGGCGTTTTGCCCTCGCGAATGAGTCCAAGTGTCAGCATAGGAGATGTCGTTTCGTGGCCCCTAAAGGTAGCCAAAAGAAAAAGGTCAGAAGAAGCCTTGCCCGGAATGTGGCTATCTTACTTACTCATTGTCCAGCCATCAGATCATTGAGGCAGCCACCCACTTGGAGCAAGACGAAAGTGAAATCGTCTACACCTGCAAGAATTGCCATTTTGTGAAAAAAGAGCGAACCACCATGCCCCGGATTCTAAGTTCTGGCGGCGGGTCCTCAGGGAGGAGCAGTTCGGGAGGCTCAGGCTCTTTTGGGGGCGGGCGATCCGGCGGCGGAGGTGGGGGGTGTAAGCTGGTAAAAAAAATGGAACCGCGTGGAACTTATCCCCTCCCATGAAGGTTTGAGAAATTGCAGGTGATAATTTCAGAGAAAATCACCCTGCCAGGCAGCCTGAAGAGGTTGGTTGAACATTTGACACTACTGGGGCTGAAATGGAATCGACAGGAAAGAATGTCTTTACCGTAAGCATGCCGGAGCATGATGTCTTGTCTCCGTTAACAAACAGATATCGACCTTTTTTTATATGGCAACTCACGTTTAGCCATGGCTGCCTAATCTGAGAGATTAGAAAGCCTTTGTGCCGTACGCTTGACGCCTGATACACAGCGTGCCGCATATCACCAACCCTTCAGGACAGGGTGATGGCTCTCTCCGCCCATCACCTTAAATTCCGGAGATACGGTCGTCGTGCGGGTTTGCTCCCGAACCTCCCGCCGACCCGACAACTTAATCGGAAGCTAAGCATGTAGAAAGCGCTAAGGTGCTTTGTCTGGACGAGGGTTCGACTCCCTCCAGCTCCACCATCAATTCCGGAACCCCAATTGACAGGGGTTCCGGATTTATCTTAT
>CAZMSQ010000013.1:22876-59313 GCA_964569025.1 uncultured Saprospiraceae bacterium | reverse complement strand
CTTCTGGCAAAAGAGGGTGACAAAAGAAATACAATGTATCAGGTGAAGAAAAATAATGGGTAAGCCTCACTGAAGTTCAGCATTTCCAACTCATGAATACACCGTAGAATGCTCCTCGAGATTTGTGCAAATTCTTATCATTCGGCAAAGAACGCGAAGCAGGCCGGGGCCCATCGCATCGAACTGTGTCAGGCCTTACACATCGGCGGACTGACACCCAGCTACGGGCTTTTGCAGACAGTATTGCGGGATATCGCAATCCCGACGTTTACATTAATCCGGCCACGAGGAGGAGATTTTTGTTACTCGGATGCTGAATTTGACGTGATGATGAATGACATTACCATTGCCAAAAAACTGGGCTGCCATGGCATCGTTTCCGGTATTCTTCACCCGAACCTTACGATTGATATCAAACGAACAAGGACACTTGTCGAACATTCTCGTCCACTGCCATTTACATTCCACAGAGCATTTGATAGCGTGCCCAATCCTATAAATGCGCTCAACGAGTTGATTGATTTGAAGGTTGAGAGAATTCTAACCTCAGGCCAAGAAGAAAAAGCGGAGCAAGGGCTCGCATTACTCTCCGAATTATCTGAACAGGCTGGAAACGCTCTCACCATTTTACCCGGCAGCGGAATTACTCCACAGAATGCCCATCTGTTTAAAGATGCGGGATTTAGGGAAATTCATGCCTCCGCATCAATCCAGCTTCCTCTGCCAAAAGGCATTGCCACCAAACCGGAGACAGTATCAGACCAAACACTCATCACCCTCATCCTCAATGAAATAACATGATACATATCCGGGAATATATGATGTTCATTTTCAGTTTGTTTGGTGCAATTGCCGTCGCACAAAACCTTCCCATCTGCCAGCAGCTGGATTCAGGTTGGACATTTAAAAGTGAAAATGACTCAGTATGGTTGGAGGCCCGTGTCCCGGGATGTGTCCACGCCGATTTGATAGCCAATCAACGCATCAATGATCCATTCATCGGAAACAATGAACAGTCGGTACAATGGGTATCAGAAACAAACTGGGAGTATCAGACCACCTTTGTACTCACAAGCGAACAACTTGAAAAAAGCCACATCGAACTCAACTTTGAGGGACTTGATACCTATGCTTCAATTTTCCTCAATGGCAGGCTCATTCTAATCGCAGAGAATGCCTTCAGATCCTATCAGGTTAACATCAAGGAATTTGCCAAGTCCCACAACACACTTCTTATCCGTTTTCAAAGCCCTGATAATCCCGAGGCTAAATCAGTACAAAATCTCCCCTACAGCCTGCCCGGTGGCACCCGCGTTTTTACGCGCAAAGCGCAATTTCAGTACGGATGGGATTGGGGGCCGGAATTGAATACATGTGGAATCTGGCGTCCGGTCACCATAGTCGCCTGGGATTCCTTTCGTTTAAAAGACCTCTATGTCGCGCAAAATGAAGTGACCGAGGAAAAGGCCATTCTCGAACTACAAATCTTTCAAAACTCAACCATCGGAGGCTTTGTCACGTATGAAGTATCAATCAATGACAGTTTGTACGGCACCTTCCAAAATACCCCAGGAAATGGTCCAACCAAGATACCTGTGGCGATTTTAAACCCAGACAGGTGGTGGCCCCACAACATAGGGTCACCTCACATGTATTCTTTCAAAATCAGAGCTTTTGATCAGAATGGTCTCCTTCTGGATCAGATCGAGACTCTTACAGGACTCCGAACAATCGAATTGGTAACGACGCAGAACAATGACAGCTCATCATTTTTCTTCAAAATAAATGGCGTCCCGGTTTATGCGAAAGGGGCGAACTACATACCGCAACACAGTTTCCAGCCATTGGTCACCCAGCAGGATTATGCACAAGTACTTGATGATGCTGTGCACGCAAATATGAACATGCTTCGCGTGTGGGGTGGTGGCATCTATGAAGATGATATTTTCTACGAAGAAGCAAGCAAAAAGGGGCTTATGATTTGGCAGGATTTCATGTTTGCCTGTGCCATGTATCCGGGTGACAGTGCCTTTTTAAAGAATGTTGAGGCTGAGGCTATTGAAAATGTTGTCCGTCTTCGAAATCATCCATGCCTTGTGCTTTGGTGTGGAAACAATGAAAACGCCGAGGGCTGGCACCGGTGGGGCTGGTCAACCGGTCGAAGTGAATCTGAAAAAGCCAAAATTTGGTCAGACTACCTCACCATATTCGACACTCTGTTGCCTCGCATAGTCTCCGATTATTCCAATCTCCCATACCACGAGAGCTCACCGGTTTTTGGCCGAGGAAACCCAAAATATCTATTCAATGGGGATGCACATGACTGGTGGGTGTGGCATGACGGGTATCCGTTTGAACATTTCGAACAGAGTGTCCCTCGCTTTATGAGCGAATTCGGATTTCAGTCGTTTCCGGACATCCGAACAGTCTCGTATATGCAGCCTGTCGGAACTCTGAGCCTCGAATCACAGGCCGTAAAAAACCACCAAAAGCACCACTCAGGATTTGAAACAATCCATACATACATGGCCCGCGACTACGAAGTGACGGATGATCCCGGAGATTACATTTATGTCAGTCAGCTTGTACAAGCACACGGCATTATAAAGGGTATTGAGGCTCAACGACGAGCCAAACCATATTGCATGGGTTCTTTGTATTGGCAACTCAATGATTGCTGGCCAGCCATCTCCTGGTCAAGCATCGATTTTTTTGGTCACTGGAAGGCTTTGCACTTTAAAGCCAAAAGGGCTTTCAACAACCTGTTGATTTCAGCCAAAATCAGCCCAGAATCTGTCTCGATCTATATTGTCAACGATTCCTTGGCTCCACTAGAGGATCAATTACATCTGTCGCTGTTGAACTTTGATGGTCAATTCGTGTGGGATACATCTGCTATCGTGCATGTCCTACCGAACGCATCACAAAAGGTTTTTGATCTGGATCTCACAAGAATCGATTTTGATCCGATATCGACCGTTCTATCTGCAACTTTTAAGAATCAAACTCGTCTCATGTATTTCCTCCCACCAAGGAAACTGGCTCTGAAAAATGATGAAATCAAGACCACGATTACCAAGAAACCTTTCGGATTCAGCATTGAACTCAGAAGTACAACCCTCCAAAAAGATGTGCGCATTTCCTCTGACTCAGAGGGCCATTTCTCAGACAATTTCTTTGACCTATTACCCGACAAACCCCTGAAGATAGATTTTCATACAAAAACGCTATCTCATCCGAATTTGACGTTCCAATCCGTCAACTCAGTACACGCTAGGATTCATAGAGACTGACTACTACCTCTCCTAATCAACTATCTTTCAGGGAATTTGGCTAATCTTCCGAATGACCACATACAACCTTGTGTACTCATTCACTTCTTCTTCAAAGGGATCATACTCCAAGTAGTTGGCTGAAATAAGTTTCAGTCCGGTAATCCTTCCGCGTTTCCCCTTGATGGGCTGGAGATATTTCACCCATAACGAACCATTGCTTTTTACGGCATAGATATGGTTTTCCTTGACTTCGTGCGCGCCACTAATCTGACGGCAAATGATAACATCCCCGTCTGATATTACTGGTTCCATGCTGTCTCCCTCTATTGGGAAGGCCACCAGCCCGTCACCCTCGAGTCCGGGAAGCGAAAAAAAACTGTGTTGCTCCCTCGTTTCACTCGATGTGTCTACACCTGATCCGGCAAATGCCTGAACCGAAGTGTACAGGATATTGCCGCCACGCAAAACAGCGTGCTCAGTTCCAATCTGACGTGGAGCCGGAGGCTGCATGCCAAATGGCTCTCCTTCACCATCAAGCATGTAGGACTCATTCACTCCATACTCCTGACACAATGTCCGGGCATGACGATAGTCAATTACCCGTTTGTCATTCGGATTGAGAAAAGCTCTGATAATATGACCATATGCCCTATTCCCAAGAATACGATTCGCAAAATCACCGATCCCTTTTCCCTTTCGGTCATTCAGGACGATGTCTCCCCTTTCTTCAAGCAACTTGAATACCCGCACAAAGCGGTCATTGAGTTGAATGCGATCTTCTCGAATCATAATGCAGTTTTTTGAACTAAAAAATAAATACCCTTCTCGATAATCTCAAGACTTGATATCCTCCTGGCCAAGAAAATAACATTGCCTGTGTTATTATGCCGCAAGTTAAAACAAATCCTTTATTTAAACAAATAATTGGCCAAAAAATTTCAAAAGAAGAACAATTTTCAACAACTTGGCGTTATTTGGCGAGGAGTCCGGGAAAAAATCCCTACTTTGCCGGATATTCAAGAAATTACGAAACGAAAAGCTTTTATGGCAATAGTTGTTTCCCTGCTGAATCACAAAGGCGGTGTCGGCAAAACGACGAGTGCTGTCAACCTTAGCGCGGCTCTCGCAAACTTGGGTGAGCGGGTTCTTCTGATTGACCTCGACCCTCAGGCCAATCTGACACTTTCTCTCGGTATCGGCCGTCAACCGGTAACCATTTATGAGAATATCCGGGGTGAAGCCGAAATAAATCCAGTTCCTGTATCTGATAACCTTGATGTCATCCCATCCGTTCTGGATCTTTCCGGCGCAGAAATGGAGCTGATAAGCGAAGCAGGTCGTGAGCTGATACTCAGAGAATTGCTTGCTCCTGCGATGCATGAGTACTCATACATTATCATCGATTGCCCTCCTTCTCTTGGTCTGCTCACGCTCAATGCACTGACTGCCTCAGACTATGTGCTCATACCACTTCAGGCACAGTTCCTGGCCATGCAGGGCCTGACACGAATCAAACAAGTTATCGATAAGGTTCGGTTCCGAATGAACCGTGGCCTCATGATTGGAGGGGTTTTCGCCACCATGTATGATTCGAGAAAAGTACTGAACCGAGAAGTTGTCGAGACCATACACAAGTATTTCGGGGACCGGGTATTCACGACCATGATCCGTGAGAACATTGCACTTGCAGAAGCACCTGCCAGAAAAATGGACATTTTTTCCTACAAGCCGGAAAGCAGCGGAGCTGAGGATTATCTCGATCTGGCACGTGAAATGATGGCCCGTCTCCGCGTCCTTGATCAGGAAAAACTGCAAAAAGAAGAAGAACGGATGCGCCGCCAGCATGGCGTTCGTGAATAATCCAGGTTAAAGAACCCGCATCATTTCTTATCGTTAGTCGAAGTTCAAAGTGGCAAAAAAGAGTTTTACAAAAGGGTTGGAAAGTCTGTTCCTCGATTTGGCCGAAGAAAAGGACCAAACGGATAATCCCCTATTGCGCCGCAGCCGGGTCAGGACAGAGCGTCAGGTCCGCAAGACCCAAAAAGACCGCAGACTTGTCCACGTCGCCCAGTCATCAGGATCAGCGTCAGACAGTGAAGAGAGCTTCAAGGATGCCCTCGAGGCCTTCTTCAGAGAAGAACTGCCAGACAAAGTCATACAACGCGCAGAGGAGGATGCCGATCTTCCAAGGAAAAGTCATTCTCCCGGGATTAAAGCCAAGGGCGGAATTGACTCCCTTATTCAAGGGACCATCGTCAGGGATCAACTCGAATTGGGGAGAAAAGATACTTCCGAGAGGGTTACCCTGGTCTTCGAAAAAGACCACGTCGATAAGCTAAAGACCATCGCCAGAATGGAGCAAAAATACCTGAAGAATATCGTCACCGAACTGATTCAGGAATTTATCCGCACTTACGAGTCTGAACACGGCAAGATTTCCTGAGGCTCTCTTTCATGAATGCCACATTCACAATCAAACTCCCCCAATTCGAGGGACCATTCGATCTCCTGCTATTCTTCATCGAACGGGACGAACTTGACATTCACGACATTCCCATTTCGCAAATCGCAAACGAATTTCTGGACTACATTCGCCAAATGGAGGCTCTGAATATTGATTTGGCCAGTGAATTCATTCTCGTGGCAGCCACCCTCATGAGAATCAAGGCTAAAATGCTGTTGCCCCGAAAAGAAATCGATGAAGCTGGCAATGAAATCGATCCGCGTGAAGAACTGATACAACGATTGCTCGAGTACAAGCGCTACAAAAGCATACTCGATGAAATGCGCGCTCTTGAAGAAGCACGAGCAGGTAAAGTGCCTCGGGGAAACAGAAGCAGTGAACTCAGAAAAATTGCAGAGCGCGCGCTGGTAGACGCGGAACTTGAGTCCGTCAGCCTCTTTAAATTGATGCAGGCCTTTACACGAGTCATGGAACGGTTCGAGGATCGGCAGTCAAGAAAGAAGGTGCATCAAATCTACACATACCCCTATACCATTCAGGAACAAGAAGAGTACATTCTCTCTGTAATCCAACCCAATCACCATACGGGCTTCGAAACAATCTTTAGCAGTTGCCAAAACCGTATTCATGCGATTGTTACCTTTCTCGCCCTTCTTGAGTTGTTGAACCTTCAACATATACGTCTGATTCAAGGGGAAGGAACCAACAATTTCTGGCTCACGGCCCCCAGCGCAAACCCCTCCGTTCAAGATGAAGGAGAAGAGGAGTAAATCCGTAACAGAAGCCCTTTATGCAATCTCTTCTTGACCAAATCAGCCAATACAGCGGCTGGCCATATTTCCTGGCCATCGTATTCAGCACCTTTGTTGTTGGCCTCATCTTTAACAGGCTCTACTTTCGGTTCATCCGATTTTCAACAGTCATTATTCGCAATGACCCCACGAATTATAAGTTTCTGGGCCATGCTTTGACTGCCCTTATTTATACCCTCGGCTTCACTTGGGCCATTTACTCACTCCCTGCCCTCCGTGGTCTGGCAAATACCCTGCTGGCAGGTGCCGGTATCCTGGCGGTGGCCATCGGCTTTGCTTCTCAGCACGCTCTGAGTAATGTCATCAGTGGCGTATTTATTGTGGTGTTCAGGCCTTTCCGTGTTAATGACCGAATCAGCCTGAGAGATACCCTCGCCGGAGTGGTGGAAGATATCACCCTCAGACATACTGTCATCAGAGATTTTGAAAATCGGCGGATTATCATCCCAAACTCCCTGATCAGCGAAGAAATTCTCATCAACTCTGACCTGAGCGACGAACGAATCTGCCGGTGGATTGAAGTGCCGGTTACTTATGCAACCGATATTTCCAAAGCCAAACAAATCATCCACGAACTGATTGTCAGTCATCCGCATCATCTGGATCCCAGAACTCCCGAAGACATTAAAGAAGGAACGCCGCTCGCTCCGGTCCGCGTCATTGCTTTTCAGGAATCCGGCATTCTACTCAGAGGTTATGCGTGGGCAAGCAATACAGCCGATGCATTCGAAATGGGCTGCGACTTATTGGAACAAATCAAACTGAGGTTTGAAAAGGAAGGACTGGAAATTGCGGTCCCACACCGCGTCATACGAATTGACTCGCACGCGCATCTCTCCTCCGGCACCTCAGTCCCGGAGCACCCATCTGATTCCAAACCGGGTATTCCCCTGCAGTAACGGATAAGCGTATGAAGTGAATACCACCCGATCATTGAGTGGGTTCAAGACATTCCCCATACTGAAGAAAAAACGGAAACCCTCAACCTGAAAAGAAGCATATCCGTCGACTGCTGCGGCAAGCATTGCCTCTCTGTTGTTTTGAAGGTGAAACTGCCCACTCATAGGCTGGTACGCATCCGGGAAATAACTGCCGAAAATCCGCATGTCTGCACCGAGTCGCAGCCTCATGCGCCGCTGAAAAAGAAGGAGATCGACTGAAAACTGATGCTCGCTAAACAACTCCGGCAGCCTCACCACATGAGCCCCCTCAACCCGCTGCCAAACAAATGTATTGTGAAATCTGAATGTCTTCCAATTCAACTCCTGTTCGATCATTGCCTGATACAACCCGACCGTACCCGACTCTTGCTGAGGCATTCCCCCCTCATCAAAATAAATCCACCCGTCAAGCACATGGACCCCGCCACGGAGGCCAAGATTGAGCGCAGGGATCTTCAGCACTCCTTCCACCAGATTGTGAAAGGTTTTATTCGGATTCCAGTTCCAGATTTCGCGACCTGAAATCAAGAGCCGCTGTTCGGTGAGTGTTGGAGAATACAGTTGATTGACCACTCTGAGCTTGAGAGACCGCCCCACAAAGAGATTCCCCTCAAGCCTGTAATCACCTGCCTGCGCATCGACAAGGCCCAGCTGTGCACGAACATCGAGTCCAATTGCCTCTCCACCACGTGCGCTGAGCCGGCCGGTCAAAAACAGATTTTGGGGTGAGCGCCGTTCGTCCTCTTCCTGAATGCCGTATAAAGAATGCCACAATCCAACTTCCAGATTTTGCACACCTTTATCGATTAAAATACTGACCTCATTGGTCACCGATGTCAGCTGCACCACATTTCTCAACCCTCGCGAATCCGTCAGGTAGAGTCCGTAAAAAGAAGAATCACGGGAAGAGGGTATAGGACTGAACGCATCAGTGTTTTTAAATCGGTTGAGGTGGTACCCAGCCTTATGACGGATGCTGAAGCCAACCCCGGCACTGTCTTGATTCGACAGGTGCCAATATTGCACAATCTGAGCGGTCCGGTGATCGTGGCGGGTTAGTGACCCGGTCAGTGTCACCGAAGAGGCGAATGCCCCGGGAAAACCTGGTGTTTCCAACAAATCTGAATCGGTCACGCCTCCATTGTTCTCCTGGCGGATGATGTCGAAATGATAACTCAGATAAGCTTCATACCGCCCCGAGAGGCCCACATAACGGAAACCCACTGCGAGAGCGGTATTTTGGGCTCGCTGATTGGCGTACTTAAAGTTGCTTCGGGTGCCTGTCTGATTCAGTCTGCGGTATTCCACCGACAGATTAATCCGGCTGCCGAAATTCCGGCTAAACAACCCACTGAAATACCCGTCTTCCTGTGACGCGCCCTGCGAAAAGAGCACATCGGTGTAAGCCTTTCCCAATACAAAAAACCTCAGGCTGTCCGGATGAATTCGGTACAAATCGAATTGCGAACGGCCAGCTTTGATGCCCCGACGGAACACAGGCTGAAAATAGAGTTGTTTGTGAGCGGTGCCGAGATTACCCAGATTGAGCCACTCGGCCCTTTGTTGCCGCAAGGGGTCGAACTGGTGCACGGCACCAAGAAGGGTATCATCGACCACCCGCTGATGGGATGGATCAGATGGGAGGTAAGACCGGACCGCTATCGTGTCAATCTGAGGAAGGATGCTGTCGGAAACGGGTGGTTGAGCCGCTCCTCGCAACACACTGAGCACGACCACGGCCCAAACAGCAATCCATTGACCGAAGCACATTTTCCAGAAAGAATGGTAAAAAACAACACCTTTCAAATCACTTGTCATCCATATTCATCAGCGCCTGGCTCATTCCCATACTCGAGAAACCGCCGTCGTGAAAGAGGTTTTGCATTGTAACCTGTTTGGTCAAATCCGAAAACATGACCACACAATAGTCAGCACATGATTCTCCGGAGGCATTCCCCAACGGCGACATTTTTTCGGCGTACTCAAAAAACTCATCAAACCCCTTCACGCCACTTCCGGCTGTTGTTCGGGTTGGCGACTGCGAAATGGTATTCACCCGAACCCGCTTGCTGACCCCGAAATGGTACCCGAAGCTGCGCGCAAATGACTCCAATAGTGCCTTTGACTCCGCCATCTCACTGTAATCCGGAAACGTCCGCTGGGCCGCGATGTAGCTCAATGCCAGAATTGACCCTTCGTCATTCATGGCATCGAGATTGTAAAGCGTCTGCATCATTTTATGGAAAGAAATCGCAGATATATCGAACGTCTTTTGCATCCAATCATACTTCACATCGGTATAAGGCCTGCTTTTACGCACATTCAGCGACATTCCGATGGAATGAAGCACGAAATCAAGCTTTCCACCAAGGATTTCCATTGACTGTTCAAACAATGCCGTCAAATCTTCCAGGCTCGTTGCATCTGCCCCAATCACCTGCCCGCCAACTTTCTCTGCAAGCTCCTGAATTTTGCCGAAACGAAGCGCCACAGGCGCATTCGTCAATGTCAGGCTCGCTCCCTCCTCATGACACCGCTCAGCCACTTTCCACGCAATTGATTGCTCATCAAGGGCTCCAAAAATGACGCCCCGTTTTCCCTTGAGTAAATTATTGGCCATAAATCCTTCTTTTGTCTTTCAAATTCATTTCTCGTGCCAAGGTAGCGATTTTTGCGATGCCGGAAAACCATGCGTACCCGGTCGGACCGCTATAGCGGTCCGACGGCTATAGCGGTCCGACCGGGTACAGCTGTGGTTGCCTTTCGGAAAAAATGTATCTTACATGTTTCAATTGAATCGTTATTGGTTTATGAAGCGACGCTGGCTGAGTTTTTTTGTGTGTACTCTGTTTTTTGGTCTGACTCTGACAATACAGGGGCAGTCTTCAGAATGGTACTTGTCGGGCTCCGGGCAGCCATTTCGGGAAGACATTCCGAAGCCGGAAGCCTATCTTGGGTACGAGGTCGGAGCATGGCATGTGGACCACACCGTGCTCAATGCGTACATGCAACAGCTGGCAGCAGTCTCAGACAGGGTGGTGATTCAGGAATATGGGCGCTCCCATGAGCAGCGGCCGCTTTCGGTGCTGATTATTACGTCTGCTTCAAACCACGCCAGACTTGATGCAATCCGCGAAATGCGCCAGCGTTGGTGCGATCCGGAGGAAGGGGTCCAAGAGATGAATGTGGAGGACATGCCGGGAGTCCTCTATCAAGGGTATTCCATTCATGGGAATGAACCCAGCGGAGGCAACGCCTCAATGTTAGTGGCATGGTATCTTGCCGCATCAGAATCTGAGCAAGTCAAGACGCTTCTTGATGAGAATATCATCCTGCTGGACCCCTGCTTGAATCCGGATGGCTTTCAGCGCTTTGCAACCTGGGCCAACAGTAACCGGAGCATGGTCAGCAATGGAGACCCGGCACATCGAGAACTCAACGAAGCCTGGCCCGGAGGCAGGACCAATCATTACTGGTTTGACCTGAACCGCGACTGGCTCCTGCTCCAACAGCCGGAAAGCGTGGGGCGAGTTGCATTGTTTCAAGAATGGAAACCGAACATTCTGACTGACCACCACGAAATGGGCTCAGATGCGACCTTTTTCTTTATGCCTGGCATCCAATCCCGGACCAATCCCTTAACGCCTCCGCGCAATCAGGAGTTGACGTTCGAGTTGGCGGACTTTCATGCAAAGGCACTTGATGAAATTCAGAGCCTTTATTTCACCCAGCAGAGTTTTGATGATTTTTACATCGGTAAGGGGTCAACCTACCCGGATGTCAATGGCGGGATAGGCATTCTCTTTGAACAGGCAAGCTCGAGAGGCCATCTGCGCCAAACTTCCTATGGTCCGCTGACATTCCCATACACAATCCGCAATCAGGTGACAACATCTCTGTCTACCCTGGAAGGACTACAGAAAATGCGCAAAACCCTCCTTACTTACCAACGGGAGTTCTTTGAGTCGGCTCTGAAAACTGCACAAGAAGACAGCCGTTCAGGATTTGTTTTTCAGGCATTAGGCGATCCCTATCGCATGGATGCATTGTGTGACCTCCTTGACCGGCACCACATCCAATGGGCACCACTGCACAAAGACCTGACTGTAAACGGAGTCAGTTATACCGCTGGAGATGCTTGTGGTGTCCTGCTCTCGCAGCCACAATACCGGCTTGTGCTCGGCATGTTTGATACCTTGACCAAATTTCAAGACAGCCTTTTTTATGATGTCTCAGCCTGGACCCTCCCTCTGGCATACGGCATGCAATATTCCGAAGTGCCTTCTGCCATTGATCTGGAAACATTCCTGAATCGAAAAAATGAACGTGCAAATCAGCCTGCAGCCCTTACCATCTCCTCGAGTGAAAATGTCATTGCATATGCATGGGAATGGACTCCGTTCCTCAGCCCTCGGCTCACCTGGCAGCTTCTTGATGAAGGTTACCGCCTCAGGGTTGCCACAAAGGGGTTTACAGGGCAAACTATAGATGGACCGGTCGAATTCCGACCCGGGACAATTCTGCTGGCAAGGGGCATTCAGGAACGGCAAGCAAATATCTCGCTGTTAGAGGATCTTTCGCAAAAATGCAGCATCAAGATTCACAGCTTGACATCCAGCCTGACACCCACGGGCATAGATCTAGGGAGCCGGGACATCGAATCACTGCCGAAACCGCGTATTCTTCTCATTGCAGGAGAGGGCGTGAGAGCCTATGATGCAGGCGAGATATGGCACATCCTCGATCAGCGATATCAAATTCCTGTGACCATCACCGAACCGGAAAAGGTTGGGAGAACGAAGTTGGAGAATTATTCAGTAATTGTCATACCCCCTTCAAGTGGAAGTGCATTGGGGTCCCTTCAAAAAGAAGAATTGGAGCGCTGGGTCCGTTCAGGAGGCACCCTGATTGCATTCGACCGCTCTATTAGATGGCTTTCGAGCAATGGGCCGTTGAAAGCCAAAATGAAGAAATCTCCGGAGGAGAAACCTGAAGTCCGCCTACCCTATGATACTGAACGGGCAACCTCAGGCGCTCAGTTTGTAGGAGGAGCCATTTTTGAAGCTATGATGGATGTAACCCATCCGTTGTGTTTCGGGTATTCAGAACCCACAATCGCACTCTTCAAGCGCGGCACGCTGGCACCCGAGTTGGCTGACAATCCTCGGGCAGACCCAATCGTTTATGCCTCAGAACCCTTACTGAGCGGATATGCATCTCCCCAAAACCAACACTTAATCGGTGGCAGTTCTGCCCTTCAGGTTCACGGTCTTGGAGCGGGGAGAATTGTGTGCTTCGCTCACAATCCCATATTCAGAGGATACTGGCTGAGCACCAGTAAATTATTTGCAAATGCTCTGTTTTTCAGCAGCATGATAGATGGAAACACTGTAGAGCGATAGCTCGCTGCAGTGACCCTTGCAAGAATGAATTGACCCTGCAAGAAATTGTCGCCCTGCTATGCGCTTTTCAAAGCCTTACGATCGATTTTCCCGGCATCATTTTTTGGAAGTTCATCTACAAAAACCACAATTTTAGGCACCTTGAAGCGGGCCAGCAATGACTTGCAGTGGGTTTTGAGATCTTCACTGGTCATATTGTTTTTCGCAACTACAAATGCCTTTCCAACTTCTCCCCACTGTGCATCAGGCACCCCAACGACAGCGACCTCAGAAACATCAGAGTGCTTCAGAATAACCCGTTCGACTTCAACAGGGTAGACATTCTCCCCACCTGAAATAAACATATTCTTAATCCGGTCAACCACATACAGGTATCCCTCCGGATCTTGCCTGACCATGTCTCCTGTATGAAACCACCCATTCTCGAGGGCCTCTTTTGTGGCATCCGGTTTCTTCCAATAGCCCGGAGTCACCATCGGCCCTTTCAGGAGGAGCTCCCCCGGCACATCGGGACCGAGGTCGGTTCCAGATTCATCGACTATTCTGGTGTCCACATAAAAATTGGGCCGGCCGATAGAGCCGATTTTACGGATGGCATCGTCTTGATGCAGAGATGTCAGATTTGGCCCCACTTCAGTCATGCCGTAGCCTTGTCTGACGGGGACACCTTTTCCTTGCCATTGCTCGATAAGTGGGATTGGCATCGCTTCGCCACCGACAATCAGGTAGTATAACTCCGGGAATTCTGCCTGTTCAAATAACGGATCATCAGCCATCATTTTGAGCATGGTGGGCACGGCCATGAAAATGGTCACTCGCTCCTTTTGGAGAAGGTCTAGGACTGTAGCCGGATCAAACTTTTTGAGGAGGCATGTGTAGCCGCCGTGGTGCAGAAACGGGGTGGTGAGTACATTCCAGCCTCCGGTATGAAACGGCGGCATCACATTGACCGTACGGCTTTCCGCATTGACAATGAGGCTCATAGCAGTATTGATACTGTTCCAAAACAGCATCTTGTGTGTATAGATGGCTCCTTTGGGAAAACCCGTTGTTCCAGCAGTAAACAGGAGAAAAACCGCATCATCGGGCTCGAGTTCCACTGCCCTGAATGATGATTCATCGGAAGGCTCGACAAGTACTTTCTCCAAGTCTGCCCATGCCCATCTGTGAGCGACCAAACGAGAAGTTGGCGCCCCTTCAAATACATGTTGATATTGATCCTGCGCAATCAGGAGAGACGGATCTGAATCGGAAAGCAGATGATCGATTTCAGGGGGAGCAAGTCTGTAGTTAAGGGGGACCAACACACAACCAGTTTTTTGCATGGCGCAAAACAGGATAATGTACTCAAGACAGTTGTCTGCAAGCACAGCCACACGATCACCTTTCCCGAGACCCGAAACCTCTGTCAGATGAATGGCAAGAAGCGTTGCAGAGTCATTCAACTGTCTCCACGTCAGTTGGCGCTCTGTTTCATATTCACTGATGGCAATTCCATCGGGATTGTACACTGCCCATTTAGACGCCCAGTCTGTCTGTGGTTGAATGTGCATAATCTGTGTATTTTTTGGGCAGATAAAATATCACCTTCTTCCCTATTATAACCGAAATAAAGCCGATGCAAAGGCGAGCCCACCCCCGGAACCCAAAAATGCGACTAAGTTGCCAGGCCTGACGATGCCCTTTTCAAAGGCGTCATTCAGGGCCATTGGAATACAGGCAGACCCAGTATATCCATACCTGTGCATGATGGTATGGGCTTTTGTATGTGGTTGATGGAGAATGTCCATTGTTTGACGGATGCTGTTGACATTAATCTGTGTGATAAAAAACTGGTCAATGTCATTGGGCGTCACACCAGCCCGCTCACAAAGTCTCAGGGTGGCTGCACTCCACTGCTCAGGGTTCAGTTCAGGAGGAAATTTCTTGACAAACTGCAACTGATGGCGGTGGCCTTCAATGGCCTCCGGCGTAATTGGCTCACGGGTACCCCCGGCATAGATGCCCATCCAGGAGCTGTATTGGCCTTGCGTTTGCAGCTCACTGACCATAAATCCCCGATCTTCTGAGCTTGAGCGACATAACAGTGCTGCGCCAGCTCCATCACCAAAGAGTGTTACTGTTTTCTTGTCTTGAAGATTCAAATATTTGCTCATTCCATATGCCCCAACAATCAAGACATTCGTGTACTGGTCATCTGCAATGATATACTTAGCACCCACATCCAGCGCTGTGACAAATCCTGCACACGCAGTGTTCAGATCAAATGTCCCTGCACGAGATGCACCAAGCCGATCCTGAACCACAGAGGCTGTGGACGGAGAGATATACTCAGGGGTATCGGTTGCAATGATAATCAGGTCAAGTTGCTCCGCCCTTACGCCGGCCTTTTCCAAGGTTTGCCTGGCAGCGGCCACGCAGAGATCTGCGGTCGACTCCCCTTTGCCCAGCCACCTTCGCTCATAGATCTCGACATGTTCCCGAAGCCACGTGTCTACATCTTCGCCCAACTGGTCGTTCATCCACGTATTGGTCACCACCCTTTGAGGGACTGCCATTCCACAGGCTTTCATCACCGCATTCTTCATGGATTTCTTCTTTGGCTCTGATCGGAAAGATAGCACCTCAAGATGATTTTAGAAAGGGCAAAAGTCATATCTGATGAAGAAGAATGAGGTACTTTAACCCAGTACGAACTGCCTGATTTGGGCAGCAACTGCTTCACTGCATTCCCACTGAAACATATGCCCACATCTTGGCAAAAGGGCCAAACGGCCGGAAGGAGCAAGCAGCAAACTGACCGGTCCGGAGCCCTCATCCGTATACGCAATCTCAATACCCTGCCGCGATGTCAGGGTATAAGTAGAAAAACCAGGTGGATTTTGATGCATCATGCCGCGCTGATGGGCCGTTTAGGTTGTGTTCCTCTCTGTTGCTTCCACCACAGGACTATAAGCAGCCCCGTGAAAAGAGAAGCGAGAATGGCAAATGTTGCCGACACGGCCGGGTTTTGCACATCTGCCTGCATGTATTTTCCAATGCGGCCATAATACACGCCAAAATGCACTATCACGGCCACCACTGAGGCAGCAACCGGCGCGGCGCGGGGTACGTCACGCAGGAAAACCCCAAACAAAACCGGAACGAAAGCAGCTGAAAAGTAACCGTACACCCCGTTTTGAGCAAAAATACCTACGCTCAGATCCGGGTCAACCAACTGGTCATATGACAATAAGACTGCCGAAACACCCAACAGCCCGATTACGATTTTATTGATGTGTACCAATCTCTTTGCCCGACTATCTGCTGCACCGAGCCACTTTCCGGCGAGTGGCTCAATAATGTCGGATGTTACCGTGGTCGAGAGAGATTGAATGAGTCCTTCCAGAGTCGACAATCCGGCAGAAAGCAATCCTAAGATTACAACCAAACCGATATAAACGGGAAATTCGGAAACCACATACGCCGGAATGATCCCATCCATTTTCAGTGGCTGACCGCTGACTTGCAAGTCAGGAAACTCAAGCCTGGCATATAACCCGACAATCACCACCAAAAAAAATATGGCCTCTACTGCAATTCCAGTAATCAGATACCGATTGACATCCCGGTCGTCTTTGAGGAGGAGGGACTTTGTGAGAATGTGTGGCTGACACACAATAGCAACCCCGATGACCAGTGAGCAAAATCCTATTTCGAAAGCATCTCGAAAGAGAAAGCTTTCTGGATTGGTCGCACCAATCAGCAAGGGGTCGATGGCCCCAAGCCGGTCCACAAACCCTTGCACCCCTTCACTGAAATGCTCATACCCTGAGCCCAAAAGAATAAAAGCCACAACGAGCATGAGTGAGGCTTGAATGGTATTTGTGTAAACCATCGAGTTGGCCCCTCCAAACATCATGTACCCGAAGATAAATACCACAAGGCCAATCAAAACAGGAAGCTCCTCCGCATTTAAAGCTTTCGACAACACCTTGGTCATGCCCACACAAATCAGCACAATGAAAGTCAGAAGGAGAAGAGAAAGAAATGCGAAGAATAGGGCATACCCACGACTGCCGTAGCGTTTACCAATCCACTGGGCCATGGTCAGAGCCTTTACAGATGTGCCATGAGTCCGGAAATTTCGCGTAAGAATCACCAGAGAGATAAAAACACCAATTGGTAACAAGATGCCCATTGCCAAAACTCCACTCAGGCCATAGATGGCAATAAATCCCGGATTGATGATAAATGTAGCGGCACTGGTAATCGATGCCGCAAGGGAAAGGCCGACTGTAATTGGTGAAAAGCGCACCGTCCCGACCGCATAATCCGAAATAGACCGGGTTTGAAGGGCTCCGCGAATGACGAAAAACAAAATCGCTGCTCCGAAAAGAATTAGCAAGGCGGTTGTAGCCGACACATAATCTGATGATGCCATGTTATGGATGAGTTGATTCGCCTCCTAAAGTTCAAAATACCGGAGGGGTCAAACAAATTATTCCTTAACTTTATTTATGTTTGACGAAAACAGAGGGGGTTGACGCTTTCTCAGCCACGATGAATCGCACCACCGCCATTTCCATATTTCTGACCATTGTCTTGTTCGTCACTGCGGTGGGGGTGCACCGCCATTTCGAGCGTCGGTCAATGGAGGAAAGCTATGCCAGTCAGCTCGAATCGTATATTCTCGATCAGGAAAAAGACATTCGGACCCTCTTCCTGAAGCGAGACCGCCTTCAGGAATTACTCTTCTTCCGCGACACGACTGGCATGGGGGTTGACTATCTGCGTCGGCAGGCATTTATTGAGCATCTCAATGGCCTCCCGTTTAACATCGCTATTTTCAGAGGTGAGCAACTCTTGTTCTGGTCTGACAATACGGTCCTCCCCCGGGCAGCATGGGGTGAATCACTTCGTCAGGACACCACTTTTTTTCATCGCGAGGCCAACGGCGAATATCTGGTTTTCGTCAGCCCCGCCGACAACTGGCCTGATCGGAAGGTCTGGCTCTGTGCCATTCTTCCTATCAAGCATCACTTCCCGATAAAGCGGCAATATCTGCAACAGAAGTTTCCCGCTCCAGTCAAACTCCCGGGAAACCTCCTTATTTCAGCCGTTCCACCAGGTACACCCGTTCACGCCGGAAATACAAATCCCCTTTTTTTTCTGCTTCAAGACGACGAGCAACCCTCCACCCTTCTGGCAATCAGCGTCCTGCTTTTTACCGCAGCATTTATCAGCCTTGGTGTCGCCCTGCAACAGATTGCTCGCTACCTTGCACAACGCTTTCGACTCTGGATGGGCACAGCCTTTCTTATTGCTCTTTTCATCGGCATCCGCGCATTTACGCTTGGGCTTGAAGCGGGAGCTGGCATTCACCAACTGCCCCTTTTCGACATCCCTGTCGGCATCCCGTTTAGCCCGACACTGGGAGACTTTCTGATCAATGTATTCATCCTCCTCTGGATTCTCTTCTTCATGACCAGACAGGTGCGTCCGCAGCCACTGAATACAGCCCCTCACAAGGTGCGAATGATGTATGCAGGGTCTACCTATCTGATTATTGTGCTCTGGGTCTTGTTCATCTGCGGGTTGATTCAGCAACTGGTTATGAATACGCCCATTGCGTTCAACACCCCAAGCCTTTTTGATTTCTCCCCCCAGGCGTGGGTTGCTGTAATCAGTATTATCCTGCTGATGATCTCAATTTATCTGTTCAGCCATCACAGGATGAAAGATGTACTGGCTACCGAACTGCCCCTTGCACAAAGACTTCCCCTCTTAGCGCTGGCTGCGCTGATAGGATGGCCGATTCAGGCAGTGCTGCTCAACCTGACGCTCCATCCACTTCTGATAATCGGTTTAGGTCTGGGCATACTGGCCGCATTTGAAACGTTCGAACACGAACGCCGGCAAGGGTTTGTCTGGTTCATGATATGGATTGCCATCTTGTCAGCCATACCGGCTCTTCTCCTGCATCAGTATGTTGGCCAGAAAGACCTGATTGACAAAAAAGAATATGTCAAAGAACTGGCAGACCTCACCGACCATGACGCAGAATTCGCCCTCGAGAGAATCTCACAGGTTATTGGTACGGATTCAGCCTTTATGGCCCTCATGCACCAACCCGACTCTACTGGGTTTATCGATGAGACCCGCATTCAAAAAGCATTGTCGAAGGTCATAGCAGCAGAAAATTACCTGCATTACAACTACACATTCAATGCATTTGGGTTTTCGTATTCCGGTCAGCCTATCTTCATCAGGCATCGGCATGTAAACCGAAAACGACTGGATTCCGGCATCAAAAACCGAATCCAGGTTACCCCGATGATCTATGCCGGTAAAGACCCGCTCCATCGGCCGATGTATGTAGTCGACTTCGGAATTCAAGAACGTGACTCTTCTTCCTCCAGACTTGTCCTCACCTTCCACCGTAGCCGGAAAGAACGGTCGGATGTTTACTGGGAGCTCCTCATCGAAAAGCCTTTCAAAGGCCTACCTGAGGACTATGCGTTCGGTTTGTTTGATGCTGAATCGAAAACGTTGATTGACCGGTCAGGCGGATTCTCATTGTCGCTCAAGGAAATGGACATTGCCCCGGGGACGTTTCTCAAAATTGTGAAGGGCTCATACACTTGGCTCGCGTACCACTCTCCCGGACAGGCCATTGCCGTAATTGAAAACCCTGCCTGGCCAGTCACGAAATTCTTTGAATTCTTTTGCCTGTTCTTTGGTCTCTTTATCGTTTTTGTGCTACTTCTGGCCATTCTTAATCCGCTCATTGAAATCCTCCCAAACACTCTCAATCTCTCAGTCAACGGAAAACCATCTCTCAGAAAACGGATACAGTTCGCCATCTTTGCACTGACTGTGGCCTTTTTCTTTACCACTGCTGTGGTTACCATCGAATATTTTCGGCAGTCATCTGCAGAGTATCACCAGAGGCGCCTGGACAGAAAGACACAGGCTATCCTTTCCGATGCCCGCCATGAACTGGATTTGCTTGACGTCAGCTCTGAGTCTCCGCCAGAAAGCTACTCAGAAATGATTGACGATCTTGCCGTAATCCACAGAATTGATATCAATCTCTACAATAAAAACGGTCAGTTAATCAGGTCATCAGAAGATGACTTCTTTAAACGCGGAATTCAGTCCAGATACATGAACCCTGCCGCCTATCATGCACTGTACTACCTCGATGCCGAGAGCTATGCCGCAGAAGAACAAATAGGCAAACTGCAATTTCGAACGAGCTATTTTCCGCTTACTGTGTCCGGAGCAGAAGGCGAAGCGACGCTCGCATATATCGCCCTGCCCTTTTATTCTCGAGATCGCGATCTGCAGAATGATGTCACCCTTTTTATGGATGACCTCCTCTATGTGTATGTTTCTTGTGTCATTCTGGCCATTATTGTCTCCATTCTTATCGCAAATTCCACAACCAGAGGAGTGGTTCGTATCAGTGAAAAATTTCGAAACTTTAGTCTGGACAGCCCTAACGAACGTCTGGAAGCACGTGTTGATGAAGAGCTCAGTGAGCTGGTCAGAGTCTACAACCAGATGTCGGAAGAACTCGACCGCAGTGCACGGCGGCTTGCCCAATCTGAAAGAGAGTCTGCCTGGCGGGAAATGGCAAAGCAGGTGGCTCATGAAATAAAAAACCCACTGACCCCGATGAAACTCAGCATTCAGTACCTCACCCACGCCTTGAAAAATAAACCCGACAACATCGAGGATATGATTGCCCGGGTCAGTAGCACGCTTATGGAGCAAATAGAAAATCTCTCTAAAATTGCCTCTGAGTTTTCCTCATTTGCCAAAATGCCGAAAGCCAAAAATGAGCGACTCGAGCTCAATCAGTTGGTCACCTCCTGCACCGAACTCTTTGAAAAGAACGAGAAAGGGGTCGCTATTTCCCTCTCCATCCCTACCGAACCCGTCTTTGTCCTTGCAGACAGACACCAATTGACCAGCGTGCTGAATAATCTGCTGAAAAACGGGCAAGAGGCCATTCAGGAAGGCCGGGAAGGTCACCTTGACGTCACCCTGAGGAAAAAAGAAGGGAAAGCCATCATCCGGGTCAGAGACAATGGTGCTGGAATTCCGCAAGATATCCAACAAAGGGTCTTCCAGCCTAATTTCACCACAAAAGGGTCAGGTACCGGCCTCGGACTTGCCATTTGCAACAACATCATCAGAAATGCAAATGGCAACATCTACTTTGAAACCGGTCCCAACGGAACCACATTTTTCGTCGAACTCCCCCTCATCCCGGAGATGCCCGTACTCTCGAGGTGAATGCTAAAAAAGAAGGAAACTGACCACCATTGAAAGGGCCATAACAAGGCCTGACAAGATCGCATAGACCATGGCGCCCACCAAACCCTTTATCAGAGTCACAATCCAGTTCTGCCTGTAATACCGGATGAGCCCCACCAAGATATAAAGCCCCATTCCAAAAATTCCCACCCAAACCCCGCGGCTTTGAATCCATGAGCCCTCTGCCGACAACCCGATAATTGCGAGCAGAAGACTCACCATCAGAAACAGAAACGCATGGGTATGAAACAGGAATACGAGATGCTCAATATACATCCGGCCCGATCGCAGGTACATAAGTGTCTGCCACGCCGCAAACAGCGGAATCAATAGAAAAACCATCCACAGTGCCTTTTCCACAAAAAAGGCGGGAAGCCTCTCACTTTCCTGCACGACCCGCACCAGTTGCCGAACAGCCCTTCTGGCCCAGTATCCTTTTACCTCATACACACTCAGCACACTATCCGGCTCTAGAATCAGTAAATCCCTAATCCGAAATCCATCTCCTTCAGCTCCGTCCTCTCCTCGTTCCCCATTCCGAATATCCAAATCCATTCCCTCCTCGCCAAATAATCCAATGGATAAATTAACACTGTCCTGATTGAACTCTTCAGGTACCATCCAGACTTCGAGACTGTCCGCAATTTGAGCGGGCAGTTGATCCGGAAACACCTCTTCAGCACGATCTCGAGCTATTTGAAAATGCTCGAATACCTGCTCCGCACCTGCTCTTTTCAACGCTTTATCACGGGCATGGCCTCCGATGACAAATGCCTCACTCCGGATCTGAAGATGAATGACAGCCAGCAGAATAATCAGCGAAAGGAGGAAAAACCGAATCGGAGAGAGATAGCGTTTGCGGCGCCCCCGAATGTACTCAATCGACAACTGTCCGGGGATCAGGAGCTGAAAGGCGCTGGCAAAAACTGCAAACTCGAGGTTGAATAAACTGGAGAAGAAATCACTCACCAATTCATACACCGATGGGAGGCGAGTCGGCGATTTTTGTCCGCAAGACGGGCAAAAGTGCTGGTCGTCCCGGATAACATATGAGCAATTCGGACATGTATTTTCAGGGTTCATATCTTTCCTTCCGCAACCATGCGTTATCGCGGAGACCCGGTCGGACCGCTATAGCAGTCCGACCGGGTCTCCGCGAGTGAAGAGTTCTGAACAGCCCCACAAAGATCAGTCAGTTGTTTTAATCAAACGACTGATTGGGAGTGTCTGCAAGCTCTACGAGCATTTGATATTCTTCCGGAGAGAGGTCGTCGAGGCAATGGTTGATGGGATTGACTGCCCTGCCGTTGAGGTGAACCTCATAGTGGAGGTGCGGAGCAGTTGATGAGCCAGTATTTCCGACCTTACCTATCATGTGGCCCTTGGTAATTTTTTCACCCTTTTTGACCAAAATTTTGCTCAGGTGTGCATACAAAGTTTGATAGCCATACCCATGGTCAACGATGATGTTGTATCCGTACCCTGTTTTTTTGTATTCAACTCTGACGACAGTACCATCTCCGGTTGCATAGACTGGAGTGCCAACTGGAGAAGTAAAGTCGATTCCTTTGTGGAAAAGGGGAACTTTATGAATGGGGTGGATGCGCATACCGAAGCCCGACAGTAAGTTAATTCTGCGTTTCAGCTTATCGCTTCGAACTGGCTTTATAGACGGAATGGATGCGAACATTCGCTCCCTGTCTCTTGCCATACTGGTAATGGTATCAAGCGATTCTGATTGGAGGGTAATCCTTCTTTTCAGGCTTTCCACGCGCTGCTGGGTAGACTTCAGGATGTCGCCGGTTCCTTGATAGCTTGTGAGGTCGCTGTAGGGGTCGTGACCACCGACACCGCCTTGCCAGACAGATTCGTCTATTGGATCCATCCCGAACATCATACGGTGCACACTGGCATCGCGTTCCTGAAGGTTCTCTACCACTTTTTCCATTACAACCAGTTGCTGGTTGATAGACTGGTACTTGTGCCGCATTTGCTCGAGCTCACGAGCCAGTTTCTGCTCAAGAGGAGACGGGATATACTTACCGATTGTCAGGACAAGCAAGACAGCTGTCACAAGCACAACACAAATGAACCCGAACACTTTCAGGATTTTATACCTGAGAGGTTCCCTCACTTTCTCGTACCTCAGGGTTTGTGTGTTGTAGATGAACTTTTCCCGCGCCATGACCTGATCTTATACTATAAAATACTACATTTGCGGCACTTTCGGTGCCTTTACCTGATACAGACTTTGTGAATCAACTGGAAAGGCCAAAAGTACTGAAAAAATTTTGATATTTCACCAACCACCCGTATTTTCAAATTAAATTTTATTTACATGTGATTCCTGGATGCCCTTGCGGCCAGTAAATCACGAACAGACACGCATGAAATCAGCCGCCATTCGTACAAAGTTTCTCGAGTTTTTTGAATCCAGATCACATCGGATTGTCCCTTCTGCGCCTATCGTGAACAAAGCAGATCCCTCCCTAATGTTCACCAATGCGGGAATGAATCAGTTCAAGGATTTTTTCCTCGGCAACGAAGTACCCCCAAACAGGCGGATTGCAGACACGCAAAAGTGCTTGAGAGTCTCTGGCAAGCATAATGATCTTGAGGAAGTTGGAAGAGACAGTTACCACCATACCATGTTTGAAATGTTGGGAAACTGGTCTGTAGGAGATTATTTTAAACAGGAGGCTATTGATTGGGCCTGGGAGTTATTGGTCGACGTCTTTGGAGTTGATAAAGAGCGGATCTACATTACCATTTTTGAAGGAGACACGCAAGATGGGTTGCCGGCAGATGAGGAAGCTGCATCTATGTGGGAGCGCCACCTGCCTGCCGAACGGATTCTGCGGTTTGGGAAAAAAGACAACTTTTGGGAAATGGGTGATACCGGCCCCTGCGGGCCGTGTTCAGAGATTCATTATGACCTTCGCGATGATGAGATCCGCCGGCAAACACCCGGTGCTTCTCTTGTTAATCAGGACAATCCGCTCGTAGTTGAAATATGGAATCTGGTTTTCATCCAGTTTAACCGTCTTGCGTCCGGCAGGTTGGAAGCGCTTCCTGAAAAGCACGTCGATACCGGAATGGGCTTCGAAAGATTGTGTATGGTGCTGCAGGGTAAAAGCTCCAACTACGACACCGACGTTTTCACGCCCTTCATTCAAGCCATTGAACGTGCGTCTGGCAAGACGTATTCATTCAGCTATGAGCCTGGTGCCAAAACAGACATCGCCATGCGGGTGGTCGCCGATCATATCCGGGCTGTGGCTTTCACCATCGCAGATGGCCAGCTGCCCTCCAATACAGGGGCCGGATATGTCATCAGACGCATTCTCAGAAGAGCTGTGCGTTATTATTTTTCATTTCTGGATATCAAAGAGCCCTTCCTGCACACGCTCATTCCTTTATTGGCACAAACATTTCAAACCGTCTTCCCCGAACTTCATGCACAACAGGATCAGGTTGCCACAATCATAAAGAGTGAAGAATCGGCATTTCTCCAAACCCTTGACAACGGGCTCAAACGGTTCGAAATCCTCGATACGACTGATGCCGTCATCAATGGCAAGGATGCCTTCGAACTGTATGACACATTCGGATTCCCAATCGACCTCACCCGCCTGCTTGCCTCGGAAAAGGGCCTGAAGCTTGACGAACGAGGCTTTGAGGAAGCTCTGCGCAAACAAAAAGAACGCTCGCGCGCAGACGCAAAAAAAGCTGTTGGCGACTGGCATGAGGTGCGAACCGGAGGGGAAGTGGAGTTTGTCGGATACGACCAATTGGAGGTCAATCTGGCCCAAATCCTGAAATACCGAACCGTAGAGGTAAAAGGGAAAAACGAATTCCAACTCGTTCTTAATCAGACACCTTTCTATGCCGAAAGTGGCGGCCAGGCAGGAGATACTGGCACACTCAGAGTCGGCAATCAAATCGTCAGGGTCATCGATACCCAAAAGGAAAACAACCTGATCATCCATCGGGTCGATCAATTACCGGAAGACATGACAGCGCCAGTCACTGCCGAGGTGGATTCGCTCCGTCGTCAGGCAGTTTCTTGCAATCACTCTGCGACTCACCTCATGCACGCTGCGCTTCACAAAATTCTGGGAAATCATGCCGTGCAAAAAGGGCAGGATGTCGATGATCAACGTATTCGATTCGATTTCAACCATTTCCAGAAAGTGGATGCGGCTGAGTTGATCCGCATCGAGGATATGGTCAATGAGAAAATTCGTGCCAACATCACCCTCGAAGAAGCACGTGATGTACCCATTCAGGAAGCTCAGGATGCCGGTGCCATGATGCTGTTTGGTGAAAAGTATGGTGATGTGGTTCGTATGATCACCTTCGACCCGTCATTCTCTCGTGAGTTATGTGGCGGAACCCATGTGAGCAGTACCGGAGAAATCGGGCTGTTTAAAATAATCAGCGAGGGCGCTGTGGCTGCCGGAGTCAGGCGAATAGAAGCTGTCACTGCCCTACAAGCTGAGTCATTCCTGCGCGGTCAACTGAATCTACTGGATGAAATCAAAGAGCTTTTCAAAAACCCACAACATCTTGTCAAACAAGTCTCTGACCTGATTGAGGAAAATAAAACGCTCCGAAAAGAAATTGATGGCCTTCGAACTGAACAGGCCATGGCCCTGAAAGAGGACCTGCGGCGTCAAGCCCAACAAGTTGGTCCCGCTCACCTCCTCGTGGCCCATCTGCCCCTCAATGACGGTGCAGCCTTGAAATCACTTGCCTTCCAGTTGGAAAACGAAATAGAATCAGCAGTCATCGTTTTTGGTGCTGTCATTAACGACAAGCCCCAACTGATGATTGCTATCGACAAATCGCTCTGTTCATCTCACGGACTCCACGCCGGCAACCTGGTCCGGACGCTTGCCGCTTCCCACATCCAGGGAGGAGGGGGTGGACAGCCCTTTTTCGCAACTGCAGGAGGAAAGGACTCTGCAGGACTTGATGCTGCATTGGCTGAAGCAAAAAGCCTCCTCACAGAAGCGCTCTCAAAGTAACCCTGTGATTGCAATGCAATAAAGACTGTTTTTTGATCAGCTTGCATCTTGCTCAAGGCAGGAGCAAACAAATTTTTCCTTCTGACTATCAATGATACTTCACAGAACAATCAGGAGGTTTTTCCTTAAAATCTCATCTGATGAAAAGCGGTCGACTCACTAAATACCAGAGGATTTTCGAGAATCATTAGTATTCAATCAAGACTCCAATACTCGGTATTGGTGTGCCGGAAGAGGTGTTGAGTTCTTTCAAAAGATATCGCTGCTGTTCTGGCGGATCTGAAGGATTCAGGATGATTGGGTCTCCAATCGGCAGCCCGTTCTCATCCAACATCCGATCATAGGTCAGCACAAAGTTCTCGACCGCCGATCCGAAAAAGTTTTCAATATCCAGATACACATTCATACTCCACTGCTTAAAAAACCACCGCTTGTCGACCCGAAAATCAAGCGTACTGAGTCCCGATAAACGCTCTGTATTGAGACGGTTATAATCAGGCAGGCCATCATTTCGACGATCATACACCTGAACCAGACTCGATGCTGCAGAAAATGGAGTATTTGGCAGCCCCGACTGATACCGCCAGTTGACCCCAACTTCCCAACTCTTCCCAATCTTCTTTCCGACTACAAGGTTGACAATGTGCCTGCTATCCCAAGAAGAGGGCAAATATGCGCCATTCTTGTCCTGAAACTCACTCCAACCGAGCGTGTATGACAAAATTCCGTAATAGCCCTTATACAACCGCTGTTGGAACAGAAACTCAAATCCATAAGACCGCCCCTCCGAATCTGGGGTCACAGGTTCATTCCCAACCACCCCAAAATCAGCACCAACATTCGCCAGTGAAATGCTGTCTCTCAACAGAAACGGATACCTGTCATAGGCCTTGTAATACCCCTCAAGAGTTAACTTTGAACTCGCTGCGGTGTTGAATTCAAATCCCGCCACAAGATGGCGATTGCGGATATACCGCACCCCGTTTTGTTTATTGGCCAACACTCCACCTTCCCGATACCCCAATACCGTGTAGGGTGGGAGCTGATGATATATTCCAGTATTAAAATTGAATGCCAACCGCTCCGCAAATGCCCAGGTGAGGGAAAACCGTGGAGAAAATTGATCCAGAGGGTTGTTCATGTCAGACGAGTAGTCGTTGGCATCGGTCCGTATCCCTAATGATAAGGCAAGGCGATCATTGAAAAACTTGCGACTCAACTGCCCAAACATAAAATACCTGTTCAGCGTCAGCTCTGAAGAAAAATCAACCTCCTGCAGACCCGATCCCGTTGCAATTCGATTGAATGTCCGGTTGGTGTACAATGCCTGCTCTGCACCGACCCCGACATTCAGACGGAAATCGGAAAAACGAGCAGTATGCTCAATTCTTAGCTTATTCTCAGTCTCTTCTGATTCGTAATCAAGCAATAGATTCTCCGGACTGCTCTCATCATTATTCTGATACTTCACCGAATTATTATTCAACTTGTTGCGGCTCACCACAAAAGTCCAATACCCGCTCGCGGTATACCGCTTGTAGACCAGCCCGGTGGCATAATTCCATTGTTCGTTGTCCGGAATGTTGTTGAGAATGTATTGCTGCTCCTCAGTTTCGTTTGCGGCCTCATTCAATCGAAACTGATCGATTGCCCCCAATCCGATGAATGTCAACTCATTCTTGTCGTCAAACCTGTGTTTGATTTTCGCCTGAAAATCATTGTAGGTCGGCAAAAACGGCAGCTCCAGCGCCTCAAACAACAATTGGAGGTAGGATCTTCTGGCCGAAAGCAAATAAGTCGTCTTCTCCCCTATGGGCCCCTCAAGAGTCAGGCCTGCATCTGTCGCACTCAGAAAAAAAGTAGCCCCGGGACGATCATCCCGACCCTCTCGCTGCTGAAATTCAAACACCGAACTCAATGCATTACCTCTGTTGGCGGGAAAAGCCCCCGAATAGAACTCCACTTCCCTGATGAAATTGACATTGATCAGGCCAACCGGCCCACCGGAAGCTCCTTGGGTGGCAAAATGATTGATATTCGGCACCTCTACTCCGTCAAGGTAAAATCGATTCTCATTCGGACCACCTCCGCGTATCAGCAAATCATTGCGAAATGAATTCGAGGAAGTGACACCCGGCAGGGTCTGCACCACTCTTGAAATATCCCTGTTACCGCCCGGATTTCTCTGAATCTCGGCCACTCCAATGGTTCTTAAAGACAATGGACTCTCCACTGTCTTCCTGAATGGCGAAGCCTTCACAACCACTTCTTCAAGTTCTTGAGAACTCTGTCGCATCTCAAAATTTACCACCGCTGGCCGCGCATTTGTCACTTGCACCTCATATTCTACAGTCGTTTCATACCCGACAAAAGTCGCCTGCACATCGTACGACCCAGGCTCAAGACCCGAAATTTCATAATTCCCATCCACATCACTGGTCGTCCCAGTGCTGGTTCCCATAATCAACACGTTCCCGAATGGAATGGCCTCATTATTGATTGCGTCAGTCAAACGACCCTTGATAACACCCCCTTGTGACCATCCAAACACAGGAAGAAATCCCATGAGTAAGATCCCCAAAACGCGCAAACACTGCTTTCCCATTTATTTTGATTTTTTTCAACAAACACAACACCTGCCATTTGGTTTCACAACCATTCGCACCCTTGATATACATTCCATTGTGGCGACACTTTTTTAAAAAATAAGAGGAGAATGGGATTGTTTATAAAACACATTTTGTTTCAAAAATATTTTCCTAAATTTGCTTGCGAGAAAAATAAATAGCCCCTTCCTACTTTGACCGATACGCACCATGGATCAACAAAACGGACACCCTGGCTCGGGCCACGCTGAAGAACAGCTCGTCCCCATTCGCGGCATGTATGAGTCCTACTTTCTGGACTACGCTTCTTATGTCATCCTTGAAAGAGCAGTCCCGGGCGTCTCAGACGGACTAAAACCCGTCCAGCGACGCATATTGCACGCCATGCGAGAGATGGATGACGGCCGCTACCACAAGGTTGCCAACATCATCGGGCAAACCATGCAATATCATCCTCATGGTGATGCGGCAATTGGGGAGGCATTGGTTAACCTCGGCCAGAAAAACCTCCTGATTGATACTCAGGGGAACTGGGGCGACCCACGCACAGGAGACCGGGCAGCAGCATCCAGATATATCGAGGCAAGACTAACCAAATTCGCGTTAGACGTCGCTTTCAATCCACAAACTACAGACTGGCAGCTTTCCTATGACGGCCGCAAACAGGAGCCTCTGGCCCTGCCCATGAAATTCCCGCTCCTGCTCGCTCAAGGTGTTGAAGGCATCGCCGTCGGGCTGTCCACCCGCATCTTACCGCACAACTTCATCGAACTCATCAAAGCCTCCATAAAAGTCCTGCAGGGCAAATCTGTCAAACTCTACCCCGACTTCGACACCGGCGGTCAAATAGATGTCACAGACTATCATGGCGGCAAACGAGGCGGCAAAGTCAAGGTGCGAGCCAAAATCGAACAGGTCGATAAAAAACACCTTGCCATCAAAGACCTCCCCTATGGTGTCACAACCAACAGCATCATTGACAGCATTCTGAAAGCCAATGAGAAAGGAAAAATCAAAATCAAACAAATAACAGACAATACCGCCCAAAACGTCGAAATCCTGATCGAACTCGCCCCTGGTGTGTCGCCAGAAGTCACCATTGACGCTCTCTATGCCTTCACGAGCTGTGAAGTACCTATCTCCCCCAATGCATGTGTCATCATTGATGATAAGCCCCACTTCCTGACGGTTGAAGAAATCCTCAAAATCTGCACCGATCACACACGGTTCCTCCTCGGCCGTGAACTGGAAATCAAACTCAGTGAGCTACTCGAAAAGTGGCACTTTGCGAGCCTCGAGAAAATTTTCATCCGCGAGCGGATATACCGGGACATCGAAGAATGCGAAACGTGGGAGGCAGTCCTCAGCACCATCGATGCCGGATTGCGCAAATTTGTCAGAGAACCCGGCAGCCAGACCAAATCCGGAGACGAGCGACTTCTCCTCAACAGGCCAATGACAGAAGAGGACATCATTCGGCTGACTGAAATCAGAATCAAGCGAATCTCAAAATACAATGTATTTCAGGCTGATGAACGCATAGCCGCACTTGAGGAAGAACTCAAGGAGGTGAGGCATCAGCTCGCCAACCTGACGGACTATTCCATTGCCTATTTTCAGAAACTCCTCGAAAAATACGGCAAAGGCCGAGAGCGCAAAACTGAAATTCAAACCTTTGAAACCATCGAAGCTACTCAGGTGGTCGCTAACAATGCCAAATTGTACGTAAACCGCACTGAGGGCTTTATCGGAACAGGCCTGAAAAAAGATGAGTTTGTCACTGACTGCTCAGACATCGATGACATCATCGTCTTCCGCGAAGATGGAAAGTTTATCGTTTCTCGTATTACTGACAAAGTTTTCGTCGGCAAGGATGTTATGCATGTATCAGTGTGGAAAAAAGGAGACGATCGCACAACGTACAACCTGATTTACCGAGACGGGAAATCCGGCCGTAGTATGGTCAAACGCTTTCAGGTCAAAGCCATCACACGGGACCGCGAATACGATATGACCAAAGGTGCATCAGGTTCTAAAGTGCTCTACTTTTCTGCCAATCCCAACGGAGAGGCTGAGCGGGTGGATGTGCAACTTACCCAGAACAGCAGAGCCAGAACCAAACGGTTTGACTTCGACTTTGCGACCATCGAAATTAAAGGGCGACAAGCCGGCGGAAACATCCTGACCAAATACCCCGTCCGGAAAGTTTCCATGATTGAAGAAGGTAAGTCAACGCTCGGGGCACTGTCGGTTTGGATCGATGATGTCTCCGGCCGCCTCAATACCGAAGAGCGAGGTACCCGCCTCGGAGAGTTTGACACCGGTGATCAAATACTGTGCATCTGGAAAGATGGAAGCTATGAAGTCGCCACCTTTGAATTGAACAAGAAGTTTGACCCTTCAGAATTAAGAGCAATCTCAAAGTTCAACCCAGAAGATGTCATCTCCGCCATTTACTACGAAGGCGAGAAAAAATGTACCCTCATCAAGCGCTTTCAAATTGAAACGACAACAACAGATCAGCGATTCTCCTTTCTGACCGAACACAAGTCTACACAACTCCTCTTCGTCACTCTTGAGCCCAATCCGGTTGTCACCTTTACCTACAGATCACTGAAAGGAAAAGAGCATGAGGAAGTCGAAATTGCCTCGTTTATCGACATCAAAGGCTGGAAAGCACTCGGCAATAAGCTGAAAGAAGAGAAAATCAAAATCCTTGGTCACAAAACATCTTCCCCGGTAGAAATAACCGAAGGAAAAAACCCCTTGGTGAGCGGAGAATCGCCTTCAGATGCCCCCTCAAAGCATACAGGTGACTCAACACAGGGGACGTTGTTTGACTAAGAAACGACCCTCAGCCTCAGATATGGACAAGTTCTAAACGCTATGTATGGGTGAATTTTCCGACTCCCAAGGCCACCGAATACCCCGGTTTAGAATACCTACAACTGCAACTCCAAAGCCCCGGCATCAGGACTCAAAGGGTCTCTGGGCGTGCCAATCAAATCAAATGAAACTCCCGGTATAGGAGTTGCATAACCGTCAGCAACTGAAAGGCTATCCAGACTCCAATCACCTGCAGAGCCATCAAGGAAAAGCGGATCGGACGCACTGATATTCAGACAAGGAGTGCAATAATCGAAGAAATTCGTGTAAGCGTCCTGCTCCGGCAATTCATCGACGCGGACCACACAATGCTCAAAGCGATAATCCAAATCTTCCGGAAATTCTGAAAAATTCACCAGTTGTATCTCATCGCGCTGAGATCCAGCCACAATGCAATTCCGAAACCGCGCAGTCAAAGGATTGAGTCGAAATTGCGAACACAGAATATCCTCACAGCGGACATTATCCATTACCAGTGCAGCAGCACTATTCCCATAGCTTGCCAACGTGCAATACTCAAACAGGTATTCACCGCCGTATGTCAACAAGACACTCTGCCCACCAGTGTTCGAAACCAGACAATTTTTGGCATCGATACTGGCATGCCGGCCCAAAATCCCACTCCCTGAAATATTGGAAATTCGCACCTGACTCATACTCACCTGTGCCGCAGAGTCTACAAATACTCCAAATGCTGAGTTCTTGATTTCCACATTGCTCAATTCATTCCCTTTGGTTCCACCAATCAGTGCAATCCCAAACCACTGTCCCGGTATATTTGCAAACCCAGCCTCCAGCCTGTCTCCCTGAATACGTATCGGGTCCTGTATGGTTCCCTCCATCATCAAACGACCCTGACCCACTACAAAAATAGCTCCATCGTTGTAATAGGCGATGGAAGTATCAAAGACCATCTGATCAGGATTCTGGGTTACGACCGTATCTTTAATCAATGCCCCATGCATATACATCCGCGTTCCTTCTCGCACAGTACAGGTACAATCATCAATTACCAACCTGCCAAAAATAACGTAGGGCCTCGGGTCATCGCCAAGCACAAAGTCGCCATTGCCACAAAGGCTGTAATCCTGCCCCTTCCCATTCAGAAAAGGCAGGTAATTTGCATTTTGCCCCCATGCCTCCAGTACGATGACCTGCTGCAGTCCGTTCAGTTCAATGAGAATCCGGTCTTCAACCACAAACGGACTCACAGACAATGGCTGATCAGGATCAATTGTCACTTCTACAAAAATATAGAGGCTGTCACCAGCAGCAATGTCTACTTCGTTGACAACATTCGCTGCAATTCCATCCACATTCATCCTAAAAAAACCAGGGTCGCCCTCAATCACAACACTGCTGAGCCGAACCGGCTGGTCATTGCGGTTGTACACTTTGATTCCCCTGGTCGCCGATCCCCGGCTTGTAAACACGGTATCAAAGCGAAGCGTATCCACAGAAAACTCAACCATCACGCCGGTTTCCGTCAGAAAGTCCTCATCGTCCCTGCAGCCTCCGATGGCAACCAGTACAGCACACATGCCGCACAAGACCATGAATCTCCATTGTTTCACAAGGTTTCGCACTGAGAACGTCTTTTCGGTTATGATTGCCATTGACACATTATTTCCTAAATCAAAAGAATGAAAAATTCCTGACAATATTGCGCCGATGCCCAAGTCTGCCTCAAAGTATGAACTGGCCCCTATTCCAGACCATTTCTACTACCTTTGTCATTGGTTCGAACGACAATCAGGTACATGGAACAACCAATCATTGACGTCATCATTCCGGCATACAACGAAGAACAGTCAATCGGGCATGTACTCAGGGACATCCCTTCCGGCCTTGTCCGAGACATCATTGTCTGCGACAACAACAGTACCGATCAAACTGCTTCAGTCGCTCAAAATGCAGGTGCAACAGTTGTACGCCAAATCCGGAAAGGCTATGGCAGCGCCTGCTTGAAAGGCATGGCACACATTGCAGAAAAGGCTGAGGCTCCCGATATCATTGTTTTTCTGGATGGCGACTATTCAGATTACCCCGACCAAATGCCGCTGATTCTTGAGCCCATCTTGCACCAGGGTAAATCGATGGTCATTGGTTCGAGAGCCCTTGGAAAATCAGAATCAGGCTCCATGACCATTCCTCAAATATTTGGAAATTGGCTTGCCACTTCACTGATTCGGGTCATATATGGGTATCGGTTTACGGATCTGGGGCCATTTCGCGCCATTACCTACCCCGCTCTTCTCTCGCTCAACATGGAAGACCCTGATTTTGGGTGGACCGTCGAAATGCAAGTCAAAGCAGCTAAGAAAGGTCTTGCCTGTGCCGAGGTGCCAGTCGACTACAAACGTCGCATCGGTGTTTCAAAGGTCTCTGGCACCATCAAGGGGACCATCATGGCAGGTTATAAGATTCTCTGGACTATTTTCAAACTTCTGTAATTCCAGAGCTCCATGTCAGGCATTCTCATCGCAGGCTACATCCTTCTCATTCTCTATATCCTTTCCCTGTTGTACATTACTGTCTATTGCCTGCTTCAGTTCCACCTTTTCTACGCAGCCCGTCAGGTAATCCCTCAATACCCATCCGTTTCAGATTCACAAAGTTCCGAAAAGTGGCCATTCGTTACCATTCAACTTCCTGTTTTCAACGAACAATACGTTGTTGGAAGACTCATCGATAACATCGTATGCCTGGACTACCCAATAGACCGATTTGAGATACATATATTGGATGATTCAACAGATGAAACGCTCAAATTATCACAGCAAAAAGCTGATTATTTCCTGAACCAGGGTTATAACATACGTGTATTCCATCGATTTGACAGAACAGGATACAAGGCAGGAGCGCTGAGAGAAGCACTGCCCGAAGCACGTGGTGAGTTCATCGCTATATTTGATGCCGATTTCCTCCCTGACAGGAATTTCCTGAAACAAACCATTCCCCATTTTTCAAATCCGCGCACAGGTGTTGTTCAAACCCGCTGGGATCACATCAATAAGGATTATTCATTTATTACAAGATTACAGGCCCTTCAGCTCAACGTCCATTTTTTCATTGAACAAACCGGAAGGCAGGAGCGCAATTGCTTTTTGCAGTTCAACGGTACGGCGGGCGTCTGGCGCAAAGCAACCATTGAGGATGCTGGCGGGTGGCATGCTGATACTCTGACGGAAGACCTCGATTTGAGCTACCGGGCTCAATTGAATGGCTGGAAAATCAAGTATCTCCCGGATGTTGGATCTCCGGCAGAACTTCCGGCAGAAATGATTGGACTCAAATCCCAGCAATTCAGATGGATGAAAGGAGGGGCGGAAAATGCCCGAAAGCTTCTGCCGAAGGTGTGGAAATCTCAGCTCCCATTAATGCAAAAAATCCATGCCACCGGCCACCTCCTTGCCAGCAGTATTTTCCTGTTCATTTTTATTGCCGGCACGTTAAGTGTCCCTTTGGTATTTTTGCTCCGACACATCCTGTTCAACCCGGCAATACTCAGCATCTCTCTTGTTGGGATGCTCTCCGTGGCAATCATCTATTACAAGGCGAACATCCCAACCCAGCTTCAATCAGAAAGACCCTTTCGCGAGGTCTTCAGATTCCTTCTTTTATTTCCCCTCTTTCTTGCACTTTCTATGGGCCTCTCATTACATAACTCTGTTGCGGTCCTTGAAGGGTATCTCGGACGGAAATCCGCCTTTGTACGCACACCAAAATTTAACATCCGCCATTTCCACGATACATTCAGGAATTCCCGGTATCAGGCGCGCAGACTTCCTCTCACAACTGTCTTTGAAATCATTTTCGGGTTCTATTTTTCAGGAGCCGTCATTGCCGCGCTCTACACCGGAACCCATGCTTTTCTATTTTTCCACATCCTACTCGCCATTGGATTTACCACCATTGCCTGGTATACCATTCGTCACCTCCGCCTCAAATGATGCCACGCTCGTCCATCCTCAATCACGTGCTTGCAACCACCCTTGCACTGCTGGTCATTGCTGCAGCAACACTGCCATCACAGCATGACACAACCCTCCTTCTCGCCCTGTTCATCCCCGCCAGTCTCTTATTCTATATGCTGGTCCTCAGACTGCTCCAAGCGCCCAATCTGAATGTAACCCATTGGCTCATCGGAGCCCTTGCAATCCGATGCTGCCTTCTGTTCACCACGCCTCACCTCTCTGATGATTATTTCCGGTTTTTGTGGGACGGAATCCTTCAGGCAAACGGAATGAACCCTTTTGACCTTCTCCCTTCGGACATCATTACCCGAAGTGAACTCCCACCGGGTATCACAAAAGCACTTTACGATCAACTCAATTCCCCCCACTATTACACTGTCTATCCGCCAGTCAGCCAACTTGTGTTCTGGTTGTCTGTCCAGGCTGGCAACTTCATGCCAGCCCCTTCGCTACTCGCCATAAAAGCCATCCTGTTCATCGCTGAATGCTTTCTGATTCTTCGCATTTTTCCACGTCTTCTCACCAAACTCAACCTGCCTCAGGGTTTTACCTTCTGGTATGCATTTCATCCGCTGGTGATAATCGAGATTATGGGGAATGTCCATTTCGAAGGTCTTACCCTGACATGTTTTCTGGCTGGCTTGTTCCTTCTTTATAGGGCTGATATGTGGAAATCCTCTTTTTTTCTGGCCCTTTCCGTGGCCACAAAACTCGTCCCCTTAATCTTTTTCCCCGCT
>CAZMSQ010000013.1:0-22866 GCA_964569025.1 uncultured Saprospiraceae bacterium | reverse complement strand
GATCTCCTGCAAGCGATCTCAATCAATCAGACTGCTGCTTTCAACCAGTGTCATTCTCCTTGTTGCCTTTTTCCCTCTTTTGAGCAGTCAATTTCTTCCAAACTTTCTTTCAAGCATCCATCTTTACTTCCGGAATTTCGAATTCAATGCCAGTATATACTACATAGTCCGATGGGTTGGATTTAAAATCACTGGTTATAACCAAATCGCACTCATTGGTCCCGGCCTCTCACTCCTCTCTTTGCTGCTCATCCTTTTTCTGAGTCTCTGGCCATCCATGCGACGCCGTTTTTCACTTCCCGAACGCCTTCTCTTTGCCTCCACAATCTACCTTCTTTTCAGCACCACAGTACACCCATGGTATCTCATCATTCCAGCAGGACTCGCTCCCCTGACCCGGTTCACCTACCCTACCATATGGGCGCTTCTCGGGATCTTTTCATACACCCACTATGCCGGTGGAGATACAAATGAACAGTGGGCCTGGGTTATCCTTGAATATTTGTTACTCGCATTATTCATAACAATGGATTTCAAACGCATCTCTTTAAACACCCATACAGCCTGAGTCAAAATGACTATCTTTCTCAAAAAAGGATGGTTGTCGAACACCCTACCCGAATCATTGATGGCCAGGTCACACTTCCGACCTCAAAAAGCATCAGCAACCGGCTCCTGATCATTCAATCGCTCTGCAAGCACCAATTCGACATCCATGGCCTCTCAGATGCCGAAGATACCAGTGTTCTTTCCAATCTGCTTAGGCATGAGAGCCAAACGTACAATGCCGGTCTGGCCGGAACCACTGCAAGATTTCTTCTGGCACGCCTCTGCCTTCTCCCTGGCACCCAAATCCTCACCGGCGAGCCTGGCCTCAAACAACGCCCAATAGCTCCGCTTGTAGATGCCCTGAAATCGATGGGGGCCTCCGTTCGATATCTTGAAAGTCCAGGGAAGTTACCTGTCGAAATCGGAGATCCTCCGGATATCTTCGCAAAACGGGTTGTAATCGACAGTTCGTTGAGTTCTCAATTTATCTCAGCCCTTCTCCTTATTGCCCCATCCCTGCCTGATGGACTTCGAATTACGCTCCAGGGAAAACCCTCTTCCCGACCTTATATCGAAATGACCCTCCGAATCATGAGGCAATTCGGAATACAGAGTTTTTGGAGCAAAAATACCATTAGCGTCGGCCCGGGTGAATACATCCCTCCGCAAGGTGTCTTCGTAGAACCAGACTGGTCAGCGGCGGCTTTCTTCTATGAAATAACAGCACTTGCAGAAAAATCAGAAATAGAATTTCCAGGGTTATCAGCATTGAGTGTTCAAGGAGACAACAAAGCAATAGATCTGTTTCAGCCCTTGGGCGTATCGACTAAGCTGACAGACTCCGGGATAATCATCAAGAAAATTCTGGGAGGAACCTCCAATCAAATTACAGTTGATTTTGCTGATTGTCCTGATTTGGCACAACCAGTTCTCACCACAGCAGCGGCACTGGGAATCCCTGGATTTTTTAAAGGCCTGCATACCCTGAGAGTAAAGGAGACGGACAGAATCGAAGCCCTGCGGCAGGAGTTTCAAAAATTCGGGATAAAGCTGGAAAGCTTCACAGCGGCAAACAATCCCGGAATGAAGAGAAAAGGAGAAAGCGGGCTCAGACCGAGTGCTACCGCGAGACTGTTTGGGCACCCACAATTACTGGAGCTAACTGAATTCGCTACCTGGGGTGATCACAGGATGGCTATGTGTCTTGCACCACTGGGACTGATGAAACCAATCCGAATTAATGCTCCAGAAGTAGTCACGAAATCCTTTCCAGGGTACTGGAAAGAGTTGCGAAGATTAGGGTTTACCTGCAAATAATTCTGTCGACTTTGGCCTTACTACTTCTTCTTTTCATCAGTCCGTTTCCGGGCTGAATAGTTGACCTTCAACTGACCTGATTTCCGGAGTTGCGTTTTGACATCTTGCACAATTCCCATCGTGACATCGCCGTCTACCCGAAGGGAGGAAGTAATACCCGGGCGCATACCTTCAGGAACCTTTACCCGATGTTTCTCAAGAAACAGGGGTATTTCGGCAATCGTTGAGAACTTATCTCCGAGTTGCAGACGTGGCTTTGTACCGTATGCATCTTGATACTTCTGAACAGGTCTTCCAATATACAGGTAGTTGACAAGAGATTTTTTCTCAAGCTTCGTCAACTCCGTAGCCTGAGGAGTTGTGACCTGAACCTTCAACTCAGAGTCGCGAAGGACGGTTACAACCATGAAAAAAAACAGAAGCATGAAAATAATATCGGGGAGAGAAGCCGTGGAGATAGCTGGTGAAGTCTTGCCCCGCTTTTTCTTAAACTTTGCCATAGGTGATTCCGGATATAAACGTTCAGTTCAATTTTGAACGGCGGAAAAGGTCAGCCTTCCTCGCCAAAGTTTGTTGGTTCGGCTTCGGAAATAATGAGCGGTATCATCAGGCGTATTTCAGCCTGTTGGTCGCTACTCAATTCATCAAATCCTTTCCCGTATTTTTTCCCTGCTGATTCATTTCTCAACTCGGTGTAAGCAGCCTTTAATTCGTTGTAAACTTCAAGATAAGTCTTGTAGTTAGTTCCCCTGTCATTCTTCAGAGAGATGATCGCTTTTTGGGGGCTTTCTGCAAAATCCTCCTTGTTGCTGGGATTGGATATAAACTCCTTTGCATTGTCTTTCAAATTGGGAATTTCCATTGGCTCCCCTCTGACAAGCAATTGGTTTTGCGCATTGACCAGCACGGAATACACGTTCCGTG
Source organism: uncultured Saprospiraceae bacterium (assembly GCA_964569025.1). Lineage (GTDB taxonomy): Bacteria > Bacteroidota > Bacteroidia > Chitinophagales > Saprospiraceae > CAZMSQ01. Next base: position 20,076 of record CAZMSQ010000013.1, on the reverse strand, counting down.
AGTTCATTTTGGTAATCTCTGGCTCCTCTTCTGACCAAACCGGAAGCTTCACAAGGATACCTTTATCCTCAACAATCTGGGTCGTCACCAAAAAGAAAATCAGAAGGAGGAATGCGATGTCGGCCATGGAGCCGGCATTTATCTCAGTACTGATTTTTTCTCTACTGCTGGATGCCATAGCGTTTGTTATTTATTTCAACAGCGACAAAACCTCGCCAACTATAAATCCGATGGCGGCCAGGCTGATCATAACCAGCGCCGTTGTAATACCCCCTCCGATGAACTTACAGACGCCTTCCGACAGGTCTCCCGATGCACAAGCCCCGGGTGTAGAAGAAAAGGCAATGAAGAAGATAGCGACGATGACCCCCAATCCGATGAGACCCTGCATAGAAGCCTTCAGGCGAGTTGCGACTTGGTAAACTCCGAATGTCAACATTCCTAATGCTGCAATAACTGTCAGTGCTAATGCCGCAGATAGGCCGAAGTTAAAAATCGTAGAAGCATATTTTTCTTCATCAGGGAGCATCTCGATTTCTCCTGCACCGCCTCCTATAGCGCTTGCCAGAAAAATCACGCATATCAAAATGCCAAGACCAAATGCCAACAACTGGCCTCTTTTTGCAAGTAGGTTATACATGGACACTTATTTTTTCTTGGAGAATTCCCTCCTGATTACTTATTGAACACATTGTGATCCGCCATGATATCAATCAGGACCACAGAGGCTTCTTCCATCTTATGGACAATGCCATCAATCTTGGACACAATGTAATTGTAGAAAATCTGGAGAATAATGGCCACGACGAGACCAAAGACTGTTGTTAAAAGGGCAACTTTGATACCATCAGCCACAACCGCAGGAGAGAGATCACCTACTTCGGCAATCCGGTCGAAGGCTTGAATCATACCGATGACCGTACCCATAAACCCGAGCATCGGGGCAATGGCAATGAATAGTGAAATCCATACAAGACCTCTCTCGAGAAGACTCATCTGAACCGAGCCATAGGAAACAATTGCTTTTTCGACAGCTTCTGGCCCTCGGCTCACATTCTTGAGACCTTCATGCAGCACAGAGGCCGCTGGTCCGGTAGTTGCCTTACAAACTTCACGGGCGCTGTCAACATCACCTTTTTGGAGATAATCCTGAATATTGCTCAGCAACTTATCAGTGTTTGTCGTCGCAAGATTTAACGTGATAATCCGCTCGATACAAAACGCAAGCCCGAGGATCAAACACACGAGTACGAAACTCATGAACCTCCAGTCACCATCAATGAAATACTCTTTGAGGATTTGATAACCAGATGCTGTATCACCGCCTTCAGCCGCTTTCTGGGCAAGCAGTTCAATGGCGCCAGTTGAAAACGCGACGCTTAAGACAAGAGTGGTTACAAGTAATTTTCTCATGACACCGTTAGGTTTTACTGTTGAGTTTTGAAAATTTGCGGAGAGTAAGGGATTCGAACCCTTGATACCCTTTAGGGGTATACACGCTTTCCAGGCGTGCGCCTTCGACCACTCGGCCAACTCTCCTTTGAAGCCGGCTCGACCGGATCCTGTAAATGTAAAACAATTCAGTCAGTTTTCAGAGAGTCACAGCAATCAAATCACCGACATCATCTGTCATTCGTCTTGTTAAGTCACAAAAATTGCAAAATGAATGAAGATTTCAAAACAAATTCCTACAATTTAATACCAGGTTCACACACGCTTTACCGAAAAAGTTCCTCTGCATTTCGTGTTGTAACAGATGCAACCGTGTCAAATGAAACTCCCTTCAACTCTGAAATCCTATTGATAATCAATGGAATAAAACTGCTCTCGTTTCGTTTCCCTCTGTGCGGGGCAGGAGCCAGATATGGTGCATCAGTTTCTAGCACAAGCTGCTCCAGCGGTAAATCTTTGACGACACGGTCCAGACCCCCATTTTTAAAAGTCACCACCCCTCCAATACCCAAAAACATACCCAGAGACATTATTTCCTTCGCTTCTCCTATCGTTCCGGAGAAACAATGAAATACACCCCGAAAAAGATGACCCGGAAAATGATCGGACAACAAATCAATGACTTCTCGTGTAGCGTCTCGTGAATGGATGACAATTGGCTTATCGCGCTCCACAGCAAACCTGACCTGACGAAGGAAAGCAATCTTCTGAATCTCGATTGAGTCTTTGTCCCAATATAAATCAAGACCTATTTCTCCTACCGCAGCAAAGTCCCTCCCTGTCCACATAGACTCCATCACATCCAATTGCGACTCATAGTCTTCCCCAACGTGACATGGATGGAGTCCAAGCATCGCTATACATACTCCAGGAAATTCCTTCTCCAACTCCAACATCTTCGGAATGCTTTCCACATCAATATTCGGAAGATACATCTTCTGAATTCCGGAATCAAGCGCTCTGCGAATCATTTCCTTCCGATCACCTTTAAACTCATCTACATACAAATGAGCATGCGTATCAATAATAGAAACCATATCTGCCTCCATTTAAAAAGTCCCTAAAAATTTGACCTCCATCAACAGGATTCTCAAGACCCCACAAAATATTCACTCCAGATATTATGTTCCTTTGTAATTACAGCTATTCTGGTTCTCCTGAAGTTCTTATTCGCAATCCAAAAAATTCCTCATTTGTGGCAGGGAAGAAAAAGAAATATTATGTAGTTTGGGAAGGCCATGAGCCTGGAATTTACGATTCCTGGACAGAATGCCAGATTCAAATCAAAAACTATTCAGGGGCCCGATACAAATCATACTCAAGTCTCAACGAAGCAAAGCAGGCCTTTGCCGGAAATTACGAAAATGCGATTGAACGCAAAGCAAAGAAAATACTCCCTAAAGACGCTCATATCGAGTGGGAGAGTTGGTCAGTAGATGCCGCCTGCAGCGGCAACCCGGGAGTCATGGAATATAGGGGGGTTGATACAAAAACCGGGACTGAAATTTTTCGAGCAGGCCCGTACAATGGCGGAACGAATAATGTTGGAGAATTTCTTGCCTTGGTCCATGCAATTGCGCTATTGAAACAATATAACCAGCCAAATCTTCCAATTTACTCCGACTCTAAAATTGCGATGGGCTGGCTTCGTAAAAAACATTGCAATACAAAACTGAAACAAACTCCTGCAAACCACAAAATATTTGAACTAATCCGAAGAGCTGAACAGTGGCTTAAAAACAATCCATACGAGAACCCCATACTAAAATGGCCAACGGGGAATCAGGGAGAAATCCCAGCAGATTTTGGACGAAAATAGTGAAGGAAAACAATCTGTCTACTATCGAAATTTCATTCGATAATCGACCTGCACGTTTCCCTTTTGGATGGCTTCGAGTTTTCTACGTATTAACCTACGCCTGATTGGCTTCAGATGGTCGACAAACAGAATACCTTCTATGTGATCATATTCATGTTGAATCACGCGAGCATTCAAACCATCAAAGACTTCTTCGTGCCATTCAAAGTGTTCATCCATGTACCGCATTTTGATTTCCTCTTTCCGCGAGACATCACCACGAACATTGGGAATACTCAGACATCCCTCATCATGAGACCACTCTTCCCCACCCTCATCAACAATCTGCGCATTGACGAAACATTTACGGATACCCGTATTGTCTTTTTTCCTTGAAAACATGGGCCTCGAATCAACAACAAAAAGCCGTATTGACAGCCCAATCTGAGGAGCTGCAAGTCCTACTCCCTCCGCATGTTCCATTGTTTCCCACATATTTGCAAGCAATTCACTGAAACCAGGGTAATCAGGAGCAATTTCCTTTGCCACTTTTTTCAACACAGGCTGACCATAGCCGTATATAGGTAAAATCATAGTGTATCCTTTCCTACCAACCTTTTTTTTCTTTCATGTAAGACTCCAGAATTAAAGCTGCACTTATCTTATCTATTATTCCTTTTTCCCTTCGTTTCTTTTGACCAACTCCGCTCTGCCGTATAATGCGCTCAGCCTCTTTTGAAGTATACCGTTCATCGAACAGCACTACGGAAACCTGTGGGTACCTGTTTGCCAATTTCCGGACAAATCCAACAACAAGGTGATGGATTTTACTCTTACTCCCATCTTCCCTTAACGGTTCTCCAACTACAATAGTTTCAACATCCTCACCAGCCAGAAAATCATCCAATACATTCCAAACTTCCGTTTGGGAAGTTGTAACCAGAGCACGAGCAATAAGTTGACTGGGATCAGTTGTCGCGATGCCAATCCTCTTGGTTCCAAAATCTATAGCAAGAATCCGCCCCATAATCTAAATAAAAACCCCCCTCTGCTTTCGCAGAGAGGGACTATCCCAAAACCGTTTTAAAATCTCTAAACAGCTTCTTTGCGCTCCCGATAGGAGCACTATTATATTCTTGAGGCCAAGGCCTTTTCGACTTGTGAGGGTAGAGAGAATTGAAGGTATGCACTGTAGTTGTACATAGCGGGGGGAGAAATCGGTTTAAGGACGGCAGCGAAGTAAACTGCCTGGCACAAATATAAGAAAAGAGAAACCGTTTTCATACCCTTTATTGGGTAAAAAAAAAGCCCCCCTCCAACATTCTGGAGAGAGGCCATCCCAAAAACCGATTTTAAAGCATTCTCTAAACCGGTTTCTGTGCTACATACAATAAACCCAATTATTCGATGATGATCATCTTCTTCGTAGCTGAGTTATCGGCAGTTTCGAGCTGGTAGTAAAGTACACCAGCAGCAGCACCGAGCTCACTACGATCGATCGTCAAGTAGTTAGTACCCTGAGCATAGTCACCCTTGAATACCTTCAGTACCTTACCAGATACATCGAAGATTTTCAGAGTAGCCTCAGTAGCTTCAGGCAAGTTGAATCCGATTACAGTTTCTGACTTGAATGGGTTTGGCTGGTTTTGGAACAGCTCGAAAGCTGGGCCAACAACAGTACTACCATTGTCAGTATCGAAGCGGAGTGCAACGTTCTTAAAGTCAACAGCTGTGTAAGCTTCAGCAGCAATCTCACTTGAGTTGATTGCGATTACGTCGCTGAGGCGAGCGTTTTCACGAGCAGCAAAAGTAAGGCTGAATACAACATCACCATCATTCAGTGAAGCGTTTTCTGCGTTCCAGCTGGTAAGGATCATACCTTCAGCAGACTTGGTCAGACCAAAGTTGCCTTCAGTAAGATTTGTCAACAGACCAGGAGTTACGTCAACGAAGCTCAATACCTCAGCATTGAATGCAACTGTGAACTGGTAACCCTTGATGTTGCGGAAATCTGAGGCAGTAAACTCAACAGTGTAAGTCTCGCCAGCTTCCATATCAACATCTTTCACTCCAAGTACAACCTCGCCATTGAAGTTACGTGCATCAACACTACCTGAAATCAGGTTGTTGGCAACGACATCATTGCTGACATCACCAATCTTCACACCAACAAAGTTGTTGTTCAGTTCGTCAATGGTCAGGTTGTTGATGTCAATAACCTCAGGGAATGCAGGCTGGAATGGATTACTTGCGTTCGGGAACACATAGCTTGCATCTACAAACCTCCATGAAGTATTCTCAGCAAGATCATCAGTCAGACCCAAGATCAGCTTACGCAGCTCGAGGATGTCAAAGACAGTCACCTTCTGATCGTTGTTTGCATCAGCAGCAATGATCTTGTATGGGCTGTTCAATGGCAAAGTTCCGATGATGTGCTGGCTGATAAGAACGAGGTCGTAAGTAGATACTCCGTTCTTGTAGTTCATGTCCTTCGTAGGCTCGATTGAGTGGTTCATGCCAACATTCAAGTCGAAGCTATACTTACCGTCAGCTTGAGTTGTCATAGTCTTAGTAAGACCATTGTTCATGTTAGCAATAACATCAACCTGACCAACAGGTACGTTGAACTCAGTGTTGATTGAACCTTCAACAGCGGCAGTAGGATCTGAAGTACCACAGACACCATTTGGATCCTGGATAATCACCTGAGTGACACAGTAATCCCAATTGTCATCAAGTACATCGTTGTCATCGTAACCAACAGGTGCATCTTTCACCCATACTTCGATGTCAAGAGCTGGTCCTACATCGTCACAGTTGAACGTACGTACAGTATCGTAGATAGGCTCACCAGTGAATGGATTGAATGTAACGTTGTCAGAGAATGCAATGACAAGATCAGCATCGTCAGTACAGTTGTCGTAGCTACCTGCATCGAAATAGCTGCTGAACAGGCTTACTTCACCAGAAGTAGGCATAACAACAGTTACAATGCTATTATGGCAAACAGGTGTTGGCTTCTTGCAATCCTTCACTTCGAAAGTATACTGGCAAGTAGTTACGTTACCACAAGCATCTTCGACCTTCCAGAACAGTCTGTGCACACCTGCAGGGAACTTACCTTCTACGATATTCGTCGTAGCAGGATTGTCATCGTGGTTCAGTGTGTCAAGAATGTTTGGTGGTGATGGGAAGTTACGGTTGTCACCATCACGGTAAGTGAAGTCAGATGTGAAATCATATCCACCGAAGGCACCAATACCATCGTTGAATGCATCCAACTTGTAGTAGTAGTTCAGGTGCTCTTCAGGAGTACAATCATCAGAAGCAGTCACTTCGAGAACATCAGATACAACATAGTTGCAAATGTCATCGTCCATGCAGATGGTCACGTCGTCGCATACACCAGCATCGAATGAAGGAGCAGCAGACTCGAGAACCTTAATCTCCTGATTATATGTCCAGGTCTTGTAACCAAGATCGAAAGAAGCATCTTCCTGACACCAGTCAACAAGGATCCACTTACGAACAAGCTTGATACAGCCTGAAGGACCAGCTTGGCCATTCAGCACGAGGTACGTGTCTTCGTAGTCAACACCGATCAGATCACAGAAATCGTCAAATACGCGTGGGCGTACATCGTTTGGATTCACAGAAGGATCTTGCTCGAGATCTTCTGGCAGAAGACCCAAGTTACATCCTACGAGATCAATATCAGCTGGCCATTCAACACCATCTTCGAGGCTGTGACCGAAACCGCAACCAAGAGCAGGAGTGTTCCATGGCTGAGTATCGCAGATATCGAATGGAGTTGTGTGCTGGATTGAAATAGACTGAACACACTGAGAGAAATCAGGAGTTGTCTCTCCAACATCGATTGGCTCATAGGCACGGTAGAAACGAGTCACGTTTCCTTCGCCACAATTGTCAATGTTCTCATTGACGATGATCTGTACAGAATCAACCTTGCAGTTGTCAGTCGCCTGTGGGTAACCACCAACGTAGCCAACGTACTGCTGTGACTTGATCTGGCCAGTCAAAGCGTCAATTTTGCGAACTGTCAAGTACGCAGGAGGAATGTTTGGTGGGTAACCAGTGCTACCATTGCTGGCATTCAATGCATTCAAGTCAGCAAGTGAAATTGCAAGCAAACCATCAACTTCTTCTGTCTTGTACTCCCAGCACTCAACAGTCTTAGAAGGAGGACATGCAATAACAGGATTCACCTTATCAACAACTTCAACTTCAACCATACACTCGTTGTAGCGAGCGAAAGGATCAACGTTGTTGAATGAACCAGTCTTGTCATACACACGCATCTGTACCATGATGCTTGATCCGATGTCAGCACAGTTGAAGTATACACAATCCTTGAATTGAGGAGTTGTGTTTGATCCCAACTTGCCATCCATACGGCGAAGCTTGATAGCCAGAATGTCACAGTTATCGTAAGAACCATCATCTACAGTCTGGAAGCACAACTCTGCGTTGGCATCAAGACCAGGGGTGAATGGATCAGCATCGTAAAGCAGGTTACCCAAACCGATGGTTGTGAACTCATCGCAGATGGCAACTGGAGGAATAAGGTCCTCGATACGCAGTGTAATGTTGCAAGATGACTCGTTTCCACAAGCATCAGTAGCAGTTACAGTTGCAGGAGTAGTACCTACAGGAAGACCAGTGATAATCTGACCACCAGTGTAAGTCGTACCACCGACAGTGACGCTGAAGCTCATTGAAGAACAATCATCAGAAGCACCGACCATGTTCGCAATGAAGCCAACTGATACGTTACCTGAACAGTTGTTATCAACTGAAACTGAGATAGGCTGAGTTGGGCAATTGAGATTTGGTGCAGTAACATCGTTCACCTTGATCAACTGATCGTAGGTAAGAATCTGCTGAGTACACCAATCGATGAGCGTCCAAGAACGAAGAATCTTGTAACCGGCAGCACAATCAGGCAAACCAATTTCTGGAGAATCCTCATAGTAGTACTGAACATCTGAGCAGAGGTTGGTTGGGAAACCAGTACCACCACCGTATCCGAATGGGTCAGCACCATCATAGCAAGAGTTGCCTGGGAAGTACTGAGGCTCAGTACATGGATTCGCACAACTTCTTACAGGAGCATCTACGTCATCCCAGAAAGGAGGAACAACAACATCCAGAATGTCACCACGCGCACGTGAAATAGTCTGGTTACATGTTGCAGTGTTTCCGTTGCCATCGTCAACGAAATATGTGCGAGTAATGATTTCAGAGAACTCAGAATCACAACCCAACTTAGTTACTTCATCAGTGAATGTGAATGGCAGAACACCTGCACATGCATCTTCTGGAAGTACCTGTGGTGAAGTCGCAGTAACAATCAAACCTACCTTGCGGATTGGTCCACCATCACCTGAAACGTTATCACGGATAATGACTTTCCATACACCACCAGCAACTTCGCCATCGAGATTAGCCAGAATGGTATTGTTCTGTACACCAGGAAGCTGGAAGCACTGAATTGGCATACCATCAGCATCAATATCAAAGCATGAAGTAATACCACCCTGACCTTCATCATCGAAGATACAGTTGATGGTAAACGCCTGACCAAAACAGCCACCAATTGCGTATACATCTTGCTGCTTGCCACCTGGAGTCTCAACAACGATGTCAAGATCTGGGTGCCATGTGTGAGTCATGTCGATGATCACATCTACATCTTCTGTTGGAGCATTTCCAAAGAAGCCGTAGTCAAATTCGTATTCGAATGTGGCAGGAGTAGCAGGGATTACATCATTAGGCTCAATCTCAAAACGTACAGGTCCTGAGAAGAGAGGAGCAGGCTCTGTTGGAAGAGCGTCATTGCACTCAATAGTCAAATCCTTACACTCAATGACTGGTGGAATCTTGTCTTCAACAAGAATCTTACCCCAGCAGCTAACACCAGTTTCTGGATCAATAACCTCAACAGTCAAAGTCTGTCCGACATTGTCACCGTTCAGCTCATCGTTGTCACTGTTATTGTTGACAGGATTGTTCTTTCCTTCATCGAAGTAAAGATTGACATCGTAATCATCATAGCAACCGTAAGGACCACCTTCGAGTACGAGGTCAGCATTTACGATTTCAGTACAAGTTTCACCTTCCAGTGAAATATTGACCATATCGTTGCAAGTCATTGACTGGATAGGAGTAGGATACTCCTTAACAATGATACAGAATTCACAAGTACCGATGTTACCTCCTACATCTTCTGCTTCGAAAGACAGGCAAGTCTCACCACGTGGGAAGAAATCACCTGAAGTCAAGCCAGTGTTGTCAGTCTGTACAACACCAGAACCTGGGAAAGCATAGAAAACATGGATATTCGGCATTCCAATAGGACCTGCCTGGAATAAATTACCCAACTGGTTGAATGAAATAGGACCAGCACCAACAGTAAAGATACCGTTTGTGATAGGATTGATTGCCGCACCAAAGTTCCAGTTGAAGATTGGGCAAGCATTCTGGCCGAAAATGTGGAAACCACGAGTTTGACCTGGAGCGAGAGCTACCTGAGCAGTCAACTCTGCGAAACCAAGGTCTCCAGTGCCAGTTGCGAAATAAGGAGGAATTGGATCAACTACAGCAGGGCCTAAATCAGTCCAAGCACCTGGGTTGGTTGCATTTCCATTCCATGTGTCAGCAGTGAAAATCTGAAGAGTCTTTGGTGCAGTTACGACACCGAAAGCAGGGTTTCCGAAGCGAACACCAAAACCACCAATGAATACTTCCTCGGTGCTGTTGTTTGTCAGATCGAAATATACACCACCGGAAGCGTTATTACCTTGAAGTGAGAACACAGTTCCTCCACCGTGATTTGCAAAAGAAGCAGGGAACTGAATAGGCGCTTCAAGATCGCCACCTGGCAGACCACAGTTGTCAGAAACTTCGAGTGGACCGAAATCAACAATCTGCTCACAAGCCCCTGGATCCAAATTTACAACGATGTTGCTTGGGCAGTTCGCAAAAACAGGACCCTGAACGTCAACAACAGTTACAGTAAATGTGCAAGTAACAGGGAAACCATTTGGATCCTGAGTCAGGAATTCAACCTCTGTTGTGCCCTCTGGATAGAAATCAGAAGCATCATCAGTGCCATTGTAGTCATTGATGTATGACAGGGTTGGTGGAACCAGTACACTTGCTGAAACCTGGAACTCGTCACCAGCACAGATGTTGTTGATGCCAGAGTTTCCAAGAGCAACGAACTCCATGTCACCTCCTGAAGAGAAATTATTTACCCAGTTATTCCAAGTTGCTTGAGCAACAGTGAATGATGAAGTTGCATTTGCACACTGTCCACTGTTCGCAGCAAAAATAATGCTGCCATCTGGACCAGCAAGACGAAACTGCTCAGTCGTACCAAAATCAAGGTCACCATTCCGGAAGACAGTCAGAGTGACGTCACCTGATGAAGTGACGACTCCTGACATTGTTGTAGGAGTATTCACCATCGTACCAACAAACTGGAAAGGTGTAACCGGAGAAGAAAGCTCCTGAGAAATAATACCTGCACAATCAGAGTTGATTGATGGCTGAGGTACATTCACATTCGCACCACACACACCAGCATCAGTTGGTACTGTAATATCTGCAGGACAAGTGATTTGGCAGTCAGGAATAACTGCAGCAAATGCACCTAAGAAAGCTCCACCTGGTGAAGCGACTCCGTTACAGCTGTTGCTTGTTCCACCAGAGGTGAAAGTAGCTGGTCCGAAGTTGATGCCAGGTCCAGTAACAGTAATGTTAGCACCGTTCCATCCGTCACCGAATGAATCGTAACCATACACTTCGTAGTTACCTTGCGGCAGAGACGCGGTAAAGTTGTTTGTACCGCCACCAACCTGACCTGGCTGACGACAGAATTCCACTGAGTTGCCAGTAGAGATATTTACCATCTCTACACCGACCTCGCCAGGGAACGTACCACCATTTATCGTGATGGCTACGTCAATCTGAGCAGAGGCCCAACCGCCCGTCAGGGCGATAAGACATCCCAGAATTAACGCACGAATAGTAAAATTCGTTTTTTTCATGAGACTTGGATTTTATTGAATGAAATGTTTATGTACTGGAGAGATCACTGCGAAACGAGCGCAATAGCACCGTCGATGATGACCTGAGTGCTAATGTTCAACCCCTTTCTGTAGTTGAGCTTTTCACGGTTGATGACAGAGAGACTGCCAGTCAACGCCTCAGAAACGGAGGAACCGTTCTGAATCTGTGTGTAAGCAGCGTAGTAGTACTGTGACTTGATAAGGCTGGTTGCCTCAGTCACTCCTGTCGTTTGATCAGGATTGTTGTACTCGTACTTTGCTGCATCGATCAGCAGAGAAGCAGCAGTTGCAGGATCGACAAAAGCTCCGGACTGAATATCAGCCACATGAGCCTTTGAAGTCACCTCCAATACAGAATTGGCAGGAGTGACCCCAGAGTTGGTCAAAGAACCAACCTGCTGTGCTTCCACACCAGTCATCCCCACGAAAAAGAGAATCGTGAGGACGAATGGCACTAACAAAAGCTTTTTGTTTTTCATGAGATTAAGAATTTAGTGAATGAAATAATTTTACGTTTTACGAATGATTGCCTGGTAGAGCATTAGTTTTTCCAAATACACACTAATCTGACATACCCAATGGCAATTGACCGATTGCCAGGCATGCAGTTTTCTACAAAGTGTAGTAGGCGTTATATCGTGCTTTGGGAGACCAATACCCAATAACACAACGCAACGGCTGTTTGGATTTTTTAAACGGTAGGGATTGAACTTGACTGCAAAGAACCGCAAATATAAAAAAGCTTTTACTTTTTCAAACCTGCGAGCTCAAAGATACGTGAAACTATTGAAGGTCATATACCCGAAAGCAGGTATTTTTAGCACCTCACGGCACTTTAAAATCCTGCAAACTGGCTACAACACGACCTTCGCTCAATTGCACATATCTTTATTAAAGGCTAATGTACATATTTTTTCAAAAACTGAGAACTAATTTCAAAAATTCCTTAAAAACTCATATTTCTCATCTCCTCTGGGCGGCAACACAAATATACCGTATGTCAATTTCTACGCGGAGATTTATTCTATGAATCAGAGCGATTACTTCTTCTCTTTTCTCGGGAGGAAGAATCCAATCGAAATTTCATGTGACCCTGTGCTGTAAGATTGAAATTCTCCGGCATAGCTGTGAAAAGAATACACCAACTGAATACTTTCTTCAGGTCTCACTCCGAACAATAACCCAAACCATCCACTCTCGAGACCTGCCGTATAATTCAATCCTGCGAGGAGTTTGCCATCCATGAGCGTTGCCTTGAGGTTCACATCCACGATGAGAGGTAACCCTCTTAGTTTCCGGGCTGCGAGTGATGGTTCCAGTTCGATTTTTCTGCCGGGGACTTCAAAGCGATGTCCGACAAGAGCGGTAAAGTATCTGATCGGGCTGTTGTTCAGGCCATCCGGATCAGAAATCTCATCGAGTCGGTTTCGAATCAAATTAGGCAGAGACACCCCAAAAAAGGTGCGCTGATCATAGGTGCCGAAAAAGCCGAGGGTAACATCGAATGCATTGACGCCGTTCATTTTTTCGGCAATCAGCTCATCACCCTCTTCATAAAAGGGGTCATTGAGGAATTCATTCCGCAGCTCGACTCTGTGGAATTCAGTTGAAAAGCCAATCCCCATATTCAGTTTGTCATCACTGTACCTGTACGCATAAGACGCCTGTGCGCGCACACGACTCAACTGGGCGATATTTTCTGCAAAGACAATCGCACCCAAGCCCAACCGGTTACCTATTGGCCCGTTCCAGCTACCGGCATAACTCTTTGGAGAACCTGGAAAGCCGGCCCACTGTGACCGATAATTAAAAAATACTCTGTTTGCGCTTTCATCAGAACCAGCCGCACCGGGATTGATGAGGAACGGATTCAAGATATAATGATTGTAAATCGCTTCCTCTTGAGCCACACTCACCCGGGCGCACAACATGCCGAGCAGGAAGATGAAAAGCACCTTTTTCATGACAGTGATTTTATGATTTTGGGACATACGCTTTGGTTCATTTTCAACTGAATGACACATTCCTCAACTACCTATTCTCGTAAGATGGTCACGGACCCTTTTACCTGGAAATTCTCTCCTTGATCCCTGTATTCGAACACAAAGAAATACCCATCTTCTTGAAGCGGCTCTCCATCAAGTCCTCTGCCATCCCAATCATTGCTGTAATTCGTTGCTTCAAAGACCAGTGTTCCGAACCGATTATAGATTTTCAGCTCATTCTCCAGCGTTTCAGCACACTGTATGACAAAGAAGTCGTTATAACCATCAAAGTTTGGAGTAATCACCTGCCGTGCTGTACCGCAATCAAAATTGCCTGGCACTTCCACGGAGGCCTCAGCCACACAGCCATCTGCATCGATAACGGTTACAGAGTAGATGCCTGCCGCAAGACCATTGATACGCGGATCATTCTGGCCGGTGCTCCACAGGTATGTGTAAGGCGGTGTTCCATTTGTCCCGGTGGCCAATACTGCCCCATCCCTCAGGCGGGCTGGTGTCACATCAAAGAGTACCCCAATGGAATCTGCAGGAAGCAATTCTGCAGTCACCACACAGTTCCTGCCAAGGGCATCCGACACAGTCACTGTATATTGACCGGCACATAACTCCTGCGCAATGGGACCACTCTGACTCATCGGATCATTCCACGCAAACTGGTAAGGGCTGACTCCTCCCGCGGGAAGAACCTGAATTCTGCCATCACAATCACCAGGACACGTCTCCTCCTGAGTGGTAAACCCGAGAGGGGCATTGGAAATTTCAAAAGGAACGACGACCTGACAACCTGCGAGATCGGTCACGGTCACGGAGCATGATCCGGCGGCAAGATTCGTCGCAGTCGGCACAGTCACCCCGTTGCACCACTCATAAGTCAAATTACCCGTTCCGTTTTGTGCCAGTGCGGTGGCGGAGCCATTGTTATTTGAGAAACATGATGGCAAGCCATTGATCTGCACGGTGGCCTCCAAAAATGAAGCTGTGCCAATCGTAAATGACTCAGTCACAATAGTACCATTTCCATCTGTGATGGTCACCGTATAAGCGCCCGGTGCAAGGTTGCCAAGGTCTACCGTATTGACTGTAGAACCATCAGGAAATTCCCAAACCACTTGAACCGGCTGGAACCCGAATATGGTCAGATCAATTGCTCCATTGGCATCACCCGCACAGATCTCATCACTGACGGCAACCTCATAGCATGGCGGGCCGTCTACCACGTAATCAGTGGTAAAGGTACAGCCCAGTCCATCTGTAATCGTCACCGCCCAGTTTCCTGACGGCAATCCTGTGCGATCTTGTGTTGTGGCACCATCATTCCACAGATAGGTGTAATTTCCATTACTCCCGCTGACAGATTGGTCAATGCTTCCTGTAAAACATTCATCTGCTGGTTGAAGGGCAGCAGTGACGTTCCAGTCAGCCGGCTCAAGAATAGAATAGACTGCTGTTTCTGATGCCCCATTCACTGGATTGGTGATGGTGACGTAATATTGACCGGCGGGAACTCCTGTGATTTGAGGGCCAGTGGCTGGTATTCCCAACGTATCGCCCTGACTCCAGTTGTACTGATAGCTTAAACCGGCATCGCACAACGTCAGGGAAATTGCTCCATTAATATCACCAGGACAGGTGATATTGGTCACCTGAGCATTACATATACAGGGTGGGAGTGGATTGATCTGGAAAGACGAGGATTGAGCAGTACACCCTTTGGTGTCTGTGACTGTGACTTGATACAACCCAGCAGACAGACCGCCTGGGTCTTGATTTGTACTTGCAATGGAGTTCCATGCATAACTGTACCCTCCGGCATTTCCACCGACTACTGAAATAAATATCTGACCGTTGTCACCATCAGGACATGTCTCATGCACCACTGAATCCAAGAGGACAGCAATTGGATTTGGCTGAGGAATGGTTACCATCTGGGAAGTCTGCTGGCCAAAGTCGTCAACCACAATAAGTGTATATACCCCACCGGCTAAGTTTTTGGGATTCATATTGAAACTGACCGTATCACCGCTGGCATTCTCAACCCAGAAAAACTCGAATGGTGGTGCACACCCATCAACAATAACAGATGCCTGACCATCGGCTGCTCCGAAACATGTGACCGGAATGACGTTCACCTCCTCTATAAGCGGTGGATTCGGGTCAAACGGCACAAAATAATTTGGCGACACCAGTACACATCCATCTGCATCGGTAATTGTGACCTGATACTCATCAGATGAGAGCATTGATAGGTCCTCACTCACAGCTCCATTACTCCATATATAGGTGTACGTCGGCTGACCACCAATAACGGATATATTAATGGAACCATTAGGCAGGCAGGTTGCTGCTTTTATATTCACGGAACTGATTGAGAGGGGTGCCGGGTCAACAATCGAAATTTGCGAAGCAACCACACTATTTCCGAGTGCATCCGTAACTGTTACTGAATAGGCGCCAGCAGGCACATTCACCAAATCTTCGCCTATGGTCGAGTTGCTCCAGAGGAATGTATAAGGCGGCACACCACATGATGGGGTTATATCAACAGACCCATTGGATTGCCCTGAACAAGAAGGATTCTGCACGGTCGTTACAGAAACCGCCAGTGGACAGAACAATGAGTAACACGCATCACTCTCACACCCATTGACATCTGTCACCGTCACGCAGTACACACCAGGACACAGATCATTTTGCTCGAGGTTATCCTGAAGGCCTCCGCTCCAACTTGTGGTATACGGTCCCGTCCCACCAGAGACTTGTAGTAATATCGAACCATCGCATACCCCGGCAGATGGATTACCTAGGACAGCATCAAGCATCAATGGGGCGGGTTCGTTCAGGCAGACATTTTCAATAGCTACTGTACAATCATTATCATCTGTCAGAACCAAATTGTAGCAACCAGCTCCAAGCCCTGTCGCTGTCAGGTTGGTGCTCACCACCCCTCCGGTCTGAACGCTTATCCATTGCGCAGTGTATGGCGGTGTACCTCCCATAGCTGAGGCATACAGGGCGCCGTTCTGATTGCCATTGCACAACGGATTATTCGTACTGTCAACGGAAATACTCAAAGGGGCTGGCTCTTCGAGACTAACCAGCACGGCTTCTGTACAACCAGTCTGGTTATCAGTTACCGTCACAAAATAGTCCCCTGCCGGAAGGTCCGTAGCCTCCGGACCTGAAGATTGAACAGGTGTTGCCCAATCATAGCTATAATCCATACTCTGCCCGACGACAGACAGTGTGATTGACCCATCGCTCCCTCCATGACAGCTGACATCTGAGGAAGTCACATTCACTTCAAAAGAGGGCGCCTCTCCAACCTCGAAGCAGCTGTCAGTTGAACAGCCTGTCATGTTATCTGTCACTGTTACGCAGTATGTCCCAGGGGCAAGATCAGTCAGTGTGCCCGTATTACCTGCAGGCGGATTCCACGCAAAGCCAACATTGATGCTGCCCGTAACTTGCATGGTAATCCTTCCATCATCAAATCCTGCACATGATACATCCTGCACATCAGCATTGGCAAAAATCTGCTGTCCTGGATCAATAGTAAAACAGGCTGTCTCTGTGCAATCATTGGCATCCGTCACAGTGACACAATACTCGGCAGCACACAACTCAGAGCGATTTTGGACATTCACAGCACCAGGAAGATCATCCCAGTCAAATGAATACGGCCCCGTGCCACCTGAAACGGACAGATCAATAGTGCCTGCACAGTCATTTAGGCAAATTTCACCCGCAACGGCACCTGTTACATTCAGGACAGCAGGTTCAGTGATGTCATAACAAGCGGTTGCAGTCAGGCTATTCGCATCACTGACTGTCACGCAATAGGTCCCGGCAGGAAGGTCAGTCTGGTCCATGCCAGCCGGATCGTTTGATGCCGGCAATCCACCCCACGCATAGGTGAATGGTGCCGTTCCAGTCGCGGTCAGCGAAATAGCGCCATCGGAATCTCCATGACACCGGACATTCATGATGCTTGCATTCAAGTCTGGTGCATTACACCCACTGACCTCAAATAGACATCCCTGTGACAAAACGGGCACTGATTGAGTTACCAAACCAATAATCGTAGCAAATTCGAGATCCACAGGATTGCCGTCGAAGAAAAACGTGGTGGTATCGCATAGATTTCCTACAACTTCAAAGCACATTTCAAAGAGTACAGATCCATCGGGGAGCGTTACCCCATTAAAAAACGGATCAGTCCACTGGAATCCAGCTGTTCCGGGGTTTAGTACATTGAGATTACCCGCAACCAAACCATTCACAGCAGGATTGAAATTCGCTCCCATTGTAAACTGAAGAACCGCAGGATTCCAATGAATAGAAAACTGCCCTCCGAAAATATTGGTGAAACCGTCGACCCGGACAGGGATACAGATTTCATCACCAGGGCTTCCAGATGGACATTCTGCATAGAGTGTGAGCCCGGGGAAATTGCCGGTGACGCTCACCGCCCCACCCTGTTCATCGACAGGCACCACAGCAGGTGGGAAGCCTTGGGTGGCTTCAGCTTCACCCAAAAAATCAATGGGGCTCTGGTCTCCTGTATTCCCAAGGATTTCAAAACACATTTCGTAAATAACAGTACCGTCCGGCCTTGAAACCGGCGCATTCGCATTCCAGGACACAATCAACCTGTCGGTACCAAGCTGATTGAAGTTCGCAGTGTTCAAATCAGGCAAGTCAAATGACTGCACATTCTCGAATGAAAGAATGGCAGGGTCCCATTCGACTGTATACTCCAGACCAGAAATATCCGAGAAGTTTGTCACCGTTACATCCACACAGACCACATCTCCGTTTTCTCCGGTTGCTGTCCCTATGTCAATAACCAGATCATTGGTAGCCACTCCTTCTGTTACTGTCAACTTCCCGTTATTCGTGACTACCGGGACCAAACTCACATTAGGCGGCGTTCCTGCTGTTGCTTCTACATTACCGTTGAATGAGACATCGGTCATATCATCCTGCCCGCCGACCATCCGGAAACATACCCGATAAATCAGCGTACTATCAGCTACCGTTACCGGAGAGTTCGAATTCCAGGAAAGGATGAGTTGGTTATTTCCTGACAGGTTAAAATTCGCATTAGATAAATCAGGCAGACCAAAGCCTTCAGTATACAGAAATTGTGCAACCGCAGGGTCCCAAGCGATTGTGTATTCAAGGCCCAGCACCTCTTCAAAGTTCTCTACAGTCACCTCAAGGCACACCGTATCTCCGTTTGCGCCCATCCCTTCAGATATATTTACGGTCAAATCACCCGGCACCCCGCCTGAGCAGGAACTTACCGTCACCTGTCCGTTATTTGTCAATACAGGATCGACCGGAGTAGGTGGATTGCCGGCCATGGTCGCTTCTGTGTTCCCTGTGAAACTAATGGAGGACAAATCCCCGGCATCGCCTACCAATTCGAAACACATGCTATAAATCGCGGTTCCATCCGCAAGAGTGACTCCCGTTGGGGAGAATGGGTTCCAGGATAATAACAGTTGGTTATTGCCCAATTCGTTGAAGTTACCCACACTCAAGCCTGAAAGATTGAGGTTTGTGACATTTTGGAAATCCAGAACGGTGGGATCCCACGTAACGGTATATTCCAACCCGATGATGTCATCAAAATTGTCAACTGTCACATTGGCACAAACAATGGTACCACAGGCTCCGGAACCGCTGCCAACTGAGAGGGTGAGGTCACTTCCCCCACCACCAGAACAGCCACTCACGGTGATGGAGCCAGCATTTGTCTCTATTGGAGATATCTGAATGGGAGGATTCCCCGCCTGAGTCGCTTCCGAATTACCGGTGAAACTGATTGAAGACATGTCACCAGCATCGCCAACCAGATTGAAGCACATGCTGTATATCGATGTACCGTCTGCGAGCGTGATGCCCGTTGAGGAGAATGGATTCCAGGAAAGCAGCAATTGATTGTTACCCAGCTCGTTGAAATTACCCGTCGTCAGGCCGGAAAGATTCAAATCGGTCACGTTCTGGAAATCAAGAACTGTAGGGTCCCATGTCACCGTGTATTCCAGTCCGATGATGTCATCGAAGTTATCGACTGTCACGTCCACACAGACAGTTGTGCCACATTCCCCGGATCCGCTGCCAACTGAGACCGTCAAGTCACCACCTCCGCCGCCGCCACCGCAGCCGCTCACGGTGATGGAGCCGTCGTTCGTCTCTATCGGCGATATCTGAATCGGTGGATTCCCAGCCTGGGTCGCTTCTGAATTACCGGTGAAACTGATTGAAGACATGTCACCGGCATCGCCAACCAAATTGAAGCACATGCTGTATATCGATGTGCCGTCTGCAAGGGTAATGCCCGTTGAGGAGAATGGGTTCCAGGATAGCAGTAATTGATTGTTGCCCAGCTCGTTGAAATTACCCGTCGTCAGGCCGGAAAGATTCAAATCGGTCACGTTCTGGAAATCAAGAACTGTGGGGTCCCATGTTATGGTATATTCCAGCCCAATGATGTCATCAAAGTTATCGACTGTCACATCCACACAGACTATCGTGCCGCATTCTCCGGATCCGCTGCCAACTGAAACAGTCAAGTCTCCACCTCCGCCGCCGCCACCGCAGCTGCTCACCGTGATGGACCCGGCATTTGATTCTATTGGCGATATCTGAATAGGTGGGTTCCCTGCCTGGGTCGCTTCTGAATTACCGGTGAAACTGATGGAAGACATGTCACCGGCAT
>CAZMSQ010000012.1:6592-64897 GCA_964569025.1 uncultured Saprospiraceae bacterium | reverse complement strand
TGTTTCACCGGCCTGGAAAATGATGGTATCTCCGGATTGGATGATTCCGTTGCTTACTTTATCACATATTATATTGTAATTCAATTATTTCTGTATTTTCAACCATTCATTCTTCAAGCATCCTTCCTTTCCTGTCAAGCACCAACCAGGGTCCATTTGAACTGCTGAAAAAGCGGAGATCCGTTTGGAATACCTGAGAAAATGGGAAGATCATTGGAGGTTCGGCCGAACTTCAGTACATTCATGGTGAAGTCAATTGCCGTCATTTTTCAGAATACACAGAAAGGCCGCATGGAGCAGGAACCGCACTGGATTGTGGACACCATGTTCACGCAAGATGCCTTCAGCCAGTGGCTGGGGATAGAGCGCATCGAGGAGGGGCCGGGGCAGTGTGTGCTTCAGATGCGTATCAGACCAGAGATGACAAATGGTTTTGGCATAGCCCACGGGGGCATCAGTTTTGCGCTGGCTGACAGTGCGCTGGCTTTTGCCTCCAATGCCCATGGCAGACAGTCAGTCTCTGTCGAGACTTCAATTTCACATCTGACTCCCATCCGAAGCGGCGATGTCATTGTTGCCCGGACCATTGAGGAGCATCTCAGTCACAAGATCGGCGTGTATCAGGTTCGCATTGAGCGTTTGGACGGCCAGTTGGTGGCCCTGTTCAAGGGCACTGTATACCGATCGGGCCGTGAGTGGCAGACTCAGGAAAACAAACAGGTATGACACATGATCTCTACCCGCACCTTTTGGAGCCGCTGGACCTTGGCTTCACCACCCTT
This sequence comes from uncultured Saprospiraceae bacterium, assembly GCA_964569025.1. Taxonomy (GTDB): domain Bacteria; phylum Bacteroidota; class Bacteroidia; order Chitinophagales; family Saprospiraceae; genus CAZMSQ01. Next base: position 64,115 of record CAZMSQ010000012.1, on the reverse strand, counting down.
CGCAACAGGGTGCTGATGGGTTCGATGCATACAGGTCTTGAAGAAGAAAAAAGGGGGTTTGAAAGAATGGCTGCCTACTATGGGGAGCGAGCGAGGGGGGAGGTTGGCTTAATTGTAACCGGGGGCATCTCGCCCAATCGAGCCGGATGGGTTTCTCCCTTTGCAGCAAAATTGAGCACAAAAAAAGAGGCCCGGGCTCACAGCGTGATTACCGAAACGGTGCATGGTGAAGGAGGAAAAATCTGCCTTCAAATCCTTCATACCGGACGTTATGCGTACCACCCTTTGGCTGTGGCCCCGTCAGCTCTTCGCTCTCCCATTTCGATGTTCAAACCGCGGGCACTTTCTGAAAAGGGAATCCGAAGCACCATCCGTGATTTCATCCGCTGCGCAGAGCTGGCCCGTGAAGCGGGCTACGACGGAGTGGAGGTCATGGGCTCGGAAGGGTATCTCATCAATCAGTTTATTGCCAGATGTACAAATCACCGCACCGATGAGTGGGGAGGCTCGTACGAAAATCGAATCCGGTTCCCACTTGAAATCATCAGGGGCATTCGGCAGGCTGTCGGAGAAGACTTCATTCTCATTTACAGATTATCCATGCTGGATTTGGTGAAAGACGGGAGCACCAGAGAAGAAGTCGAAATTCTTGCCGGTGAGGTTGAGCGGGCCGGTGCGACCATGATCAATACCGGCATTGGCTGGCATGAGGCACGAATTCCAACCATTGCCACTATGGTACCTCGAGGGGCTTTCACAGAAGTCACGAAAAGTCTGATGGGAAAAGTCGGCATTCCGCTCATTACCACCAACCGAATCAATACCCCTGAGATTGCCGAGCAGATTCTGGCCAAAGGACACGCAAACATGGTGTCGATGGCCAGACCTTTTCTGGCAGACAGCCAATTTGTGCGTAAGGCCCGTGAGAAGCGGAGCGACGAAATCAATACCTGCATCGGATGCAATCAGGCCTGCCTTGACTTTGTTTTTGCTCGCAAAACGGCGTCCTGCCTGGTCAATCCGCAAGCTTGTCATGAAACCGAACTGACCTTCTTACCAGCAAAACGCAAAAAGCGTATTGCCGTCATCGGCGCAGGACCCGGTGGACTGGCCGCAGCTGTATATGCAGCAATGAGAGGCCATGTGGTCGACGTATTTGATGCATCCGATGCAATCGGCGGTCAATTCAATATGGCGAAGCGCATTCCCGGCAAGGGAGAATTTGCCGAGACCATCCGGTATTTTTCGCGCCAACTCGATTTGCTTGGGGTCAGGGTCCATCTGAATCACCGGGTGACTGCGGAAGAAATCGCGGCCATGCCAGCCGACTCCATCGTGCTGGCCACAGGAGTGACGCCACGGATGCCAGATATTCCGGGCATCGACCACCATATGGTGATGTCATACACAGACCTTCTGACGGGCAGTCGTGAAGCTGGTAAAAGGGTCGCTATCATTGGTGCCGGAGGCATCGGATTTGACGTGGCTGCATTTCTCAGTAATGAAAAAGAAGAACGACCTGATGGAAATACCCAAGCATTTCTGAAGGAATGGGGTGTCGATATTTCAGGCCAGACGCCAGGTGCACTGACCCAGCCCGCACCAATACCATCCCCCCGCACAATATTCTTGTGCCAGCGCTCTACAGGTAAACCCGGGGGCAATCTGGGGAAGACCACAGGATGGATTCACAGACAACATATCCGGATGAAGGGTGTCGAAACCCTTTCCGGTGTCCGTTACACCCGCATTGACGATCAGGGTATCCACTTGGTAGTCGGGGGGAAAGCTCGGGTGCTAGAGGTAGACAACATTGTCATTTGCGCCGGACAACAACCACTTCGCGACTTGCTAGAGCCGGCAAAAAGTGCGGGAAAGAAGGTCTATCTGATTGGTGGTGCCTCTGAAGCCCGCGAGCTCGATGCCAGACGGGCCATAGATGAAGGAGCCCGCCTGGCGTCGACCTTCTAAGGCGTTCTTATTTTTCTTTTTCTTCAGGTGCTTTTTCACTATCACCTCCCTCTTCTTCCTCGGCACCGCCTTTGAGTTTTTCAATCAACTCACCTGCTTCTTCCCCAAGTTCTTCGACAGCTTCGCGGATTTCCTCGCCTGTTTCCTCAAGCGCCTCTTTGGCATCTTCGATGACCTCCTCAATTTCTTCTTTGGCTTCAGCCGCTGCGTGCTCAAGTTTTTCTCCCACCACCTTTGCTACAGCCTTTGCCGTGTCAATGGCCTCACCAATACTCTCCCCCAGAGTAGCTCCGATGGCATGCATCAGGCCTTCCTCCTTTTCACCGCTTTCTGTGGACTCTTCTGCCTCTTTCTCAGGCGCTTTGTCTTTTTGTGTTTTTCCTGAATCAGGCTTTCTGGTCTCTGTCAAAGCATCTGCTGCTTTTTCAAGCTTGTCTTCAATTTCCTTCAGATCTTCCTTTTTCTGCTCAATCTGCTGAGCAATTTTTTCTTTCGCTGCCTGTTCTGCCTGCTTTATCCGCTCTTCTTCCTTTCGCTTCTCTTCACGCTTGCGCTCCTGTTCAATTTTTTTCTCAAGCGAATCCCTGGTTTTGACCATATCCTTGAGCTTCTCTTCCTTGGAGCGAATCCGCTCTTCAATCATCATAATTTTCGCCTGCCGAATCTGAGCCTCCAGCTGACCGTCGGTACGGGCAATCCGCTCATTTTCATGCTGCAAATCCCGCTGGTCGCGCTCTATTGACTTTTTCATCTTCTGAATGGCGTCATCCAGTCCTGACTTGCGGCGTTCAGAGCGACTGGCTGAGGACGTACCCTCCGCGGACTCCTCTCCAAACCGGATTTCCTTGACCTTTTTAAAAGCTGCATCCAGCCGATCCCATACCTTATTGCGGTCTTCGCGGGTAAGTTTGACTTTTTTGAATTGGCGCTGCAAATTTTTCAACTCTTCAAAAATCGGCTGGAAGCGAAAGTTATCCTGAAGATCCTGTTCAACCTTTGCGAGCGCCTCATACATATTCTGGAGGTTCTCTTTGGAAACTTTCCGGAACTGCTCATTGGCTTTATCGCGCATTGCTTTCATCGTGGTGAACAGCTCATTGGTTCGATCCCTGATTTCATCTGCATGCTCTCTGAGTAAATTACGCTCCTGAACTTGCTGTTGAACTTTCCCCCAAAACTCTTTCAGCTCTTCCCAGGAATCCTTGCTGTATTCCTTCAGGTCTTTCACCTTGTTACTCAGCTCCTCAAGTTCTGTCGCGTAAACTTTTGCCAATTTTGATGAGAGAACCACGAAGTGCCATTCGGTTTGGGCCCTGTTAATGAGGTCACCCCGCTCCACTTTGATATCATCCGGAAGGAGGCTTTCGGTCACAGTCAGTTCCCTCTCTGCCATGTGACTGCCATCAGGGAATGCAATTTCCTTATTATCGCGCCACTCGGTAAACAATTGCTGAGAAAATTCTTCAGTGGCTACGGCATCCGGAAAAGTCCAGACATTGACCTTATTGTCATCGGGTTTCAGCTCCAATGCGATGAGAATGCGTTCGTCGCTGCCATTGGTGCCCCACAGGACCAATTTGTTTTTCATGGTGTACGTACGTTTACGGATCGGTAATTACGAAAAAAGCGGTTCGGAATGGAACCAGCAAATGGCTCAGTGATGCCATAGCGGTTCCCTCTTTGTTCACAATAAAAATCTTTCATCCAACTGGAAAAAAGCAAGGTAAAAGTAAGGATTTCCGAAAGAACGGGCAAACACTGCTCCTGTCTGCACGGTCGGATGGCCCATTCAGCCATTTCTTACAATTTACCTTGTTTGAGCAGATATTCAGCAATCTGGATGGCATTGGTGGCCGCTCCTTTACGAAGATTATCTGCAACAACCCACAGGTTGAGTCCATTGTCAATTGACTCATCGCGGCGAATCCTTCCGACAAAGACTTCATCATGGTGCTTCGCCTTGAGCGGCATGGGGTACTGATTCGCAGCCAGGTCGTCCTGAATGACCAACCCCGGGGCCGCTGCGAGCAGATTCCGCACAGTCTGCATATCAAAGGGTCTCTCTGTTTCAATATTGACGCTTTCGGAATGCCCGCCGTGCACTGGAACCCTTACGGCGGTTGCTGTAATTCTCAAGTGGGGGTCTCCAAGAATCTTGCGCGTCTCATTGACCAGTTTCATTTCCTCTTTTGTGTAGGCATTCTCCAAAAAGGCATCACAATGAGGCAGCACATTATCAAAAATCGGATGTGGGTATGCGCGCTCTTCGCCTGACGGATTGCGTCCTTCTTTTTCTGCGTCATACTGGCGCAGGGCTCGGACCCCCGTTCCGGTTACTGACTGATACGTGGAAATGACCAGCCTTTTGATTCCGAAGGCCCGGTGCAATGGGGCCAGTGCCACGACCAGCTGGATGGTGCTGCAGTTTGGGTTGGCGATAATCCGGCTCCCTGGTAGCAAAGCTGCAGCATTCACCTCTGGCACTATGAGGGGCGTATCCGGATCCATCCTCCATGCTGAAGAATTATCGATGACCACGGCGCCGGCTTCTGCAAAAGCGGGTGCCCAATCGAGAGCCACCTGGCCTCCTGCCGAGAACAGTGCCACATCGGGTGACCGACTGACGGCATCTGCCAGACTGATGACCGGATGGTTGTCTCCCCGAAAAGTAACTGAGCTGCCAACAGAACGTTCTGAGGCAACTGCCAATAACTCTGTAACCGGAAAATGGCGCTCCTCCAATACAGTCCGCATCACTTCTCCAACCAGACCTGTAGCACCGACAATGGCGACCTTCATATGTGCTGATTTTTGTGCAAAGAAAGGAAGGCGGGAGAAATTTTTTTGCTGAAATCAAAAAAATCAAGCCGTTTCGTGTGGAATTTCCCTTTTCAGGCATCTATAAGAGAGATGTTATTACCAAATATTTTCAAAAACCCTCCTTGCCGTATGAACACATCATTCTTGATTGCATGCCTCTGCCTGGGAGCATTGGGTGCCACAGCACAGCAACAGTTTACAGACACGTTTCCGGGGACCCATCCCGGCCCTCACTGGATGGGAGAACCCGACCTGTTTACAATCCACCCCTCGGGCAGGCTTCAGCTTGATGACTCCACCGGCGGGACAGCCTGGCTCTGCACCCGGGCTCCGATAGCTGACACTGCCGTCTGGGAAGGGCTGATTGCTCTTGACTTCCCTCCTTCGACATCCAATCAGGTCCGGGTCTACCTTTCAGCTTCGCATGAATCCCCGGATGAACCGGGATTTCATGGGTATTTTCTGCAAATCGGGGCATCGGGCACAGATGACTGTCTCGAATTCTGGAGACACGACCCGGATGGGGAGCGCACCCTTCTCATCTCCGGAGTGGAAGGGGCGGTTGCAGACCATCCGGAAGTGCGGTATCGGATGACCCGATCCCGCTCAGGGATGTGGATACTCACCGCTGACTATTCAGGAGGTTCCGACTTTCAGCATCAAGGAAATCAGGTTGATAGCACGCATTCTCATCTCGACTTCTTTGCTTTGAAATGCACCTACACCTCAACACGGAAATCACATTTCTATTTTGATGATTTCCAAATCAGCCCTCTGTACCAAGACACCTTGCCCCCGGTCCTGGAGAAAATATCTTTGGGTGGAGACCAAAGGCTGCGCCTCACCTTTTCCGAACCCCTGGATTCTATGAGTGCGGCGGCAACGGCTTCGTATACTTCTGACCGCGGGGCCATTCTTGGTGCTGCCTTGACTGCTCCGGACGAGGTAGAACTGCATTTCTCGGGATTGCAGGGCGGTGAGGTTCTGACCCTTAAGGTTTCTGGGTTGAGCGATCGTTCGGGAAATGTGTGTGATTTACAGAGTCGCAGCCTGACCTACTTTCTGCTGCGGAGTCCGGAGCCGTGGGATTTGCTGATTTACGAAATATATGCTGACCCAGATACCACCCGCATCGCTGGAGGCCTGCCGGGGGTGGAATGGGTTGAGTTGTACAACCGAAGTGGTGATGCTCTTTGGCTGGAGGGAGTTCAACTTGCAGATGATGGCCGCACAGGTACATTCCCATCATTCACACTCCTACCGGACAGCGTACTTTTGGTGTGCGCTGCCGAAGATCGGGAAATACTCCGGCCTCTTGCCCCGCTTGTTGGCCTTGAAAATTTCCCAAACCTCAACAACGATGCTGACCATCTGCGCCTTCTCGACAGCTCTGGTCGAATATTGCACAGTGTAGCGTATAATCGGGACTGGTACAGGTCAACACAAAAGGACGATGGCGGGTACAGTCTGGAAATGATTGCACCTCAGTCGCCTTGCATCGGGCGTGAAAATTGGACTGCCTCCGAAGCACCGCTGGGAGGCACACCGGGTCGGGGGAATTCGGTCTACCTGCCGACCATTGATCAAACTGGCCCGACTATAGTCCACGCGTTTACGCGCTCAGAGCACAACATTTCGCTGGTCTTTTCCGAAGCGCTGGATAGCTGGTCAGCTGAACAGCCTGAACACTATGCCGTTGATGGATGGACGGTGTGGGCGGCCTCCCATAATGTTGACAGCCCGGAACGAGTGATGCTGACCCTCGAGAATCCGCTTGAGCCCTCTGCCATCACTACTGTGCGTGTTTTGTCTGCGAATGACTGTATCGGGAATTCAAGAAGTGGAGACACTGCAATGATTGCACTGCCCGAAGCACCGGTTCCGGGGGATATTGTTCTCAATGAAATTCTCTTCAATCCTGCTGTGGGCGGCAAAGACTTCGTGGAGTTTCTCAATCGGTCTGATAAAGTCATCGACATGTCTTCCCTGACCATCAGCAACGGCCCCAAGCAGTCTGCCCTGCTGACACCGTTTTTGCTATTCCCCGGTCAGATTGTGGCTTATAGTGAAAGTCCTGATGACATTCTGGCCCGCTACAAGTGCCCGGCTCCATGGCGTCTTTTTGCCAACCCACTGCCCACATTCGGACCTGATACCGGCACAGTCATGCTCATCGCTGCCAGCTTTCCCGATACGAGTGTGACAATCATTGACTCGGTCAGATACGACGAATCCTATCACCATCCCCTGCTTTCCACCAATAAGGGTGTCAGTCTGGAGCGGATTGGTGCTGACATGCTGGGCACCTCACCCCATACCTGGCAATCTGCGGCAGAATCCTGGGGGTTTGCGACCCCTACCGGCTTTAATTCGCAATCTCATTTTCATGCAGCCTCCGATACCAGTGTGACGTTTTCTCTTGAATACCGAACGTTCAGCCCGGATGGCGACGGATACAGAGACCTTCTCCGGATAGCCTATCATTGCGACCGGCCCGGGTATGTCCTTCGGGCAGGAGTATTTGATGCGGGAGGTCGACCCATCTCGCTCATAGCCAATAACCAGAGCCTTGGGCAGTCAGGCATTCTCGTATGGGACGGTGTCATGGAAAGTAGGCAAACTGTTCAAACCGGTATCTACATCATTCTGGCAGAGGCCCACCATCCGGATGGAAGGGTCATCCGGCAGCGAATGACTGCCGTTCTGTCCTTGCCAGTTGAATGATGCAACGGCCCGTATACGAGGGATTTTGTATTTTAGAATGATGAAACACAGTCGTCCCTTAATCAGGGGGCTCAAGAAAAGGGTCAGAAGCTTTGGTTTTGCCGGACATGGGGTGTGGCTTTTGGTACGTACCCAAATTCACTTTCGCATCCATCTGACCGCTGCCACTGTTGTTTGTATGCTTGGGGCCTATTTGAACATTACACGAGTCGAATGGATCGCTTTGGTTGTGGTCATTGGAGCTGTATTGATAGCCGAGGGGTTCAATACCGCTTTGGAGTTTCTGACAGACCTTGTGTCTCCGGACTACCATGAACTGGCAAAGAGATCCAAAGATGTAGCTGCCGGCGCGGTCCTTTTGGCAGCTCTGATGGCTCTTGCTGTTGGTTTCCTTATCTTTGCTCCGTATTTATTGACTGCAGAATCAGGCTAACCCGATGATTGCACAGAAGGATTCCTTTCGCCACCAGGGCATGCGGGCACAGATGATTGCTGTGTTGCGCAAGAAAGGGATTCAGGATGAGCAGGTGCTACAGGCCATGACTGAAGTGCCACGCCATTTTTTCCTAGATGGAGCTTTCGACGAATGGGCATACGAAGATCAGGCTTTTTCCATTGGGCATGGCCAGACCATCTCCCAACCATATACGGTGGCTTTCATGACCGAGCTGCTCTCCGTCAGAAAGCATGACAAAATTCTGGAGATCGGAACTGGCTCCGGCTATCAGGCTGCCGTCCTCGCAGCCATGGGGGGCAGGGTCTATACTGTGGAGCGGCAGGATGCACTGTATCGGAAAGCAAAGACATTATTTGCTTCAAAGCAGTTTGGGACAGTGAAGGTATTTCTTCGTGACGGCAACAAGGGTCTGCCTGAATATGCGCCTTTCAACCGCATCATTGTGACTGCCGGGGCGCCTGATTTTCCGGACGCACTCTTCGAACAGCTGTCAGCAGGAGGCATCATGGTCGTACCAGTTGACAGCGACGGCGGACAGACTATGTGGCGGATTTTCAAAAATGAAGACGGGTCACTGACCAAAGAAGCCCATGGGTTTTTCCGCTTTGTCCCTTTCCTGCCCGGGTTATCTAAATAAAAAGCCGCACCACCCAAGCCTTCGAAAACAATTGCTTGATGTGTGCGGCTTTCTCTGGATTCTTCCGTGCCGATCTGGCACCTAAAAATCGTCAGTACCCAAAAATCTCCTCCAGCGTCAATTCTGTTACAGGACCGAGGCTGGAAAGGTAGTCCATGCTGACATTCTCCTTACTTCCGAGCACAAGGATGGTATAATTCCGGTTTCTGACCTGCGATTTTTGAAACTCCAGCAGCCCGTTTAAATCGGCATTCTGCATGGCAGTATAGAGATCTTTGTTCAAGTCACGATCATACCCCTTTCTGGCATTGGCCCAGTAATTCCAATAGACAGAACTCCCGGTCATGCGTTCAGTCTGGAGTTTTTTGAGAATGGATGCGCGGGCAGTTTCAATTTGATCAGCAGATACTGGCATCTCGTCAATAATCTGGCGGAGGGCCGGTATGGCCTGACTGAGTTTGTCTGCCTGCGTACCGACATAGGCCTGAAGGTAATGCGGCTTGTTCTTGTCTGCCGGAGAGGAAAAATAGGTGTATGCTGAATAAGCAAGCGCCCTTGATTCACGTATCTCCTGAAAGACAATAGATGACAACCCATACCCGAAATATGAATTATACCATTCTGACATCAGGTAGTGATCCAGATTGAACTGATCCTCTCCTTTGGAAATGAGGAGCACTTCGGCTTGTACCATTGGGAAGTCCACGAATAACACACGCGTGGAGTCCATATCGAGATGGGAGTACTCAGCCGGTTTCGGAATGGGCAGCAGCTTTTTGGGGATGCGGTGCTCTTTTTCCAGAAACTCCTGAACCTCACCCATTGGGGCTTGTCCGTAATAAAAGACCCTGTGTTCGTAATTCGTAAGGTTATGAATGATATCCGTCAGGTCTTTTGGCTTCAGGGCCTTGAGTTCCTCTTCACTCAACCTGTCAAGGTAGGAGGATTGCTTGCCAAATCGTGCATAGTTCGACAATGCTTGGTTCAGAATGGCACGCTTGTTTTTCTTGGCGTTTTGCCGCCTTTGCAGACGGTCATTGACCATATTCTCGAGAGCTTCCTCATTGCCTTCTGCGTTGGCGAGGATGTGTTCAAAAAGGACAACCCCTCTTCGGAATGATTCAGGGAGACCAGTCAGGCTGACATACACCCGGTCATCGCTGCTGGACACATCGAATGACAGGCCGAGTTTATAAAACTCCTGCTGAAGCTCCTGAGGTGAGTACTTGTCAGTACCGAGAAACTTCAGATAGTCGACAGCAAGGGGGAGCATTTTATCGTGCTTTTTCCCCATTTCGAGAATGTAGTAGAGTTCGAATATTTCATTCGCTTCATTTCGGATGTAATCAAACTGAATATCGTCTTTCAGAGTAGAGCGCTGAATGACCGCATCGTAGTCAACAAATGAGGGGGTCAGTGACTCACTTTCCTGAGATAGGAAACTCGTCGCAAAGGCTGATTTGTCTTCCCTGTTCAGGCTGACGGGAGTGATGGCCGGTTTTTCCACCTTGGCAACGTTGGGGTCCTCACCGGAGCGCTTGTACACCACCACGCAGTTGTCATTCAGGTGTTCTTTGGCAAAGTTCATGATGTCTTCCTTGCGATAGCTCCGCATTTCCTCGAATCTCTTGACATAGCGCTCCCACGGCAACCCGAGCACAAAGGCATCTGTCATGGCGCTGACGCGAGCATTGTTCGACTCGCTGGCGCGCGTTTCGCTCAGCTTGATGTCTCTGACTACCGCATCAATGAGCCAGTCTTCAAACTCACCATTTTTAAGGTGTTCAATTTGCTCCATGAGCAATTTTTTCACCTCTTCCAGCGACTGCCCTTCCCGCGGCTGCCCCCCAAGGCCGAAGGCCGAATAATCCTCATACAACCAATTCCATGCGTTGGAAGATAGGACCTTCTGCGCCTGATTCAAGTTGATATCGAGCACTCCTGCCTGCCGGTTATAGAGCATTCCTGAGATGAGCTGAAGAAGCATATGATCTGCAGACGATGCGCCATCGAATCGCCAGCCGATGGTGACATTTTCCGCTTCCTGTCCGAATACTTCTTTTGTGACAGTTTCCGTCAAATCCGGCTGGGGCTCCACTTTGAATTCCGGAATCCTCCCTTTCTGGTAAGACCCGAAATACTCCTCTGCCCAGGCCACGGCCTGATCAGGATCAAAATCGCCGGCCAGCACAAGTGCCATGTTGTTTGGCTGATAGTAGGTGTCAAAATACTGGTGGATTTTGACATGCGATGGGTTCTTGAGATGCTCACCGGTACCGATGGTGGTTTGCGTGCCATATGGGTGAGTAGGAAAAAGCGTTTCACTCACAGCCTTGAACACCTTGCGGAAATCCCTGTCCTGGTTGATGTTAAACTCTTCATACACAGCTTCAAGCTCTGTATGGAAGAGCCTGAGGACAAGCTGAGAAAAACGTTCAGATTCGAGTTCCATCCAGCGCTTCAGCTCATTTGACGGAATGTCATTGACATAGACCGTTTGCTCTACCCAGGTATACGCATTGGTGCCTTTCGCGCCAAGCGCTGCGACCATTTTGTCATATTCATTGGCCGCAACAAGATTGGCTGCCTTATTGGACATTCGGTCGATTTTGTCATACACCTCTGCCCGCTCAGCAGGATCTTCGGTATTTTTGTGCTCTTCATACAGGCGGGAAATCCCTCCTAACAGCACTTTCTCCTGTTCCCAGTTGAGTGCACCGATCTTGTCCGTGCCTTTAAACATCATGTGCTCAAGGTAATGCGCAAGGCCTGTAGCATCTGCCGGATCATGCTTCGAACCTGCTCTCACGGCAATGTTCGTGTAGATTCGAGGCTCCTTTTTGTTGACACTCAAATACAGCTTCATCCCGTTTTCGAGCGTGTACATTTTTACCCCCAGCGGATCGCCGGGTACTGATTCATAATCGTAGGAAAGGGGTGCATTCACAGGGCGATCTGCCGGCTGTGAGAAAAGTGAGATTGAATTCATACAGAATGCGGTTGTGAGGAAAATGACCCAGAAGTGCATAAGAATTCAAATTTTAGGGTGAAAGTTCCCGGATGGGTTAATTTGTTACAAAAAAAAAGAATTTACTAGCGGACAAGGGTAATTGTACCCCGATAGAGCAGAACCCTTCCGTCTACAAACTCAATTTCTGCAAGATACACAAAGACATCCGGTGGTAACTTTTTACCTCGGAATGTACCGTCCCAAAATTCACTTGAGTTGTCATTCGGAACAAACCGATCTGCCTCATAGATGAGTTCACCCCAACGGTCGTAAATGCGCAGATAATTGACCAAGGAGACATCTTGCCCGGCCGAAATTCGCCATTGGTCGTTAAACCCGTCATCATTGGGAGAGAAAACATTCGGAATATATACATTCCGGCGCTTGTCAATGCTAACCGTAACGCTTGCAGTGCCTGTGCAACCGTTCTGATCGGTAATAGTCACCGAGTAAGTTGTTTCTTCGAATGGGTTGATTGTGACGAGCAGACAGGCAGGATCAAGGCATCCGGAAATGAAATCTGCAGGTGACCAGAGCACCGAATCCAGTGTTGAAGGATCCTGGCCATTCAGCAAAAGAGCTTCCAGCACCGTGGATGTATCGCCGAGTGCAATCTCAAAATCCGGTCCCAAATCAACCGCCAGGGCCGGCGGCTCTGCAATGAAAATGGGCAGCTCCAACCGACATCCGTTCCCATCAATGATAGTTAGGATGTTATTGCCGGGAGCCATTGTGATGGCATGCGGAAATCCGAATACCTGACGTCTGTCAAATCCATTGACAGCCGTTTCGTAAAGTGGCACGTCACCTCCATAGATTGTATCGATGTTAAAGGTCACTGATTCACCAAAGCATCTGGCTGACGGGATGGAATCCTGTAATTCGACGATAATCGGAGGAGGAGAACTGACTGTATGTTGCAATGTAGCAGTACAGCCTCCTGCATCAGTTGCTGTTACGGAATACGTTCCGGCAGCAAGATTGGTTGCAATCATCTGTGTAGAAACTCCCCCGGACCATGCATAGGTGACGCCGCCTTGTGCAGCATTTCCTCCTGATACATTCACTTTGATTTGACCGTCATTATCACCGGCGCAGGTGACATTATTGGTCAGTTGGGGGTCTATCGTGAGCACCAGAGGATCAGGCTCAGAAAGCGTTACCACCCCGAGTGCTGCACAGCCATTGGCATCATTAATGACCACCTCATACGTACCCGCTTGCAAGTTATTCACTGAAGGGCCAGACAGTCCAAGCCCAAGCCATGTATAGGTATATCCCGGTGTTCCCCCGGTTGCTGCAGCAGTAATGCTTCCGTCGGTACCTCCCGAGCAACTGACATCCTGGGCGAGGGTCGCGAGGGTATCAAGGAGTAATTCAGGTGGTGCGGAAATCGTGACAGAATCTGTCGCTGTGCACCCGTTTGCATCAGAAACTGTCAGAGTTTGGACGTCCTGACACAGATTGGTCGCTGTTGAGCTGCTCACATTGACATCGGTTGTGCCTGAAGACCAGAGAAACGTATACAATCCAGTCCCAGCGCCCCCACCGGTGGCCGTCGCTGAGGCTGTCCCATCGCATGGGCTTCCGCCAAAGCAGCTTACCCCCTGCACAGAAGCTGGATCGATGGAAATCGTCACCGGATTGGGTTCGTCAAGCTGTAGGACAGCTATTAACGGTGGACAGCCGTTTTGGTCGGTGATGGTCACTTCGTAGATATCAGCACATAAGGCAAACGCCGGATTGGTCTGCTGTCCGTTGTCCCATTCAAAGGTATAAGGCGAGGTGCCTCCCCCCATCTGCAGCGCAATATTGCCATTGCATTCTCCGGCACAGGTTGGAAGCGTAAAGGTTGTATCAACAATTTCCAACTGATCAGGCGTGCCAACAGTGGCCAGACCACCTGCCGAACAACCGGACTGGTCTGTCACAGTGACCCCATACCCGCCGGCAGCAAGTCCTGAATTTGTCAGTCCTGTGCCTCCGTCAGACCACACAACTGAAGCGATGGGTGTTCCTCCGGGGGTTACTGTCACCGTGATGGATCCATCCGAAAAGCCAAAACAGGAAACATCGGTTATCTGAAATCCTGCAATAACCGGAGGCGAAGGCGCCAGAATCTCAACTGTCAAGGTGGACTCACAGGCATTGTCATCTGTCACTGAGACCGTATAGGCGCCAGCAGACAAATTGGAGGCCACAGGGCCGGTTTGTCCGTCTGACCAAACATATACATAGGAAGAGCCGGCAGCGAGTGTGCCACCAGTTGCAACCACTTCGATTGACCCGTCATTTCCAACGGCACAGCTTTCCTGAATCAGACTGACCGTATCGAGGGCCAACAAGGGAGGCTCGTTGACTGACCAGATGCTGTCGATATTGCATCCGAGTGCATCCTGAATGGTGACGTGATACTGGCCTGCTGCTAAACCTGTGACCTGATTGTCAGCAGGCCCGCCTATGCCACCAGGCCATGAGAAGGTATACCCGCCATTATCAACCCCAATTGCAGAAGGGTTCAGGGAGACTGAGCCGTCGGTGAGACCGAAACAACTGACATTTTCAACAACAGCATTGGCCAGCAGAATAGTAGCTGCTCCAATAACTGCTGAGTCAACCACCTCGCATCCATTATCATCAGTGACCGTTACTCGCCAGATTCCTACATTCAGACCTGTCACCGCCGGCTGACTCACCACTGGAGTGGTGCTCCACGCATACCCGTAAGTCCCGCCGGGAGCAGTGCCGCCTGTGGCCGAAACAGATGCCCCGCCGTCAAGAATGCCGGAACAGGTAGCATCGACTTCAGAGACGGTCGTCACAATCGGTGCGGGATCAAATAATGAGCCCGAGGCAGTTGCCGTGCAGCCATTTTGATCTGTCACAATGACCTGGTAAAAACCGGCAACCAAAGAATCAATGTTTTGAATGGTATCCCCATTATTCCATGCAAAGTTGTAGGGCGAAATTCCCCCATTGACCGTAATGGAGAATGTCCCTGTACTGTCTCCGGAACATAGTGGATCTGTAGAACTCGGGCCAACTGCCAGAGGAACCGGAGCGGTCAGGGTAATTGTATCTGTAAACACTTCCGGCGGCATTTGAGAATCCGTGACTGTGACATAGTATGTCCCCGCACCCAGATTATCAATGGTCACGGACTGGCCAGACCCATTGAGCACTAGAAGAGGTTGCACGGGACCCCCGTCTTCCTGCCAGGCTACCGTATACGGTGCTGTCCCGCCAGATACTGTCATGGTAATTGATCCATCGGTCAGAGGAGGGTTGGGGACAATCGTCCCACAGCTGACTGAATCCGCGTCTACATCTACAAAGAGTTGCAGCATCTCGGCAACCAGCACAAGGCCATCAGGCAAAATGGTGTTGATATCCCCATTTGCTGCGTTCTTCACTTCTATACCGGTCGGTTGATTTTCGAAAGTCAATGGCGAACTGCTCCCCAACGGTCCGATGACCGTAAAGCAAATCTCAAAAGCCACTGAGCTATCAGGCAGCGTAACACCATTTGGATCAAAGAGATTGTAGAACCAGCTGACAGTCAGTTCTCCGTTTGCGTTGGGATTCGCGGGGCCGAAACTCACGGGATATAAGCCGCCGTCGGTCATGGTTGGATTTTGCTGCCCTGGCCCAATGTATTCTAGGATGGTGTTATCGAAGTGTATGGAAAACTGAAAGGAGCGGATGTCCAAAAAATCGCTCACATAAATCGGCACACACACAGTGCTGTCCGGAGCGGCAATCTCTTCTGCCAAATCAAAGGTCACAAAGGCACAATCAGGCACATCCACCTGTATGGTCAGTCCGCAGCTTTTCCCATCTTCAATCACCACATCGTACAAACCAGCCTGAGGCACGGAAAAACGAATCCGGGCCAGTTCCGGAGCACCAGGCACTCCGACAATATTGACCTGGGCAGAATCGAGCGGATTGGCCACACTTGTCATAGTGACCGTGTAGTCATTGTTTCCGAGGTACTCTGGCAACCCCCCTGTAATCGTGATATTTCCACTGCATCCTGGCGTCTCTACCGAGACGGTGTCAATGGGGTTGAGGTAGACAACAGAAAATGCCTCATCGGTCCGAACATTGACACACCCTCCTCCTGCTTCAAAGATTGCGGAGCTGTCGGTGGGATCAAGGGCATCATAGGTAATTGGCGCAAACCAGACCTCTCCAGGGTCTCCCCCAAACAGAAAGTTCTGAATAGACCCATCATTTTGGAACAGCACATCCCCGTTGGTCGTACCTCCGGTTGCGATCCAGATGCCACCGGGAGGTGGCGGCGTGGTATTATCAAGAAGGCATGGGTCATTAAGAATCAGCGACAATTCCTCACCAGTAACCGTTGGTGGGCAGGAAAAAAAGGCATACCCTACTCCCGCCTGGGTTGTGGGGTCTGGGTCACCGCTCAGATTCTGATCCCCATTGTGATCGATGAGCAATTCATCACCGAAGCACAGAAAAATTTCGTTGAGGGTTGTATCATTACTTTGCCCGGTAAATGCCCCAACTGAGACAGTCCCGGCATCATTCCCCTGACCGGGCGGACAAGCCTGAAGGGTGTTACGCGAACCGGCGGGGTGAATCATCTTGATCCCTGTTGGGCGCTGGGCCATCAATGGGGTCACAATAAATAGAACGGCCAGAATAGTGAGGACTCTCATCATCTCGAGAAACACTTTGGGTACTCCGGGTCCATCAGACCCGGTTGGATGGTCAAATTACAGCTCTGAAAAGCGAACAGCAAAAATAACCAACCGGCACCATCTTTTATGCCGCGCTGATTACCTATTTCGACGAAGTGCCTACAAAACGGCTCCTGCAATCGATTATTGCCCGTTCAGGCCGTATTCAATCTCCATTGGCCAATGATAAACCAACCCAAATCGACCTTGCATTACCCTCACACACAAGGCTTGAAGATGTCGCTACGATGTAGCTTCAAAATAATCTTCACGCCAAAAGCTAAGAAGAGATGGCTACGATGTAGCCACGTCCTTTTCAATCTATCCAAACCATTGTCATTGCGAAAGATGCGGCAACATCTTCTAACTTTTCACTTCCCTCTCGCCCTGTAGGGGCGAAATCTTCTTAGAACCAGCTGACAACCCTTCCGTAAGCTGCAGCGCAGCGACATCTATCCCACCTTTCATTCTTCACTACGGCTGGTTATTCGGCACGCAGAAAATCGCGCTTACCGCCGCGTTTTTCCATTAAGCGGATGGAAGAGATGGTGATGTCGTGTGATAAAGCCTTGCACATATCGTAAATGGTTAATGCAGCAATGCTTGCACCGGTGAGTGCCTCCATCTCCACGCCGGTTTTAGCTGTCAATGCTGCTGTACACTGCACCCTGATGCGGGCCTCTCCAATCACCTCGATGTGAACATCACAACGATCCAGCCCGATTGGGTGGCAAAGCGGAATCAGATTGCCTGTCTGCTTTGCAGCCATAATCCCGGCGATGATGGCGGTCTGGAACACCGGCCCCTTCTTGCTCCGCAACTCACCACCCTCCATGAGGGCCATAATCTCTTGGGTTACCTCCACAATGGCTTCAGCGCGCGCCATTCTCCCACTTGCAGATTTCTGCCCGACATCAACCATGGCGGGATTCCCTTGCTCATCTAGGTGCGTCAGTTTATTATCCATAGCATTTCTTTTTATAGCACATCTGTTTCACTCTTCCGAATGTCTGCCGCCATGGTGGCGAAACCGAAAAACTCTGAATAACTCACCTCGCCCATATTCCGTGCGGTTACCCGGTAATTCTATAAAGGCATCTGCATCAGCAAGATTGGCGAGATCACCTGATCCTTTCCCCTGGACCGGCACCGCGAGAAGCTCACCTTCGGCATTTTGGAGCGCTACTTGCAGAAAAAAAGTCAGGAGAGAATTGGTGGAGAATGGGCTTGCCAGACGAGCAAACTCCTGTGGGAGAGGCTCAAGCCCGAGGGTCTTCCTGTACCAGGGCAACACATATCTGTGCATACACGCGAAGGTAGAGACCGGATTGCCCGGTAGGGCGAAAATTGTTTTCCCGCCGGGAGCGGTTCCAAACCAAAACGGCTTGCCGGGGCGCTGCTTGACCTTGTCACACAGCCATGTCACCCCACATTGCGCCATCACATCGGGCACAAAGTCAAATTTTCCCCTCGATACACCCCCGCTCAGAATGCACACCTCGTTGTCGGCCAAACAACGCTCCAATTTCATGGCAAGCGCTTCCCGATTGTCTGCAAGATGCACCAATTCAGGTTGCACGCAAAGACCTGTGAGCAGAGCAGCGATCTGGTGTATATTCGACATTCGGATCTGATGCGGAAGCGGCTCCTCACCAACGTACACCAACTCATCGCCGGTTGCGATGACCGCTGTGCGAGGCAGTGACGACACAACGAGGTAGACCTTGCCCACGGTCGCTGCAATGCCGATCTCAGTTGCTGTCATTGAGCGACCAGCTTCCACAATGATTTCTCCTTTCTTTCGGTCCAACCCTTGCCTGTGGACATTCTGCCCTTGCCTGACCTCTACATCCCGCACCCTGGCATACCCCCCGGCAAGTTCAATCTGCTCGTATGGAATGACCGTATCTGCCCCCTCCGGCAATACAGCACCGGTCATTATCTCGATGCATCCATCAGTACTTTGCAGTCGGCAAGGCACTGCCCCTGCCGGCTGAATCCCTTCTATCCGGAACTTATGCACACCTTGACGCCAAGCCTCAAATCTCATGGCAATGCCATCCATGGCCACCCGGTCGAAAGGCGGAAAATCACGGTCTGCACAGAGTGGCTCTCTCAACACCCGACCCACAGCCTTCGAGAAGGGAACGTGCTCCACGCCCCACTTCCTGCAATGGGTGAGCACAATCTCTTCTGCCTCCTGAACAGTCTTCATCCAGTGTCGTTTTTACAAAGGTAACCAATCAGGCAGGGATGCTGTTGGGAGAAAGTTTTCGAAAACCACGAAAGACCTGACCTGAATCTTCGTTTTTTTACCAGCAATTCTGTTATTTTGACCATTTGACAGAAGCCCCACAACACACCACAGGGGCAACCTGGTTTCAGGACCTTTTAGGCTCCCCCGAACCAGGGTTCTGACTTGTTTCACAGAACGTTACCAATTTTCCATCATGAGTACACTCTCATATTATCGATTTCTCGTCTTATCAACCCTCCTGATTGCAATGAGCCTGCCATCTTCCGCTCAGGACCGGTTCGAGCGCCTCTACCGGGTCAATGACGGGAGGTCATTTGCACTTCAGAATATGGCAGTAACTACCAACGGAGACTACCTTGTCCTCTCTGTCACTGCCATCAGTGCTGCCACCCCCGAACCGCCGAGCATCAACGTCACCCGCTTTGATAGCAAAGGAGAGTTTGTCTGGAGCCGCGACTACCCCCAGGGGCCAGGTAAGTACGGGGCGGGAGATATCCTCGTTGCCCAAGATGATACATTTTACATTGCTTTTGCCTCAATTACCGGAACGCCAGACTCGCTGACAGAAACCATCATCAAGTGCACACCATCCGGGGATGTCGTCTGGAGTCGGGCGTATGCCAATTCAAATGTCGACCAGTCATTTCCATCTCTGGTCCGCAAAGACAGCACCACCAGCATTTACCATGCTGCCAATATCTCTCCGGAGCTTGGATTTTCTACAGAGATTTATGTAGGCAGCCTTGACACCGACGGGAATCAACAATGGGGGTATCGGTTCAACAATGAAAACACCAATCTAGGCTCACTCATCCTGCATGACATCCAAATAACCCCTGACAGCGGTCTGATTGCATGTGGCAGTATTCGGGCCATTGATATTGCCAACCAACCGGAGCGGGTCTTTCTTTTGAAAATGGGCCCTGACGGCTCCCCTCAGTGGAGCCGCGACTATGCCATCGATGACCCCCTTGTCAATCTGCAGCTTCAGGGTCTGTGTGTGGCCGTATCGGATACAAACGGCTATGTGGTTGGAGGCTCGCTTCGTCAGCCCGGCAGTTCGGCCCGCGGGCTGATTCTCAGAGTCGGACCATCTGGCGAAGCCATTTCTGCCACGGCGTTGGAGTCAGACACTTCAGTAGTAATCACCAGCCTCATTGACGAGGGTGCTCAACTGATTGCCGGTGGCGTGTATCGCGGCACCCGTCTGCGCGGATTCGCAGCTGCCCTCAGCCCTGATACCATCGTGAGCTGGACTTCCCTCCATAAGGAAAACCCTGAAGGAGCCCCGGGAGCGTTTGACTATCCCCTCATGCAAAACCCGGCCATTGGCGGCTATGCCCAAATTGAATCGTGGACCAATGACAATCAGTCGCTCCCCTATCTGGTCAAAATGGATGCTCAGGGACAAACCCTGTGTAATGAGATTCTTACCCTGACTCCACAGTCGTTGGATTCCCTCCTCGTTTCCGACACCCTTCAGCTAAACCGTGAAGAATTGCTTGCTGAGCAAGAACTTTTAGACACTTCACTGACCTACAACGGCTTTGACCTGTTGACCCTCTCATTGGTCTCTCCTGAGCCATTTTGCGAAGACTCAATGATTTTGCACACCTTTGATGCCACTGTGCCAGTTGATTCTGTCTTCTATGAATGGAGCACCGGCGAGACGACACCCACGATTACTGTTATGGAAGAGGGCTTATTTACGGTAACAGTCACCATTTTCGACGAATTCTGCTATCAACTCTGTGACACTGGATTTATCGCCACCATCGGACCCCCACAGCCTTCTATTCTCGTTATTGACTCTCTGTGCCTCACGGGAACCACCACCCTCCTGGGACAAGCAGCTGCCACTTCATGGGCGTGGAGCAATGGAGAAAATACACCACTGATTGAAGTCGACCAACCAGGTCAATACAGCGTTACTGCCACCAACAAATGTGGCAGCGGCTCTGCCGCTGTCACCGTTGAGGAGACTTTCCCCTCTGTGGAAATCCTGGTCTCCGGCAACCTCTGTGAAAACGGCAATGCCCTGTTGGTGGCCAATGCGTTAAATACCCTTGACCTCGAATGGAATGATGGCAGTCCGGGTCAAGACCTGACCATTACTTCGCCCGGCACCTATTCTGTGTTGGCCTCCAACCTGTGCGGTACGGGGCAGGCAAGCATCGATATTCCGGTGGTTTTGCCGGAAATTGCAATTTTTCCCCGCGACTCCTTCTGCCAGCAAGGTGTCTACATTCTCATCGCCGCATCAGACGGACTTCCTGTCACCTGGAATACCGGTGAAACTGCCGACACCATTCTTGTCGACCAGCCGGGAGATTACACTGTCAGCACACAGAATTTTTGTGGGGAAAGTTCAGAAACGTTGTCACTCTCTCAGGCCGACTTTTCTGTCAAGCAGAAGTGCGTACCGGAAGGATTCTTCTGCGTCAACCTGCCTGACGTATTCAGCCCGAACGGAGACCAGACAAATGACGCGTTCGCACCGGTTGTTATTTGTCCAGATGTCACAAATTACAACCTCAAGGTGTTCAATAGATGGGGTGAATTGGTTTTTGAGACCAATGATCCGGATGGAGAATGGGATGGCACATTCAGCGGAAACCCCCAGCCAATGGATGTGTACGCATGGCTGGTGAGCTATGATGTTGAGGGAATGTCCTTGCAGCGGTCCGGCGAACTGACATTGGTTCGCTAGAGAGTGGCGCGGAAAGGCTGCCCATTCATCCATACCTCCCTGATCTGATTGCTTCCAAAGGCGTATGGAAGATAGGCAATATCCGGCATGGGGCGAGTGATGATAATATTGGCGCGCATACCCGGCGCAATGGCTCCCACCTCATCTTGAAGCTCAAGGGCGCAGGCCCCGTTCCATGTGGCAGCATTTACGGCCTCTTCCGGAGTCATCCTCAATGCGATACAGGCAAGAGAGCAGACAAAGTTCATATTTCCGGATGGTGACGAACCGGGATTATAGTCGCTGGCCAATGCCACGGCCACCCCGGCATCGAGCAATTTGCGTGCCGGCTGATAGGGGTCTCTGAGAAAAAACGGGGCTGTGGGCAGCAGGGTGGCAATGGTGTTTCCCATGGCAAGGGTTTCAATTTCGCCATCATTGAGAACTTCAAGGTGGTCCACTGACAAAGCGCCACGGCTTACAGCAGCCTCAATGCCCCCCAGCATATTGAACTGATTGGTGTGAATCTTGGCTTTCAGCCCTCGTTTGGCACCCTCTTCAATCAATCTGATTGTTTCATCAACAGTGAAAAAGCCAGATTCGCAAAATACGTCAATGTAATCTGCCAACTGTTCTGAGGCTATCTGCGGAAGCAACTCGAAAACGAGCATATCTACATATGCTCGGCGATTATCCCGGAATTCAGCAGGCAGCGCATGTGCGCCCAGAAAAGTAGACCGCACAGGAATGGGTGATACCGCAGACAGCTTTTTGATGACCCGAAGCATTTTCAGTTCGCTTTCTGCACTCAGCCCATACCCGCTTTTTATTTCAATTGCCCCGGTTCCGAGAGAAACTAATTCGAGCAAACGCTCTGTTGCGCTGAGAAACAACTCATCTTCTGAACAACTCCGCAATCGGGCTGCAGAGTTGAGAATACCACCGCCACGGGCAGCGATTTCCTGATAACTCATCCCGTTGATGCGGTCAACAAATTCCTGCTCGCGGGATGCCGCGAAAACAATATGGGTATGGCTGTCTACCCATGCAGGGATAACAAATCCGCCCTTCGCATCATGTTTCAATGCGTCTTCGCCAAAAGGCATCTGCATCGAACCGAAACTGTGGATTCGACCATTTTTGATTGCGAGCCAGGCATCATTCAATACCGGGAGGTCTCTCAAATCATTTCCCCGAAGTGGTGCGCCACCTTTTTGTTGACGGACTCCTGCCAGAGTCCCGATGTGTTCAATAACAATCATTCTGGGTAATCAAGGTGAAAGGGCGGAAACCGGCCTGACGAAAGAGGTCAGACCCCGGCTGCCGAGCTTGTCCCGTTGCCGTTCGGCTGCATCGCGGTCCTTATAGAGCCCGGTAAGCAGCTTGTAGCGGGTCTGCCCATTGTGTTCTGCAATGTACAGAAGGACAGGGATATTCTCACCCACCTGCTGTTGCGACTGGTCAATGGCCCGCACTGCATTCTCCAGTGTGCTGTATACACCAAGCTGCAGACTAAAGCTGACGCCTTTATTTTCTGCCCGCTCGGATGAACTTACAATATCCGTATGCGGGGCATCGACGTGTATGTCTTGAGAGGAGGGAATACCTTGCGATTCGTCATTAGGTTCCTGACGTAGGTTTGGCTCTGGTTGTGATGGCTTGTCTGCAGCAGACTCAACTGAGCCTCCTTTGGGCCAGGTGCGATCATGATCAACTGAAGTAACTGCAACCGGACGGGCCGATGGCTCCGAAACCACAATGGGGCTTGCCTTACTGGCCACAGGCATGGCACTGCCCTCAGCAGGTGCCTTCCGGCCGGGATCACTGAGCCAGAGGTTTAACTCAGCTGCGGTCATCTGACCGCCTTGCTGGTCGACCAAATCACCGTTTTCATCAAATCGAAGGAAAGTGGGAATGTCTGTGACACGAAATTGTTCTTTCAGTACAATCCCGTCAAAATCATCAACATCAACAAGTACAGAAACAAATTCATCATTGACAGTTGTAGCCAGATCATCATCGGTAAATACCAGTTGATGCATCCGGCGGCAGCCACTGCTCCAGCTGGCCATAAAGGCAACCATCAGTGGCTTCCCACTGCGCCTGGCAGCATCTTGCGCTTCGGCAAAACTGCCTTCAAAAAATTCAATCTGTTCGGCTTGCAGCCCACTGAACACAAGACTGATTGCAAAAAGGAGAGTGAGAGTGTGCTTCACGATTTTTGGATTTTATGACGGTTTTGAAGTGCCCGGGGGGCAGTGTACATAGACGGATGTATTCAATTTTTCTGTCTTTTTACTTACAGACTATCGACGGAAAAGTCCCATCGGGGAAACTTTCCTGAGTTTTTCTTGCACTTTGGGACCTTTCCCCTAATTTTGTGGCCATTTTTCCTTTCACTCTTACAGCGCATAATCCACTTTCATGATGCCACATACGCGCGCAGCCATTACGGGGGTCAGCGGCTTTGTACCGCCGCACATCCTCTCAAACAGCGACCTGGAAAAAATGGTCGATACCAATGATGAGTGGATTACCACCCGAACCGGAATCAAAGAACGGCGTATCCTGAAGGATATGACGGCATCTGACATGGGTGCCAAAATCGTGGAACGCCTCATGGAGAAAGCCGGATTAAGGCCTGAAGAGATCGACATGATCATCTGCGCCACGATCACAGGAGACACGATTATGCCCGATACTGCGAATACAATTGGACACAAAATTGGTGCCATAAATGCATTCGGATATGATATCGGGGCAGCATGTTCAGGCTTTTTATTTGCCCTTGTAACTGGCTCCAAATTTATTGAAACAGGCTCTTGTAAAAAGGTGGTAGTGATTGGCATGGATGTGATGTCGGCCATTATCGATTACACTGACCGTTCGACATGCATCATCTTTGGTGACGGAGGTGGAGCAGTGCTTCTGGAAGCTAATTCTGAGGGGTATGGAATCAGGGATTCCATTATGCGGGGCGACGGAAGCGGGCGTCAATACCTCTATTTGAAAGCGGGCGGATCACAATACCCGGCCAGCCATGAAACCGTTGACGCGCACGAGCATTATGTGGTACAAGACGGGCGTCCGGTCTTCAAAATGGCGGTGAAGGGTATGGTCAGCTCAGTCGCCGAACTCCTGAGCCGCAATGAGCTCACCACGGAAGACATCGACTGGATGGTGCCGCACCAGGCCAATATCCGAATCATTAATTCTGTGGCTGAAGCGCTGAACTTCCCACTGGAAAAAACCATGCAAATCATAGAGCAGTACGGCAATACAACTGCCGGCACGCTGCCGCTTTGTTTGTGGGAATACGAATCCAGACTGAAACGTGGAGACACTCTGATGCTCACCGCTTTTGGGGGCGGCTTCACATGGGGAGCCTGTCTTCTAACATGGGCTCTCAATGGCGAATGAAGGAAAAAATGTATTTTTGCATCGCTTTTTTTTGACAGGACATAACCCAATTCTTATGGCAGATACTTCAGAAATCCGCAACGGCTTGTGCATCAACTACAAAAATGACATTTATTCGGTGGTGGAGTTCCAGCACGTCAAACCGGGCAAAGGGCCTGCTTTTGTTCGGACAAAGCTCAAAAGTGTCACGACAGGCAAAGTCATTGATAACACCTTTCCTTCGGGCCATAAGATAGACCCCGTCAGAATTGAGCGCCGGGAGTTTCAATATCTCTACAACGATGACATGGGGTATCATTTTATGAATACGGAGAGCTACGAGCAGGTCACCCTCGAAGAGAAAATGATCAGCCGTCCGGATTTGCTAAAGGAAGGTGAGAAAGTAGACGTCTTGTATCACGCTGACAAGGACACTCCCCTTCTTCTTGAATTGCCAGCACATGTGGTTCTTGAGATTACATACACCGAACCGGGACTGCGTGGTGATACAGCCACCAACACACTGAAGCCAGCCACAGTCGAGACTGGAGGCGAGATTCGGGTGCCGTTGTTTGTGGAGACCGGAGACCGAATCAAGATTGACACCCGTTCAGGTGATTATATCGAGCGCGTAAAGGATTAATCAGGCAGGAATTCTCCAAATTCTCTCCTTTTCCATACCTTGTCGAACCCATCATAATCCATTCGATATGAAGTTTGAAGAAATTCAGAAACTCCTTGAGTTTATAAGCGACAGCAACCTGACCGAGTTTAAGGTGAAGGACGGAGAGTTTGAGCTTTCGGTGCGCACTAAGGAGTACGCTAAGACCAAAGCCGTCAAGAGCATCGAGTTGTCACATGCCCCTGTGGTCGCAGCACCGCAGGCTGCTCCCACCGCGCCGGCAGCTGAATCGGTACCTGCTGCATCTGTCCCTGACATGCCTGCTGCTCCGCCCGCTGCCGAGGCTCCCACCGATTCAGACAGTCAGCTCGTGGCAATCAAGTCGCCTATTGTAGGGACATTTTACCGCTCTCCTTCTCCGGAGAAGCCTGTCTATGCTAAAGTTGGAGACACGGTAGCAGTGGGAGATGTTGTATGCATTGTAGAAGCAATGAAGTTGTTTAATGAAATTGAGTCAGAGGTGTCCGGCAAAATCGTCAAGGTAGAGGTTGAAGATGCCTCGCCTGTAGAGTACGACACCATTCTGTTTTGGGTAGACCCCAATGGGTAAGCCGTTTTTCAATGACCCCCGGGCTGCCCCCTCCTTACACCACCATCTGTACTTACTCAATCCATGAATATCCATGTTCAAGAAAATACTGATTGCTAACAGAGGTGAAATTGCCCTTCGCATCGTGCGGACCTGCAAGGAAATGGGTATTAAAACAGTTGCTGTCTATTCGACTGCTGACAGGGAAAGCCTTCACGTGCGTTTTGCTGATGAGGCAGTTTGCATCGGACCGCCCGCCTCCTCAGAGTCGTACCTGAGCATACCGAGGATTATGGCGGCCGTTGAAATTACCAATGCCGATGCCATTCATCCGGGCTATGGTTTCTTGGCAGAAAATGCCAATTTCGCGGAAGTCTGCACAGAATATGGCATCAAGTTCATCGGACCCACTCCCGACCAAATCCGGAAGATGGGAGATAAAATTACCGCCAAAGAGACCATGATAAAGGCCGGCGTGCCAGTGGTGCCAGGTTCTGATGGTCTGCTCAAAGATGTAAAAGAGGGATTGAAAATCGCAGAAGATATCGGCTATCCGATTATGCTGAAAGCCACAGCCGGAGGTGGTGGAAAAGGAATGCGCATCGTTTGGTCGGCCGATGAGTTCGAAAAAGCGTGGGATGTCGCCAGAAAAGAAGCCAAGGCTTCATTTGGCAATGATGGCATCTACATGGAAAAGTTTCTGGAAGAACCCCGCCACATCGAAATCCAGATTGCAGGTGACCAACACGGGAAAGTATGTCATCTCTCAGAGCGGGATTGCTCCATCCAGCGCCGTCATCAAAAACTGGTCGAAGAATCGCCGTCGCCATTTATGACAAAGGACCTGCGTGACAGGATGGGCGAAGCGGCCATTAAGGCGGGCGAGGCCATAAAGTATGAAGGTGTAGGCACAGTCGAATTTCTGGTCGACAAGCACTCCAATTTCTACTTCATGGAAATGAATACCCGCATCCAGGTTGAACATACCGTGACCGAAGAGGTCATTGATCATGACCTCATTAAGGAGCAGATTAAAATTGCCGCGGGCATTCCCATTTCCGGGAAAAACTACTACCCCTCACTGCATGCCATTGAGTGCCGCATCAACGCTGAAGACATCTACAAGGACTTCCGCCCCAATCCGGGCCGTATTTCTTCGTTCCACAGCGCCAAGGGTCATGGTGTCCGGGTTGATACACATGTCTACGCCGGCTACACAGTGCCTCCGTATTATGATTCCATGATTGCCAAGTTGGTATGTCGGGCACAAACCCGCGAAGAGTGTATCAAAAAGATGCAGCGTGCGCTTGATGAGTTTATCATTGAGGGCATTCCCACCACCATTCCATTCCATCAGAAATTGATGAAGAATGAGGATTTCCGTGCCGGAAACTTCCACACCGGGTTTCTGAACACCTTCAATTTCACATCCGGAGACGATTAACGCCTATGGGGAGTTTTTGGCGTCTGCTGCACTACCTTCTCAGTTATCGGCTGCTGATTGCGCTCTCCGTGCTGGCAAATATGATGACAGCGGCTTTCACCGTGGTCAGCATTCCTGCCATTATCCCTTTCCTGGAAGTCCTTTTCGAACAAAAGCCTCGGATTCAGGAGATCCCGGCACCGGGGTTCAGCGCTGATGAGCTTCTTGCTTACCTGCAATTTCACTTATGGCAGGTTGTTGATGAGCAGGGAAAAGATATTGCCCTGTTTTATGTATGTCTGGTCATTGTTGTCCTCTTCTTTTTGAAGAATGTATTTCGCTATCTGGCAGCCTGGTTTATGGCTCCTGTACGGCACGGTGTCATTCGGGACCTTCGGCAGCGCATTTTCCAACGCACCCTCATGCTGCCTATCAGCTATTTTACTGAACAGCGAAAGGGTGACCTCATTGCGCGGGCGAGTTCCGATGTGGTCGAAGTTGAGCACTCTATTGTCAACATGCTTCAGGCCATTTTCCGGGAGCCTCTCATTCTGTTCGGCTGTCTCGGCTACATGATCTTTGTAAGCCCCCAGTTGCTCTTGATTGTCCTCGGCTTGCTCGCGTTTACGGTTGTGATAATAGGTGGAATCGGCAAACAGCTGCGCCGTACGTCCCGTCAGGTGCAGGAGCGCCTTGCAGACATTGTCTCCACCCTCGAAGAAAGCATTGGCGGCATTCGGATCATCAAGGCCTTCACCGCGGAAGCCTACCAACAAAGCCGTTTTGACAAAGACAACGACACCTATAATTCGCTCATCATCAAACTGGCCCGGCGTCGTGATCTGGCCTCTCCGCTTTCCGAATTTCTCGGCGTTTCGGTGGTCGTAGCGCTTTTGTGGTTTGGCTCCAGGCTGGTTTTTACCCAAGACCTGAGCCCGTCAACTTTCTTCAGCTTTTTGCTGGCCTTTTTTTTCATGCTTGATCCCGCAAAAAAATTCTCCTCTGCCTGGTACAATGTCCAGAAGGGTGTCGCCGCGCTTGACCGGATTGAGCAGGTGCTTCATCAGCCTTCTGAAATAAACGCCTCCCCACAGCCTGCCAGAATGGAGGCCGCCGCATTTCACAAAGACATCACCTTTCGGGATGTATCATTCAAATACCCCAACTCTGAAGAATGGGTATTGCGCCATATCGACTTGCACATCCGGAAGGGACGCACTGTTGCACTGGTTGGGCGCTCTGGTGCCGGCAAGTCTACACTGGCTGATTTGCTGCCGGGATTCTACCACCCCACTGTCGGCCAAATCTGTATTGACGGTACAGACATCATGGATATTCCCCTGCCAGCCCTGCGAAAACTCATGGGGGTGGTCAGCCAGGAGGCGATTCTTTTTAACGACACCATCTATCAAAATATCGTCTTCGGGGCCGAAGGGGTCACCACCGATCAGGTCGAACAAGCTGCTCGCATCGCCAATGCCCACGAGTTTATCCTCGCCACCGAACAGGGCTATAATACGGTCATTGGCGACCGTGGCGCCAAACTCAGCGGTGGCCAGCGGCAGCGCCTCACAATTGCACGGGCCGTGCTGAACAACCCTCCTATTCTCATACTTGATGAAGCGACCTCAGCCCTTGACTCAGAAGCAGAAAAGCTGGTTCAAGATGCCCTTATTAAAGTCATGAAGGGACGCACCGCCATTGTCATAGCCCACCGGCTTTCAACAATCCAGCATGCCGACGAAATAATCGTCCTTGAGCACGGGCATATAGTCGAACGAGGAACCCATGACTCACTGCTGGAGCACCCAAAAGGCGCCTATCGGAAGCTTGTGAACTTACAGGCATTCTGATAAAAATGTGAACTTATCGGTACATAGTGAGAATCAGTTCATCAAGCGCGTGACCCTTGATGATTGGAGATTGGCGGTGGTTGGTATAGCGCCTGACTTCTTCGTGCAGATACAAATACAACTCACGAAGAGATACGGCATGGTCTCCATTCAGGTCAGCCTCACCCTTCCAGCCGCGCATCAGGTAATGGGTAAACACACCCTGACGTAATCCGCTCGATTCCAGGGATGTCTCATTGGACCGTGATGACATCAGCAACGCACTCCCTCCGTGAAGGGTGGCAGTGGTGGGAGTGGGTGCACCAAACCCTGATCCATCAGACCCGGGGCCCTTCTGAGCAACCAGACTTCCCGAGTGACAGGCGTCAGCAATGCATAACTTGAACCCTGCCGAACTCTGGGAGAGAATATCCTGAATTTCCTCATGAAGCAATTGATTTCTCAAACCGTCAAAATCGAAGGGTAAAAACGAGCCTTCCAGCCCATGGCCGGAAAAGTACAGCAAGACAAGGTCGTCTGGCCCAGCCCCGTGAAACACATCCATCATTGCCGCGAGAATGCCTTTTTTTGTAGCATCCTCATCAATCAGGATCCGGATTTGATCATCTTCCAATGCTCCTCCTTCCGGGCTTTTCAAGAAAGCGTACATCCTGTATGCATCGTCGTCGGTATATCGCAGTGCAGGCATATGGTGATAGTCAGCCACGCCAACAATGACTGCCCGGATGTGTCTGGGCAGAAATTCGACCGACTTGTCGGGATCTCCACTGACCGATATTCTGACAGGGGCTGAGACTTCCGGCCTCTCTTTCACCCCCTTGCTGCCCTCTGAGCTTTCAGCACCATATGATTGACTGAACCGATAATCGGTTCTTGCCAGCATGGCGCTTGTGCCGGGCACCTGTAAAACCCCTTTCTTCCAAATCCCTGAAAAAAAGGTTCCGTCTTTCCTGTACATGTGCCCCTCCCCGTGGGCCTGTCCGTCTTTCCATTCTCCTTCATACTGACTCCCATCAAGAAACAATGCCATCCCCACCCCATCCGGTATTCCGCTCTGAAACTCCCCGTTATACAATCCATTTCCACTCCAGCAAATCGCAACTCCGGAGCCCTCCTGACAATCTCCCTCCCTGCACTCAAACGGAATCTGATCTGGCAATTGGTAGCTTCCATTGTCCCATACCCCTGCCAAACTCATTCCATTCTCTGTGGAAAGCACCCCATCTCCATCAGGTTGGCCAATTCTAAACTGCCCATGCAGGCTCACACCGTTTGGATACAACCAAAAACCTCGGCCATGAGCCATCCCATCCTTAAACTGACCCTCATAACTCCCTCCGTCATCATATAGCATGACACCTTTGCCATTTGTACAATCCCCCTGCAAGCATCCGGTCTGGACCGGCCATTGACGGCCTTCTACAACAATCAAAAAGTCTTCATCATCAAGCCCGAGTGGATGCCCGAACTGCCATACACCACTCCATGTGCGCCCGTCAGCAAGTTGCAGAATGCCCTCCCCGTGAGGCAGCCTCCCGGACCAGGTCCCCCTGTACCGATGTCCGCTGACATGCAGCAAACTGCCCCAGCCGTGTATTCTACCCGCCTCAAACTCGCCGATATACCTACTGCCATCTGCAAACCGAAACGCCCCCCGCCCGTCAACACAGTCGCCTGCAATGCACTGAGCATTGACAGAAACGGATTGAAACCCAATGATAAAGGAGAAGCAGAGAAAAAGTAGAGAATGAAATTTCATCACTGTAAATCGGTCATTGAGAGAGGGAAAGCCCCGGAAAGACAATCGGGAAAGAAAACGCGGTTTTCTCCAATCATCGTACACAGTGTGAAGCAGCAAAATATTTGCCAAAAATGTCAACTGTCCGGGAAAATCTCCCTTCCCGAAATTGCCATTTGTCAGTTACAGGGTCTGAAGAGTTTTCTAAATTACGTGGGAATATTTGGTAAATCAGTATTTTCGACCTTTGAAATCATTCTTTTCAAATTTCAAAAAACGTCATTATGTACAGAATTTTCACTGTTCTTACTATGTTCTCCCTGATGATTTTCGCCTCCTGCAGCGCCCCGTCTTCAGATACCGCGGAATCTGGCGAGCAGACGGCTCAAGAAGCACACGATCATGACCACGATCATGACCACGACCACGGCGATGTTGCAGAGGACGAAGGCGATGGGAAGCACTTCGGGGAGACCATAACCGAAGAGGGCGCCGTTTCTTTTGGTGACATGTTGGCCTCAATGGAGGGCGTCGACTCCATGGATTTCAAGGTGGTCGGCGAAGTCAACGAGGTGTGCCAGGCGAAAGGCTGTTGGATGACCATTGCTCCGGGTGTGGAAGGGGGTGAAGAAATGGTGGTCCAATTTAAGGATTACGGCTTTTTTGTCCCAAAAGACATTGCCGGTCGGCAGGTCGTCATAGAAGGGTATGCCTATCGGGCAGTCACTCCCATCGAAGACCTGAAGCACTATGCTGAAGATGCCGGTAAGTCTCAGGAAGAAATTGATGCCATCACCGAACCAAAGGAGGAGCTGAAATTTCTGGCATCAGGGGTTATTTTGCTTGATCCGCAACAGTAAAACCCGCCGTTCAATCAGCACGCAACCGCCCGGGGTGAGCTCCTCACCCCGGGGCTGCTCGTTTGATCAATGGCACCAAAGTTGCAGGATAAACCTCGAGAAGAGACCTGTTCATGAACTACCGTGCCGCCAAGGCTTACATCATCAATAAGTTGGATCGGGAGCTAAGCCCGAAACTGTCGTACCATGGCAAGCACCATAC
This sequence comes from uncultured Saprospiraceae bacterium, assembly GCA_964569025.1. Taxonomy (GTDB): domain Bacteria; phylum Bacteroidota; class Bacteroidia; order Chitinophagales; family Saprospiraceae; genus CAZMSQ01. The sequence goes on along the minus strand of CAZMSQ010000012.1, from coordinate 32,158 downwards.
ACTTGAAGTTCTGGAGAATGCCAAAGAGTTATGTCAGCTTGAAGGTGTAGCGCCTTACGAAACATCATTGGTTCTAACCGCCGCTCTTTATCATGACATCGGCTTTACGGTCAGCCATATTGAACACGAACAATCAGGCTGCTCGCTTGCACGGCAAACGCTACCAATGTTTGCCTATACGAACCGAGAAATAGACCTGATTTGCGGCATGATCATGGCGACCAAAATACCACAGTCACCCTCAACACTCCTCGAAGAGATCCTCTGCGATGCTGATCTGGATTATCTGGGTCGCAGCGACTTTTCCCCAATTGCCCACACCCTTTTTCTCGAACTTCGAGAGCTTGGCATTCTTTCAGACTCAAATGCGTGGGATCGGATTCAGGTAAATTTTTTGAAATCACACCGGTACTTTACCACCACCACACAACAACGAAGAGAAGCCCTCAAAGGCAAACACCTCTCCAATCTGGAAGGAAAAGTGAAGAATGCCCCTTGAGAAGGAGCAGCGAATCTTTAGTCATGGACGTTACAAAATAAAAAGACAGCCCGCGCTTTCGCGGACTGCCTTGAACAACATATAAAACACCAAAGCTAATCTCAAAATCCGATTGATCCGAGAAGCTCATCATTAACATGATGGGCTTTTTTTCTACTCATCCACCTTCTATGCTCTGCACGTTGTCTTCTCAGGAACAACGGTATTCTTACTCTTTTTATTTGCTGAGTCCCAAATTCCAACTTAATTTGAGTATCTCTGGTTCCAATTTTATGGCCAAAGTTTCAGAAGATACACAAAAAGTGAATGACCTGCAGACAGCCCACACATTTCACTGCTATCAGGAGTCGCCCCTGTCTTGAGGTGCCGTTGGAAATATCAAATTTGTCTACCTTTGAGCCATGCAAATCAGCGCCAGACAACTTGCCGAACTGCTTAAAGGGACTCTTGAGGGAGATCCTGATATATTGGTGGATCGCCCCGGAAAAATTGAAGAAGCCACTGAGGGATGCCTCACATTTCTGGCGAATCCAAAATATGAGTCATTCGCATATACGACAAATGCCAGCATCATGCTGGTTAGCAAGGCTTTCCAACCCCGTCAGGAAATACAGCCAACCCTGATTCGGGTTGACGATGTGTATGCAGCCATGGCATTTCTGATGGAACAGTTTGCCTCATCTGTTGCCCGGGGTCCACAGTCAGGTCAATCACCCAAAGCTGACATTCACCCGGAAGCCGTGCTCGAAGCCGATGTGTCAGTCGGAGCCTTTGCTGTCATCGAGCAGGGGGCTTTCATTGGTGCACACACCACAATTCACGCACAGGTTTTCATAGGGAGGAATGTCAAAATAGGGGCTCATGTCACGATTCACCCCGGAGTCCGGATTTATCACGATTGTGAAATCGGAGACCATTGCACCATCCATGCAAATACAGTCATCGGCGCTGACGGCTTCGGGTTTGCTCCCCAGGCAGACGGCAGTTACCGCAAGGTGCCCCAACTCGGCAATGTCGTCATTGAAGAACATGTAGAAATCGGATCGGGAGCCACCATTGACAGAGCGACCATGGGGTCAACTGTCATCAGGCAAGGAGCCAAGATTGACAATCTCGTTATGATTGCCCATAATGTACAGATTGGCGCTCATACTGCTGTAGCAGCGCAGACTGGGATAGCTGGCAGTACGGTTCTTGGAGCTCACTGCATGCTTGGCGGTCAAACCGGAATTGCCGGTCATTTGAATATAGCAGACGGCACACGGATACAGGCCCAGAGTGGTGTCAACCGGAATATCAAGGAGCCTGGAAGCACCTTGTACGGATCGCCGGCACTTCCCTATCATGATTTTCTCAGAGCCTATGCTGTGTTCCGAAAATTGCCCGACCTCCAAAAGCGTCTCGACGAGCTGGAGCGCTCAAAAAATTCCTGATCTATGAACCAATACACCATTCAGGGTCCGGCCTCGGTAGAAGGCATTGGCCTTCACACCGGTAAGATAGTCAGTATGTCCTTTTTGCCGGCACCTCCAAATCACGGCATCAAATTTCAACGTATAGATCTCGAAGGCCAGCCTGTCATTTCGGCCGATGTCGGCCAAGTTGTATCCACCAATCGCGGCACAACCATCCAAACCGGAGATGCTTCCGTCAGTACCATTGAACACACGCTTTCAGCCATCATCGGCGGAGGCATCGACAATATCCTGATTCAGATCAATGGTCCCGAAGCGCCAATCATGGATGGCAGCGCTGCACCTATCCTTGAACAGTTGCTCCAAGCCGGGCTCGAAGAGCAGGATGCCGAACGTGAGTATTTTGAAGTGACAAGTCCCATACGCTACCGTGATGAAGAGACCGGCTCGGAACTATTGGCCCTGCCTGCCGCTGACTATCAGCTGACTGCCTTGATTGATTTCCAGAGCCCTGTACTCGGCCACCAGTATGCAAGCCTGGAAGATTTTTCAAATTACGCACAAGATGTGGCACCTTGCAGGACCTTTGTTTTCCTCCATGAACTCGAGCTATTGCTCGATCAGAACCTCATCAAAGGGGGGGATGTCGACAATGCCGTGGTCATTGTCGACCGACTTCTTGAGCCCCATGATCTCCAACGACTGGCCGAACGGCTCGGCAAACCGGATATCCGGGTCGAGCGCGAAGGTGTTCTGGACCTGACTACACTTCGCTTCGGTAATGAGCCTGCCCGCCATAAACTCTTGGATATGATTGGCGATCTGGCGCTTGTCGGCAAGCCAATAAAAGGGCGCATCATGGCGACCAAACCAGGTCACACGGCCAACGTTGAGTTTGCCCGGATCCTCAGAAAACAGTATCTGGAACAGCGAAAACTCAAGGGCCTCCCTGTTTATGACCCCAGTGCAGAGCCAATATTCGACAGTACACAGATTGCAGGTATGCTTCCTCACCGCTACCCGTTCCTTCTCATCGATAAAATCACTGAACTCACTGACCACTACGTGGTCGGAATCAAGAATGTCACCTTTAACGAGCAATTCTTTCAAGGTCATTTTCCCGGCAATCCAGTATTTCCGGGCGTCCTTCAGATAGAAGCCATGGCGCAAACAGGCGGCATCCTTGCCCTCTCTATGCAGGAAAATCCTGAAGAATGGGACACCTATTTTCTCAAAATTGACAATGCCCGATTCAAAAGAAAAGTGGTGCCTGGTGACACATTGCTGTTCAAACTGGAATTGCAAGCTCCTATCAGGCGAGGGATTGTACAGATGAGAGGAACGGCCTATGTGGGCAACCACATTGCCTCGGAAGCTGACCTGACCGCTCAGATTGTACAGCGTAAATCTGAAGAAACGACAGACAAATGAAATCCTCTCAGGCGGAAAACCCGGCATTCCGGATTTCACTGAATGCTGTGAGTGTGAGGTTTCGCTTTCAATGGGTCTTTAAAAATGTGAATCTCGAATTCGAATCGTCACAATCGTATGCATTGACAGGTCCAAACGGAGCTGGCAAGTCAACCCTCCTCCGAATCCTCTGCGGCCACCTTACTCCGTCAAAAGGAACAATTCTCTTTTCTTATCAACAGGCAAAAGTGCCTCCTGAAGATGTCTACAAGCATATCAGCATGACCGGCCCATACATGGAGTTGATCGAAGAATTCTCCTTGGTGGAGGCTATACGGTTCCACCGGCGCTTCAAACCCTTTCATCCCAGCCTTTCTGACAGCGATGTCCTTGATTTGATCCAACTACCCCGAAACAGCCACCACAAAGAAATCCGCTTTTTCTCATCGGGCATGAAACAGCGCCTCAAGCTCGCCTTGGCCGTCTTGTCTGAAAGTAGAGTCCTCATGGTTGATGAACCATCAACCAACCTTGATCAAAACGGAATTGAGTGGTACCATACCCTAATCAGGCAGTACGCTGGTGACAGGCTGCTGGTGGTGGCTTCAAATGTATCTGATGATTACCGCTTTTGCCGGAACCGGATAGAAATTGGTGCTATCGGTCAGACCTCCTCCTGATTTTCTTCAGTCCCTTCAACGAGGTTGACTAAGAATTCCCGTACCTCACGTAGTTCTGCAACAACAGATTCTTTTTCCGACTCCCATGCTCTGATGCGGTACAGCTCCTGCTGTGCGCCCTTGAGCGTGAATCCACGCTCTTTGACCAATCCGTGAATTTGCTTGAGGAGCCGGATGTTTTCAGGAGTGAAACGCCGTTCCCCCTTGCTGTTTTTATGCGGGCGGAGCATTTCAAACTCCTGGTCCCAAAAGCGAATCAGGGACTTGCTGACCCCAAACTGGTCTGCAACTTCTCCGATGGTATAGTATCGCTTTTCGGCTTGTTCCATGTGTGGTTTACTCTTGCGTGTGCATCCGCTTTAGCAACGGTAACAGTGGCTCATGTGGTCAGACAGACAGGAAAAACTGACCGATTGGGGTTGAAAAAAGAAAATGCCCCGGAGGGCATTCCCTTATTTCAAATTGTCGGACAAAGTCATTAGTTGACAGAGTCAGCAAGTGATTTACCCGGCTTGAATTTTACGACTTTCTTGGCTGCAATCTTGATTGTCGCACCAGTTTGTGGGTTACGACCTTCGCGAGCGCCTCTTGTGCCGACTGAGAACGTACCGAAGCCAATCAGTGTGACTTTGTCATCTGCCTTCAGTGCATCCTGAATGCCGTCCAGTACTGCGTCAAGCGCATCAGAAGCTTGCTTCTTGTTAACTCCTGCTGTGTCGGCAATCTTGTTGATGAGATCTCCCTTGTTCATGAACATTCATTTAAATGAAAAAATAATTAAGACGGACGTCCTCAGACAGTTTCCTGTGTCGGACACAAAACTTTCAAGGCAAAGTTAGAGTCTGCCAGTATGAAAACCAAGCATTGTGCACTAAAAATCAACGGAAACCCTTTATTTTTTGGGGTTTATGACGTTTTTCTCTCCTTTGGGGCTCAAAAATGACTATTTTCCTGCTCCAAACGGGTAAATTTTTAACAAAAACAGGGGTTCATGCGATCAGGAAGACGATTCACAGTGGCGGGGTTCTTACTTTTCGGGGCATTTTTTCTCCTTTTTTCGTGTACACCGAAGACAGGATGCAAAATAACAGAGGACGCTCAAGTTAAAACGAGCAAGGACGGTCAATATAAACGATCGAAAACCAAATCAGGGCTTTTCCCAAAGCACATGCAGCGCAAATAGCTGGCAGGGCTTATTGCGCTCTCCAATCAATTCAGGCGGTATATCTAGGTGTTAATCTTCGTCTCACACATGCGAGAGACCGACTCCCAACTGAGATCTCCGGGACTGGCGGTTCGGCCGTCGGGGATAACTATCATTCGAATGAGAATCTGTGCGGGGGTGTCTCACGTTTAGATTGTGAAATCTCAACACAAGACACCCCTGCTCTCCTTGCCAGGAACCTCTTTAATTAACAATACGTATTGTAAGCCATCTTCAGATTTTCTGCGATGACCTCTGCTGACCGTCCTTCGATATGATGCCTCTCGAGAATATGGACAAGTTTTCCATCTTTGAACAGAGCAATTGAAGGAGATGATGGGGGGTAGGGGAGCATATACTCCCGTGCCCTTGTGGTGGCGTCAGCGTCGACTCCGGCAAAGACTGTGACCAGACGGCCAGGAGTCTTGTCATTGGCAAGAGAAAGCTTGGCTCCAGGGCGCGCGTTGGCTGCTGCGCAGCCACAGACTGAATTAACGACGCACAGTGTGGTTCCTTCCGCATTCCCCAACACCTCATCTACCTTTTCGACAGATTGCATGGCTTCGAATCCGAAATCGGTGAGGTCTTTTGACATTGGGGCAACAAGATGAGCTGGATACATGGTGTATATGGATTTAAATTGAAGAATACCCCACAGTCGAATCTCCGTCTGTGGTTGTATGGTTAATTCCAAAACCCACCGAAAAGTTCATGCGGGAAACGCAAAGTCTGCCCAATAAACGGATGTCGAATTGACAAAAATTCAGGGATAAAACCCTACATTTACTGACTGTATTGACCTACGCCGCGTCCTTGTACATGATGCGTTGCTCTACATCCTTGTTCACTTTGGCTTGTCGTTTTGAGCCAAAGTGACAGTCGCCCTGAAGGGGAAATGAATATGCCGATGGCTCAGATGCAAGCTTATCCCGGATTTCCGTTCACGACACTTTCGGACAGTCTCATGCTGGAGGTCACTACAGCCATTGATGATGACCGTCCCGTTTTTATTGCCGGAAATTTCAACGGGTGGCGGGTCAAAGACGAGCAGTACCGGATGGAACTTATCCAGGAAAGAAAATACCGGTATGTTTTCCCAGGGGACCACTCTCTGCCGCGGCCGCTTGAATACAAGTATACACGTGGTGGCTGGCACGATCAGGAGCTCGACAGCCATGGCCGGCCCATTCCAAACCGCATGCTGAAGGTGCCGGGTGGAATTGTCAAGGATTTCGTGCCTGCATGGCAAACAGATGCCTCGTTTCAGGCCCGGTTTCTGCCCCTCATTCAGGTCATCCATGAAGCTTTTGAAATCCCGCAGTTGATTCGCACCCGACGTATTTCTGCCCTTCTGCCATGGGACTATCATCAGTCAGATAAGCGCTATCCCGTGCTGTACCTCCAGGATGGGCAGAACCTGTTTGAAGACCATGCACCTTTTGGAACCTGGGGTGTTGACAAGAAACTGGCCATGCTGGCCGAATCTGGCGAGCATGAGGTGATTGTCATTGCGATAGACCATGCACAAGAAGACAGAATTCGTGAGTATACGCCTTCCATTCCAACAAAGTTGGGCCGGGGAGATGGCAGAAAGTACATCCGTTTTTTGGCCGAAACACTCAAGCCGTACATTGATACTCATTTCAGGACACTGCCTGACCGAATCCATACAGGCATCGGTGGCAGTTCGATGGGTGGGCTTATTACAATGTATGCAGGCCTGCGCTATCCCCATGTTTTCAGCAAGTTGATGGTTTTTTCGCCCTCGCTGTGGGTGACTCCGGCCTTCAGCTTTAAATTTATGGACTTTGCGGCTCCCCATCCGATGGACATCTATGTATACGGCGGGGAGCAAGAGGGTTCTAATATGGTGTTGCATATTGAGAATCTCCGGGAAACCCTTGAGATGCGCGGCATGGGGGACCGGGCCAGAATCAGGCTCCAAGTAGAGATTGACCCACAGGGTCGCCATCAGGAATCCAGCTGGGGCCGTGAATTTCCGGACGCCCTGAGGTGGTTGTTTTCCAAAAAGCCCATTCTAACCCACACCCTCAATGATGAGAGGCAAGTGTAGCTGAATGTAAGCTGCACCCGTACAAATGACAGATATGATTGTTGAGACACTCCTCCATAGCAACGATTCCCAGGACCAAACCCGTCTGTTTCCTTTCACAAAGCACCAATGGCAAAGTGGCGGCCTTCCTGATAGACTGACAGAGTTCGGCATTCCCCAGAGTCGCAACATCTCACCTGTCTACAATGGAGATAATGGCGAGTCACTTTTGGTTTTCAGCCAGTCAGGTACCAGGGTAGTCCTCATTCCCCTTCCTGAGCCTCTCCGCTTTGAAAAGGTACAGAAGGCATTTAAAACGCTGTCTCACAAGCGGCGTTCTTACTTTCAGGGCACCGCTGTGCTCGATCTGCGGCACTTTGCAGATGCGGATATCGGCTTATTAAGTGATGCAGCCATCAGCGGTTTGATGCTTGGCAGTTATGAAACCGGGTTGTATAAAGACCCGGAAAAACGTCCGCCCCACCCTCTTCGAGGGCCAGAGGCGAAGGTGGGTATCCTGACCAACGAATCTGCCGTCCCAGCGGCCACGGATGGAAGTCAAATTGCCACTGCCACTGCTTCCACCCAGCTCCGTATCATGGAGCTTGTCAATGCGCCGTCCAACAAAAAAACACCGGCTGACCTCGCCCAGTGGGCCGCCGCTTCTGCCCGCCAGTTTGGTTATCAAGCCGCTGCCATCGGTCGCGACGAGCTTGAGGAGATGGGTATGCATGCCCTTCTGGGTGTCAACAGAGGCAGCGAGCACCCTGCCTGCCTGATTGTCACCGAGTACCGGCCAGCCCAACCAATTAACAGCCAGCCAGTTGCGCTGGTTGGCAAGGGTGTCACATTCGATACTGGCGGTTTGTCAATCAAGCCTTCGACCAATATGCACTATATGAAAAGTGACATGGGCGGAGCTGCTGCGGTACTCGGCACCATGGAACTGGCAGCCCGCCTGAGCCTGCCGGTGCATCTGGTTGGGGTGGTGCCCGCTACCGACAACAGCGTGGACGCACTGTCAATCAAGCCGGGAGACGTACTCGACTCCTACTCCGGTAAAACCATCGAAGTCATCGATACCGACGCTGAAGGGCGCCTCATCCTTGCCGATGCGCTCTCCTGGACGGTCAGGAAATATAACCCGGAGTATCTCATCGACCTGGCCACACTCACCGGCAGTGCCATCCGCACCTTTGGCTACGCATGCGCAGCCATGATGAGCAACAGCGATGAGCTGGCCGACAGCCTCTTCCACTCAGGAATGACCACCGGTGAGCGGGTTTGGCGCCTGCCACTGTGGGAAGACTATGCCGAGGAAATGGTCTCCGATATCGCCGATGTGCGTAACCTCAGCGCAAGACCCGCAGCCGGAGCTATCACCGCCGGAAAGTTTCTCGAGCACTTCATCGAAGGGCACACCAACTGGGCCCACATGGATATCGCCGGGGTGGCCTTCGGAGAGTCCGGTCTCTCCCGCGACAAAAGCGCCACCGGCTTCGGTCCCCGACTGCTGACCAACTGGCTCACACAGCATTTTTCTGCCAAAAAAGGCGGTTGAGTGTAAAAAATGGGCCCTTTTTTGAAAAAAAGTGCCAAAAATGTGTGGAATTTCCCCTTTCACATCATCTCTATAAGGTGAATCCATTTCTTCACCTTAACCACTGACCTATGAAAACATTTTTTCTGTGCCTCATGCTGATGGGCACAATGGCTGCTCGCACCCAGCAGGTGGAATTCGACGTTACCTGCATTTGCTCACCCGATCAAGCCACCGGCGCCATCGTAGTTGAAACCGGCCCCGATTTGGATGGTGCCACTTGGGCATGGTCCGGGCCGGGTGGATTTATGGCACCCTTTCAGAGTATTTACGGGCTTGAAGATACTGGCACCTATCACCTCACTGCCATGCTGGCATCAGGTGATACCTTCCAGATCAGCCAGTGGGTTGGCTATTGCATGGATATCGAAACATCCATCCAGGGCGGTACCGGCGGAGCCGGGTTCACCATTTCAGTCACCCCTCATGGAGAGGGTCCATTCGAATATGCCTGGTCCATGTTCGAAGGAACAATGTTTGTCTCCCTTGGGGTCTACCAGTCAGTTATCGGGGGGCTCCCTCCCGGGTACTACACCGTAGAAATCCGCCAACCTGGCAATAACTGCCGGGTGTTCGAGTCATTTACCCTTATTGACGACGGAACCTTCCTCCTGTCTACATGTATGCCCACCTCAGCTGGTGATGGGAGCCGTACCGTCAGACTTTCCCCTCAGGCATCGGGAAGGGGAGAATGGCTGATTCGGAACGCAAAGGGAGCGGTCTTATGGCAGGAACCCATCGCCTTGCAACCAACATCACCGCATCTCACTATTCCCATCCCTCATCATCTCGACCCCGGCACGTATGCTCTGGAAATCCGACAGGGTAGCACCACTCTGTTAGCTGCTCCGCTCTTGCGGTAGGAGAATTCAAAAAGGGAAGGCAATTTTGGCAAAAGCGCTTCAGGCTTTGTCAAAATTGCCTATTTTTAGCAAGTGAGACAACAAAACCGTTGTCTGGCCACGACACCTTGCTCATGAGGATACTTCACGTCAGCACAGAATGCTATCCGGCAGCGAAAGCTGGGGGTCTCGGTGACGTTGCCGGTGCACTGCCGAAAGCCTTGAATCAACTCGGAGTCGATACTTCCGTCATCATTCCGAAGCACCGCACCTCCTGGATGCGCAGGCAGCAGTTTGCAGAGCTGTCGCGAGGGTTTGTCAGGCTACACAATGGCCTCGTACCTTACGTCATCGAAGAATACCGCGGCCCGTCACTGGGATTCCCCCTCATGGTCGTGAGTAGCCGGGGGCTCTTTGACAGGGAAGGCGTCTATACCGGCCCGGACGGTATTGGCTATGGCGACGAAGTGGAGCGCAATCTGGTCTTCCAGCAGGCCGTTCTCAAATGGATTCAGGACCTACCAAACCAACCTGCCCTCCTTCACTGCCACGATCATCATACAGGGCTTATCCCCTTTATGATAGCCCACTGCCCTGAGTACAAAGACCTCGCCCACATCCCGACGGTGTTTACCGTGCATAACGGGCAGTATACCGGCTCATTCTCCTGGGAAAAACTCTATCTCCTCCCGTTTTTTGACAGCTACGCCCGGGGACTGCTCGATTGGGAAGACCGTATCAATCCACTGGCAACTGGTATCCGCTGTTCATGGCGGCTAACTACTGTTTCTCCGGGGTATCTGGAGGAGCTTCGCCACGACTCCAATGGCATGGAGTGGCTTTTTGGGAGCGAATGGGCCAAATCGCAGGGCATCCTGAACGGCATCGACACCCAAATCTGGGATCCGGCCACCGACCCCATGATTGACACTCCATTGGGTTCCGATATCGCGACCTTCAAGGCCGCCAACAAAGAGGCGCTGGCACATCGCTTCCGCCTCAATCCGCGTCTGCCACTGGTTGCCTTTATAGGCCGGCTGGTTGGCGAAAAAGGGGCTGATCTGCTCCCTGCAGCCATCCCTCTGTTCCTGAGAGAAGGCGGTGCGGCAGCTTTTGTCATACTGGGCACCGGTAATCCGTGGCTTGAAGAGGAGTTTCGGAGAATGTCCCATTTATACCCGGGATATGTAGATGCATCTCTCGAGTACAATGAGGCGCTGGCTCACCAGCTGTATGCCGGCGCTGATTTTCTGTTGATGCCTTCCAGGGTTGAGCCCTGCGGCCTCAACCAAATGTATGCCATGCGATATGGCACCGTACCGGTGGTACGTCGTGTTGGCGGACTGAAAGATACGGTGCCCGATGTGGGAGATGAGGACGGTCGCGGGCTGCAGTTTCAGCAGTACAGCGCTCATGATATTGCTGTTGCGCTGATGCGAGCCACTCACCTCTACAAAGATGCTGGCAGCCTTGCTGCGCTTCGCCAGCGAATCATGGCACTCGACTTTTCCTGGAGCCGGTCGGCCGCCAGATATCTTTCACTTTACCGCGAATTGACTGATCTTTGAATAAAATACAGGACTCTTGTACCACCAGAACGCACAGACTATGATAAAAATGATTTCTCTGATACTTGGCGGCGGGGCCGGTTCACGGCTCTATCCTCTGACAAAAGACCGGTCAAAGCCCGCCGTACCAATTGGCGGAAAGTACCGGCTCATCGACATTCCCATTTCCAATTGCCTCAATTCCGGCGTAAGGCGCATGTTTGTGCTCACTCAGTTCAATTCCGCCTCCCTCAACCAGCACATTAAGAATACCTACAACTTCGATCTTTTTACCCACGGATTTGTCGATATTCTCGCCGCCGAGCAGACCCCGTCAAGCGACAAATGGTTTCAAGGCACTGCAGATGCAGTACGGCAAAGCATGCACCACCTCGACAACCATGACTACGATTACATCCTGATTCTTTCTGGCGACCAGCTCTATCAGATGGACTTCGAAGCCATGGCCAAATACCATCTCGAGCAACAAGCTGACATCACCATTGCAACCATTCCAGTCTCCGCTCGCTATGCGCCCTCATTCGGGATTATGAAAGTGGAACAGAATGCCATCACCAGATTTGTTGAAAAGCCTTCAGCTGATATTTTATCCGACTGGACCTCGGAAGTCTCTCCTGAAAATCAGGGGAAAGGACGGGTATATCTTGCCAGCATGGGCATTTATATTTTCAATCGGGAGGCATTGCACAAACTGTTTGAGGAAAAACAAGACGCCGTTGATTTCGGAAAGGAAATCATCCCGACTGCGATCAATGAAGGGTACCGTGTGGCCAGCTTCGAGTTTGACGGGTATTGGACAGATATCGGAAACATCAGCTCATTCTTTGAGGCAAATATCGAGCTGACCGACCCGGTGCCTGAGTTCAACCTTTTTGACAACGAAAAAGCAGTCTATACCCGGCCCCGCCTGCTGGCTCCATCTAAAGTTTTCGGCACCAAGTTCAACTATTCCGTGGTCGCTGAAGGAAGCATTATTCATGCCGACAAGGTGGAGCGCTCCATTATCGGTATACGCTCGCGAATAGGTGAGAAAACCATGATTACCCATGCGATCGTAATGGGGAATGACTATTTCCAAACCCTCGAACAAATCATGGCCCTTGAAGAAGGCACTCCAGCCATGGGTATCGGTCGAAACTGCACCATCGAAAGGGCTATTATTGACAAGAACGTGTGCATAGGAAACGATGTAGTGATTCGCGGCCATTCTTCACTCGACAATACCGAAACTGAGCAGTATTGCATCAAGGATGGCATTGTGGTCGTAAAAAAGAATGCTGTGATTCCAAATGGGACCGTCATCGGATTGGGCAGCCCGGCTGTCTGAGTGATTCGAGATAATGTGCAAATAATTGATTCTGCCATGGATGCAAAGACCTTTCTCTGTATTTCCTGTGAGTTCAAGGGAGTTGACTTTTTGAGAACCCTCAAGGCTGAAGGCCATCGGGTTTTTCTGGTTACAGGCGACGATGAGCGAGATAAGCCGTGGCCGAGGGAGATTCTTGACGATATATTCTATGTGCAGGCCAATCCACACTGCATTTGGAATCTCGAGGATTTCAAAGCGGGGCTTGCCAGCTTTATGCGCCACCATAAGGTAGATCGCATTGTGGCACTCGACGATTTTGATGTTGAGCGGACTGCTACGCTTCGCGAAGAATTTCGATTCCCGGGGATGGGCGAAACCACTGCTCGATATTTTCGGGACAAACTGGCCATGAGATTCAAGGCTGAAGAAGCAGGCATCACCGTGCCCCCATTTAGTGCCCTGTTTCACGACGAGGATGTCAAATCATATGCAGCCATGACTGAGCCGCCATGGGTCGTTAAACCCCGGTTTGAAGCTTCGGCCATCGGCATCAGCAAGGTATCTTCTGAAGAAGAACTCATGGCTCACCTCGACAGGCTTGGGGAGCGGCGTCACCGCTATCTGGTCGAACAGTTCAAACCGGGAGATGTCTACCATGTTGACTCCATTTCCAGTGCCGGTAAGGTCATTTTCACGCGGGTGTCGAAATATCTTAGCCCACCCTTGACTGTTTCTCAGGGGGGCGGCATATTCCGTTCGCAGACTGTGCCCTACGGGCAGGAGGAAGACACAGTACTGCGGCAGTTGAATGCCTCAGTCATGAAGGCATTTGGTATGCAGTACAGTGCCAGCCATTCTGAATTTATCAGGGACCGCGAAACCGGTCAGTTTCATTTTCTGGAAACCAGCTCACGGGTAGGCGGTGCACACCTCGCCGAAATGGTAGAGGCCGCTTCTGGGCTCAACCTCTGGTCAGAATGGGCGCGCCTTGAATCGGCTATGGCCCGCGGGCGTATTTACCAACTTCCGGAAACCCGTCGCGAACACGCAGGTATCATCGTTTCCCTATCCCGTTATCCACAGGCCGACTACAGCCATTTCAGCGATCCGGAAGTATGCTGGACGCTCGACAAAGACCACCATGTAGGAGTCATCATCCGGTCTGAAAGCCATGATCGGATTTCGGAATTGCTCGACAAATATGCAGACATTGTGGCCAGTGAGTTTCATGCCACAGCTCCGCCACGGGATGTGTCTCATGAATAACATAGCCCCTGCAACCGTTTGTCCGGGGATGTGTTCTCTCCCATGGATAGCTTCGCGTACTGCGAGCACCACCCCATATTGAAGAGCGACTCATGTACAGTGCCACTGATCTTGGCGACACAATCGTTGCCCTTTCCACTCCACCCGGTGAGGGTGCAATTGGTGTGATTCGCCTCTCTGGCGACAGGGCCATTGAGTTGACTGGCACCGTTTTTCGGGGCCGCGACTTGAGTGATGCGCCAAGCCATACCCTTCACTTTGGCAGCATCGAAGGGCCAGATGGAAAGGTTCTTGACGAGGTAGTTGTCGGTCTTTTTCGTGCCCCCACTTCCTACACCCGCGAAGATGTGGTAGAAATCAGCTGCCACGGCAGTCCGTACATTCTCAATCAACTTCTGCAGCTTCTGATGCAGCGCGGCGCACGTTTGGCGCAACCCGGTGAATTTACCATGCGGGCCTTTCTCAATGGCCGGATGGATCTCAGTCAGGCAGAGGCTGTGGCTGACTTGATCGCATCTGAATCAGAAGTGGCTCACCAGGTGGCACTCCACCAGATGCGGGGAGGCGTCAGCAAAGACATCAATGCCCTCCGTGAAGAACTCATCAACTTTGCCAGCCTGATTGAGCTGGAGCTTGACTTTTCGGAAGAAGACGTAGAGTTTGCTGACCGACAGGACCTGAAAGCGCTGGTGCACCGCATCCGTACCATCATAGGTGACCTGATGGACTCTTTCCGGTTGGGCAACGCAATCAAGCAGGGCGTTAGCACGGTGCTAGCAGGGAGACCCAATGCTGGCAAAAGTACCCTCCTCAATGCCCTGCTCAACGAAGAGCGAGCCATCGTCAGCGAAATAGCTGGCACCACCCGCGACACCATCGAAGAGACCATCACCATCGAAGGCATCCCCTTCAGGCTTATTGACACGGCCGGCATCCGCGAGGCAAGCGACCAAATCGAAGCAATCGGCGTGGCACGCACGCTTGAAAAAATCAGGCAGTCCTCTGTCCTCCTCTATATCTTCGACATCATTGACACACCCCCTAAGGCTGTGGCCTCAGATCTCGCAAAGCTGAGCCGGGATGGTCTCCACATCATGCTCATAGCCAACAAGATGGACCTAAACCCCTACGCCGAGGAGGCACACTACGCCGATGCGCTCAGTCAGGGTGTCGGGAAAATCGCCTTTGTCCCCGTATCGGCACAAAACCGCCAGAACATCCCATGGCTCCGGCGCCAGCTGGCCCAGTTGGTGCTGGGTGGCAGCGTTGCTGCGGGCTCTACCATACTGACCAACGCCCGCCACTTCGAAGCCTTGTCAAAGGCAGATGCATGCCTAGGCACTGTCCTGGAGGGTCTGGAGTCCGGCATCAGCGGCGACTTTCTGGCAATGGATATTCGACAGGCGCTGTATCATCTGGGTGAAATTACCGGGCAGGTTACGACTGATGACTTGCTGGGGAATATTTTTTCGAGATTTTGTATTGGGAAGTAGATTCGGCTCATATGATTGTTTGAATTCCTCTTGGTTTGAAAGCAGAAATCTTACATACGAACACGAATTATTGCGGCGGAACACAGCGTTAAGACACCGGTGGATGCCACAGCCCAGCTGATGCCAAACAGATCGGCGATGATGCCTGTCATCAGAGCACCAACCGAGTAGCCAAGGTCTCGCCACAACCGAAAAACTCCAATACTTTCAGCGCGCTGGCGGGGATGAGTGTGGTCAGCAATGGCAGCAAGGAAGGTCGGGTACACTGTGGCCGTTCCGGCACCTAGCAGAATGGCGAGGAAGAAATACTCCCGAAACCCGTCTGCCCAGATCATGAGTACGATGGCGAGCCCCTGTGCCAACATACCCCAAAAAAGCATGTGCTTTTTCTCCAATGAATCTGCCAGCCTTCCGGTGAGGAGCTGTCCAACGCCCCACACCACAGGATATACTGCGGCTATTTGTCCGACCTGAACGAGATCAAAGTGCCTCGAGGCCAGAAGCATGGGCAATAGGCCCCACATCATGCCATCATTGAGATTATTGACCATGCCAGCCTGCGTAATTGAGCCGAGCATCCGGTGCCGCCAGGTTGTGTCCCAAAAGACGTTCAATAGGCGCGGCACAGTCGTGCTTTTCGTTTCCAGCTCTTTATGACTTGCCGTATCCCGCACCAGAAACCAGCTGCCAAACAGTCCGGCCAAAGCAAAACAGACACCGGGGAAAAAGGCATAAGGGCGAAGGCCATATTCCGTGGCGATCCAACCAGTCAGAAATGCCACAACGCCCACTGCAAGGTACCCAGCCGACTCGTTGAGTCCCATAGCGAGCCCTCTGTTACGCCGCCCCACGAGATCAATTTTCATAACCACCGTACTTGACCAGGCAAGTCCCTGGTTGATCCCCAATAAGGCGTTTGCTGCGACCACCCAGCTCCAATCGGGAGCGTACATCAAGATAAAAGGAACGGGTACTCCGAAAAGCCACCCGAGTATCAAAAGGTTCTTCCGACCCGTTCGTTCAGCAAGGAGACCTGTCACATAATTTGCAATGGCCTTGGTTATGCCGAATACGACAATAAAAGAAAGAATGGCTGTGTGAGCAGCTAACTGGAACTCTGTCTCAGCAAGTTGAGGGAGTACGGTACGCTCTAACCCCACCATGCCACCAACAAACCCGTTGATGATGACGAGCAAGGTAAATTGCTTCCAATTTTCCCGAAGCCCGAGCTGAACCGTATCCATCAATTCTCTGCGTTAAAAATAACCCTACACGACTTATCGAAAGCAGACATCCTCTCAAGTCCATTCATTTCAACCACCCTACCTTACGGACACATCATTCCATCTTTTACGATATTACAGAGGCCTGCATCCGCGAGACGGTGGCCTTTGATCTCGCAAAGTTGAGCTGGCAAGGTCGCCTTTTTCCTAGAATCGGCACAAAACCGGCAGAACATTATATGGCTCCACCATCCTGACTAATGCTCACTACTGTGAGGGGGGGTTCTCGCAGAGGCGCTAAGGGCAGAGACGCTAAGAAAAATTGGGGTCTTTGGCGGGTAATTAAAACCTTTTATTATTGAATGCAGTTGGAGATATGTGACTGAAAACGAAATATCAAGAGTTATTGTCGATGCCAGTTACCGGATTCATGTGGAGCTTGGGCCGGGTTTGTTTGAATCTGTCTATGAAGAGATCTTAAGCTATGAGCTCATGAAAAAAGGGCTCTACATTTCCCGTCAGAAAACAATCCCTATTGTTTGGGAGGAAATCAAAATGGAGCATGGCTTCCGGGCAGATTTGATCGTGGAAAATAAAGTGCTCATCGAGATAAAATCTGTTGAATCAATTGCGCCAGTCCATCAAAAACAAGTGCTCACGTACCTGAAATTAACCAACTTAAAACTTGGCCTGTTGATAAACTTCAACGAGGCATATATTAAAAATGGAATAACCCGAATCGTCAATAAACTCTAATCAATCCACCCCCCAAATAAAATCTCTCCCCTCCTTAGCGCCTCTGCGCTCTCCGCGAGAAATCTCTCCCCCTTAGCGCCTCTGCCCTCTGCGCCCTCCGCGTGAAATCTCCCCCCTCTTAGCGCCTCCGCCCTCCGCGTGAACCCATCCAAGCACAAACCCGTGCGAAATTTTTACTGTTTTTCAACAATTTAGAGAGTGGAGCATGCGAATTTTTTTGCAAAAACCCTTGCGCATTGAAACAGGATGACTTACCTTTGCAGCGCTTTTGAAACCGGTCGCATATGAACCGGTCAGTTTAACTGTCAGTAAATTAATAAAAAGTGGATACACAGAGTTACAAAACGCTTTCAGCCAAGAAAGAGGAGGTGGACCGCAAGTGGTACATCATTGATGCCGAGAATGAGATTGTCGGCAGACTGAGCTCGCGGGTGGCGCACATGCTGCGCGGCAAGCATAAGCCCAGCTACACGCCACATGTGGATTGCGGCGATTACATCATCATCGTCAATGCCGAAAAGGTACGCTTTACAGGGCAGAAAATGGCCGACAAGCAGTACCTGAGGTACTCTGGCTATCCAGGTGGGCAAAAGAGTACGACTCCACGAGAACTGCTCGACAAAGACCCAAGACGAATTCTTGAAAATGCCATTACTGGTATGCTTCCGAAGACCAAGTTGGGACGTGCCATGGCCAAGAAGTTGTTTGTATACGCCGGTACAGAGCATCCACATGAGGCCCAAAAGCCTGAAAGCGTTGACCTGAATAACTGATCTCTCAATCCTTACTAAAAGATATCTCAGATATGGAAATGATAAATACCATCGGCCGGAGAAAAGCAGCAGTCGCGCGCGTCTACCTGTCTAAAGGGGACGGCCAGATCACTGTAAACGGTCGGGATTACAAGGAATACTTTCCGCAGTTGCACATTCAGTCCAAAATCACTGAACCATTCTCAACGGTTGGAACTGAAGCCATTTACAACCTCAAAGTAAATGTAGCCGGTGGCGGTTACAAGGGGCAGGCTGAAGCCATCCGCCTTGGAATCTCCCGAGCACTGATTACCCTGAATGAGGAGTTCAGAAAGCCATTAAAGGAGAAAAAATACCTGACCCGCGATTCGCGTGAAGTTGAACGTAAGAAGTACGGCAAGCCAAAGGCGCGTAAGAGCTTCCAGTTTAGTAAGCGTTAATGCAGGGATTCCCGATTGTTTTATTTTAGAAAATTTGATCATCACATGATAAAGCCAGATTATAAAGAGTTGTTGGACGCAGGCGTACACTTCGGCCACCTCAAGAAAAAGTGGAATCCCAAAATGAGCCCCTACATCTTCATGGAGCGCAAGGGAATCCATATCATCGACCTCAACCGTACCATCGATTGCATGGAGAAAGCCGCTGCTGGTCTCAAACAAATAGCCCGGTCGGGCCGAAAAATCCTGTTTGTCGCCACCAAGCGGCAGGCACGTGATATCGTTGCACAAGCTGCCTTGTCAGTTGACATGCCATTTGTCACCGACCGCTGGCTTGGCGGTATGATGACCAACTTCGCGACCATCCGCCGCTCAGTGAAGAAGATGAATGACATCGACCGTATGCTGGCTGAGCCGGAAAACTATGTGTTTACGAAGAAAGAGCGCCTCACCCTGACCCGCGAACGCAACAAACTTGAGCGCGTACTCGGTGGTGTTGCCAAGCTAAACCGCATCCCGTCAGCCATGTTTATCGTGGATATCAGCCATGAGCACATCGCACTCGATGAGGCCCATAAGCTCGGTATGCGTACCTTCGGAGTGGTTGATACAAACTCGGATCCCAACAAGGTAGATTATCCGATTCCAGGCAATGACGACGCTTCAAAGTCAATCTCGATTTTGACTCAGTACGCCATCAACGCAATCAAGGAAGGCCTCGCTGAGCGGGAACAAAACAAGGCCGAAAAACAGGCCACACAAAAAGGGTAAGCAGTTTGTTGCGCACCCAAACCCAAACAATTCCTTATCACGTCTAAATACTACACTCGAAATGAGCGACGTAAAAATCTCAGCATCCGATGTCAAAAAACTCCGTGACATCACAGGAGCCGGCATGATGGATTGCAAAAAGGCCCTCGCCGAAGCTGGTGGAGACACCGACAAGGCCATTGAAATCTTGCGTAAAAAAGGACAGAAAATGTCTGCTAAGCGCGCTGACCGCGATGCAAATGAAGGAGTGGTCATCGCTATGGTCTCAGACGATCGTAAAAAAGGCGTCATCGTACGACTGAGTTGCGAAACTGACTTTGTGGCTAAGAATGAGGACTTCATTAATCTCGCCAAGTCATTTGCCAACCTCGCCCTTGAGCACTTCCCGGCCGACGTAGAAGGCTTGAAAGCACTATCTACAGCCGATGGGATCTCAATCGGAGAGAAAGTTACTGAGCAAATCGGAGTCATCGGCGAAAAACTGGACGTCGAATACAAGAGCCTGGAAGCAGAAATGGTTTGCCCTTACATCCACATGGGCTACCGTGCAGGCGTCCTTGTTGGACTGAACAAAAGTGCTGATAACTTCTACGATGTGGGCCGCGATATCGCTATGCAAGTAGCTGCCATGCGTCCGGTTGCTCTTGATAAAGACGGTGTGGACCCTGCTATTATCGAGAAAGAAATCGAAATCGGCAAGGAGCAGGCTCGTCAGGAAGGAAAGCCGGAGCAAATCCTTGAGAAAATCGCAATGGGCAAGCTCAACAAGTTTTATCAGGAAAATACATTGGTCAATCAACAGTATGTCAAAGACAACAAATTAAGTGTCGGAGAATATCTGAAGAGCGTTGACAATGGGCTGAACGCCACCGGTTTCGTGCATATCGAAATCGGATAATCACTGAATCAAAAAAAGGCGGATGATTTTTCATTCGCCTTTTTTTATATCTGTTCTTTTTTTCTTGTTCTCTCAATCAAGTTGCTCATGGCATCACTTCGATACAAACGCGTTCTGCTCAAACTCAGCGGCGAATCCCTGATGGGGCAACAACAGTTTGGCATTCAGGCCACCATGCTGCAAAACTATGCCGAACAGATTGCCGAATTGGTCAATGACGGAGTAGAAGTCGCCGTGGTCATCGGAGGCGGCAATATATTCCGCGGCTTACAGGCCTCAGACTCCGGAATTGAGCGGGTACAGGGAGATTATATGGGGATGCTGGCAACTGTCATTAACGGGATGGCACTGCAAAGTGCTCTGGAATCAGCCGGATTGTACACGCGACTGATTTCAGCCATCGAAATGAAACAAATTGCCGAACCCTACATCCGCCGCCGTGCCATCCGGCATCTTGAAAAAGGACGGGTCGTTCTTTTCTCTGCCGGCACTGGGAGCCCATACTTTACAACCGACTCGGCTGCCGCTTTGCGAGCCAATGAAATCAATGCCGATGTCATCTTGAAAGGCACCCGTGTCGACGGGATTTACTCCGCCGACCCCGAAAAAGATGCTACCGCAACGAAATTCGAGCATCTATCCTTTGCCAAAGTCATTAGCCTTGGATTAAGTGTCATGGACATGACCGCATTTACCCTGTGTCGGGAGAACAATTTGCCGATTATTGTTTTTGATATCAGAGACAGTGGCAATCTCCGGCGAATTGTCAGGGGAGAAGCCGTTGGGACTCTCGTCGAGGGTTAACCGCACCACTCAATACCTGCATTTATGTTTGTTCGTTTGTTTTTCATTCTCCTCCCTCTTTTTGCGACAAGTGCCATTTGGGCCCAGTCTGCTGCGGTCACAATCACAGCGACTCTTGAAGGTTGTGAAGACTTGAATCGCATCAATCTGTCCACGTTTGAAGGGTTGGAATTCTCACCGACGTTTTCACCCACGCGCATTGAGGGTCAGACATTGACCTTCAAAATCCCCAAAACAGAGCCGCGCTATTATTATCTCGGAGGTGGTTCGGCCAGCTATGCACCTTTCATTCTCGGTTCTGAAGACAATGTGGTCATCAGTGGATCTTGTCGGGACCTGCGCAGCAGCGCGGTGTCAAACTCGCCGCTCAATGACGGTTATGCATCGCTCAAACAGCAAATGAATACGTTTCAGCAGGAAACGAGAGCCCTCGGAACCCAATATGCGCAGCAAGCGCGCGATCCGGAGTCAGCAAAGCCCATTGCCGAAAAAATGGCTGCCCTTGATGATCGGAAACTGGAGTTGCTCGACTCTCTGCGCAGCAGCAGCCCGTTTCTCGCTGACATCCTCGCCATCAATACCTATCTCAGTTTTCCAAATTATGGCAGAGATTTCAGTAACGAGCTGGATTATTTCGCCAACATGTATTTTCAGCAGGCTAACCTGAGCGACAAGTCATACAATCACATTGCCTACCTGCATGAATCTTTTAAGAACTACACCTCTACGCTGGCAAGTGTGAATATCCCGAAACAGCAATTTGAACAGGTCATTGGCAATATGCTTTCCCGTGTGCCAAACGGCACACGAGCACATCGCTATGCGCTAGGTGGCATTCTCGCTGCCCTGCAAAGTAAAAACCACCCCTCCTTTGTAACCTTTGGAGAGCTCATGGTAAGCACGTACTCCGGACAAGATGTACCCGGGATAGACAATCTTCAAACCAATCTGACCCGAATGAAGAGCCGGATGGTTGGCGGTGAGGCCCCCGACTTTACTCAAAATGATCCGGATGGTAACCCCATTCAACTGAGCGACCTGCGTGGTAAGGTTGTTTTGCTCGACTTCTGGGCAAGCTGGTGTGGGCCTTGCCGGCGAGAGAACCCCAATGTGGTCAAACTTTATGAAGCATACAAAGACAAAGGATTCGAAATTCTGGGTATCAGCCTCGACAAAGATAAAGGCCGATGGCTTCAGGCCATTGAAAAAGACGGCCTTAAATGGCTCCATGTGAGTGATCTCAAAGGGTGGAAAAATGAAGTGGGTCAGTTGTATGGCGTCAGTTCCATTCCGCATACCGTATTGCTCGATGCCGAAGGGCGTATCATTGCTCAAAAGCTTCGCGGACCTGCCCTCGAACAAAAAGTGGCAGAAATTCTGGGGGCCGATTGAGAAAGCCCATTTTCTTACCTTTGCCCATTCTTCGCTCAAACCCCGCCCAACCCCGGAAATATCCGAAGGGCAAGATAACCTGATTCTCATGGCAGAAACGCAATTTTCATCTGACCGCGAAGCCATCGATGCGATGGCTCAGTCATACCAGGACCTCAAATCTGAAATCGCCAAGGTAATTGTCGGCCAGGATGATGTGGTAAAAACCATTATTATTTCGCTGTTCAGCAATGGCCACAGCTTGCTTGTGGGTGTTCCCGGATTGGCAAAAACGCTGATGGTCAGCACGATATCTGAGGTTTTGGATCTCGATTTCAAACGAATCCAGTTCACCCCTGACTTGATGCCATCTGATATCACCGGTTCAGAGATCCTTAATGAAGACCGCCATTTCAAGTTCAATCGCGGTCCTTTGTTTGCTAATATTGTATTGGCTGACGAAATCAACCGGACACCCCCGAAGACTCAGGCAGCCCTGCTGGAGGCAATGCAGGAGCGCTCTGTCACGGTGGCTGGAACGGCCCACCCGCTGCCATCTCCATTCTTTGTGCTGGCCACCCAAAACCCGATTGAACAAGAGGGGACATACCCCCTCCCTGAAGCCCAGCTCGACCGTTTTATGTTCAATATTCCACTTGACTATCCTTCTTACGAAGAAGAGCTTGAAGTGGTGCGAGGAACTACCAGTGTGTCAACTCATTCTCTCGATAATATTTTGACTGCCTCCCAGATTCTGAACTTCCAGCAGCTTATTCGGAAAATCCCTATTGCAGAAAATGTGTTGGAATACGCCGTCTCTCTGGCTTCAAAAACCCGTCCCAACACAGAGAGAGCCACATCTGAGGTTAATGAGTATATCTCATGGGGGGCCGGACCGCGGGCATCCCAGTATCTTGTGCTCGGTGCCAAATGCCATGCTGCAATTCAGGGGAAATATTCTCCCGACATTGAAGATGTGCGGGCTATCGCCAATTTTGTGCTGAGACACCGAATTGTTCGCAACTTTAAGGCAGAAGCGGAGGCTATTACTGAAGAACACATCATTAAAGGGCTGCTGTAATACACACCCTCAACAACCAACCCTTCACTCCGAAAAAGCCCGCCTGAGAATATACTCAGACGGGTTTTTTCGTATTGAAGCCATCTTTTCCGGACAAGAAGTTGGCAGACATTCTATTCACAAGTATTTTTACTGTGTACGAATGCATTCACATTAGTTTTTCGATTCGCCACCACTCACTTTTCATTCTTCAAAACAAAACGACTATGAAAATTCTAAAAATCCTGGGGACCATTCTCCTTATTGTGGTTGCCCTTTATCTGGTCCTGTGCGTTGCAGGTCCAAAACGGCTCGACGTGTCTGCTGTACGAGACATGGATGTCTCTGTTGAGGCAGCCTATGCACAGGTGATCCATCTGAAGAACTGGGAGGCCTGGGGGCCGTGGCTCAAGGAGGATCCGGAAATGCAGATGATGTACGGAGATATTGTATCGGGTCCGGGAGCATCATATTCCTGGAAAAGTGAGAAAGTTGGAAACGGGCAGTTACGGGTGCTCGAAACGGTGCCGCAAACCTCCATCCGTAACGAGTTGCAATTTGAAGGTTTCGGAGGGGTTTCCTACGGAAAATGGACCTTCGAACCGCTTGAAGGGGGCGTAAAGAGCCGCGTCAGCTGGGGTATTGAAGACGGCAGCGACAGTCCGTTTTTGATGCGGGGATTTTTGCTGCTTATGGAGGGCAATGCGCGAAAAATGTTTGAGGATGGGTTGGAGTCGCTCGAAATTGCCGCTCAGGCTGCCCCGCCTTTGTCTGACGAGCTTGAAGAATTGGAAATTCACGGGATTACCTATATGGCATTACGCCGTCAGATGACCATCGATTCTACCAATTCTATGGCTGCCTTTTTCCAGGATGCATATGGAAAGATTGGCGCCTACCTCGGCCCTCGCATGGCGAATGTGGGTGCACCGGTATCGCTGACATGGACGTGGGACGAAGAAGCAGGCACGACAGACATGGCTGCGGCCATTCCGCTTGCTCCGGCTCCTGACCCTGGTCAGCCAAATGAAACCATTGCCACGTCCGCTGGCAATATGCATGTCTATGATACCATGCTTGTATTCGATTATTACGGACCTTATGAGGGTGTCAAATCTGCCTATACTGAAATGATGAGCTGGCTTGCTGCTCAGGGCAAGGAAATGATCCCTCCCTCCGTTGAACAGTATGTGACTGATCCCGGCACAGAGCCGGACCCGGCAAAATGGCTGACCAAAGTGTATGTTTATTTCTAATCTGCGATCATTTCTCGTTCCATTCCGATACGCCATTTTCCGGCTGGTATGCATCTATATGATGGAAACTCGTGTTGTAACTGACTGATGAAATATATGATGACCTTTCGACGATACAAAACGTCCCGCTGCTCTCAACTGGCAGCGGGCGTTCTCTTCTTTTCTCTCTTTTTCCTGTCGTGCGGCAGCGATGCCACTAAAGAGTACCGGGCTCAGCCTGCAGCTTATGGCCGGCCCAATGAAGTCACTGTGGTGATGGACCGCGAAGACTGGGAAGGCGATCTCGGAGACTCGCTGCGCTACTATTTTGAATCGCCTTATTTGATTATGCCCCAACCTGAGCCGGTGTTTGATCTTCGGTATTTTTCACCCGAAGAGTTTTCAGAGAAACGGATCAGAAGAGAAGCACGTACCATTTATCTGATTGGAAATTTATCAGAAGAGGTGTCCGGAACAGCTCGCATCATCAGAGAAGATTTAGGAGCGGAAAAAGTGCGCAGAGGCAAGGAGGACCGGCAATATAATCTGGCTGTCGGGCGCGATAAATGGTCCGAGGGTCAGATTATGATTTATCAGTTTGGCTTTAGCCATGACGATTTGATGGCTCATATTCGAAACAACTTTTCTACCGTGAAAGAGCGCATCAATCGCTTTGATCTGGACCGAATCAGGCGCACTGCATTTCAGGGAGGGATCAATGAAAAACTGATGTCTCAGGTCCGCGCTGCCATGGGCATTGAGATGCAGATACCGTCAGACTATAAGCTGGCCAAGCAGGAGGGCGGCCTGATCTGGCTGCGTAAGGATACCCGGGATTTCACCAACAACATTCTCATTTACAGAATTGCATACACCGACAGCACCCAGCTGACCCGAGCAGGACTTATGGCCTTGCG
>CAZMSQ010000012.1:2600-6492 GCA_964569025.1 uncultured Saprospiraceae bacterium | reverse complement strand
GAATTGCATACACCGACAGCACCCAGCTGACCCGAGCAGGACTTATGGCCTTGCGCGATTCGATCGGGAAGCTGCACATCCGGTCCAGCGAACCTGGCTCCTACATGCGTATCAATGCCGTTGATCTTCCCTTGTTTATCGATCCAACCTTGATTGATGGCCGCTTTGCACTTGAGGCCAAAGGTATCTGGGAGATGGTGAATGACTTTTCAGGAGGGCCTTTTTTTACCTATCTGGTCTATGACCAAGACCGCGGGGAGTTGCTTTTTCTGGACGCGTTCATCCTGGCTCCCGGAGAAGACAAACGGGACGTCATGCAGCAGATGGAGCAGATCCTCCGATCTGCCCGATTCACAAGTGGGAGGAATTCACAAGCTCCGGCCACAGAGGGCTTGAGTCAGGAGGAGGGTTCCGACTGATGAGTCCGCTTCTTTACTCTCGCCTTTCGGCCCTTATGTTGTTTCAGTATCTCATTCCAGGAGCGTATCTGGTCACCCTTGGTACCTATCTGCTGACCACGCTCAACTTTACAGGCAGCCAGGTTGGATTGGTATTCAGCACCTTCGCTGTTGGCGCTGTCGTCTCGCCTTTGATCAGCGGGGTGGTAGCAGACCGTTACATGAATCTCGAAAAGCTGCTGGCCTTCTGCTATATCGCCGGGGGTGCCATGTTGTGGTGGTGCACAGCCATCCACGAGTTTGCCCCCTTCTTTGCTGTCTTACTTGGCTTTGAAATCGTTATGGCCCCTACCTTTGGCCTGAGCTCTTCACTTGTCTTCCACCACACCCGAAATGCCCAGAAGGACTTTCCCCGCATCCGGGTATGGGGCACCATCGGCTGGATTATTGCGGGAATTCTTGTGGGGGTCCTTGGCATAGAGTCTACTGTTTGGCCACTCCGCATAGCGGGTACTGCCTCCATCCTGACCGGCCTGTACAGCCTCACCTTGCCTGCCACCCCGCCCCCCGGCCGCACCCGGGAATTCACCTGGCGCACAGCCCTCGGGTTAGATGCTCTTCAGATGCTTCGCCAACGAGAAATTGCCATCGTCGTAGGTGCCTTGCTTCTGCTCACCCTCCCAACAGCTTTTTACCACAGCTTCACCAATCCATTCCTGAACGAATTAGGAATGGAGCATGCCGCTGGCAAAATGACCATTGGCCAAATGACAGAAATCGTCATCATGCTGCTTCTTCCCTGGCTCCTCCAGCGTTTCCGCATCCGATACATCATCCTTGCCGGCATCCTGATCTGGGCCATACGCTACGGCCTCTTCGCCTTCGGCGCCATGGAGCATTTGTTCTGGATGCTTTACATAGGCATTGCCCTCCACGGCGCTGCCTACGCATTCACTGCTCTGAGCGCCCAAATCTACATCGACCGCCATGCCCCGCCAGAACTTCGCAGCTCCGCCCAGGGCCTGATTACCATCATCACCATGGGTGCCGGCCGCTTCGTCGGCACCATCCTCGCTGGAAGTATCGTTCATTTCTACACCCTCCCTCTTTCACTCCATAATTGGCCCATGATCTGGCTCTGGCCGGCCCTTATCGCCCTCATCGTCGCAGCCGGCTACCTCTATGCTATTTCATCCCGACGGCTATAGCGGTCGGACGGGGTGGTGTTAGAGGTCGAACTTGATGCCTTGGGCGAGGGGGAGGTCTGCGCTGTAATTGATGGTATTGGTTTGGCGGCGCATGTAGGCTTTCCAGGCATCGGAGCCGCTTTCGCGGCCGCCGCCAGTTTCCTTTTCGCCGCCGAAGGCACCGCCTATTTCGGCGCCGCTGGTGCCTATGTTGACATTGGCGATGCCGCAGTCAGAGCCGGCAGCAGAGAGGAAGCGCTCAGCCTCGCGCAGATTTGTGGTCATGATTGCAGAAGAGAGACCTTGTGGGACATCGTTGTGCATAGACAGGGCATCTTCAAACTCGCTGTATTTCATGAGATAGAGAATAGGGGCAAACGTCTCGGTCTGGACGATTGAGAAGTGGTTTTCTACCTCGGCGATGCAAGGCTTGACGTAACAGCCGCTCTCGTAGCCGGGCCCTTCCAGGCGCCCACCATCTACGACCATCGTACCACCCTCCTCGCGGATTTTTTCGAGGGCGTTGAGGTACATGTCTACGGCACCTGTATCGATGAGGGGGCCGACATGCATATTCTGATCGAGGGGGTTGCCGATGCGGAGCTGGCCGTAGGCCTTGGCAAGCTTTTGCTTCACCTCTTCATAGATATCTTCGTGAATGATAAGGCGGCGAGTCGTTGTACAACGCTGGCCACAAGTGCCTACGGCACCGAATAAAGCGCCGGTCAGGACCAGGTTCAGGTCGGCATCCGGCGTGACAATGATGGCATTGTTGCCACCGAGCTCGAGAATTGACTTGCCGAGCCGCTCAGCCACCGTACCACCAACAATCTTGCCCATTCGTGTACTCCCCGTTGCAGAAATCAATGGTATGCGCTCATCAGTGGTCATGTACTCCCCAACTGCTGAATTACCGTTGATGAGATTGCTGACACCCTCAGGTACATCGTTTTGACGAAGCACCTCACGAAGCAGATTTTGGCAAGCTACTCCGCAAAGGGGTACCTTTTCGGACGGCTTCCAGATAAGCACATCTCCGCACACCAAGGCAATCATAGCATTCCAAGACCAGACTGCAACCGGAAAGTTGAAGGCTGAAATAATGCCGACAATACCAAGCGGGTGCCATTGTTCGAAAAGGCGGTGAGCCGGGCGTTCAGACTGGATTGTCAGTCCGTACAGCTGCCGGGAAAGACCCACTGCAAAGTCGCAGATGTCAATCATTTCCTGGACCTCACCCCAGCCTTCTTGCAGGCTTTTTCCCATCTCATAAGACACCAACCGTCCGAGCGCATCCTTGTGCTTCCGCAGCATGTCGCCGTATTGACGCACTATCTCCCCTCGCTTTGGGGCTGGCACGAGCCGCCATTCCAGAAACGCCTCCCGCGCAGCCCGGATCACCTCCTCGTACTCTTCCCTCGTTGTCTCGCTGACACTTCCGATGTATGAGCCATCAACCGGAGAATGCGAGGCTATATAGGTCCCTGATGATTGAGAATGTTGGCCAGTAGAGGTGCCGTCGTTTTTTTCTGACAGACCCAGTTGCTTGAGGAAATCGGTATTCATAATGTCACGAGGTTTGAATGGAAAAAAACATGTTCAAGACCGGCCCTGCGATCTTGAACATGACATTGTACAGCCTCAAAAGTACGGCCTTTGAATCACAAATTGAAACCCTGAAGACCCGGACCAGATCAGCCCAGAGTGGCGCGAAGCATCCACGCTGTCTTCTCGTGCATCTCCATGATTCCGGTGAGGAAATCGGTATTCCCCTCATCTCCCAAATCACTGCACACTTCTATATCGTGGCGCAACTGCCGGATGAGTGCTTCGTGGTCACTGAGCAAGACAGCAACCATATCGTCACCGCCGAGGCCGAAGCCCTGATGCTCTTGCAGGCGCGTCAGACTCTGATACTCATTCATCGTGCCCACAGCATGCTCATCAAGCGCACGCACCCGCTCAGCGGCATCGTCGATGATGCCTTGAATCTGAGCGGCTTGCTCATCGAACATGGCGTGGTACTCCCGGAAGTGGGGTCCTGTTACATTCCAGTGAAAATTCTTGGTTTTGATAAAGAGCAGCATTTCATCGGCCACGAGGGCATTGAGCAATTCGGCGACGCTGCGTCTGACCTCCTGCTCGAGGCCCACATTGATGTTTGCAACTTGAGTTGTCATGAGTTTTCCTTTTTTGGTAAACAAAAAGCAATGCTGGGGGAAAAAGACTGACATCGTATCCTTTTTTGACCCCTCAGTTTCTGCGCTCAGACAATGATACGGGATATCTCGTGGCGGTTCAGTGATC
>CAZMSQ010000012.1:0-2500 GCA_964569025.1 uncultured Saprospiraceae bacterium | reverse complement strand
ACCAATCAGTGCTTTGGCAAAAGGGCCCGAATGAGCAGCGGAATCAGCAGCAAATCACTGAACAGCGCACTGAACAGGGTCAGGCTGATCAGCGCCCCGACCGTGACACTCGGAGGGTGAATGGAAAACAACATGACAAGAAATCCAAAAAACAGAATGACAGTGGTCAGGCAAATCGCCTTTCCCGTTTCGAGGAAGGTAATCCGCAGCGCCTCTTCCATATCTAGCCCCTTCTCCCGCGCAAGTTTGTACTTGCTCAGAAAGTGAATGGTATCATCAACAGCAATACCAAACACCACCGCAAAAACAATAGAGATGCCGGCCTCCAGCTCAATGCCCAGAAAGCCGAGCATAGCCCCGGCGAGCAAAAGAGGCAAAGCATTGGGAATCATGGAAATGATAACCATATTCAGATTGCGAAACAACAATGCCATCAGCAGACTGACAATCAAAACCGCCAAACCAAGCCCCTGCAGAAGACTGTCACGTACATATTCCGAGTTTTTGTCCAGGATGAGCCCCGTTCCGGTTCGCTTAAAAGTAACCACCGACGGGTTTGTATTTCCTGCGATCCACTCATCGATTTTGGTACCAATGGCTTTAATCGAATCTGCGCCCACATCTAGCAATCGCGAACTAATTCGGGTCTTTGTACCGTCGGTACTCATAAAGACCGCACTGCGCTCATCCGGCATTCTATCCACCAGCCGGCGGTACCTTTGGTATGCTCCCTCCTCTTCCGGCATCTGATAGGCCTCCGGCCTGTTTTGTCCATACATCTGGTTGATGGTCTTGTAGACCGCTGTCAGGGAAGTGATATTTTGCACAACCGGGATGGTGTGCAGAAACCGTTCGAGGCTGTCTATCTGCCTGAGCACCTCCAAATCGTCAGCCCGGTACCCATCTCCAGCAAATACAGCAATTTCCATGGGCCGGAAGCCGGCATATTCATTCTCAAAAAAGAGAAAATCTTCCGTAATTTTTTTACCCCGCGGCAAATTGCTTTCCACCCGGTAATTTGTCGTAATGCGGCTGATGCCAACGGCACTGATGAAGAGGAGGAGAATGGCACCCACCGTGATTTTCCGGGGATGGTCGCGAGTCAGGAGGTAGGTGCGCAGCATCCATGTCTCCCAAAACTGGATGCCGCGCCCGAGACGGATGAGCTGCGGTTCGCGAAACCACGACAAGAGGGCGGCAGTGAAGGTGATTACGGTCAGATAGGCGACCATGACACCAACCGCTGCATTGAAACCAAACTCCTGGATCGGCTCTACCCGGCTGGTGAGCAGAGTGCCAAACCCAACCGCAGTAGTCAGGGAAGTCAGTAGCGTGGCGAGCCCGATTTCGCGAATGGTGATACGAAGAGCTTCCACCCGGGCCTTCCCTTTTCTCAACTCATCTATATATTTGGACATGATGTGAATCACATCGGATGTGCCGACAATAATCATCAAAACCGGATACAAGGCCGCCATTGCGTTGAGCGGCCTCCCGGTGCCGCCCAGCAGCCCCAAAAATAACAGCAGCCCCAAACCAATTGACACCATCGCCGTCACAATGCCCCAGGGCTTACGAAAGAGTAAAAACATAACGAGCGTCACCAGAATACCAGAGATAATTGCAGACACTGCCACCTCCCGCTTTTGCATGGCAACCATTTCCTTCTGGAAATAAGGCGGCCCCAGCAGATGGTAAGACTCAAAACCGAAAGCTTCTATCAGACTGTCGATGCCGATGACCATTTTCTCTGACTGCTCAAGACTCGGCAGCGAGTCTGATCGCAACAATACAGCCAGAGAGGTTGCATCAGCAGAAATAAACTGATTGACAAACCTCGGATCCTGCATAATTCGGGCACTGTCAGAAGCGTATCGTGACGGTTGGTCGATGTGTATGACAGGGACTGTCGTAATGCCAAAAGGGGTTTTCAGCGGATATGAAAGCTGTGTCAGCGAACGGCTTTCCCGAATAGTGGGCAGTCGGCGGGCGGAGAGAGAAAAATCATGTGCCCGTTCCAAAAAATCCTGCTCGAATACCCCGTCTTCCCGGACCAGCGCAACCAGGAGAAAATTGACATCCGAATCAAACTCAGCAATGAAATCCTGATAAAAAGCAAGATCTGGATCCCCTTTCGGAAAAAACTGGTCGAGTGAGAATGCAAACTGCAAGCGCAGAGCGCCCAGAGCACTCAATCCGGCGAGGACCACAAATACAATGAGAATGAAGAGGCGGATGCGCCGAAGAGAGGCCATACAAAACCGGTTTTTGAGGTAAACTCATTTGCGCAGACAAGGTTGTCTGGTTGGCAGCGATTTTCATCGGGATCGTGTCAGGTGCGTTGAGATTTATTTCCACCCGGAAGGGTGGAATATGGAGAAAAATTCCTGTATATTTGCAGTCCTTTAAAGGTCGGGTGGCCGAGTGGCTAGGCAGAGGTCTGCAAAACCTCGTACGGCGGTTCGAATCCGCTCCCGACCTCCACTTCTTGAATCCCCTT
>CAZMSQ010000011.1:54825-72306 GCA_964569025.1 uncultured Saprospiraceae bacterium | reverse complement strand
CGAGGATTTCGAGTTACTCAGACAGTGCCCGGGCGACAGTGTATTCGGACTCATCTGCTTATTCAGACACTTCAGCGGTCTCAACTTATTCGGATTCTGCGAGGGTGGCTCATATGCTTCCCAGAATGACAACATCTCAAAGGGATTCTATCAAGAACCCCCCGGAAGGGCTTCAGATTTACAATCTTACGTCACATTGTCTCGAATTAAACATGGGGTCTTCCATTCGCCCTGAGTGGTTCCAAATAGGGTGCTTAGGGACAGTTGATTCACTCTACTGTGAGGATGCCCTTGTGAGTCAGGTGTTGAAGGCTCAGAAACCATCTGAAGGTAGAACCCTCACGATTCCGTACACCAACGGAAATTCGGGTGATTTCCCAGAGAAAGTATTTCTTTCTCAGGATGTTAGTGGAATTTCACTTCGCTTGCAAAAAGGGAGGCTCAGGCCAGGGGATGAGAATCTTTCAATGGAATTTTCGGGGACCCCACAGGACACGGGTACCGCTGTTTTTCTGATTGATGTCGCTACGAAAACATGCAGTTTGGAAGTCAGTGTTGTCGCGTATCCAACGGGTTACACAGATTGTCTGGGTTCTGGACTTGAAACTGAAATCATTGACGTGAAATCAGCGACCAACAAAGTGTGGATGGATCGGAATCTCGGAGCCTCGAGGGCGGCTACTGAGGTTGATGATTCTTTATCTTATGGAGCTTTGTTTCAATGGGGCCGCTTTGCAGATGGCCATCAGTGCCGGAATAGTGTAACGACGTTTACGCTTTCAAGTACTGCAACTCCGGGGAATGATAGTTTTATTATTTCTACTCTTATTCCGGTGTATGATTGGCTCATATCTGTCAATAACAATCTCTGGCAAGGGGTCAACGGGATGAACAATCCTTGTCCAAATGGGTATCGGCTTCCAACCAATGCAGAGTGGGAGGCAGAGCGGTTGAGTTGGTCTGAGCTTACTTCCTCAGGAGCTTTTGATTCTCCGTTGAGGTTGACCCATGCGGGAAAACGTTCCGGCTCTAATTTCGTAGGTGTCAATCAATACGCTCGCTATTGGTCGAGCACTACATCTAACCAAGTATATCGCGATTCCGGATACCTTGGATTCGCCATTAGTGGAGCAGGCGTCGATTTCACAATTGGTGGTCGATCGAGTGGATTTTCAGTTCGTTGCATCCGCAATTGATGGGCCATCCTCACAAGTGAATCTTTCCAGATGGCTTTCGCGGATTGGGATTTGTCATCCAATGCAGCGTGTTGTCTCGGGCACACAGTCCTACCAATAGTTTGAGAGGTTGCAAGTCAGGCTTTAAACAGCGAATCCACGAATGCGCGCTTATTAAAGACCTGGAGATTTTCCATTCCTTCTCCGATTCCAATGTATTTGATTGGTATCCGGAATTGATCTGAAATCCCGATTGCCACACCACCCTTGGCAGTCCCGTCGAGTTTGGTCAATGCGAGGCAGGATACCTCGGTTGCCTCTGTAAATTGCTTGCATTGCTCGATGGCATTTTGGCCGGTTGTGGCATCCAGCACGAGAAGCACATCGTGTGGTGCGCCGGGCAGGCATTTTTCGATGGAGCGTTTGATTTTGGAGAGCTCCCGCATCAGGTGTGTCTTGGTATGCAAGCGGCCGGCGGTATCGATGATCGCTACTTCGCATTTGTTGGCCAGCGCGTATTGGACTGTTTCATAGGCTACGGCAGCCGGGTCGGTATTCATTCCCTTGGAATAAAAATCGCATTGGACTCGTTCGGACCAGATCTTGAGCTGATCCACTGCTGCTGCACGGAAGGTATCTCCGGCTCCAAGAACTACCTTTTTCCCCTGGCTCTTGAACTGCCATGCGAGCTTGCCAATGGTGGTGGTTTTTCCCACTCCATTGACTCCCACAACCATAATGACATAAGGGTTTGCTCCCTGAGGAATTGAAAAATCTTCCGGTTCTTCGGTATTGGTCTCTCCGAGCAAAAGCTCCATCTCTTCTCGGAGCATTTCATTCAACTCCGATGTGCTGATGAACTTATCTCTTGCCACTCTTGCTTCGAGACGTTCAATAATTCTGACGGTGGTATCCAGACCTACATCTGAAGTAATGAGTGCCTGTTCAAGCTCATCGAGGACTTCATCGTCGATGCGCGACTTGCCTGCAACAGCGCGCGACAACTTCCCGAGAAAGCTCGTTTTTGTCTTCTCGAGTCCCTGATCGAGCTCATCTTCCTTTTTCCGGGTGAAGAATTTTTTGAAGAAACTCATGGGCTTTGAATGTGATGAGTTTAAATGCAGAAAGGCTTTTCTCTGTTCAAAAGAAAAGCCTTTCCGAATAATGTCCGAATAAGAGGCGGAATTACTTGTTGTTTGCGAGGAATTCCTGAACCTTATCCTTGTGGATAATCACCTCTTTGTATGCGTACTTCCCGGATTTGGGGTCTTTTACAGGAACGACCACTTTTACGTGATCCCGGCCTGAGCCGGCGTTGGCAGCACGTTGGGCAACACGTGCGTTTTTAGATACCTTTGCCATAATGCAATGAATTTAAGGGATAATCAATTACTTGATTTCGCGATGAAGCGTCTTCTTGCGCAAAATCGGGTTGTATTTCATCAATTCCAGACGGTCGGGGGTGTTTTTCCGATTCTTCTGGGTGATATAACGGGACGTACCGGGCATTCCTGTTTTCTTGTGCTCGGTGCACTCCATAATGATTTGGAGGCGATTCCCTTTTGACTTCTTGGCCATGATAGTCTGATTGTAATGTACTCAATTATTCAGCAGCCCACCACATTGGGTTTGGCTCCTTTAATTCGATAGGCAATTCAAATCCCTTCTGCTGCTGTTCGGTCAAGAACGCATACACCCCTTTCTTGTTGATGGTGCGGAGGGCATGAGAAGAAACTTTCAGCGTCACCCACTGGTCTGTTTCCTGAATATAGAAGCGCTTCTTATGCAAGTTGGGCAAGAAACGGCGTTTTGTCTTCACATTTGAGTGAGAGACGCTGTGCCCGGTGATCGGACGTTTTCCTGTGAGATCGCAAATTCTGGACATGTCTTTATCCTTATAAGTGTTTCAAAGCTTGGTGACTCCGGGAGGATTCGAACCTCCAACCTCCTGATCCGTAGTCAGGTGCTCTATCCAGTTAAGCTACGGAGCCATGACCGATTGCTTCAGCTCTTTTGTCTTGCTCTCGCTTTCGGCGGTGCAAAGTTAACATTCTCCTCACACATTGACAAGAACCCTGTGGATAAAAAAACAGTTCCCGCACATTGAGTGATTTACAGTTTCAAAAAATGTGCTGATTCTGTTTGCCGGTCGTTGCGAATTGTGATGGTATAGGTTCCGGAATTCCATCCGGTCATATCGAGTTGATAAGGCTGGATGCCGAATGTTCCCGGTGTATAGGTATTTTGGTGAAGCAGCTGTCCGAGGCTGTTGTGAATTAATATTTCGTAGGTGTCTTCTTGAGGAATGCTGAAGGAAAATTGTACTGGTCCAGGTGAGGGATTGGGTGAAATTAGGTTGATCAGCAGGGGTTTGTCAGGATTTAGACCGCCGCAGTAGCGGAACACCTCTTGAGCTGCACCGAATGCGTTCAAACGTCCTCCGGATACAGTAATGCCTTCAAGGCTTGACACCGGATCAGTGCCATCCATCAGAAACCGCTTGATACGCAGGGCTGTCTGGCTGGGCTGGGCGAGGGCTTCATTAAACAGAGTTTCACAGCCCAACCCATAGAGCAGGGCGACCGTACCTGCGACCTGGGGGCAGGAGAATGAATTCCCGCCGCCAATGTTTTCGAACAGGTTATCCGGACGGGTTGAGTAGATATTGACTCCTGGGGCGGCAAGATCGATGGATGTTACCCCATACCCTCCAGTTGCTTTCTGGTCGAACTCATCGGTCCGGGTAACCGCCAGCATGTATTCTGAGGGACAAGAGGAAGGCATGTCTCCCTGGGCATCGACGTCGACATCTCCGTTGGAGGTACTGACAATGTTCAGAATTCCAGCTTTTCCAAGGGAATCATACCAGTTTCCCCAGATTGGGAATTCGTCGCAAAATGTAAAGTCGATGCCAAACGATGAATTCGTTGCCACGACAAATGCCCCTTCTGTCCCGTTTGATGCATTGTAACGCTGGCGCATATCTGCGATGTACATATACCCCTCCACTATATTTGTGGTAGATCTGGTGAAGTTTGAGAGCAACATCAGGCGACTTTCCCACGCGACTCCGGCGCCGCCGAAGTTATTATTTCCCCGGGCACTGATGATTCCTACCACCTCAGTGCCATGCCTTGCTTCTGAGAGATCGTCAGAATTGGCATCGAGATTCCAGCCGTGAAAATCATCGACTTTCCCATTTCCATCATCATCAATTCCATTCTCCGGTATTTCTCCTTCATTGACCCAGAGGTTGTCAATCAGTTCTGCATGATCTAAATCAAATCCTTCGTCAATTACTGCTATGACAATTGGATCCCCATTGGGCGTCGTGCCTCCTGCGGTATATTCCCAGACCTTGGGTGCCTGAATTTTCCGCAGATAATATTGCTGGTCAAATTCTGGGTCATCGGGATCCATCCGCCGCTCCAATCGGGCTTCGGGCTGGGCGAATGCGATACTCGGAAGGCTTCGCAACTCGGGGAGCCTGTCTTCTAGGGCATTTGCCGTTTCCACAAGATACAACTCCTGGCTATTGCCAATCTGACGAATTACGCTGATGCCTTCGTTCACCTTTTCTCTGAATGTATTCATCATTTCGGAGGGGCTGCTGCCGGGAGTGAGCTGGACGAGGTATTGCCCAGGCACACGAATGGGTTGCGGCCTTTCGGTTGATGGCTGGGCTCCGGATGTGAGCACCCGGGCGGTCAGACAAAGAAGGAGAACGATCAGTCTCATGCGAAAAGGGATGTAGTTGGTCCAGAAAAGTGGTCAGAAAATACAGGTGATCTGCTAAAAGAACGGCCGGAAACGAAAAAACGTTTGTCAGCGCTCTGCCGGATATTCAATTTTTTTCTGAAGGTCGGAAAAATAGGCCGGACTGTCTGCGAGCCTGCTGCCATACCAGCTGAATGGTTCGCCATCAACACACAGAATCTTCCGGGCCCCCGGCAGGAGGGCTTGAAGCTCATCGATATGGCTGGTTTTAAACGGGTATGGCTCCGAAGACAATAGGACGACATCGGGGTTCAGGCCTCGTATTTCTTCAGGACTGAGCACCGGGTATCTTTGTTTTTTTACCACATTTGGCAGACCGGCAAGAGCGAGCATTGTGTCTATAAAAGTGTCAGTCCCTGCAGCCATCCAAGGCTTTCTCCAGATGAGGTAGAGTGTGGAAAATACGGGCCCTTGCCGGACCTCATCTTCCAGTCTGCCGAATTTTTCGCCGATGCCCTTGGCGATGGCACCCGCCATTTCGGCCCGGTCTGTCATTTTACCGATCGACCGAATCATTGCGAACGCGTCATCCAGTGTTCGGATATCGCTCATCCAGACAGGATATTCCCGTTCGAGCGCTTCGATTTGTTCTCTGACATTCTCTTCCTTATTCCCAATGATCAAATCTGGCCTGAGTGCTTTAATCCGATCAATCCTGACGTCTTTTGTGCCGCCGACCCTTGGTTTCGAATCATGCCACGATTTGGGATGCACACAAAAGCGGGTCAGCCCGACTACCTGCTCCTCCAGCCCGAGGTCGGCGAGCAGCTGGGTCTGAGAGGGCACAAGCGAGATGATCCTACGTGGAGGGGCTCCCAAAAACAGGCTTCTGCCCATTTGATCAGTATGCCAGTTTTGGAATGAATCTCGCATCGATTGACAGGTTTCGGCAATTCAGGGGCAATTTCTCCATGCTCATGGCCGTTGTCCAAAAATTGTACGCGCAGCGGTTTTGTATCTTTGCACGTCCTTTACAACGACACATCGGAACATTCTGTTTATTATTCAATAAAAATTGAAGTTCATTTATGAAGACCGTATTTCGAATTCTTATTCTGGCAATCTTGCCACTATCGTGCCTGTGGGCACAAAACGACGACACAACTATGGATTCAGTCAGTTACAGCCTGGGCGTTTTGGTCGCCCAAAACCTCAAAAGCCAGGGATTTTCAGAACTCAATGCCGAGCAGTTTGCCAGCGGGGTTGTTGATGTGATTTCCGGCTCAGGGCAGCGAATCAGCACAGAGCAGGCGCAGGTGATGGTCAATGATTTTATGCAAAAAGCGCAGGAAGCGCAATTTTCTGTCAATATTGAAAAGGAGAATGCTTTTTTGGAGGAGAATGCGAAGAAAGAGGGCGTGATTGTCTTGCCAAGTGGCCTGCAGTATGAGGTGATTGAGGAAGGGGAGGGCGAATCACCCTCGGCTCAGGACAAAGTTGTGGCCCACTACAAAGGATATTTGCTGGATGGAAAGGTATTTGATAGTTCTTATCAGCGCGGCGAACCAACCACCTTTCCTGTAAACGGGGTGATTCAGGGTTGGCAGGAGGCGCTTCAGCTTATGAAGCCGGGTGCAAAGTGGAAGCTTTATATCCCTTTTGCACTTGCCTATGGCGAGCGCGGTGCGGGTCAGGCCATTCCACCTTTTGCAACGCTGATTTTTGACATTGAGCTGATTGAGGTTCAGAAATAGAAAATCTCTGTGGCAGTTTAATCCAGCTTCTGATACACTCCGAAATGGATGAGAGAAGGATGGGTTTTCAGAAACTCGTCTTCTTCTCTGAACAGATGCTGCAAAATGGCCTGTGCCTGAGCATTGGGGCCGGCAAAGTGATGGGCAATATCCTTGAGCAACGGCATCAGGATATTGCCCCCCACGGGCCGGCCCTCTTTTTTTTCGAACAACTCCTCAAGGGCCGGGAGGATGTGAGGCGAATCAACTGCCTCGGACGGGTCTGAGAGCAGCATCCGCAAAAGGCCCGGCCCTGTGACGCGTTGCTTCACCGTGCGAGAACCGGCCCTCATCCGAAACTTGTCCGGAATTTCCTCTCGCAGTAACCTGTTGATGATTGCCAGTTCGTCGGCCTCCCACTGCAATCGTGCTGGTCCGACATATTCGTGCACAATCAGCAGCCCTCCGGGCTTAAGTGCCGGCCGGATTTGGTTCTCGAGGAGGTTTCTGACATTCCTGAAGTGGTGGAGTGCCTGGTTGAACAAAATGACATCCATACAAGCAGGGGGGATATCCATTGAATGGATGTCGGCCACCAAAAACGAGACATTCTCCAACCCCTCTTTTTTGGTGAGAGCGGTTGCCTCCCGAATCAGATTTGGAGACAGGTCAATGCCTGTAATGTGATCAAAAACCTGAGGGTGTCGGGCAAACCGTCTTTCATGGCCTCCGCTCCCGCATCCGGGAGAAAGGAGTGTCAGGTTTTTGGATTCTGCCAGATACTTTTCAACCACATAGTCTTCGAATTCCAACGTTTCACTGCCTGTTATCATCTTGTTCCAGCGCTTGCGAACGGCGGGAATGTTCCACCAGTTTGAGGTCTGGAGTTCGGCCTGATTGAAAGTGGAACGCGTACGGCCGGCGTGAGTAAGCCGAAGCCTCGCCAGCATGTGGGTAAGTCCTCTCTGCCGGATTCTGGTGAGGAGTTCTGTGAAGTCATCATGTGTGATGAGTGCCATGAATGCTGGAGAATGTGGAGTGATAAAAACCAATGAGGTATGCCGCGACCTGAGCGTTCAGGGGTTTGCAGCATGGGCCTTCCTATTTTGCAATGCGGGAAAAATTAGCGAATTTGCAGGTGTTTGGCGCAGTTCCGCGTCTTTTCTTAAGACAAAAACAAGAACGCAATGACAGCTACCAGAATTGCCGGCATCGGTTCATATCTGCCTGAAGATCGTGTGACCAACGATGATTTGACAAAATTTATGGATACGAGTGATGAGTGGATTCAGGAGCGGACTGGGATCAAGTCCCGCAGGTATGGGAAGCGTCGTAAGGAAACAACAGCGATCATGGGTGCCAAAGCGGCAGCAGTGGCTATTGAGCGGGCCGGAATCAGCAAAGAGGAGGTCGACTTCATTATTTTCGCGACACTGAGCCCGGATTACTATTTTCCCGGATCTGGCGTACTGATGCAGCGGGAGTTGGGGATGACGTCAACGGAGGTGGGGTGCCTTGATATTCGGAATCAGTGTTCAGGGTTTCTGTACGGGCTTTCTGTAGCTGATCAGTTTGTGAAAACGGGGATGTACAAGAACGTATTGCTTGTCGGGGCCGAGATGCATTCGATGGGGCTTGATTTCAGCACTGAAGGGCGCAATGTGACGGTGATTTTCGGTGATGGTGCCGGTGCTGTAGTCTTGCAACCAGCTGCTGAGGGTCAAGGCAGTATTCTCACAACCCACCTTCACGCAGATGGCACGTATGCTGAAAAGCTGGCCATGATCAATCCGGGTTCTCACAGCGGCGTTCATTTTGACAAAATGGGAGAGCCCGTTGAGTTTGGATACCCGGAGGCGGAGCATGGAAGTTTGTTTGTCACGCAGCACATGCTGGATCACGGTCAGCTTTTTCCGAATATGGACGGTCAGTTTGTCTTCAAAATGGCGGTGCAGAAATTTCCGGAGGTCATTATGGAAGCTCTGACAAAAACAGGTCTTCAGCCTTCAGACATTGATATGCTGGTGCCCCATCAGGCCAATTTGCGGATCAGCCAGTTTGTCCAGAAGCGATTGGGTCTGAGTGACAGTCAGGTGTGGAACAATATTCAGAAGTATGGGAATACCACAGCTGCCTCTGTCCCAATTGCTTTGTGTGAGGCCTGGGAGTCAGGTGCGGTGAAAGATGGAGATCTGGTTTGTCTTGCTGCATTTGGCAGCGGGTTTACCTGGGGCTCTGCCTTGTTGCGCTGGTCAGCCGGAGATCCAGCCTAATCCGATATCCTGACATTGGTGGCTCAAGAGCCATTCTCACTTGGGTTTGGTTGGTTTTGCTGAGAGGGTTTCATTGACAAAGGCCGTGATTGCTTCAACCAGGCCTTGGGCCAGTGGCAAATCCGGTTGGGAATAGGTCAGTAAATTAGGCAGTCTTTCAGCTGGTGCTGATTTGAGGATGTGATTCATCCCCCTGATTTCGATGACTTTCGCATCCGGCCTTGCATCAGACAAGGCTCGAGCGTCTTCTGGTGTGATTTGCAAATCATGGGTACCCTGAAGGATGAGTGTTGGGAGCGGGGAAAGGGCGGCGATTTCTTGTGCCGGGTGATATTTCAACAGACTGATCAGAAATGGCTGGACACTGGGCCTGAAGAGCGAATTCAGCATTGGAGGTACCGTATCGACCCGCACGCCAGCGGTCATGCTGTCCAGAATCTGTCTTGCACCAGGCACCAAAAAAGGGGCACCTGCCGATAGCTGCTCGATGAGGATTGTGTCAAATGACCGACCTGGGCCGGCAATGGAAATGATGCCGGAAATTTCGTCTTCAACAAGGCGGGCAGTCCGGATGGCGATTAGGCTTCCTTCGCTGTGTCCGGCTATAAAGACGGGGCCGGTTGTGGTGCTTTTGGAAAAATACCCCACCCAGCTCAACGCATCTGTTACAAAATCGTCAAAAGTCAAGCTTGCCTCGTCAATTGAATCTGAATTGAGTGACCGGGCCGCTTTTCGGCTGGCTCCGATCCCTCGTTTGTCGTATCGCAAAGAGGCAATCCCCCGACTGGCAAGATCATACGCCAGCATTTTCAGGGAGTTGTTTTTCCCTGCTACGAGTGTATTATTGCCATCGCGATCTGTGGGTCCGGAGCCTGCAATGAGGAGAATGAGAGGGGGATGAGAGATTGAATCCGGAAGCGTCAGCGTACCATAGAGACTGTCAGAGGCACAAGGGATGGCTATTTCTTGTTCTGCATATTGCCCATGGCAAAGAAAAGACAGGGGGAGGAGGGTCTGAATCAACAGGCACCGGAGCAAACATGGTCTCTTCTTCATAAAGAGGAGGTACCGTTTAATGTTGAACAACCATTTTTTGCGTAAAGGTTCCATAGGGTGTGTGCAATACGGCTGCATAGAGGCCGGCCGGTATGGTACTGGCATTCACGAAAAAGTGTTTTTTTCCGGCAGGGAGTGGTCCTCTGTAAATTGACTGGACATGGGCTCCTGTTAAGTCATTTATTTCCAGTCGGATATCGATGGTGCGATCGGTGCTGACCGGAATGGCGGTAATGGCACGAGCAGGGTTCGGATAGATGTCGTGGAAGGTAATTGCGGGAGGAGCCATCAAAGAAGTGGTCGAGGTTACGCTGCACCCTCCTACCTGCCAGGTCCAAGCACCTTCCGGGGCCATTAGTGGTCGGTTGATGGTCTTTCCAGAGGAGGCGGTAGCAGAGAGAAAGTAGGAGACGGACTGCCCGGCGGCGAAAGCCGGCAATTCAGCTGTGTAGAGGCTGTCTTGAAGTTGCGTGAGAGGAATAGTAGTGTAGCTGCCTCCGGACGGATCGGTGGAGTAGGAGAGGGTGGCTTCGGTGATGCCGCTTTTATGCTGGATAATTGCTTGAACCGGCACGACCTCGCCGGCGCAGGATGTATCGATTCGGGATGTGGCGATGCGCAGTGGCTCAGCCACGCCGATCTCTTTGGTGATGCAGTGAATTGCTCCGC
Organism: uncultured Saprospiraceae bacterium; assembly: GCA_964569025.1. GTDB lineage: Bacteria > Bacteroidota > Bacteroidia > Chitinophagales > Saprospiraceae > CAZMSQ01. The sequence continues at coordinate 61,683 of CAZMSQ010000011.1, read as the reverse complement.
CAGCATTGATGATGGAGCTGCAGTTGATACCGATAATCTGATAGCCTGGCATGTGTTGCTGCCAGATGGCGAGCGCTTCATCATCGAGTGGGGTACCGTATACGGGGACCAACACAGAGCCGTTGACAATGAGCGAATTTACGTAGGTTCGGTATTCGTAGGGGTTGCTGCAAGCCGGCGGATAAAGCCCGTTGCCGCAGGGAGGTTGCGGGATGCGGACCACCCGAAAGGGCTTTCCCCAGGCACTCTGAAATTGATTAATGACGTATTGGATATTTGCTTCTATCTGTGGCCCATCAGAGATATTCTCTGGGAATTTACCCACCAGCAGTGTTTCTTCATCAAGCAGCTTCATGTGCATATCGATGTGGTGAATGCCATCGTACGGAAGTTTTTCCATCAGCACATAGGGATCGATACCCATAAAAGTATCCATGGCTGCCGCAACTCCTGACTCATCTTTCGGGGATGCATCCCATGGGTTTCCGGCAAGATTCTCCTCCAGCACCAATTTTGATGAAAAGCCTGTGCCCATGCCGTCAGACATGAAATTCCCTCCTGTATTCACAAGGTCAAAAGGCGCCTGTGTCATAGAAAGGAGCGGCAGATCCAGATATTCGGCAAGGTCGACAGCCATGGCATCATCGGCGGGGCGGTTTCGGTTATAAATCCAGTCGACCAGCACGAGAGAGTCCACGTCATTGAGATAGGCGGTATTGGGTCCGTAGTCCCTGACCCATATTGAGTTAAACGGAGCGCTGACGAATTCGACGTTTGAGTTGGGAGTGACTCCGTAGGTGTTTTGCAGTTGGGCCTGTGCAGCTCCAGCACTTGTTGCCACTACGATAACGCGGCATTCTTCTTGTGCCGCCTCGATTATTTTTGCGAGGACGCTTCGGTATTGGGTCCAGGTCACCACAATGGCCTCCATCTCTTCCCATTCGGCCATACTTCTGATTGGTTGGTCAGGTGGGATGGTCGTGATGTCGGCTGTGCCGGAGGGAAGCTCTGGGTGCACATACCCCGAAACAGAGAGAGTGGCACGTTCGTCCCCGGTCAGGTATCTTGGCAGTCCGGTTTGTTGGGCTGTGACTGCCATCAATGAAAGAGAGAGGAGGGTAGTGAGAATGATATGTTTCATATGTGCTGAGGGTGTATGTGGGTGAATAATCCCTGCTACCAGCTCAGTGTGAGCCCGAGGCTCGGCAGAATGGGCAGTTGATCGATGCGCTGGTTTTCCTCGACTACGAAAAAGAAAATATTGTCGCGGTTCATGGCATTGGTGACGCTGGCCACTGTTTCAAGTTTGACATTTTTTGAAAACTGGTGGGTGTATTTCAGAGAAAAGTCCAGTCTGCTGTAAACCGGTAGTCGTCCGCCGTTGCGGGTTTGAGAAGGAATAATATACAGATCCGGGTTTTCTGTCAGTGGGTCACTTGAAAGCCCCTCGTTAAAGAGGAAAATGGAACTGAAGCCTTGAATCTGGGTGAAAGGGAATCCGGTACCATAGTTCCATCGGCCGCTGACCTCCCAATTGAGATCTTTGCCGAAGGTGCGGGTGACCAAAATATTGGTGTTGTGTCTGCGGTCGAAAATCGGCGGGTATTCTTCGAAACCATCATCGCGGGTCACTTTCCCCAGAGAGTAGGCCCACCAGAAGTACCACTCTCGGGTTTCATATTTCAGGGACACGTCGAGACCCATGGCCTGGCCGGTTTCGGTGGCGAAATCAGAATCCCGGTCGTTTGATTTATTGCGATTGATGGTGATGAGTTGGGGGAAATGCTTGATGTAAGGTTCGACGTTCAGGGTAAGCTGTGGCGTCAGGTCGACTTCCATGCCGGTGATCAGGTGAACTGATTTTTGCAATCGGTGATCGGTTCGCTCGGAGGAGGCTGGCTTATTGAAAGTTTGGTTGGGATCAGCGATAAATCCAACAAACAGATTCACCAGATCGAGGTCGCTGACGGTGCTGATGAGGTTTTGGGAGAAGAGCCCTGTGGCCAGTTTGAAGCGCAGCCAGGGGGTGGCATTGTATTTCATGCCGAGACGGGGCTCGATAGACAAATCGCCGAGTGAGGCATAGAAATGAGCACGTACACTGGGCTCAATAACCAGATTTCCGAATTTACCACGATACTTGGCATATGGGGCAATTTCGGTGGTGTTCTGGTTGAATTCAAATGTGATACCCCTGAAATTGCGGAATTCAAGCTCTGTGCGGATTCCGTTGAATTCAACACCGTATCTGACCTCACCGCGTTTGTGGAAGTTGGTAAAGTTCATGAGCAGATTAAACCCGCTCACGCGGCTGCGGCGGGGACCCTCGTTGGCGCGGTTCAGGACCACCTCATAATCTGAGAATGCGAAGGTGCCATCTGCGGCCAGATTGGTATTGGGAGGCAAGACTGCAAAATTAAAGCCCAGGCCATATGAGTCCCAGTCGAGTCCGAGCTGTGGGTATTGGACACGGTCATTAAAATTGAACCCGAAGAGGTTCAGCTTGCTGCCATTTCCTGCGACGAGGCTGATTTTGCCATAGAGGTCGGTAAATGAAAAGGGGAGTCCGACTTCTTCGGGTGTGGCCCGCTCGGGACGCTCTTCTTCTGGCAGCCTGTCAATGCCGAGATTGAAAAAGGATGTATCAGAGGCATAGCGATAGAGGGATTTTGAGGTCTCCTGAATGATGGAGGTTTTTCCGGTCAGGATAAACGAGAGGCTGCCTCCTTGACCGTCTTCCTTCAGTGGCACAATAGGACCTTCCAGCAGGAGTTTGCCCTGAAAGGGGTTAATCGAGGCCACTCCAGAAAGGCGTTTTTTGTTTCCTTCCCGGGTTTTGATGTCCAGTACCGCTGACACTCTCCCGCCGTATTCCGCAGAGAATCCGCCGGTGAATACGTCAATACTTCTGATGGTTTCGGTCTCGAAGACTGAGAAAAATCCGATGGAGTGGAACGGGTTGAATATGGTCATTCCATCAAGGAGGACCCTGTTTTGATCCGGAGAGCCTCCACGGATGTAAAGCTGTCCGCCCTGGTCGCCTGTGAAAATGACTCCGGGGAGTACTGGCAGGTATTGAGCCAGATCTGGCTGGCCTCCGACGGAGGGCATGGCATTGATGCGTTTGGGGGTAACGCGCACCTTGGACACTTGCACCTCTGTGCGAGCTTGTTCTCGGGTGCCGGTCACGTCGACCACACCGAGATTGACACCGGCCTCTTTCATGGTCATTCTGAGGTAGACCACTTCCCCTGGTTTGACGGTGGCCTGGGTGGCAACGCTGTCATATCCAATGAAACTCACCACAACCGTATAATTACCCGGTGCAACTTCAAGGAGGGAAAAAAAGCCTTCTTCGTTGGTGGTGGTACCTGTGTTTGTACCCAGTAGCCGCACGGTTGCGAACATAACCGGCTCTCCGGAAGCATCGTCGAATACGTTACCCCGTATGATGCCTTCCTGAGCAGAGGCTGTAAAGGACAAAAGGATGGCAAGGAGGAGAAAGAATCCGCGATGATGCATGGAGATATGGTTATTTCCTGGCGGAATCGAGGCTCCAAATGGATTTCAGAGTGATTTCAGCCAGTCATCAAAGCGCCAAATATAGCGGAAAAAACAGGAACGGTGATGTCGTCTTGTTTACCGTTTCTTTCGTTTGCCCGGGTTGCGACGCTTTGTAGCCCGCCGAGGTCCTCCTGCTCCTGCTGCAACGGGCGCACTCATCCCCGGCATTCCTGGGATTCCCTTGCCGGTACTGAGGCGGTGCATCATTTTCCGCATTTCCTCAAATTGTTTGAGAAATTGATTGACTTCCATCATATCACGGCCACAACCAGAAGCGATGCGTTTCTTTCGGCTTGGATTGATGAGCTCAGGGTTGGCTCGTTCATCCGGAGTCATTGAATAGATAATGGATTCAACCTTTCCAAATGCCTTGTCATCAATATCCAGATTGCGCGTCAGTTTGTTCATGCCGGGAATCATTCCCATCAAACTTTTGATGTCGCCCATTTTGCGAATCTGGTTGAGCTGGCTGAGAAAATCGTTGAAGTCAAATTTGTTTTTCTTGATTTTGCGCTCGAGGCGCTTGGCTTCTTTTTCGTCAAACTGCTCTTGTGCTTTTTCAACAAATGAAACGATGTCGCCCATACCGAGGATGCGCTGGGCCATTCGCTCCGGGTGAAAGACATCAATGGTCTCCATCTGCTCACCAGTGGAAACAAATTTGATGGGTTTGCCAACGGTATACTTGATTGACAGGGCTGCACCACCCCGGGTATCGCCATCGAGTTTCGTGAGCACCACCCCGTCATAGTCAATCCGGTCGTTGAATGCTTCTGCGGTATTGACAGCATCCTGTCCGGTCATGGAGTCTACCACAAACAGGGTCTCATCCGGCGTGATGGTGTTTTTGATTGAGGCGATTTCATTCATCATTTCCTCATCAACAGCAAGACGGCCTGCTGTATCGATGATGAGAATGTCAAACCCGTGCTGCTTTGCGTGCATCAGGGCGTTTGTGGCAATCTGTACTGGATTCTTATTCTCCTCTTCTCTATAGACCGGCACTTTGATTTGCTCGCCGATAACCGTCAGCTGATTAATGGCTGCGGGACGATAAACATCACAGGCAACGAGGAGGGGTTTTTTCTTCTTTTTGGTTTTCAAGAAATTGGCCAGCTTTCCGGAAAATGTTGTCTTTCCTGAACCCTGCAGGCCGGCAATCAGAATGACAGCCGGGGAGCCTTTGATGGAGAAGTCAGCCGCCTCACCGCCCATGAGGCTGGCGAGTTCGTCCTGCACGATTTTTACCATCAACTCACCTGGCTTTACCGACTTCAGCACATTTTGGGTGCCTAGTGCTTCATCCTTAATCTTATCGGTAAACTCTTTGGCTATCTTATAATTGACATCGGCTGAAACGAGGGCCCTGCGGATTTCTTTGACCGACTGGGCGATATTAAGCTCGGTAAGTTTGCTTTCTCCTTTGAGCGTTTTGAGCGCTCCTTCCAACCGTTCGCTGAGATTGTCAAACATGGTATTGATTGCTGAATTTGAAAATGTACGCGGATTCTTATCCGGGAAGCAAAGATATTGAATATTCCAAGACCCCGAAAAGGGGAAACTGTTCGGAGCGTTAGCCGAATTGGGAGAGTGAACCACCTTTGGCGAAGATACGATCTGCGCGAACTGATGCTGCGGGGTCGCTCTCAAGCACAGGAGCGTGGTGAGGCTTAATGCGGGCATCGATAATAAGTGGTCCTGTGCACCCCCAATGTTTGTAATTTACAGTGGCTCCAACTCCGTAAATATCATGAGAAGGGTTGGAACGAGTGAAGGTGACCCAGAGGAAGTTGTTTTCCGTAGCTGCCGTGAATGCGCTGTCATCAGCGACCACAATCAGTGGAATTTCTGAGAAGTCTTTCTCTTTGACCAATGCACTTAAAGCATCGATTTCCTGAATGGCATCCTGCTGATCCTTAAACGGCTGTGCCTGTATGATCAGCACTCCAGGTCTCCAGAACTGTGGCTCTCGCATGCTATCTGGCAGTCTGAAGTCGTTCGGCAGGGAGTCGGCCAGTGAGCGGATCGGGTCGCTGCAACAAGCCATTACTACTTTTGACCCTGCATTCCATCCGCTCCCCGAATAATCAAGGGTATCGATGGTGGTCATGGTTTGAAAGTGCAAATCCCGCCTCCAGTCGATTCGTCTCAGTACGTGGTCAAAAAACGCCGGGATGTCGTGGCAGTTCAGTTTTGGATCTTCATTCCCATCTGCAATCACCAGATATTTGGCCAGAGTTGTCTGCCCTTTCCCGAGCAGATGGTTGGCCTGTGTGAGGATTTCCTCCGGTTTGCGCTCGCGGAAAGGCATATACCGCTCACTGCCAACTGCCAGCAAGAGCGGGTGCACACCCGCGGCATCAACGGCATTGACCTCACGGATACCCGGGAATTCTCCGGGGGTCAACTCCTCCACCAATTCGTGTATCAAATATCCGAAACTCGAATCTTCCTGGGGCGGCCTTCCTACAACAGTAAACTGCCAGACCGCATCTTTGCGGTGATACACCCCATCTACATCCATAACTGGAAATTCATGCTCCAGACTGTAATACCCAAGGTGGTCTCCAAACGGCCCTTCCGGTTTTTTCTCACCTTTTCGGATGGTTCCTGTAATTACGAAATCGGCATCTCCTGAAAGCACATGGCCATTCTCCATCGCATACCGAAAACGCCTACCTGCCAGCATTCCGGCAAAGGTCAATTCGGAGAGCCCTTCCGGAAGCGGCATAATTGCTGCAAAGGCATGGGACGGTGGCCCCCCGATAAAGACTGAGGCCCGGAAGGGCTCATCACTCGTATTATAGGCTGTATGGTGTACTCCAATGCCCCGGTGCAGCTGATAGTGCATGCCTATTTCCTTATTTAGGAGATACTCATTGCCACTGAGCTGAATCCGGTACATTCCCAGGTTGCTTTTCATCATATTTCGTTCTCCCGGCGGCAAGGTGAAAACCTGAGGCAGCGTCACAAATGCCCCGCCATCCATCGGCCACGATTTCACCTGTGGTAACTGATCAATGGTTGTACGCCCGTATTGGACCGCAGATTTCCCCCAAGATTTCATCGGCAATGCCGATAACGCGGTAAACGGTGCTGACAGATACCGCATGGGTCTGCGCATCAGATTTGTGGGGTCTGCTTTCAGCTCAATCACCTTTTTGACCTTCTCAAGGGTATGCCGAAACACGAATTCTGTCCGCTCGATGGTGCCGTAAATATTCGAAACCGCTGGAAAAGGACTCCCCTTCACCCGCTCAAAAAAAAGCGCCGGCCCCTGCTGGTCATAAATCC
>CAZMSQ010000011.1:49357-54725 GCA_964569025.1 uncultured Saprospiraceae bacterium | reverse complement strand
GGACTCCCCTTCACCCGCTCAAAAAAAAGCGCCGGCCCCTGCTGGTCATAAATCCTCTTATGAACTTCCGCCATCTCTAGATTAGGGTCCACCTCTTCCTTCACCCTCACCAGTTTCCCGTGCCGCTCCAAATCGCGGATACAGTCCATCATGCTTGTATATGCCATTGCTTCCTTATTTCTGTTATTCTATCATCAAATCCTGGCTGTAAACAATGATTTCTGCTCCGGGTTCGCTTTTTTTCCTGACCCGGTCGGACGGCTATAGCGGTCCGACCAGGGTGGCGGGGTGGTGGAGGCGGCCGTGGACGAAGGCGAGCTGGCCGAAGGCGCGGGCGCGTTGCTCGGACCAGGGTTGGGGCTGGTTGAGGATGATGAAGGTGGGCTCATCTGGCCACAAGCCCTTGGGGTCAATGTTGAGGCCGGAAAGGAATGGGATTTGGTGGGACTCGAGATGGTGACGGAGTTCAGATTGTTGTGTGTGGTTTTCGGATGCGGAGGCAAGGTTGGAGTGGGGATTCCATGCAGTGATGATACTCCATTCTGTATAGCCGTTGGATTGGAGCCAGCGATCCCAATCAGGATAGGATTGGCCAATCCGCAGTTGGAAGAATGGGGTGTCAATTTGGTAAATTGTCTGTGTATACGCTTCAAGGAGAATTGATTGCATCGTTGATTCTGGGAAATTTGGATGAGGTTTGAAATATTCGGCAGGCTTGATGGGATTTGGACTGGTTGGGTGAAGAGGAAATTTTCAGGTGCAGGACAAAAAATCCCCCATCCGAGAATCGAATGGGGGATTTTGAACATCGGTTAGAATAATTTATCGAACTATTGTCAGTTGCTTGGTTACCAAACCTCTGTCAGTCAGAAGGGTCACGAAATACTGACCGGCAGGAGCGCCGGATACATCCAGTGGGATATTCGTGGTACCTGATTGGAGGCCGTTCAATTCGCGGGTCGAAATGATTTGACCAGTGGAATTTGTGATGAAGAGGCGCGAGGCACTGATTTCATCAGAGAGGGTCAAATCGAGCGTCGTTGTTGAGACGGCTGGATTTGGATACAGGCTCATTGAGCTGACTCGGACATCGATATCGCTATTGGCGACAACAAATTCCAGTGGGAATGTGGTGCCATCTGCTTGGGCGACCCAAAATTCGATGGTTGGCTCGCCGAGCAGGAAAAATCCGGAAGCAAACACAGTGAGCGACTGGCCTTGGAAGTCAGTCAGCGGTGCTGAAACGGTAGCCAAAATGGTGCTGTTGTCTGCCGCAGGCGTCAGGTCGAGGTTGTACTGGTCTGCAGGTACGCTTGAGTAGCCTGTATAATTTCCAAACGTCAGGTCATCGACCAACGTTCCCCCACCTTGTACGAGGACATCTACGCCCGGTGCATCAGGAGAGCCGTGGAAGAAATTCAGGTCAACCTGGTCTGTTGCGGCTGCACTTTCACGGGCTCCGTCGAAGACGTAGAGATTAAAAGGAGTGGTCGGACTCCCTACCACGCCACCGGCGATGATGGTGTAGGTGTTGCCGTCTTCCAATTCTACATTAAACGTAGCAATGGCATCAGCTGACGAGGTGCTGTTTTCGGGAGCAATGGCGATTTCAATAGGCTCTCCGGCTGGAAGTTCTCCGTAGCCGGTCGCCTCCCGGAATGCAAGGTCATCTGCGGCCAGAATGTCGTTGACATAAATATCAACGGTTGGTTCTGGTGAATTGTGGATGATTTGCGCCGTTGCAAGGCTGGCAGTTGGCAGCGGGATGACGGCACCGGATGGGAATACAACATAAAGCCCGAAATCGGGTGAGCCGCCGAGGTTGCCGGAAGCCATCACATTGAATGCAAATCCCTCGAGTCCGGTTAGGTCTGCCACATACGTTTCTACAATATCAGAGCTGCCGGCCGGAAGGATATCTATGAAATAGGTTTGACCCGGTACGCTGACGTAGTCGCTGTACTGACCAAAAGCGAGGTCTTCAGCAAGAGTGCTCGAGCCATTCGCAACGACGTCAACTGCAGGTGCATCCGGAGATCCATGGAAGATATTAAAATCAACATCTGTAGCGGAAGTTCCCTCTATTCTTGCAGTTGGGTTGACAAACAGATCGAATGGTGTTGTTGGATCTCCAACCACACCGGAAGCCATAATCATGTATTGGCCGCCATTATCAAGCGTCACAGCTGTTGAGAAAATAGCGGAAGCTGGAGAGGTACTGTTTTCGGGCGCAACAGAAACTGTCAGTGGCGTTTCTGCTGGAAGAATCAGGAAAGGAGTGGCAGTCCTGAATTCGAAATTATCGAGCACACCTGGCAGATCGTCGTTGATATATACATCGACAGTCGGCTCAGGTGAGTTGTGTACGACTTGTGCAATTGCAATTGCCTGAGCTGGCAACTCACCAACCTGGCCATCAGGGAAGGCCACGAAGAGTCCAAATCCAGGATCTCCGCCAAGAAGGCCTGAAGCGAAGACTGTACCCGCAAAACCGTCCAGACCTCCAAGAGGCGCCAGATAGGTTTGGACAATATCAGAAGAGCCAGCAGGCTTGATGTCGATGAAATACAAGTCTGGTGTCACACCGATATAGTCAGTGAAATCTCCAAAAGCGACATTCTCAAACAAACTTCCAGCAAAGCGTTCTACCACATCAACAGCAGGTGCGTCAGGAGATCCGTGCGCCACATTAAACTCAAACAAATCGGGATTCGAGGCAAACTCTCTGGCTGCGTCATTGACGTAAAGTGTAAATGGATTGTCGGGGTCTCCGACGATGCCGCCTGCCATTACGGTGTATGTTTTTCCGTTGTCAAAATTGACTGAGAAATTCGCGATGGCGTCGTTGGCGGAAGTACTGTTCTCAGGGGCTACAGCCACATCCAAGTCAACGCCGGCAGGCAGATAGAGGAATGGCGTGGCTGTGCGGAAGCCGAAATTGTCGACTGCCAGATCGCCATTGATGTAGACATCAACGGTGGGCTCGGGCGAGTTGTGGATAAACTGCGTGCGGGCTACAGGAGCAGCCGGGAATTCTACAACCGTACCGTCAGGGAGGGCTGCAAAAACGCCGAAAGACGGATCTCCGGTCAAGAGGCCAGAAGCAAACACAGTGGCTGCGCCACCGCCAAGCTGGGTCAGGTCAGCAGCAAACGTTTGGACGATCAGGGGCAATCCGGCAGGGCGGACATCAAGGAAATACAAATCTGCAGGCACTGACAAATATCCGTTGGTGAAATTGCCAAACTCTAGCCCCTCGATGAGGGTGCCAATCAGACGTGCATCCACATCAACTCCCGGTGCATCCGGTGAGCCATGAAACACATTGAAATCTACAAAGTCCGGATCAGAGCTTGCCTCGACGGCCCCTTCGTTGATAAACAGGTTAAAAGGTGCATCGGGATTTCCGAGGACACCCGCCGCCATGACAGTATACGTCTCACCGGCAGTCAGATTGATTGGGAAGGTGGCAATGGCATCATTGGCCGAGGTGCTGTTGCCTGGCGCGACAGCCAGTTCGATATCGACCTCAGCGGGGATGTCAAGAAATGGGGTGGCTGTGCGGAATTCGAAGTCGTCGATGAGCAAATCTCCATTGGCATAGACATCGACAACCGGTTCTGGGGAGTTGTGAATGACTTGAACGCGGGCCAGCTGGACTGCAGGCAGCTCTACCACAGTACCATCTGCCAGGGCAGCGAAGACACCGAATCCCGGCGTGGACAAGAGAAACCCGGAGGCAAATACAGTGGCGGACTGACCGGCAAGTCCAGTCAGGTCTGCCGCGATGGTGGCCACAACCAGCGGATTGCCCGCTGGGCGTAGATCGAGGTAATAGAAATCAGCTGGTAAATTGATGTAATCAGCCGAGAATGTACCGTATTCGAGGTTCGCGATAATATTACCGGCACCTTTTGCATCGACGTCTACTGCCGGGGCATCAGGAGACCCATGGAATGCATTGATGTCAACCTGGTCCGGGGCATTGGCCTGCTCGCGGGCATTGTCATTGATAGCGAGAGTGAATGGCCTGACAGGATCACCTACCACGCCATGAGCGAAGACTGTGTAAGTCTTCGCATTTTCCAAATTCACTGTAAATGAAGCGATGGCATCATCTGCTGATGTGCTGGTCTCGGGTGCGATGTCAAGGATGATGTCAACCTCGGCAGGCACGGTGATGAATTCAGTAGCAGTGCGGAACGCAAAATTATCAATGAGCAGATCTCCGTTTGCGTACACATCGACAGTTGGTTCCGGTGAGTTGTGAATGACCTGGAGGCGGGCTACTGGAGAGGCAGGCAGCGCGATGACAGTGCCATCAGGAAGAGCGGCATAGAGCCCGAACCCGGGGGTATCTCCAAGCAGACCGGATGCGAAGACAGTAGCTGCACCACCTTGCAGACCACTGAGATCTGCTGCATAGGTCTGTACAATATCAGGTGACCCTGCCGCGCGTACATCGATGTAATAGAGCGCCGGATCTACACTGAGATACCCGGGAGCGAAAGAGCCAAATGCCAGATCTTCCAACAGCGTACCAACAAAGCGCGCATCGACATCCACTGCTGGGGCGTCAGGGGAGCCGTGGAAGACGGTAAAGTCGACCTTCGTTGGGTCAGAGGCGGTCTCACGGGCTCCACCATTGACGAACAAATTGAAGGGTGTGTTGGGGTCTCCGAGGACTCCCGCAGCTACTACCGTGTAGGCCTCACCGTCAGCAAGGGGTGGCAGCGCAAAGCTTGCCAGGGTGTCATCAACACTGTTGCTGCCAGCAGGGGCGATGCCCACATCGATTGAAATTCCGATCGGGGCGTCGAGAAAAGCGGTGGCCTGGCGGAATTCAACACCCGTGAGAGGCGGCAACAGAATGCCGTTCAGGTAAATGTCAACTGCCGGCCCGGTTTCAGTGCCCGGTGTCGGAGAGTTATGAATGACTTGCACACGCGCAGACTGCGCAATGACAAGATGAGCCATAAACAGGCCCAGAATTGCGAAAAGTAAGCCTTTTCTCATGGTTGATAGTTTTGTGAAAAGTTCAGGATAGAATTTCGGCCCTAACAGAAATGGAGAGAGGTTGTTGAAGAATGCAAACAATTTTTGAGAGTAATCCTTTCGATTTGACGTCCGGAAGCCAATTTGGAAAGAGTATGCCAATGAGCAAGGACTGAAGCTACGTGCACGCTTTCAGGCGCTGGATTGTGATCGTTCCTACAATCCAGTGGTCGGGTGGGAAGAAAAAGGGGAGAAGTTGTACATTTGAGCCTTACCAAAAGAATCTTACACAGGGAATGGATAGAAATACGATCATCGGACTGATATTAATGGTTGGGCTTTTTGTGCTGTGGTCCCAGTTTAACCAGCCAAC
>CAZMSQ010000011.1:0-49257 GCA_964569025.1 uncultured Saprospiraceae bacterium | reverse complement strand
AATTTACACTGGGTCAACTTTCTCAGTCCCCTCGAGAAAAATGAGTCATATGAGCGAATGTATTCAACTGTTTACTTCAAGGCAGCTGATGAGGGCGTCGATTACTGCGCATGCCAAAGTGATGACACCGAGAATATCAATAAACCCCTGAAGTGGATATCAAATGCCAACCAGTTTTTCAATACCTCCCTCATTGCCGAAACTTCTTTTGGTCAGGGCATATTGCAGACCATCGGTGTGCCTGAAAACAGCGGGGATCTCAAAAAACTGGTCAGCGACGTAAGGATTCCCTTGACTCAGGGGAGCTTTGCGATGAAAATGTATATCGGGCCCAACGAATTCAAACCTCTGGCAGCCTATGGGCAGCGCCTGGAAGATATCATACCTTTCGGCTGGAGTTTTTTCGGAACCATCAACCGCTGGGTCATCAGGCCTATTTTCAGCTTCCTGTCCGGGTTTATTACCAATCAGGGACTCGTCATCCTTGCTTTGACACTGATTGTCAAGATTTTTGTCTTTCCCTTGACCTATAAAATGCTCTACTCCCAGTCTAAAATGGCTGCCCTAAAGCCTCAGCTCGCAAAGCTGAAGGATAAGTTCAAGGAGGATCAGCAAAAGCAACAGATGGAAACGATGAAAATGTACCGGGAGTTTGGCGTGAATCCCCTTGGCGGGTGTTTTCCGGTGGTTTTGCAAATGCCGATATGGTTTGCCCTCTACCGGTTTTTTCCAGCTTCCATCGAATTCCGACAAGCCGGCTTCCTTTGGGCGACTGACCTGTCGAGTTACGACGAGTTTCTTCAACTGCCATTTGACATTCCCTTTTATGGGGCCCATGTGAGCCTGTTTACCCTTATCTGGGTGATTACCACGCTCATCTACACATATTATAATTCTCAGTACATGGATTTCTCCAGCAATCCTATGGCGAAGTACATGCAATTTCTCATGCCGGTCTTCTTCTTATTTTTCTTCAATAATTTTGCCTCTGGTCTGACAGCCTACCTCTGCTTCAGCAACGTGATAAACATCGGGCAGACGCTGGTCACCAAAAACTACATCATAGACCAGAAAAAAATACAGGCCAAACTCGAAGCAAATAAGGCAAAGCCTAAGAAGAAAGGAGGGTTTCAAGCTCGTCTGGAGAAAGCCTTGAAAGAGCAACAAAAGATTCAGGAGGAGAAAAAGAAGAAGAAATAAGGGAATTCTTCCTTCAATCCCTGGGAATTATCAGCGCTCAATCGCTTTTATTTTATCGACATACCGTTTCAATTCTTCTTTCACCCGGGGCATCAGAATGAGCAATCCGATGATATTCGGAATACTCATTGCGAAGATCATGGCATCTGAGAAATCGATGACAGAGCCGAGGCTGGAGGCCGCCCCCACGATAATCATCAGGCAGAAAATAATCTTGTAAGAGTAGTCTGCAATTGGATTCCTGCCGAAAAGGAAAAGCCAGGATTGAAGCCCGTAGTATGACCAAGAGAGCATGGTTGAAAAGGCAAAGAGGATGACGGCGATGGTAAGAATATAAGGAAACCACGGAATAACTGTCTCAAAGGCAGTTGAGGTTGCTGTGACACCGTCTGGAGTGGCCATGCCATACGTCATAATTGCGCCATCGCTGTTTGTCACGATGATTACCAGAGCAGTCATTGTACACACGATGACTGTATCGATAAACGGCTCTAATAGTGCCACAATCCCTTCACTGGCAGCGTATTTGGTACGTACTGCAGAGTGGGCAATGGCAGCTGAACCGATGCCGGCCTCATTGGAGAAGGCAGCGCGGCGGAATCCTTGTATCAGGACACCGACTATTCCTCCGGTAATTCCCTCAGGAGAGAATGCCCCAGCAAAAATTTGTCCGAAAGCCCATGGAATGTGAGTCAGATTGACAAGCAGAATAATGACAGCTGCAACCACATAGATACCCACCATAAAAGGAACCACACGCTCTGTCACAGCCCCAATCCGTTTGATGCCGCCTATGATGACCATGCCCACGAAAACGGCCATCACCACCCCAAACACTACGCCTGCCGATCCTCCCTCAGCGCCCAGCAGATTATTGAATTGTTGAGCTGCCTGATTGGCCTGAAACATATTGCCTCCGCCAAAAGATCCACCAATACACATGATGGCAAAAAAGATGGCAAAAAACTTCCCTAGACCAGCCAGTCCTTTCTCACTCAACCCTTTCTTGAGATAGTACATCGGTCCGCCATAGACTGTGCCATCGACCCCGATATCCCTATATTTCACACCCAGGGTACATTCTACAAACTTTGAGGACATACCGATGAGCCCAGCTACAATCATCCAAAATGTAGCCCCTGGCCCGCCCAAAGAAATGGCGACTGCCACTCCGGCGATATTTCCCAACCCTACTGTTCCTGACAAGGCAGCAGTCAAAGCCTGGAAGTGGGAGACCTCTCCTTCGTCGCCCTCCACCTTTATGGTGTCTGGGTTGTCTCCGTCATGGATGTTCAACTGATCAGTTTCAAAGAGATCGTGGTGATCGATGTTATCATATTTGCCGCGGACGGTATTCACAGCAATACGAAAGCCCCTGATGTTGATGAATTTGAAATAGACAGTAAATATGATGGCAGCCAAAATCAGATAGACCACGACAATAGGCAATTCGACATTCTCAGCAACTGTCACAGAATAGAATATAACACTTCCGATTGCCTCGGCAACTGGTTTGAAGGCTTCGTCTATGTACTGATCCAGTCCTTTGCCTGATTCTTGAGCAAAGATTGAGAATGGCATTAGGATGCTCGCAAGCAAAAGTGTAAAAGTCTTGGTCATTTCGTGTGCAGATTAGGTGGTGGTGTTTGGAGTTGCTCGGAAAGGTATCTGTTTCTGCTGAATTTTGGAAACAGACCTCTGTAAATTTGGCAATTCTTCCATCCTCCCAAACTGCCAGACGGAGGCATTGATGATTCTGGGGTGATTTGTGAATTTGAGCTCACATTTTTGATTACTTTATTTCCTCAGGCGCCATGCCTTCGGGTATCCATTATTTACTCTGTTACCAAGTCCCTTCATCCAGGCGAGTCCTTGATTTTCAAAAGTAGCCAGAGACCAGCCTTTTGGAAAAATGGTCGGATTGGAAGCTTCTTTTCTCAAGACCGTGAGCGCGTCCTCACGAGAGAGCGCTACAGTTGGAATCTTTTCTGACCGGAGCGTTGGACTCAGGGCCAGTCCTGCTGAGGGGATGACATCCCTTCCCTTCAACTGCCCGATTGGGAGACCACTTCGGAACAAAGCACCTGAGATCTGAAAATCACGTACAACGTCTGTCATTCCGCGAGGAAAGGCACGAATGTCGCCTCTGAATCCTTCATGGAGGAAAAGGTCATCAGGTGCGTGAAGCCACGGTCTGAATACATCAGATAGGTTTTTTGGCAATGAATTCATTCTCTCCCCCTTTGAGCGAGGGGCTTTCCACGCCACGGCATCTTTCTGGTTTTTTAGGCATGCGAGGAAAAATCCTTCACCTCGCACAAGGTGGGGGTAGCATTGGTATCCGAATGTGCCATTTTGATGCACGGTCTGCACGCCCCAATCCGAAGGAATTGAGAGTTCTAATGATTCCAGAGACGACTGTTTGCGAATCCATTCTGCGTTATCGATATTTTCTGATTTGCTGAATGTACAGGTACTGTAGAGCAGCACTCCCCCTGGTGCGAGAAGAGAAGTAGCAGCCGATAAAATCCGTTTTTGCCGGTCTGCACAAAAATTCACATGGTCTTCCGACCAATGCTCCATGCTGGATGGATCCTTGCGGAATAGGCCTTCTCCTGAGCACGGGGCATCAACCAGCACCACATCAAAATACCCCGAAAATGGCTCAAATGCAGCAGGGTCCTGTCGTGTCAGGATGATACCCGGATTGCCCCAGCGCCAGATGTTTTCCTCCAAAATGCTGAAGCGAGGTTTGATGACTTCATTGCTCACCAGGGCACTTCCAGATGGAAGCAAATCCAAAAGGAGCGTTGTCTTGCCCCCTGGTGCCGCGCACAAATCTAGAACCTTTAGGGGGTGTTGGCCGGGAATTACCTGCCTGAATGCTTCCGCAACAAGCATGCTGGACGCTTCCTGCACGTAATAAGCGCCTGCATGCCACATAGGGTCAAGGGCAAAAACAGGTCGTTCTGGAAGATATCTGCCGTCAGGATGCCATGGTATCACCTCATCAAAAGCATGGTTTTGAAATGATTTTGAGGGGTTGAATCTGATACTGACCACAGGCTCAGACTCGGTGATGTGATAGTGAAAATCTGCATAAGAAGATCCCAGAGCATCCCTCATCCGGCGGGAAAAAGCTGGTGGGAGAGCGATTGGCAGTCTGTGGAATTCCTGTGGCAAGTGGGTATGCTGAGTGAAAAATTATGAATCCAGCCCTTTCTCCAGTTGAGACGAGGGCTTCGAACCAGATATCCTTTCTGAAATTTGTGAAACTGAGAGTACCATTGTAAATCTGGGAGCCGATTTCCGCATCAAATGGCAAATATTTGCAAGGCACACATTTATGAACAAAGTCAAAGATAGGATTTTGACCTCAAGAAAACGCTCAGGAATTGGTTTGCGATAAATACTCTCACTATGGATAACAACAGATCTCCTTTTACGCTTTGTTCCCTTTTTGTCATTCTTGTACTCGCCTTGACAGCCTGTACGAAAGACGAAGACCCAATACTGACCGGTAAATGGCTGGTGACTTACACCTCACTTACGGATTGTGTGGATCCGGAGAAAAATTTTAAAAATGATTACAGTGATTCAAACTGTGTACTTGTAGACAGCAGCCTGACATGTTACACGACGACCCACGAGTATTTCGACGATGGCCGCTTCGAGAGCTATGTGCTGATTGAGGGTGTTTTGCCCGATGGGACAAAGGAAACCATCATTGAATTTGATGTATTCGGCGAGTACACTCTGGAAGGCGATATGCTCATTCTTTGTTATGACAATGATCCTGTCTGTGAGGAATTCACAATGACCCTCTCGGATGATTCATATACGATGTGTTTTCAGTTTTTGTACCATCTGATGGCCAGATGATTATGGAAGGGCAGCTCAGTCCGGGCCCGGGTTGTGTCAGGGAGTACCGGTTGCAGAAAAAATGATTTGGTCTTGACATCCTGCTTCATCTATGAGGTGATAGGGGTGTAATTTGTGGCAGCGTTCCTTATGTTTGCAGCAAACTGATTAATTTGCTGTGATATGATCAGATTGTTGTTTTGTGGTGTGCTTGGGGTGCTGACTGCTTTTCACCGACCGGTTTTTGCCCAGGTCACCTATCCCGACAATTTTACAGACGAAGCTTTTGGGGGTGTTTGGAGTTTTCCGGTAGGCCTTGTTTTCGATGAAAACGGGAGAGCTTATGTTTGGGAAAAAAGCGGGAAAGTCTTTATTGTTGATAATCTCGGCAACCGTCTGTCGGAACCCTTGATTGATATTTCGGACGAGGTCCTTGACTGGTGGGATCACGGGCTGCTCGGATTTGCCCTCGATCCTGGTTTTCTGCAGAATGGCCACATTTACCTGCTCTACGCCGTTGATCGCCACCATTTGCTGACTGCCGGGACGCCCGACTACGACCCAAATGTGACCATCACCGGACAGGCGACCATCGGCAGGATTACGCGCTACACGGCAGACCCGGCGACAGACTTCACGACAATCATTCCGGACAGCCGATTGGTTTTACTTGGTGCTTCGCCTTCTGATGGATTTTCCATTCTCATGCCCTCCCATGGCTTGGGTAGCTTGGTCTTTGCCGATGATGGGTCACTGCTTGCTTCCTGCGGTGATGCCGGGAGTTTTGACAGTGCGGATGATGGCAGCCATCCGGGGTCTTACTGGGAACAAGCACTTGCAGATGAAATCATGCGGGAAGAGGAGAATGTCGGTGCATTCCGGTCACTGATGGTCAACAGTCTGAGCGGAAAAATCCTAAGGCTCGACCCCGCCACCGGGGAAGGGCTTCCGGGGAATCCGTGGTTTGACGCTTCAAATCCGAGATCCGCCGGCTCGCGCGTATGGGCCATGGGAATGCGCAACCCGTTTCGGTTTATTCAGATTCCTGAAACGGGCAGCCACTTCGCAGCAGACGGCAACCCCGGGACCCTCTTGGTGGCAGATGTGGGCTCTGTGGCATGGGAAGAGTTGAATGTCATCACTGAAGGGGGTACCAACCTCGGGTGGCCGATTTATGAGGGGTATTTCCAGATGCCGTTTTTTGATGTGTATAATCCTCAGAATAAAGACGAGCCCAATCCATTATTTGAGCAAAACGGCTGTTTGGAACCGTATTTCCGTTTTCGTGATCTCATTCAGCAACCCTCGCTTGCTCCAGAATTTTTTAATCCATGCAATGCGTCTGTTCCCATTCCTGATGGAGTGCCTACCCAAATTCATCATTGGCCTGTGATCAGTTGGGGAAATGCCAATGCAGATTCCATTGTGTATGTCGGGCGCTTTGACAGCACAAGCGGCCCCGAGGTTTTCGAGCTTGAGGACCCTTCCTCAGGCGTTGCCGGCACTCATTTCAATGGCAGCTCCAGCATCACCGGATTCATTTATGAAGGCCAGCAGTGGCCCGCGGCTTTTCAAGGGGCTTATTTTCACGCAGACTTTGACGGTTGGATCCGAACCTTTACGTTTGGGGAAAATTGGGAACTGAGGGCGGTCGACACCTTTGCGAGAGGAACATCAAATCTGGTGTATCTGACATTGAACACTGAAGAAGAGTGTCTCTATTGGGTGGACATTGTCGAAGGAATCATCCATCGCGTCTGCTACGGTGGCCTTCCCCGGCCGGTGGTGCAGGCCTCAGCTGATACCCTCTACGGCCCATCTCCGCTTACCGTTCAGTTCGATGCTTCAGCCTCATTTTCACCCGGAGGAGCTCCCTTGGAGTATTCATGGGATTTTGGCGACGGGCAGTCATCTGACAGCATGTCTCCATCGCACCAGTTTCAGGCTCCTGACGGAAACCCCTTTAGTTTTGAGGTGGCGCTTACTGTCACAGACTCGTTGGGGCAGTCGAATTCCGGGCGGCTGATTGTTTCTCTGAATAATACGCCTCCGAAGGTCCGGATCCGCAGTATTGAAGACGGAGACCGCTATCCGATGGACGAACCACTGTTGCTCCCACTTCAGGCGGAGATTACAGATGCTGAAACCAGCAATGAGGAGTTGGAGGCTGAATGGCAGATATTTTTTCACCATAACACCCATTTTCACACGCAACCCTCGTTATTTGGTCTCGATAAGCAGTATCTGCTGGCTCCGGCCGGATGTGAAGGCGAAGCCTACTGGTACCGATTCCGACTGCGGGTGACTGACCCGCAAAAGCTTGAAGGGACTGATGAGGTGGAGATGTTCCCGGATTGTGGAGGTCTCTCAGAAGTGACGCTCAGCGGTTCCTCTGCCGAAAAATCTATTGATCTTGCATGGGTCGTCTCTCCGGGAGTCTCTCTGGAAAAAGCGGACTTACTCTACCGGACGGATAACTCCGGAATCTCTGTGTTGCAGCGTTTTGATGCACAGCAGATTCAATCCTCCTGGACCCATACTTCTCCTTCTGTCAACAAAAATTATTACCGCCTTCGATACCGCACCCAGGATGGCAGATGGGGGTACTCCAACGAGGCCGGCCTATACCCTTTGCTACCAACTGAAATTTTGGCATTTCCCAACCCTTCTGTATCTGGTTTCTCACTCAGATACGATGCCACAGTTGAGGGAGAGGGCTCACTCCGAATTCTGGACATGCAGGGGAGGGAATTCGTCAACATGAAGATTCAGCATTCCAATGGCAGGAATGAGATATTCATCGGGGAGACTGCTGGTTGGCCATCAGGGACGTATATTGTAGATATTTCAGGGGAGGATTGGGATAAACAAGCTCTTCTGCAAAAGTTTTGAGGAGAGAATGCATGGAAAGGCCAAGAGCCGGCATTGTGTGAGTCGGAACAAACACAAAAAGCATGATGTTTGAATAGAACAAGAATTCTGAAAATCTTGCCGAGAGAAAAACAGACCATATGCCATTTCTGATTCGCCCGTTTTTTGCGGGCGTCATGATTGTATCCATTTTTGCCGGAATCATGTGGTCTTGCGCCTACACTGAAAAAATCAAGGATGGGCAGACAGCCTTTGAGCGCAAGCAGTACGCAGTGGCTATTCCGATGCTTGCCAAATCTTTCGAGCGGGCCAAACGCAAAACAGAGCAGGGGCAGATTGCATTTTTGTTAGGAGAATGTTACCGCCGGACCAATAAGCCAACGGAGGCCATAGACTGGTATCGCACGGCTTTCGATTATCAGTATGGCCTCGAAGCCCTGAAGCAGCATGCACTGGCCCTCAAGGAAAATGGCCAGTACCGTGAGGCCATCGACGCATTTCGGGAGCTCGGATTTGAGTTGGGCAGCCCCTATGAATACCGGCGGGAAATCAACTCCTGCGAGCGGGCAATTGAATGGACTGCCGCCAAGGATAAAAAAACTGTGCGAGTTTTGCCCTCTCCAGCTAATACGCCTTCAGCAGAGTATGCACCTGCTGTATATGCCAAAAATCTGGTCTTCGTGTCCGATCGTCCCGCCTCTCTGGGTGACGATATGTATCCATGGACCGGCCGTGATTACTCAGACCTTTTCTTTCTTGAAGATGATATGGCGCTGCCTTTTCCCTCTCCTCTCAATTCAGAATTCAACGAGGGACCAGCTTCATTCAGTGCCGACGGCAAGGAGGTATTCCTGACCAGATGCAGCAGCCCCGGCAAATTTGAAGATGGATTCTGTAAAATCTGGCACAGTACCCTGATTGACGGACAATGGGAAGAGCCCGAACCGCTGTCATTTCAGGAAGAAGGGGTCAATTACGGGCATCCGTCCCTCAGCAGTGATGGAACAACGCTCTACTTTTCAAGCAACCACCCCAATGGCTGGGGTGGATACGATATTTACCAGGTGGTTCGCTCCACAGGCGGAATCTGGTCTGAACCGACGCTCATGAGCAGGAGCATCAACTCTCAGGAAAACGAGCAGTTTCCGCACATTGATTCAGATACCCTCTATTTTGCATCCGACGGCCATACGGGTATGGGTGGACTGGATGTCTTTTCCTCCTTCCGCTTTCAGGACGACTGGACGCCTGCCTATAATCTTCGGCCACCAGTCAATTCATCTTCAGACGACTTTGGATATATCATCGATTCAAGGGGCTCCGATGTGGGGCAGGATGTGCTGAAGCGGGCCTGGATCAGTTCCTCCCGCCCAGGTGGTCAGGGCGATGATGACCTTTGGATGATTGAGAATGTCAGGCTGGAAGAGCCTCCTGAAGAGCCACCTGTCACCGAGTCTGTAGAGTATTCCATGACGCTTAATGTGTACGTGCTCGAAAAAATTTTTCTCGACCCTGCGGATCCCAACAGCCGGGTGCTGGGGCGGAAGCCGCTTTCAGATGTCACGCTGGTCATGAACCGGAACGGCATAGATACGACGATTTTTCCCGGGCCAGACGGGTGGGTGAGGATTGAGTTAGGACGAGATGAGAATTTTACATTCTCAGCATCAAAGCCCGGGTATCTTACAGCTTCTGAGCCATTCAGCACAGTCGGTATTGCGCTTGATCCGCGTATGCCGGAGCAGGTATTTGAGCTCGAAGTTGAGTTGGATAAAATATTTGTGGATCAGGAGATTGTGCTGGAAAACATATACTATGACTTCGATGAGTGGTACATTCGGGAAGATGCCCGACCGACGCTCCTGAGTCTTGCAACGGTGTTAAAAGAGAATCCAGACATCCGCATTCAGTTGTCCTCTCATACCGACTGCCGAGGCGGTGCCAGATACAACGAAGATCTCTCCCAGAAGCGAGCCCAGTCTGCTGTTGACTTTCTCATCCAGTCGGGCATCCGGTCAGATCGATTGGAGGCGGTCGGCTATGGAGAATCAGTCCCGGCAGTGAATTGTGTCTGTGCGCAGTGCACGGAAGAAGAGCACCAGGCAAACAGGCGTACCACGTTCAAGGTGTTGGAGTGATGTGGAAATCTGTCTGACCTGACCCCGGAGAGGCAGAAAAGGAGAGAAACGACTGGATTTGGTGTGTGAAATCCGGTATTTTTGAACACATATCCCCTTCACCAAATGAACAACTGCCTATGAACATTCAACTTGCCACTGAGACCCTCAGTTCTGTATTCGGCTATGATTCCTTTCGGCCTCTCCAGGAATCTATCATCAAAAGGGTGTACGAGAAAAAAGACGCCCTCGTGCTCATGCCTACAGGTGGGGGAAAATCCATTTGCTACCAGATTCCGGCCCTTACCATGGAAGGTCTCGGGCTGGTGGTTTCTCCCCTTATTTCGCTGATGAAAGATCAGGTTGAGGCCTTGCGAGCGAGCGGTGTGCGGGCAGCGTTTCTCAACAGCTCGATTGATGAACCGGAGCAGAGGTTTGTTGAAGACGAAGTATTCAACGGAAACATTGACCTCCTGTATGTGTCGCCCGAAAAATTGGTGTCCCAATCATTCCTGCCGTTGTTGAAACGCGCCAGAGTGAACCTGTTTGCGATTGATGAGGCGCATTGCATCTCGGCATGGGGGCACGACTTCAGGCCTGAGTATACCCAGCTTCGCTTTCTGAAGGAGCAATTTCCTGATGTCCCCGTACTGGCACTGACAGCCACGGCCGACAAGGTCACCAGACGCGATATCATTGCTCAGCTCAACATGCAGGACCCCGAGGTCTTCATCGCTTCATTTGATCGCCCGAATCTGAACCTCGAAGTACGGCCCGGTCAGGATCGGTTTGCTCAGATCAAGCGCTTTATTCAGAAGCGGAAGGGGCAGAGCGGGATTGTCTATTGCCTGAGCCGGAATAGTACAGAGCAAATTGCGAGTAAACTCACTGCTGCGGGCATTCCGGCAGGGTATTATCATGCCCGAATGGATGCCCGGGAGCGGGATCGGGTGCAGGAGGCGTTTATTCGGGACGAACTGCCGGTGGTCTGCGCAACGGTGGCTTTTGGTATGGGAATAGACAAGTCCAACGTGCGTTGGGTCATTCACTATAATCTCCCGAAAAACCTTGAGAGTTTTTATCAGGAAATCGGGCGTGCTGGTCGTGATGGGGCAAAAGCCGATACCCTGTTGTTTTATTCGTACAGTGATGTGGCCATATTGCGGCAGATTCTGTCCGAGAATGAAAGTGATGTGTTAGAAGTCAAGCTCGACAAACTGGAGCGGATGCAGCAGTATGCCGAAGCCCCAATTTGCCGACGCAAGATGCTGCTGAATTACTTCGGCGAGCAGTATGGAAAAGATGGGTGCGGTTCGTGCGACGTATGCCATAACCCGCCGGAGTACTTTGATGGGACGACGTTGGCACAGATGGCTTTATCAGCTGTGTACCGACTCAAGGAGCGTGTCTCTATGACCATCCTGATTGATGTGCTGAGAGGGTCGGGAAAGAAGGAGGTGACCAGCAGAGGATATCATCGGATAAAAACCTTTGGGGCAGGCCGCCAGACCTCAAGCCTGGCGTGGAAAGAATACATCGGGCAGATGATTCACCTCGGGTTGTTGGAGGTGGCATATGACCAGCACAGCGCCCTCAAGCTGACACAAGCCAGCAGGGAGGTTTTATTTGAACAGATACAGGTCAGTTTGGTCCGGTTTGTCGGCAAACCTGCCAAAGCAGAGAAGAAAACCACCCGGGAAACCTCCGAACGATTGCGGGTGCGCGACGAGTTGTTTGAATCACTGCGCTCCCTGAGACGCACGCTGGCCCAACAACAGGGTGTGCCTCCCTATGTCATTTTCAATGATGCTACCCT
The DNA here is from genome assembly GCA_964569025.1 of uncultured Saprospiraceae bacterium. Classification (GTDB taxonomy): domain Bacteria; phylum Bacteroidota; class Bacteroidia; order Chitinophagales; family Saprospiraceae; genus CAZMSQ01. The sequence continues at coordinate 37,392 of CAZMSQ010000011.1, read as the reverse complement.
CGAGGAAATGGCCGCCACAAAGCCTTTGAACGATGAGGACTTTCGAGCCATACAGGGCGTGGGAGACCTGAAACTCAAAAGATATGGTGATACCTTTATTCAGGCCATCCGGCAGTTTTCACTCGAGAAAAGCCGTCAGGGAAGCCGCGTAAAGGGATCTACCCAATTGGAAACGCTGGAAAGACTTCAGGAAGGGATGTCCATTCAGGAAATTGCAGCAGAGAGGCAAATGGCCGAAGATACTGTGGTCAGTCATGTCATCCATTGGCTCGAACACGGAGAGGTGATTCAAACAGATCATCTCCTTGAGAAAGAAATCCTGCAGCGAATCGATGAGGCAGTCGAAGACCCCGCGGAGCCACTTAAACTTGGAGAGCTCTACGCCTCTCTGAACGAAGAAATTCCATATCCCGCTCTAAAACTTGGTCTGGCTATCCTGAAAAATCAACATGTCAGCCGTTGATATTGTGTGAGTCAATGATCCACATCCCAATTTATGTCGTCTGTATATTGATGGAATCTAAAGTCCCGAAACTATGAAGCCGGGAAAACCCACAGCTCTGTATTACATCGCACTTCTGCCTCCTGAGGATATCCGCCAGGAGGTAACTGCTCTGAAAGAGCATGCGGCCGAGGCCTTTCATTCCAGCAAAGCACTCAATTCCCCTCCACACATCACACTCATCCCGCCCTTCCGGATCGAAATTAGCAGGGAGGCAGAGCTGTTAGAGCGCGTGCACACCTGCAGGCGTCCGTGGGTTTCCTTTCCGGTGGTACTTGACGGGTTTGACCATTTTTCAAATGAAGTCATCTATGTCAATGTCTGTCCAAATCCGGCACTCAACGCATTCCGCGCAGAACTCATGGCCTGCCTTGACCCGGATATGGTCACAGAAACAGCCCGGACCAGGCCATTTCGTCCGCATATGACAGTAGCATTTCGGGATTTAACACCGGATGGGTTTCTTGCCGCCTGGCAGTATTATGGCAATGTCAACTATTCCCGCGATTTTTCGGCCTTCCCTCCGGTTGTGCTCCGCCATACAGGCCGGATCTGGTCTGTCATTGGACCGCCTGCAGAACCACAATCCGGCGAGTCATGATGGGTATGCCCCCGGAGCGGAAATATTGGTTTCTGTCCCCTCTATTGTGGATTGGTCTGGGTTTGGGGGCTCTTTGTATACAGCATATTGCGCAAAGGAATCCCGAATATGTTGAGTCTGTATACAGCCGTGGTATTTTTCTGGTCATCAGACAGTTACAGGATTTGGTGTGCAGTTTTGTTTCGTTTCCGCTTTGGTATCTGCTGACTGTGGTCGTCAGTGTGACCCTTTTATTCCGATTGGTTCGGTGGCTTCGTAAGCCAATGCGGTGGACTGCGAAAGTGTGGGGGATTATTCGGGGTGGGGCCGGCATTTCAGGTGCCATTGTGTTCTTTTTTTTCATTGCATGGGGGTACAATTATCAGCGGGTGCCACTGGAGGAGCAAATCGGCATCCTGCCGGTGCCGGTCTCTGTCGACGAGACCTTTGAAGAGTTGAGCCTTCTGACGGGCGAGCTCATCCAGGCGCGGGCAGCCTTAACTGCAGATACCCTTCCCCTCAGCTTGCCTGTGGGCGAGCAGAGCCACGCCCATGTTTCAGCTCAGTCTCTGGGTGCCCTGAGAGATATTCTCATGCAGTTCAAAATCCCTGCACCCGGAGGACTAACTGCACGGCAGCTCAAACCGGAAGGGCTTCTTTTACGAATCAGTACAGCGGGTTTTTATTTCCCTCTGACCGGCGAGTGCAACATCGATGGCGGACTCCATCCGCTGCAAGTGCCATTCGTTCAGGCGCACGAATATGCACATGGATATGGATTTGGCGATGAAGGAACTTGTAACTTTCTCGCCTATCTGGCGCTCAACGAATCAAGTGACCCATGGCTGCGCTACTCAGGTGTGCTTGGTTATTGGCGCTATGTTGCTTCCTCTGCCAAACGACTGGCACCGGAGCGATACCGCACATTTTTCAATGGTATTCACCCAGGCGTCCGACAGGATCTCATTTCAATTCGCAGGCAGATGAACCGGTATCCCGACCTATTTCCGCAGACCAGAGACCGGGTGTATTCAGCTTATCTTCAAACACAGGGCATTCCGGAAGGCCTCTCTAACTACAGCAGGGTGGTCTTGCTGGCTCATGCTTGGCGAAAGAAGCAGAAGGCGGAATGACCGATTTCTTTCGACAGTCAGCTCTCCACAGTGTGAGCGTCGACAATCCTCATGTTCCGGGCTGATTTTTCTCAGGAGGCACTGTGAGACGAGTCACGGCAGGTAGAAACTGCCTCTTGGAACACAATGGGCTGTAAGCACGGAAATGTGGCGATGTTTCAAAAAGAGACCTGTTCTTTTCCAAAGGATGAGTCTTTTAGCATCTGTTCAGAATAACAAGGCATTCCTTTTATATTTGTGAGACTCCATCACTTTCACTCTTTAACTTCTCACGTCAATGGATGTCGAAATCCTCGCACGGATCCAGTTTGCATTTACCGTAGCATTTCACTACATATACCCCCCACTTAGCATCGGTCTTGGACTGATTATGGTGATTATGGAAGGGCTGTATCTCCGCACTGGCGAGAAGGTGTATGAAACCATGGCGCGATTCTGGACGCGCATTTTTGCGCTTACTTTTGGGATTGGCGTAGCGACAGGCATTGTCATGGAGTTTGAATTCGGGACCAACTGGGCCACTTACTCTAAATATGTCGGTGATGTGTTTGGCAGTGCCCTGGCAGCCGAGGGGATATTTGCCTTTGCTTTGGAGAGTGGCTTTCTTGGGATTCTTCTGTTCGGCTGGAATCGCGTGAGCTCAGTCGTCCACTTTATCGCCACCGTTGGCGTCTGGCTGGGTTCCATGTTCAGCGCTGTTTGGATTGTTGTTGCCAATTCCTGGCAGCAGACTCCAGCAGGATATCATGTAGTTGGAGAAGGGCTGAATGCGCGGGCAGAGATCACTGACTTTTGGGCCATGGTGTTCAATCCGTCGAGTGTAGACAGACTGACTCATGTGTGGATCGGAGCCTTTCTGGCCGGAGCCTTCCTGGTCATGAGCGTGCACGCCTGGTACCTGCTGAAAAACCGTCACGTGGAACTGTCGAAGAAAGCTTTTCAGATTGCCCTCGGCGTTGCCACTGTGGCTTCTCTGGGGCAGTTGCTTAGCGGGCATGCATCTGCAGAAGGGGTGGCTGAAAATCAGCCTGCCAAGCTGGCGGCAATGGAAGGGCATTTCGAAGCCGAAGGACCTGCTGATTTGTATATTTTCGGCTGGGTAGACAAGGAAAGCCAAACTGTTACAGGCCTCGGTGTCCCTGGAGGATTGTCTTTGCTGGTTCATCAGGATGCCAGTGCGCCTTTGACGGGGCTGAATGCTTTCGCTGAGGAAGATCGCCCGGGAGCTGTCAATGCCGTCTTTCAGTTTTATCACCTCATGATCGCCATCGGAATGGCCTTGATAGGCATGACTCTGTTGGCCAGTTGGTTTTGGTTCAAGGGCACCTTGTTTGAACAGCGTTGGCTGCTCAGAATATTCGTCCTAGCTGTACTACTGCCGAATATTGCCAACCAGGTAGGTTGGTTTACTGCTGAAATGGGTCGGCAACCATGGGTGGTTTACGGGTTGCTCCGCACCTCAGATGCCCTTTCCAAGGCCGTGACAGCCAACCATGTGCTGTTTTCATTGATCATGTTCTTTTTGATTTACGCCCTTTTATTCGGACTTTTTCTCTATTTACTCAATAAAAAAATTGTCCATGGTCCTACAAATGACGGAGACATCTCCCACAGGCAAATGCAGCGGGAGATGGTCCGGCAATTGCCAGGGCAAGCCTGAGCTGATTTTTTAGAAACCTGATATCCAATTATGGCGACCATCTTCGGTATCGACTATGCAACCCTTTGGTTTTTTATCATTGGCGGACTGTTTTCGGGGTATGCCATTCTTGATGGCTTTGATTTGGGTGCCGGCGCATGGCATCTGTTTTTTAAGAAAGAAAACAGCCGTCGGATTGCCCTGAATGCCATAGGGCCCGTTTGGGACGGGAATGAGGTATGGCTCGTCATAGGAGGTGGGGCTTTGTTTGCCGGGTTTCCGGTCGTGTACGCATCTGTATTTTCTGGCATGTATATTCCATTCATGCTGTTTTTGTTTTCTCTGATTCTCAGAGCGGTGGCCATTGAATTTCGCAGCAAGGAGCCGATGCAGTGGTGGCGCTCCCTTTGGGACGTCACCTATAGCTTGAGTAGTATCGCACTGGCTTTTTTACTGGGTGTCGTGCTCGGGAATGTGCTGATGGGAATGCCAATCGGACCAGACTTTGAGATGCAAGGAAGCTGGCTACAGTTTCTGAACCCGTACGCGCTGATGGTGGGTGTCACAACGCTTGCCCTGTTTATGATGCACGGTGGCATTTATCTTCTGATGAAAACGGAAGGTAAATTATTTGAGAAAGTGAATGTGCTGGTCTGGCGGTCCATTTTATTTTTTGTTATTACATTTCTTCTGACCTCGGTATTCACTTTTCTCGATGTACCTCATATGGCGGACCGATTTCTGACCCATCCGGTTCTTTTTGCGGTGCCTGTGCTTGCATTGCTCAGCATTGCCAATGTGCCTCGGCTGGTCAGCAAGGGCCGATACCTGTTCGCATTTGTATTTTCGTCCCTGACCATGGCCCTGCTTTTACTGGTAGTCGCCATCGAGCTCTATCCGGTAATCATCCGTTCCACCATCGATCCTGCATGGGACTTGACTGTTTCCAATGCATCGGCGTCTGAAAAATCTTTGGGTATTATGCTTCTTTTTGCGGCTATAGGCGCACCCCTGGTGGTGGCCTACACCGCGTTCGTGTTCTGGACATTCCGGGGTAAGGTGACACTCGATGAAATGTCTTATTAAATGACCGTCTTTTTACAACAGTCATGAGTGTGAAGATGGAAGAACCAAGGTTGGTTTTGGTAACCCCACTGTACAATGATTGGGAATGCCTCCCACCTTTGTTTCGGGACATAGAAACAGCATTGGATGGTGCCTGCGCTTCCTGGCACCTTTTGGTGGTCAATGATTGCTCGACCATAGTGCCTGATGACAACTTGCAGATACTGAATGACCCTCGCATATCTCGTGTCAATTTACTGACCAACGTGGGTCACCAACGGGCTATTTTGGTCGGTCTGTGCCATATTTTTCAGCAGCAAACCGAGGCTGATATCGTTGTGGTTATTGACAGTGATGGCGAAGACCGGCCACAAGATATTCCGGGCCTTGTCCGCTCATGCATGGAGCAGAAAGACCCCACCGTCGTTTTTGCAAGGCGGGCAAAGCGTTCAGAAGGGTGGCCATTTGTAGGGTTTTACAGATTGTATAAACTGGGTTTTCGACTTCTGACAGGCAGACGGATTGCTTTTGGGAATTACAGCTGCTTTCCGTCATCGCTTTTGTCGCGAATTTGCCATTCTCCGGATTTTTGGAATCACTATTCTTCGGCCCTTATCAAATCCCGAATTCCCTACCTCAGTATTCCGACAAAGCGAGGTTCAAGGTACAGTGGCACCTCAAAGATGAACTTCAATAGTCTGATTCTGCATGGTCTCAGCTCATTTTCAGTGTATATCGAGGCCATCATTGTGCGCGTGTTGATTTCAAGCTTTTTTGCCATACTCCTTCTCTTTGTAGCCCTTGCAGGGATTACCTACCTGCGGGCCTTTACGCCATTTGCCATTCCGGGGTGGGCTTCTTTTCTTTTTGGCATTCTCCTCAATGTCATCCTGACTGTGTTTTTCTTTAATATCGTGATTATTCTCTCCCATTTGAATGCCCGAAAATCACCCATCCAAAGCCCGATGAGCTTTTACAAGGGGTTGATTCAAAACCCTGAAGAATGAAATAATTTTCATGTTTTCAGTCTGGAATTCGGACAAAATCAGTACATTACAGGATGAATCGGTCGGAAAGCCAATTTGATCAATCACCCGGAGAATCCCGCTGGAGCGCCTACCTTCGACAGGTCGAATTGTTGGGGTCAATCGTAGAGAGATTGAGAGAAACATCTGAAAATCAATCTGATGAATATCGATTGCTCCAGTTTTCCAAATGCAGGGAGCAATTTTCCGCTTTACAACGCGCACTTCAAAATGAGCATGCGTCTCCGGAGGGAGGCCGTCTTCTCATCAAAATTCAGGAGCTCATGGAGGACTTAGACAAGATGGATGGCACTACCAATTGTTGAGACGGTTTTCTGGAGCGGCATTTCATTGAGCCTCTTTTGAATTTGGGAGACAGGGACCGGTTTTCCATGGATTTTTTGGAGGAGATTCTCTATCTTTCTAGAAAAGAACCATATGTCTGCGGAGGAAATCAGGCCACGGTTTCAACAACAGGTAGCGCTTCCTTCTGAAGAAATCCTGTATCGGTTTTTGCAGGATGCCCTTCAGCGGGACCATGCCATGGCGGCTTCCTGATTCACTTGACAACCCAAACTGGGATAGACTCAGTCTCGCGCACCACCTTTTCAGTCACACTGCCCATCAGCACCAGTTCAACTTTACTGTGTCCCTTCGCACCCATCACGACGAGGTTTGCATCGCGTGATTCAGCCTCATGGAGGATATACTGCGGCAGGCCGGGCAAATCCTTTTTGACCACTGCAGACCTGATGGCATCGCGGTGGGGTCCGGTATGGGTATTCAAAAAAAGATCAAGGGCTTCGAGTTTTGACTGCTCAATCATGCGCTCCCATTGATCCGGATTGCGGGATGTGCGGTACAGGCTGAAATTCGGAAGCTCATAAATGTGCATGACGGTCAGTTCGCAGGGTTGACTCATCGATTCTTTCAGGGCAATTGCTTTGTGCAGGGCCCTGATGGAATTTTCTGAAAAGTCGATTGGGACGAGGATGTGATTGATTTGTCCGGAAGATGTATCAGGAACAACACACGTATCAACTGGGACTCTTCTCGCAAGCCGGCCCGGCTCAATGCCGTGGTGTGTCCGGTCAGCATGTTTTCCAATAAACACCATCTCCGCTCCCTGCGATGCCACAGAATCAAGAAGGACTTCAAGCGGATTGCCTTCAAGGATTTCAGTAGTAAGATGGTGGCAGACCTCTTCGGGGATTCCCTCCCTCGCTGTTTCTTCCAGAATGCCCTTCAGGTCGGCACGCAGCTGAAGACCTGATTTCCATTCTTCCTTCATGCTCGCGGCAGAAACTTCGGGACTGTGGTAGTCAGGTATGATATGAAGGAAATGAATGCTGCGGGGGTGTACCTTGCCAGCAAAAAACCGGAGGAATTTAAGGATGCTCTCTTCATTTGCATCAAGCGCAAGACCAACAAGAATCTGTTTGATATCGAGAGGGTTAATGGTCAGTTCTTCCATTCGAAAAATAATTTAAGCAAACAAAAACAGTTGTCTGAAGATCAGACAACTGCTGAAATGGCTTTTCAGCCAATCGAACATATGAATTCGGACGAATTACACACTTCTCAGGAAATTTCCACGTTTTTGGGTGTGGTTTTTGGTGTGCCTTCGCGCTTCTTGATGATTATTTTGAGAATGCCGTTGTCGTAATTTGCCTGAATGCCATCTTCCAGAGCATTTTCCGGCATTGCAAAACTACGGCGGAAACTGTGATACGAAAACTCTTTTCGGGTAAAGTGATTTTTCTTTTCCTCCGTTGATTCTTCCCTTTCCGCTTTAATGACAAGCATTCCATTTTCAATCTCGACTGAAAAATCCTTTTTTTCCATTCCCGGCACACCGACTTCCAATTCGAACGTGGCATCCGTTTCTTTCACATTGACTGCCGGTGTTGTGTGGGTATTTCTCCAAAAGGGAGCAAAAAAATCTTCGTCACTCATCATGTGTTCGACCATTGAGGTGAATGTGGGGATAAGTCCACGATTGCGCGCTTTCATAATTGTAATGGTTTAATGAAAAAATAACTCCTGCAAATTCTTGTTGCACAAACGTAAAGGTAATGTATCGTGAGGCTTCGTGTGCTGACCATTGTCGCCTAACATGTTGACATTAATCAATTTTTGGACAGTGACCAAGATCACTTGAAAAGCGTTACGGCCCTCGTTTCTTTGCATAATTATTTAAACAGATATACAAGGCTCACACACAAAAACTCGAACAAATGGACTTACTCACATTGATGAAACAACCCGGTGCTACATTGGTAGACGTTCGTGAAACTTTTGAGTTTCAGGGCGAGCATGCAGAAGGAGCCATCAACATACCTCTCGGTGAGGTGATGATGAATCTCGACAGGTTCCGCAACATGTCAGGTCACATTTTGATGTACTGCCGAAGCGGAAACCGCTCGGGGTTTTCAACCAGCATGCTTCAGGCTCAGGGGATAGAGAATGTTTTTAACATCGGAGGACTGGATGAAGTATTGTATGCCCAGTCAATGATGAAACCCTCTCACGCATGATGATCCGTTGGCTGAAATCTTTGTTTTCGCCCCCCTCTCCGAATGAGTTTCTGGAAAAGGAACCGATCATTCTCGATGTCAGGAGCGCTTCTGAATACAGGGCCGGGCACATCCGCGGCAGCCGTCACGTTCCACTTGACCAGCTCAGAGGAAAAATAGAGGAGGTCAGGAAATGGGGAAAGCCTGTGTTGACTTGCTGTGCGACCGGTCGGCGGTCCGGGATTGCTGCCGGACAGCTTAAGTCTGCCGGAATCGAAGCAATGAACGGTGGCGGTTGGAGACAACTTGACAAACGTATACAGGAATACAAGAAAAAAGAATGAAGACGATTCTCACAGCATTGACAGTGACTGTGCTCATTGTTGCGTTCGCATCCTGCAGCAAGCCGCCTGCCCAGGAAAAAAGGGCAGCGGATGACAGCCGGTGGATGGAAAAAGGTCAGGAATTGGCCACTGCTGCCTTTACCGCACTCAGCGGTGAGCTCCGTGCAGCGCTCGGAAGGGGAGGGGTACCAGAGGCGATTCAGTATTGCCATGCTGCGGCTTTACCAATTACAGACAGCATCGCGGTAGTGTATGGTGCCACAATCAGGAGAACAACCCTCAAACCGCGCAATCCGGCCAATGCACCGCGTGGCTATGAAACTACCGTGCTTGCCGGATATCAGGATGCTTTGGACCAGGGGCAAGCGCTGCAACCTCAGGTACATGTTGAAGGAAATCAGGTGCATTTCTATGCACCCATTATGACTCAGGATATGTGCCTCAAGTGCCATGGTAACCCCGGAGAGACTATTGCCGAGAAAGATTGGGAATTGATTCAGGAGCGGTATCCGAATGATTTGGCTCATGGCTATGGAGCCGGAGATTGGCGGGGTATGTGGTCGATTGCGTTTGAGAAGGAACGTGATTGAATTGAAGGGAAAATTGCAAATTACAGAGTAACAAAAGACATTACACATGAATATCAAACAGCTTTTCCTTTTTTCAAGTCTGCTGGTATCATTGATGCTGGTGAGCTGCGAAAGCCAATCGCAGTCTCAGGCAACAACTACTCAGGCAGCCCCCGAAGTACCGCGCGGTCCATTCGAAAATATTGATGCGCCGGATTTCAAAAAGCTCATGGCAAACCCGAATACGGTTGTCATTGATGTCCGTACTCCCGGCGAAATAGCGGAAGGGAAAATCGAGGGTGCTCTGGAAATGGACTTCTATCAGCCCGATTTCAAGGATCGGATTCAAGCGCTTGACAAAGACAAGACTTATCTGATTTATTGCCGAAGTGGAGGCCGCAGCAAGTCAGCCTGCCAGATGATGAACCAGATGGGCTTCGAGTCCCTGTATAACCTGCGTGCAGGTTATACCGATTGGGAGAAAACCATGGACCAATAATTTTCTCTATTCTCTCTGTTTCCAGTTCCGACTTTCCTGTACATTTGAGGCCAATAAAACCGAGGTCTCCATGGAAGCCATCAGTGTCTTCGACATGCTCAAAATCGGAATTGGGCCATCCAGTTCGCACACCCTTGGCCCATGGCTTGCAGCCCGGCGGTTTGTTGCTGAAACCGCCAGTATCGCTTGTCTTCAGGAGGTGGCGGCAGTCAATGTGAATTTGTACGGATCATTGGCGCTGACGGGTCAGGGTCACGGTACTGATGTGGCTGTATTGATGGGCCTGAGCGGCGCCGACCCCGTCACCGTACCTCTCGAGGAGGTTGATGCACTACCTCGCCGCATTGCATCTGGACGCATCCTCTACTTGGAAGGCCGGTTTCCTGTCACTTTTGACCCCGCTGACCACATTTTCTACCACCATTACGAATCGCTTCCATACCATCCGAATGGTATGAGTCTGGTTGCTTTTGATGCCACAGGCACCCCACTGCATCAAGCGGTGTTCTATTCTGTTGGTGGCGGGTTTATCGTCAAGGAAGGAGAAAGCATGGTGGAGCAGGGAATCGTGCTGCCATTTCCGGTCCACTCCGGTGCTGATTTGCTCAGGCATTGTACAGTGCGGCAGTGCCGGATTTCTGATATCGTCATTGAAAACGAACGGACGTGGCGCACTGATGATGAAACACGGGCCGGCCTTCTTGAAATCTGGAGGGTTATGAAAGAGGCTGTCTACAGAGGGTGCCACACCGAGGGGACCCTTCCCGGAGGATTGCAGGTAAGTCGGCGGGCACCGTCAATTTGCTTACGCATTCTCGGAGATTGCACGCATCTCTCTCCTGATAATTGGCTTATCCACATTAAGGAGGTCCAAAAAGATTTCCAACGCGTCCTCAGGCTGGTTGGTGCTTTTGCCATGGGTGTGAATGAAGAGAATGCGAATTTTGGGCGAATCGTGACTGCTCCCACAAACGGGGCCGCCGGGGTTATTCCGGCAGTCTTGTTCTATTATTACGGATTTACAGATCAGGAGGTTACCGATGACCACATTTTGCGGTTTCTCATGACAGCAGCCGAAATCGGCAGTATTTTTAAAAAAGGGTCGACCATTTCAGCTGCCATGGGCGGCTGTCAGGCCGAAATCGGCGTTTCCTCTGCCATGGCCGCCGCCGCCCTGACCGAAGGGCTGGGGGGTACACCTGAGCAAGCGTTGATGGCGGCAGAAATCGCGATGGAACATCACCTCGGCATGACCTGTGATCCCATCGGCGGTCTGGTTCAGGTGCCCTGCATCGAACGCAATTCTATGGGCGCCGTCAAGGCCATCACAGCAGCCAATATCGCATTGGAAAGCGATCCTTCGAAAGCACGGGTCAGCCTTGATGCAGTTGTCAAAACCATGCTCGAAACGGCCAGAGATATGCACCACCATTATAAAGAAACCTCCCAAGGAGGTTTGGCGGTCCACATCGACCTGTCTCTGCCTGAATGCTGATAATTTCTGCTCATTTCAAGGCTCGGAGGCTACTCAATCCGGCTCGTGTGATATTGTACAAGTCCTTCAATTGGGTTTTGGGCAATCTTCATCACCTCAAAACCGTGTTCTGAGGCACATTTTTCCAGTTCATCCCTGAAGTGCCAGGCAACAGACCCACAAAAGGCCACTCGATTCAGTCCATCGGCCGCATAGGCGTCAAGCATCTGCTGGTAAAACCTCGAAAAATGTCCGGAAATCAACTCACGCATAAATGGGTGATACCTGTGGGCTGCAGCAAAAGGCGCGAAGCTGCCCAGAAACCTGTTCGGAGCCTCCCCGGAATACACTGCCTGAAGGGCATCTTCAATCCGCATTGGAAATGCAGTTTCAAAAGCCTCCTTCAAATCATCAGGGAATCGGCGGTACAGCCATGCCCTCAGCACCTGTACACCCAATACAGCTCCGCTGCCCTCATCGCCTAATATAAATCCAAATCCCGGTCTGCGAATTTCAGCTTGCTCCCCATCATACCAACAGGTATTCGCGCCTGTTCCCAAAATAGCCACAACTCCACTTGAGTCCTGATACAGCGCCCTGGCAGCTCCAAAAATATCTGAATAAACCTCGACAGAAGCCTTCGGAAATGCCGCTGCCAATCCCGCCTTCACGGCATCGCGATTGGCGCTGCTTTCCAGCCCGGCCCCATAAAAAAAGACCTCCTTGGTTCCTGCACCCAGGGCAGCCGCCATGTCCCGGCACCGATCAGCGATAGCTCCTTCTGTCAAAAAATACGGGTTAATCCCAGGCCCTTCTCTCCTTACTTCCCCATTCCCGTCCACCTTCACCCATGTGCTGCGGGTCCCCCCACTGTCTATTAACACTTTCATACGAAATCTTTTACCCGGTCGGACCGCTATAGCCGTCGGACCGCTATAGCGGTCCGACCGGGTCTCGTCAGGAATTGCCTATCTTTGGATAAATACTGAGCGCTATGGTATCCAAATCGACTTTGACTTTTCTTGAAGACCTAAGGTACAACAATAACCGGGAGTGGTTTCAAAATCACAAAGACCGTTATGAGGTGGCACTTGATGAGTTTTTCGGGTTGACGGAGCAGCTGCTGACAGGAATTTCGGAATTTGACGAAGGAGTGCGCATGTCATTTTTGGAGGCGAAGCAGTGTGTCATGCGGATTTACAGGGACACGCGTTTCAGCGCGGATAAGTCACCGTACAAGGATCATTTTTTCTGCTTCATGAATCGTGCGGGACGAAAAAGTCCATATGCTGGCTATTACCTGAATCTTGCGCCCGGAGGGCAGTCGTTTCTGGGGGGAGGGGTGTATATGCCTGATTCAGGAGCGCTGAAAGCTATGAGAGAGGGCATTAGTCAGGCGCCTGAAAAGTGGTTGGGTATTGCAGAACAAACAGATTTGTTTGATGCATTTCCCAATGGTATTCAAACCCCGTCTGTATTGAAGCGACCTCCGAGAGGGTGGGCGGATGACCATCCTGCTATTGGATACTTGAAATTCAAAGGGTTTTATACCCAGAGATTTATCTCCGATGATGAAATTGTCAGTGACGAATTTGTGGGTTTCGCTTTGGCAGCATACAGAAAGGTATCTGGTCTCGTTGGGTTTTTGAACACAGCTCTGGATGATTTTCTAAGCGAGTGAGTCAATCTTTGGAGTCTTCTCTATTGGCATCCAGTGCTTGACGGACGCTGCCATGGGAGAGGAGGAGTTCTCGCGCCTTCTCATATGAAAGTCCGAGTGTATGTTGGAGAATGCGAGAGCCGCGGTCCACGAGTTTTTGATTGCTGAGCTGCATATCGACCATCTTGTTGTCTTCGACCCGTCCCAGTGCAATCATGACTGAGGTTGAGAGCATATTGAGTACCAGCTTTTGGGCAGTACCGGATTTCATGCGGGTGCTTCCGGTTACAAATTCAGGGCCGACTCTGATAACCACAGGCCATGTGGCTTCTCTGGTGACGGGGCTACCTGGATTGCAGGTGATGCAACCGGTGGAGATGTTTCGCTTTCGGCAATCAGCAAGGCCGTGTACCACATAGGGTGTGGTGCCGGAGGCCGCAATGCCAACGACCACATCCATATCGCAGACTCCATAATGCTGGAGGTCTTCCCAGGCTTGATGGGGGTCATCTTCGGCAAATTCTACTGCTTTGCGAATGGCACCGTCTCCTCCTGCAATGAGTCCGATGACCCAGTCATCAGGCACTCCAAATGTCGGAGGGCATTCAGAGGCATCAACCACACCCAGTCTGCCACTGGTACCTGAACCGATGTAAAAGAGGCGTCCTCCTTGCTGCATTTTGGTAATGACACCTTTCGCGAGGGCTTCGATTTGAGGGATGGCAAGGCGGACCGCCGGAGCTACTTTGTGGTCTTCCTCATTAATGCCGTGAAGGATGTCTGAAAGAGACATCTGCTCAAGATGGCGCCAGGGAGATGACTGTTCGGTAATTTTTTCCATTCCGGAGGACCTCAATACCTGATGCCGAGTTTGTCATAAATGAAATGCAACAGCCATGCCGGGCCAATCAGCAGGAACTGGAGATCCTGAAAAAAAGATGGCTTTTTGCCTTCAATCTTATGACCGATAAACTGTCCGATCCAGGCAACGACAAATACGGCAGGAAATACCCAGGCAGCATGTGTCCCGGTCGTTTCTTTCACAGAATGAATACCCCACAGCAAAACTGCCCCGATACCGATGAATCCGACAAACATCAGCACAGATAGTCTGAGGTAATACACTAGAGCAGCAGCCAGAAAAACGGCAGCCCAGTTGGCAAACATGCCAGTGTAACCCCCCGGAAAAGGAATCAAGGCCAGCAGCCCTAGCAGGCTGAACATGATAGCCGGCACACAGACCCAGTGGATGAGCTTGTTAGTGCCATTCTGGTGACTTTCACCGTAGGTATCGAGCAGTTTGTGGATGGTGCGCATGATATGAAAAGGTGCGTGAACGAATCTGATGGAAAGATACTGTTTTCAGGGTGAATATTCAGAGGCACCCTCTTCAACTGCCTTTTCACGAACGGAGGCGCATTCTTCAAAGATTCTGCTTTGGCACAAGGCACACTGGCTTTCGCGCAAACGGGGGAAGATGCCGGCAATGGCTTCTTTTTTTGTGGCAAAGAAATTTGCTGGTCCCATTTTTTCCTTCATGCCACTGTGCTCCAGCACATCTTGTGCAGTTCGTTTGAGCCCTGAAACATATAGGTCACCCCCCCTGGTACGCCAATTTGAGGCCTCCTGGGCCAGCCATTCTGCACCCGCCAGATCGATGAAATTGATGCCATCGGCAACAATCAGAATAGAATGCTGCCCCTTGTCATCCCGTAAATCACCAAGCGTATTTGCCACATGATCTACAGCTCCGTAGTACAGCGAGCCATCAATCCGCAGGATAGCGAGTTGGGGGCATTGTGGCAGGGATGGTTTGCGCACCAGATTTGTAAGGCGTCGGCGGTGGTCGTCAGGGTCAGGGGCCAATACTGCAATATTTGGTTTCGAAGTTCGCTGAAGGTAGAACACAAGCGAAAAGAAAACCCCAACGTAAATTGCCACCTCGAGTTCCAGAAAAAGTGTGGCAAAAAAGGTAACCAGCAAGACGGTGGTTTCGATGGGACTGGATTTGAGAATGGTCTTGATGTGGTGGAAGTCAATGAGGTTATAGGCAACCAAAAGGATGATGCCTCCCATGGCCGGGAGGGGAAGGTAGGCTGTCAGGGGTGCTACGAAGAGCACGATGAGCATGAGAAGGAGGGCGGCGAATATGGCCGATAACGGGGTTTTGGCACCTGCAGAAAAGTTGACCCCCGAACGGGTGAATGAACCCGAGCCGGCGTAGCAAGAGAAAAACCCAGCGACCAGATTACTGAGTCCCTGACCAATGAACTCTTGATTCCCATCAATGCGCTGCCGTGTGTGCGTGGCAATGGCTCGGCCTATGGCAACTGCTTCTATGAGTCCCAACAGGGCCACGGCAAATGCATCAGGTGCAAGCATCCGGATGTTGGCATAGCTCAGTTCCGGCATGTTGAATGGCGGCAGCCGGGCCGGCATTTCGCCCACCAGCTTGATACCTTTGTCCTCACCCCCAACAAGCAGGGCCACCACCGAACCGATAACCATGGCAGCAAGCATATACGGGACTTTCGGAAGGAATTTTCGAATGAGAATTGCCGATAACAGACTGCCTCCCCCTACAAGCAGGACGTAGGGATTGGTCAGCCCGAGGTGTCGGAAAATGTCGAGCCAGGTCTCCCAAAATGCATGTCCGCCAGACAGCTCAAGCCCAAGAATATGCGGCACCTGACTGGAGGCAATCAGAATGGCTGCACCGGCAGTAAATCCGATGACAACTGTATGCGATACAAAATTGACCAGCGTGCCAAGCCTTGCCAGACCCATGGCCAACTGGATGGCACCGGCAAGGACGGTGAGGACCATAGTGAGTGCCACAAATTCACTGACCTGATCCGGAGGGACGTATTTGCTCACCGATGCATAGACCACAATGGAAATGGCCGTGGTCGGCCCTGATATCAGGTGGTAGGAGGATCCGAACAGAGCGGCAATGATGGGGGTAATCATGGCCGTGTACAATCCGTAAATCGGCGGAAGGCCGGCAATCATGGCAAAAGCCACACCCTGAGGCAGCACGATGATGGCTCCGGTTACACCAGCGAGTAGGTCCGCACGCAAGGTGCGGCGGTCGAGTTCATGAACCCATTGCAAAAAGGGAAAAATCCGATATTTCAGAGGCCTGGTACTCAAAACAAGAATTTTGAGGTAAAGGTAACCATTCAGGATTTCGGTGCTTTGTGACATTGGTCATAGAGTCCCGCCCTTCCTTTCTTTTTTTTCGTAAACTTGCAACAAATCTGCGCACATGGAATGGGTATTGCCCGACTTGGCCGGGGGTGAGGCATGGATGAGCCTGCTGACACTCACCTTCCTTGAGATTGTTCTCGGCATCGATAACATCATCTTTATCAGTATTGCCGCCAATAAACTGCCGGCCCGGGACCAGCCAAGGGCGACATCCATTGGGCTGGCACTGGCCATGGTGCTGCGCATTGCATTGCTCTTTGGAA
The DNA here is from genome assembly GCA_964569025.1 of uncultured Saprospiraceae bacterium. Taxonomy (GTDB): domain Bacteria; phylum Bacteroidota; class Bacteroidia; order Chitinophagales; family Saprospiraceae; genus CAZMSQ01. Next base: position 20,913 of record CAZMSQ010000011.1, on the reverse strand, counting down.
TCTCATGGCTTGTGGCCCTTGATGACCCATGGCTCAGTTTTGAGGGTGCATGGATGCATGGCGGATTTACAGGGCAAAGTCTGATTCTGATTGGCGGAGGGCTGTTTTTACTCTACAAAAGTACCAGTGAAATTCACCACAAACTTGAGGGTCACTCAGTTGCTTCGGAAGCCCGGTCCGCAGCCGGCGGGAAGTCCCCCTTTTTGTCAGTACTTGTGCAAATTACCCTCATTAACATCGTCTTCTCTTTTGACTCAATACTCACAGCCGTCGGAATGACCTCCGGACTTCAAGGAGCTCTGGTCATTATGATTTTTGCCGTTGTGGCCTCGGTTGTCATTATGATGCTCTTCGCTGTCCCGGTCGGACGATTTGTCAACCGTCATCCAACAATCCAAATGCTCGGACTCGCTTTTCTGATTCTGATTGGATTTATGCTGATTGCAGAGGGAGCCCATAAGGCCCACCTTGTCATCGGAGGGCAGGAAGTCGGAGCCGTGCCCAAAGGGTACCTCTACTTTGCCATCGCATTTTCACTGGTTGTCGAGTTTCTAAATATGAAGCTCCGGAAAGGCCCTGAACCGGTTCGGCTCCATGGTGTTACTGAGGAGACATTTCTTGCAGAAACGCCGAGAAAAAAGGTGAAATAATATTCTCTCCATGCTTTCAATCGAACACCTTTCCCTGCTGATTCTCAGACTGGCATTTGGCGGTCTGATGATGTGGAATCACGGCTTACCCAAATTCAGGCTCCTGCTCGAAGGCATTGATTCCACACCGAACCTTCTGCTCGCAGTCATATGCGAACTGGTGTGTGCTGGAATGATCACACTCGGATTATTGACTCGCTGGGTGTCTGTGCCACTGATTTTTGCAATGGCACTTGGTGTGTACGCTTCCATGAAATCTTCTCTTATCGAGACTGAGGTGCCAATCCTGTATCTGGCAGTTTTTGCCGTCTTGTTTCTAAAAGGCGGCGGTCGCTGGTCGCTGGACCATTATGTGTTTAAAAGCCGAACCAAATCCGGCCAATGGTAATCAAAAAGCCAATATTGGCATGGATAATTGCCATCTTTTTGATGATCCTTACAGGTTGTGGGAATCAGCAGAATCCCAATCCTCACAGCCAGTTTGTCAATTTCAGCGGACAGACCATGGGGACCACCTGGCATGTCACTTGCCGCGATACCAGCGGGAAACCTCTCGGAGAATTCATCGACTCCCTGCTGGTCGGCATCAATGATGAGGTCTCCACGTATATACCCTCCTCTGTGATTTCACGCTTCAATCAGGCCGATTCGTCCTTCGCGATTGCCTTTGATTTCGAGCAGCTGTTTCTTCCTGATGGAAACTCCCCGGCTCCGAACTGGCAATCTGGTCAGGCACATTTTGTAGCCAACTACATTGCGGCCTCCGATATTTTTTTCCAAACCAATGGATATTTTGATCCTACCGTCATGCCCCTCGTCAATTACTGGGGATTTGGTTATGAACCGAGAAAAAAGCATTCTCTGAAAGACTCCGCAGCAGTAGACTCTCTGTTGGACCTGGTGGGACTTGACAGGGTGATTCACAATGAGTTTGGCAAGAGCAGCAGGCTCGTCAAGTCTGCACCAGGGGTGCAGCTTGATTTCAGTGCCATAGCAAAAGGTCATGCTGTTGATATCATCGTGTTGTTGCTTGAAAGCATGGGTGTCCGGGATGCGCTCGTAGAGATTGGAGGTGAGGTCAGAGCAATAGGCATGAGCCCACGGGGTGCGCCCTGGCGGATTGGCATCAGCACTCCAAAAGAAGATGCGGCTCAGGGAGATTTCGAACGCATTGTCTCGCTGACTAATCTCTCACTCGCTACATCAGGCAATTACCGCAATTATTACGAAATTGATGGTGTCAAACACAGTCATACCATCAATCCCAAAACAGGTTTTCCGGAGCATAATACCTTGCTGAGCGCCTCTGTGTTTTCTAAAGAATGCCGTACTGCCGATGCGTGGGCAACGGCCATGATGGTGGTTGGCCTTGAATCAGCCAAAGCATTGACCCTGCAAAATCCATCCATCGAATCCATTCTTATCTTCGGAGCCCCGGACGGATCCACTGATGTTTGGGAAAGCCCCGGCATTCAACAAATTCTTAAAGCCACAAACCATTAAATGATCGCACTCATGAAACACATCCTTCTAACCCTGACTCTGGCCTGTGCATTAGTGAGTTCATTATATGCACAAACCATCTATACCTCCATTTCTGATGCAGTTCAGAACAAAGAAGAGGCACGAATTCTCCACATACCATCCGGATCCAAAGTCTCAGTGGCTGACTGGCGGGATATCACCCAATTGGAGGGGTTGACTGAGTTGAGGATTTTTTCCGATAACATGATTTTTATTCCGGATATTATCTCACGACTTCAGGCTCTCGAAGTACTCGAGATTCAGACTAATCAGGATGTAAAATGGCCGGAAGAAGCGATGGAAAGTCTCCAGTCAATCAAAGACCTGACTTTGGAGAATTGCCTCGGGAATGAGGTGCCCGCATTTGTCACCAAGCTGGAAAATCTTGAAACGCTCACACTTAGTGACAGGGATGCAAAGAGATTTCAAGCTCCATTCAGCCCACTTGCAAAGCTGTACGCTCTTGAAGTACGTATGCCAAATCTAGATGAATGGCCACAGGGAATTCAGGCTTTTTCCAATCTCAAGTCATTGACCATCGAGTCAAAGAAAATTTCTGAAATTCCTGAACAAGAAAACGGGTGGTTAAAGCTGGAGAACGTGACACTCCATCTCGAATCCCTGACATTCCTTCCTGCATCGCTCATTCCACCTTCCCTCCAAACTCTCAAAATTGATTGTCCGGCGCTTTCAATATGGCCCTCTTCCTTGTCAAATTTACCTGAGTTAACCGAGCTTTTTTTGCGCGGTGGTCTCCAGACAGGCCCAATGCCGTCGCTGGCAGGCTCAGTCAGTTTGCGAAGCGCTGTTTTTTTTGACGTGGAGATGCCTGGAAAGGAATCCGGCCTTGATAGGTGTACGGGTATGGAAGAAATTCGTTTCTACCGATGCGGATTGGCACAATTTGATTGGAAATCACTGAGAGGGATTTCTCTCGCCATATTGGGTGTCCATCATTGCACCGGTGTGAATTACAATAAAATCAATAAAAAGCTCTCTGTCAGTCAGCTCATTATTCAAGATGATCGTCTTGATAAGATGCCTCCGGGGATTCATAAAATAGAAACCCTGACAACGCTTGATGTGAGTGGTGAACGCCTGGCATCTCTTGGGAAAATATGGAAATGTCAGTCTCTCAGCTCTCTGACTGTGGCAAGAACCGAAGCGCTTAAATCCTTGCCGGAGCTGAAGCCAGGGTTGGGAAGGAATCTCGAGGAACTGCATATCTGGGCATATTCGCTTCAGACAGTACCGGAATCAATCGGTCAGCTAGTTCAACTGAGGAGGCTTACACTGAGAGCTGATCAGTTTCGGAGTTTGCCTGGCTCATTATGGGGGCTATCCAATCTCGAAGATCTGGTGCTCGGAGGTGTCAGCCCTGAAGTGATGCCCGATTCGTCGACAAAGGGCCTCAACTCATTGAGAAATGTTGTGTTGTACGTCCATAAGAATATGAGCGAGGCCCGTCGTGAAACGCTCAGACAGTATTTCTCGCAAGGCAGAGTAACTATCAAAAATCAGATTAGAAATTAAGCGGCAATAAAATTGAAGGACTGATGGCTTTTAACCTGAAGAAGGACTTATGCTTTTTTGACCTGGAGGCAACCGGTCTCAATGTTGTCCGCGATCGAATCGTCCAAATAGCGATTCTCAAGTTTTCTCCAAAGAAGATTGAGCCGGATGAACTTTCTATGCTCATCAATCCGGGTATTCCGATTTCTGAGGAGGCCATGCAGGTTCATGGGCTGACCAATGCAGATCTTGCTAACAAGCCAACGTTTCCGCAGGTAGCAGATAAGATTTACTCATTTATTGGAGACGCTGACCTGGCGGGGTACAACAGCAACAGGTTTGATATCCCGATGCTTATTGAGGAGTTCGGGCGGGTCGGTATTAATTTCGATATGAATAGCCGCCGGACCATCGATGTGCAGCGGATCTTCTATAAGATGGAACCACGGAACCTCAAGGCAGCAATGAGGTTCTATTGCGATGAAGAACTTGATGATGCGCATGACGCACTGGCAGATGTCCGGGCCACCGTGAGTGTGCTCAAAGGGCAGCTTGAAAAATATGCCGGGACAGACTTGATTTCAGACGATGGAGAGGTAATTCCCCAGCCCGTGCGCAATGACATCAAAGCACTCCATGAGTTTACCACAGATCACAGGCTGGTGGATGCCACCCAGCGGTTGAAGCGTGATCACAATGGTGAGATTGTATTTAATTTTGGAAAATATGTCGGAAAACCTGTGGGAAAAACCCTATCGGAAGACAAGCAGTATCTTTCATGGATGCTGAACAAGGAGTTTTCATTTCAAGTAAAAGAAATAATCCGGGAATTAGTCAGTGATTATGAGCGGAATCAGAAGAATGGTTAAACTATCACCGCTCATCTCAGGTTTGTCCTTCCTTCTGGTTTTGTATTCTTGCAGCGAGCCAAAAGACGGATGCCTCGATGAGCAGGCACTCAATTTTGAGGTAACGGCCGACCGGAATTGCTGCTGCGAATACCCCGGACTCATGATTGACCTTGATTTTCGATGGGATACCTTGGACTTCCAACTGAATCAGACGTTTGTGATTGGAGCTGACTCTGTCAGGTTTACAGCTTTGGAAGGGTTTCTTTCAGATTTTGCTCTTCAATCGTCTACACATCAAGGTGCTTACAGAGTTGAAGAATTGCTGGTCATTGATTCTCCGTCGATCAGCATAATTGACGATGTGATTCGTTTTATGCCCGGAGAGAGTGCCACGAGCACAGGTACATTCATACACCCTGGCATCCAATTTGACAGTTTGTCGTTTTCTTTTGGCCTCCCTGCACATCTGGAGAGCGCTTCTCCGGAATTATTCCCGGTAGGTCACCCTGTCAGAAGCGGTGTTCCAGTGCTCCTTGATACGATGTCGCAATCCATGGCAGATTTTGCCATTCATTTTACAAGCATCGAAGACCCGGATTTGTCGCGAGAAGTCCTTTTGAGGTTTTCAGAAAACGTTTTTCTCGAGAATGGCGTTACACTTTTACAAGTCACCGGATTTGACGCTGAGATTCACGTGTTGTTGGATGTCTTTATTTTGCTAAATGGGGTAGATATTTGGGAAGATACCGACGAAGACGTTGCAGAAAAGGTAGCAGCAAATGCGCGGATGGCTTTTCAAGTTCTGAAATAAAAAAGATAACACATGACCATGCGTAACAATTTTCTTGCATCCATTTTGATTGCAGGTTTGTTGTTGCTTTCCGTCGGATGTGGAGAAGGATCTGGTTTTCCAGGAGATGAAGATTCTGATGGTGTGAAATCGCTTCTTCACATTGCGTATGAACCGGAACCCTACGAGTACACCCTGCCTCCTGGGTTTCCTCCGCTCCCGGTTCCATCTGACAATCCCTTGACTGAAGATGGTGTTCAGCTTGGTCGCTTCTTGTTTTATGACCCAATTTTGTCGGGAGACAGCACCATGGCATGTGCATCATGCCATCTCCCACAAGCAGCATTTTCAGATAATTCGGATTTTCCAATTGGCATCGATGGACTTCCTGCCCGGCGGTCTTCCATGTCTTTGGTGAATGTGGCATATTACGACAGAGGCCTTTTTTGGGATGGTCGGGTTGCAACCCTGGAGGAACAAGCAGTTCTTCCGGTTGAAGATCCTGTCGAACTGCACAACACATGGCCGAATGTTGAGCGAAAACTGCAAAACCACCCTCTGTATCCGGATATGTTTCGAAAGGCATTTGGTATCTCTTCCACCCGGGAAATTACAAGAGATCTTGCCGTACGGGCGCTCGCTCAATTCGAGCGTATCATGCTCAGCAGCGGCACTTCAAAATACGATCGCTTTTTGCGTGGTGCCTATATTCCTACAGATGATGAGATTGCTGGTCATGATATGTTTTTCGACTCTGACGAGTTTTTGCCTGATGCAGAATGCGGGCATTGTCACACTGGCTTTTTAATGACGACGAATGAGTATCGAAATAACGGGTTGGATTCGGTTGGACCAACGACACAGGACTTGCTGAATTTTGAGGATCCTGGCAGAGGGGCTGTAACCGGCCGCCTGCTTGACAATGGTTTATTTCGGATACCAACACTGCGAAACATCGAATTGACAGCCCCATATATGCATGATGGTCGGTTCAATTCACTTGAGGAGGTGGTTGAGCATTACAATTCCGGTGGCCACACAGCAATCAACGAAGATCCACTGCTCTATCCTTTGGGGTTAAACGACGAGCAAAAAGCCCAGATTGTTGCTTTTCTCAGGATGCTCACTGATGATCAGCTTACATCAAATGCTGACCTCACCAATCCTTTTGAATAGTGATTACCTGGTCTCAAAAAGCACAACGCAACGAATCTCTGAATTAGGATTCGAATGTCGGAGCGACTCTCAACTCTTTGGTGCCATGGGTATAGGAATAAAAGCCTTCACCTGATTTCATGCCTAATTTTCCTGCAGTCACCATATTTACAAGCAGTGGGCAGGGTGCATATTTTGGCTGGCCAAAGCCATCGTGCAGGACATTCAGGATTGACAGGCAAACATCCAGTCCGATAAAATCTGCGAGTTGAAGCGGACCCATCGGGTGTGCCATTCCGAGCTTCATGACGGTGTCTATTTCTGAGACCCCGGCAACACCTTCAAACAGTGTATAAATAGCTTCATTGATCATTGGCATTAGAATGCGATTGGCAACAAAGCCGGGATAATCATTGACCTCGACAGGGACTTTCCCGAGTCTTTCGGAGAGTGCCATGATGGTCGAAGTCACCTCGTCGCTGGTCGCATAGCCCCTAATGACTTCTACGAGTTTCATAACAGGAACCGGATTCATGAAATGCATGCCTATGACCTTGTCAGGCCGGGAGGTTGCTGAGCCGATTTTTGTAATTGAAATTGATGAAGTGTTGGTTGCCAGAATTGTATGTGAAGGAGATGCGGCATCGATGGATCTGAAAATTTCAAGCTTGAGATCTAGCCGCTCGGTCGCTGCCTCTACAATGAGATCTGCCGTTTTTGATGCAAACCTCATATCCGTATGAAATGACAAACTTTCGAGCGTCCGGGATTTATCGGACTCTGATATTTTTTCTTTTTGAACCATACGGCTCAGGTTTTTCTCAATGGTATTTCTGGCTTGGTTGAGGACATCTTCTGACAGATCGACCAGGCTGACCTGAAAACCATTCATAGCAAAAACATGAGCAATGCCGTTTCCCATGGTGCCGGCGCCGATGACGGTAATGTTGTTCATCTGTTGAGATTTGAGAGGTAACGTGCCAATATCAGCGTACCTGATTTCGGGGCAAATGTACGATTTTGGTAACCGAAAAAATGGCTATTGATCCCAATCCTGAAGGCCAAGTCCTTCTATGATTGCTATCAGTTTATCAGGATACGCAGGATCAGTTGCATACCCGGCATTTTTCAGGCCATGCGCCCATCCCTTGTAATCGTTTTCAGCCAATCGCCTGAGGTGCCGGTATCTGTCTTGCTGAAGAAACTGGCTGTGAGCACGGTAACTTTCCCATGCGGACGAATATATCCTGAAAAAATCTTTGTGGCTATCATCATTGTGATTGCTGCAGTGCCCTTTGGAGCAGGTCTTTGAAAAGCATTTGATCCCAAAGTGGTTTCTGTTATCGGTTGCAAGAGTGCTTTCTCCAACATCGCTCTCGAGAAGCCCTTGAGCCAACTTGATACTTGCAGGAATGCCGTATAGTTCCATTTCTTGCCGGGCAATCGGCCCAAATCGTTTCATATAGTTCAAGCATTTTTGGCGCTTTAGCTCTACGAGATGAGTTGGAATGCCTTTTCGAGAGGCATAATCAGGGCTTAGCAGAAATGTCAGGTTTCGAAATTGGACTTCGGGTTCTGGTTCACTGGGTGTCAGCAGTGAGATGTTCATGGGTGGAGGTACAGAAGCATGAATGGTGGATGGGGCCTCAGAAACTGCATCGTCTGACCTTCCAAAAGAACTTGTTGGTCTGTCCGGACCAGTTCCTGTCCTGACTGCTGAAACAGAACTGTTGATGATTCGAGAATTCGAAAACAATGTCGGCTGTGGAAATGGCGTATTTCCTGAAAGCCAGAGCATCAGCCCGAAACCAATCAATATCCACCAGTAAGGTGTTGGAAGTGCCATTGCTGGTTCGGGCAGTGCATGGTGAGGAGAAGAGGTGGCAGGCAAATGAGGGTGCTTATATGGCATCATGATAAAATAATTAAAACACAATGTTGCAAATTTCAAAAATTATTTTGAATATTGCAACAAATCGTACAGAAAAATAGGAAACAATTTTTGTCAGCCTTATCCATATGGAAGTCTTTTTATTATGAAAAGGGCTGAATCAAAATTATATTTGTAGGGTAATTATGCTCGTTCCATCTTTCAAATCCGGTCTCACCATGGTGCAACACAGAGTTCTTTTAGTCTTCCTGCTGTCTTTTGTTGTTGGCCTGCCGGGCAGAGCACAGGATTGCAGTACAATTATTGCAGAGAACAAGGTTATAAACGGCACACAGATTTTAAAGACGACTCAAATGACACTCGTCATTCGGGCGGAGTATAGCTACAACATGGGTCTTGTGCTCAATGAGCGAGGAGTGACCGCAGTGGTTTCTTCCAAAGGGGGGGAGTCCTTAAAGGTCGGAGATGAACTGACATTAATGGACAACAACAAGAATCGTCGGAATTTCCGGTTTCTTGATTTGCGGGAGTCTTCCGTGCAAGGAGGAATTCCGTTTTACCAGAATTCGGTCCAGATGGATATGGAGCTCCTCGAGTGGCTTGCCACCTCTTCAGTCAACACCCTCTATATCAAAAGTTATTTCAGTGATGGCTCCAATCAGATGCGAAAATTCACCATTTCTGAAAATCGGGTGACGGAGTTGCGAAACCTTGCCAATTGTCTTCTAACAACGCTTGATCCTGACCGTGTTGTGACAGCTCCTGCCCAGCCAGTTGCTGCCGAAGAATCGGTAAAACCATCAGCACCGACGTCTCAGCCATCTGCCAGATCTGAGTCCACACCGCCTGCCTCAGGCCAGCCAACAGTGCGCAAGGTAGCTGATATTTCTGCCCTGAATGATCAGGAACTGGAGGAACTCAAAAAGCAGCTCGAAAGGGAAAAGGAGCGTTTAAGGCAAGAAATTGTGAGTGAGAGGCAAAGGACGGATGAAACAAAGCGGGAGTTACAGTTAGAAGTGGGCACTGCCAGAGATAACGCGGAGTCCAAAAAAGCGCAATATGCGCAGGATGTGCTGGATGCCCGGAAGCGCTCGCAGGAAGAGATTGAAAAGTCGCGGGAGGAATTCAATGCCATGGTGGCTGAGGCTCGTCAAAAAGCACGCACGGAAATTGAGCGCATCAATTTGGATGTCATGGAAACCCGGCGGAAGGCGGCCGAGGAAATCCAGCGGGTGCATCTCGAAACAGCAGAAGAAGTTGCCGCAGCAAGGTCTAAGGCTGCAGAAGAAATATCGCGTGTGCAACAGCAACTTCAGGTTGCGAAGACTGAGTACGCAGATGAAATTGCATCGGCTCGCGAGAACGCAGAAGGGGAGTTGCTGCGCATTCGCAAAGAGACCTCCACCACCATTGAAGCAGCGAGGCAGCAGGCCGCTGTCGAAAGAGAACGGACAGTAGATGATGTTGTCACAGCCCAGAAAACAGCGTCAGAGCAGATTTTATCGATCAAGGAAGAAACTGCGAGGGAGGTGGCGCAGATTCGGGAGAATGCTGTGTTGGAAAAGCAGCGTATAGCAGTTGAACTGGCTGAGGCACGAAGAAAGGTGGAAGAGGAGAAGGCGCTTATCCGGGAAGCTTCTGTGGCAGAAATTGCCGATCTCAAAGAACAAATTGCAAAGGAGAAAGAGTCGGCAGCTGTGGAAGTTACGGAAGCCAGAAGACGAGCGGCAGAGGAGATTAACATGACCAGAAAGCAGGTGGCGGAGGAAAAACAACTCGCCGCCACTGAAATTGAATCGGCCCGCGAACAAACCGCCGCTGAAGTTGCTGATGCGCGCCAGAAGGCAAATCAGGCAGTGTCTCAAATCAATACAGAAGCCGCCACTGAAATCCAGTCAGCCAGAAAGCGGGCCGAAGAGGAAAAGGCTGCAATTGCGCAAGAAGTTGCCTCTGCGCGGGCACTTGCGGAGCAGGAGAAAATACGATTAGAAGCAGAACTCCAGAAGGTCCTTCAGGAAGCCAAAGCAAAGCAAGAGGCAGCCCTTGCAGAATCTGCAGAGGCTGTGGCTCAGTCTCGGAAAAAGGCCGAAGCTGAGATTGAAAAGGCACGAATCGAAGCCGAGGCACGTGTAAAAACAGCTAATGAACAGGCTACGATTGCTCGCGAGCAATATCTTAAGGACATGGAGCAGGCAAAGATTGCTGCCCAAAATCGCATTGTCGAAATCCAAAAAGAGGTTGAGCAAAAGATCGCTCTCGCAAAAGAAAAGGAGAAGGAGGTAGAGCACATGACGGCTGAAGAGATTGTGACAGCCCGTGAAAAGGCTGAGGCAGAACTCAGAGCCGTCAGGGAACGCTCTGCCACTGAAATGGCAAAGGCAATGGAAAGCACTGCCCTTGCCAAACAGGCATCTGCAGAGGCCATCGCTGAGGCAAAGAAATCTGCTGCTGAGCAGATTGCCACGATTCAAAGTGAAGAAGCTGAAGCCGTGCGATCGGCTCGTGAAAACAGTGCCCGTGAGCGCGAACAAATTGCAGCCAGCGTGGCTCAGGCCAAAGAGTCAGCTGCTACAGAGCTGGCAGCAGTGAAAGAACAACTGGCGCAGGAACTTCAGGCTGCCCGCCAGCAAGTTGCCCAAAGCAAAGAAGAGGCAGCACTCAGTGCCCTGAAGGCCCGCGAAGAAGCCGCCGAGTCAGTCGCATCAGCCCGCGAAGAAGCAGCCAATGAAGTCAAGGCAATTCGCCAGCAAGCCGCCGAATCAGAGGCCGAAGCCAGAGTCAGCCTCCAAAACCAGCTCGCGGATCTGGCCCGCCAGGCAGCAGAAGCCGAAGCAGAAAACCGGACCGCCATAGATGCTGCACGTGACTCGGCAAACGCGACCATCGCGCAAGCACGGTCAGAGGCCGCCGCAAAGAGAGCCCAATACCAGTCTGAGGCAGAAAAAGCACGCATTGCATCACTTGAAGAAATTGCCACCGCCGAACAAGAAGCCTCGGAGGCCATCTATGATGCCAGAGCCCAGTCAAGAGAGCAAATTACCGCAGTGAAAGCTGAAACAGCCACTCTGATTGCCGAAGAAAAACGCAAAATTGAACAACTTGAATCCACCCGGGCTGATGCCGAACTGGCTGAGATCTCTGCGCGCCAAAAACTAGAAACAGTCAGCCTTGAACTCGAAAATCTCGAAACCGAGAAAAGAGCAGCCCTGGACGCATCAACCCAATTGAAAACGCAAATGAATGCCGCTCAGGCCCAACTCGATGAGCTCCAGAAAAAAATCAAGGAGGCCCAGGAACAGCTCAAAGCAATCGAAAGCCAGAAGAAAGCCCAGCAGGGAGATGGTTGACAAGCAAGATTCAACCCATTACTCAAGAAGTCCTCGGCCTTCCTTTCTGATTTTTCCCTCGTCAGAAAGTTGTTTGAGCAATCTGTCCATTATCCCATTGATGAATTCCTTACTCTTGTCAGTGCTGTATACCTTTGCAATTTCTACATATTCATTCAAGGTGACCTTGGCAGGAATACTCGGAAAGTAAAGGAACTCGCACAATGCCATTTTGATGAGAATCATATCTAAAATGGCAAGACGCTCAGCGTCCCAGTTCTTTAAAATGGGCTCGACAAGTCCCAGTAGGCGCTCATCCTCAATTATCATCCGCTTCAGAAGCGTATCGCCAAATGCATATTCGGCATCAGCATCCGGTCGGTGCTCGTCAAGAAAATTTTCTGAAAGAGGAGTCGCCTTGATAACCTTCTTCGTCGCACCGATGACCAAAGAGGAATCATCAATCCAGTTGGGAAAGGTCTCTTCCATCAAATCTATAAAATGGCCATTTTTTGAGAGAAAACGGTAGCAGTCCAGAAGCATCTGACAATGGTCCTCATCTGTGAGTTCTTCCTGGAGTATGTATTCAGAATAGGACTCGGTTTTTGAGAACTCTGAATACATAAGCCGGATAGAGTCTTCATTCAACCGCCCCCGCAATTTGCGCAGGTCTACCTCTTTGTTGAACTGTATATTCCTGTTGAGTGACTGCATCAGGGCGTTCTCAAAAATTTTTGGCGTGAACCGTTTATCTTCCTCAGTCGGAAGATGTCGGGCCGCTCGTCGGTCAGCGTCTTTGACTGACCGAGCTGTGACACGACTGAAAACCAAAAGATTGTAGAGGAAAAGTGAGAAAGATTGATCGACCTGCGCGTGGAAGCGCCTGACTGCGTCATCCATGTGAAGCTCCTGATCCCGGGTCATTGCATACATAACTTGCATGACTTTTACCCGGATGTTTCTTCTGCTGACCATACTGTGGTGTTCTACAATTGTGTGTCAGAGCAATGACGCTTTTGTGAATGCCCTCGCAAATAAAATCAAAAAAAATGGCATATCAGGCCTTCTGGTGCGCATCTTTACGGATTATTGTGATTGACTGTTTTGTCGGATAATTCATGTATCAATTGTTTCGTTTCTCTTATATGTCCCGTACATTTGTAGAAGGACAATTGATAAAACCGTTCCAATGACCGATTTCCCCCCCTTGAGGGCCAGACCATCTGGTTTCTCATCAACATTCTTGTTATTGAGGCACTGTCTCATTGAAAAATCCAACGTGGGTGTCGCATCTTCGCTCTCCCCGCTGTTGCTGTTGATTTTTCTATGTGCAGCCTCCTTTTCCATGAGTGCCCAGACTTTTCTCATGGATGGAACCGATATCACGACCTGCTCAGGATTCTTTACCGATAGCGGAGGTGAGAATTCTCCATATCAGAATAATGAATCTTACACGACCACCATTTGCTCAGATGGTACTGTTGGTACTCATGTCCGGCTTCAGTTTTTTCAGGTAGACATTGATGCCCTTGACCTGTTGTGTTTTTATGATGGCCCTACAACAGCCTCTCCATCACTTGACTGCCACATCAAGTTTACTGATGCCTTCATCATCCAGGCTACTGCAGCCAATCCGACCGGATGCCTTACTGTGACCTTTGAGTCTGATGATACTGGCGTCGATAATGGTTGGTACGCAGCCATCAGTTGCGTTGCCTCATGCCAGCTTATTGCTTCTTCAATGGAGGTCATTGATCCGGCTGTCCCTATTCTTGATACCGGATATAACTTTATCGATGTATGCCCCGGGCAGCCGATTACACTTTCTGCATCAGGAGTGTATTCTCAAAATGGTCTGAATTACATCCAAAGCGATTCAACTTCTTCATTCTCCTGGGACTTCGGGAATGGAAATTTCGCTTCTGGCCCGACAATATCCGTGAGTTACCCCGAACCGGGAGGGTACGAACTACAGGTTCGGATTACTGACACGGTAGGGTGCATCAGCACAAATTATCTCAACACGTTTGTGCGGGTATCCGGACCACCGGTATTTTATCCCGGGGCGGGCCTTCCTAACCAGGTATGTCCTGATGATACAATCCAACTCAAGGGTGCAATCGGGAGCATCGACACCTCCGCTGATTTGTCAGCAGTAGCTTTTCCGCTTCCGTATCTGCCGGGTTCAGTAAGGGCTGATTCATTGGCTCTGCCTGACGGGAATGGCGTTGCTTTTGAAACAAGTATTCTCCTGACCGAATACCTTCCAGGAGCTGTCCTGGAAAATGTGCTCGACCTGTTTGGAATTTGCATCGTCATGGAACATTCATGGCTGCGCGACCTGCTCATCACAATCACCTGTCCCAGTGGCAATTCGGTGACTTTGCAGGAGCATCTGGGGAATTCCGGAACCGAGATATTTCTCGGTGAGCCGTACGAAGACGATGAAGGCATGGAGCCCGTTCCTGGTATTGGATATGAGTACTGCTGGACCCCGACGGCCACAAATGGGACATGGTTGGAGTACGTCCAGGCGACCGGCACTGACGAATTGCCTGCCGGAGATTATTCGTCATATGACCCCCTTGACAACCTGTTGGGATGCCCCCTGAACGGGGAGTGGACCATCACCATCGAGGACCTCTGGGGATTTGATAACGGCTATGTTTTTTCCTGGGGTCTTTCACTCAACCCGGATCTGCTCGCCAACAAGGATTCATTCTTCGTTGGACTGGCCGATTTTGAATGGGTGGAGAATGCCTATACATTCTCCAATCCGTCTGACTCTATTGCATTTTCACCACCGAATGGAGGTATTGTAGAAGTTCCTTTTCGCACAACCGATGAGATTGGATGTGTATTTGATACGGTCCTTTCCATTTCAGTCCGCCCACCTACCGATCCGGATTGCCATTCCTGCGGTCCTCAAGACCCATTGTCAGTCAGCCAGTCCATCTGTCCGGGTGATTCGATTCAACTAGATGCTTCTGCCATCCTCCCAAATACAGACAGTACGGTCACTTTCGAGCTTGTGACCCTGGATCGTGTTCCTGCTTCTTCGAGGATTTCCGATCAACCTTATCGCGCGCCGCTTTTGGTTAGTGAAGTGGTGCCGACTGTCCTGACGAATCCACAAAATCAAATATGCGAGGTGTGTTTCGATATCGAAACACCTCAAACCGGAACTGTTCGGGTTTTTCTGGAAGCACCTGGAGGGCAGCGCATCGCGCTCACTGAATTTCACGGGAATGGTCCCAATTTCCAGAACACTTGCTTCCGTCCCGGCGCTGCGACGCCAATCAGTGCCGGAACACCTCCATTTACAGGGCAGTTTGCCCCGGATGGCAATTGGAATGCCTTGTTTGGGACGGGTGTTACCGGCACGTGGAACCTGCTGGTGGAGGACTCCACAGGTCAGTCTGTCGTTCGCTCCTGGTCTCTCTGCGTGACCAACGACCATCAGGTCAGCTGGCAATGGTCACCGGTAGCTGCTCTCTCGTGTACGAACTGCCCGGCTCCATTTGCATTTCCGGATACGAGTTCTTTTGTGGTCGTTGAAGCCTCTGACAGGTATGGGTGCCAGGCCAGTGATTCTATAGCAATCACCGTGAAGCCGGTGTTGGCCTCACCGGTTCCGATATGCAGCATTCCTGATGAGGGGCAGGTTCTTTTTTCCTGGCCCCCGGTAGTGGGTGCTGCAGGATATTTGGTATCGGTCAATAATGGTGTATGGCAAGCGCCAAATGGGGTATTGAGCCATCTCGTGAGTGGACTTGCAGAGGGAGAGGTGGTAGAAATAGCCCTTACTGTGGTGCCCGCTCCGGATTTTTGTGTAGCAGATACTGTGTTCACTGCGTGTCAATATACAGACCCTTGTCCACTCAGTCTGGTCGCCTCGTCTGTAGTTCCACCCTCATGTTTTAATACCGAAGACGGGCAAATAGAATTCAATGCTTCCGACAATCAAGGGCCTGTAACGTTTAAGCTGGAACAATTTGGTGGATTCCAGCAAAGTCCTTTATTCTCAGACCTTCCCCCGGGCACCTATGTTGCTGTGGTTCAGGATGCCGCTGCTTGCACAGATACTGTGGTAGTTGAGATTATTGCCCCAGACACCCTTCGACTTGATCTTCTGTCTTCAGATGCCACATGCGCCGGAATTCCCGGAGGCAGCATTCAATCAGTTGTGACCGGTTCGCAGGGCAACGTTACCTATTTTTGGAGCGGTCCGAATGGGTTTGACTCTGATTTTCCTTTCGTACAGGAGCTCGAAGCCGGTATTTACTGCCTTGATATTTCAGATGAAAAGAATTGCACCCAATCCTTGTGCGATACCATTCTGCAGCCAACAACTGTGGAAATTTCGACCAATATCTCAGAACCATTGTGCCATGATGGAACGGATGGCTCGATTGAGGTTGTGGCCAGTGGTGGAACGCCCGGGTATGTTTTTACCTGGGGAAATCCGCAAGGGGCAATGGGCCCGTTGGTTCAAAACCTTTCGGCAGGAGTATATTCACTGACAATCACTGATGATGCAGATTGCGAATTCACATTCTCCATTCCTTTGTCAGAACCTCCGCCGCTCATCATCGCAGGTATTCAAGAAACGCCCGTGAGTTGCAACGATTCCAGTGATGGGAGTCTGTTGGCTGAAATCAGCGGAGGGGTAGGCCCTTACACAGTGGTGTGGTCTGACCCGGCATCTCAACAGGGCAGTCTTGCACAAAATCTGGCGGCGGGCAATTACGAGGTATCTGTCACAGATGCAAATGGATGTACGCAAACAGAAAGTGCAGAGGTTACTGCTCCTGATCCCTTGGAAGTAACTGGTTCAGCATCGCCAGTTGTGTGTTTTGGAGATGAGACCGGCTCGATTTCATTGAGCGTGCAGGGTGGATCTGCACCATTCTCGTTTGCATGGTCTTCAAGCCTGCCTGATTCTGATTTTGTCAACGGACTGGCAGCTGGTGTTTATTCAGTCGTTGCTACTGATTCTGAGGGGTGTCAAGGTTCAGCCTCATTTGAGGTTTCTGAACCGTCGCCCCTGTCAATCAATGTCCAAACTGAGCCTACCTCGTGCCATAACACCCAAGATGGGGTGGCTCGTCTGGCTGGCTCAGGAGGCATGCCGCCCTACAGCTATGCATGGGGTACGGGCCTCAGCGGGGCTGAATTGACTGGTTTGGCGGGTGGTAGCTATTCTGTGACCATGACAGATGGTGCAGGCTGCGAACTGGTGACAGAGGTTGTCATAGAGGTCCCCGGCTCTGTTGCAGGAACCATCACTCTGACAGCACCGGCTTGTGCTGGTGGCGCAGATGGACAAATTTTGGCGCTGGGTACAGACGGGACACCGCCCTTTCTGTATAGTCTTGACGAATCGCCATTTACACCCAACGGTCTCTTTCAGGGTCTCATCGAGGGTGCCTATTCTGTTGCCATTCAGGATGTGAACGGGTGTGAATGGGTTGATACCGTCGATATTGATGCTCCTCCACCTTTGGTTGTCGATGCAGGTCCCGATCTGATCATCGATCTCGGAGACAGCGTGGTGCTCAACTTTCTGGTCTCCGGAGCGCAGGGCATGGTCAGCCCGGTTTGGCAAGGGGGTTATACCGGAACACTTTCCTGTGATACCTGTGCGTTTTGTGACGTGCTGGAAGTCGAATGTCCTGATCCGGTTGCACAGCCAGGTTACTCCATCTGGTATACCATTTCTGTTGCCGATGAAGCCGGATGTATGGCTGAGGACATGGTGAAAGTGACAGTCAGAAAAAGCCGGGATGTTTATGTGCCAACTGGATTTACGCCCAATAACGACGGGCAGAACGATTTGCTTATTGTGCACGGCCAGCAGGATGTCACGATTCGGACCTTTCGGGTGTATGACCGGTGGGGAGAACAGGTGTTTGAGTCCGGAAATTTTGCGATAAACGATCCATTTATTGGTTGGGATGGAACCTTCAGGGGAGAGACCATGCCTACAGGAGTATATGTGTGGGTTCTTGAAGCGGAGTTTCTCGACGGTGCGAGGCTCATTTATCAGGGAGAAACCACCCTTATTCGGTGATCTCAAAGTGTGGTATTTGGTTCAGGTGTGGTGAGGTATCATGAAAACTCCTATCTTGAGAGAGTGAAAGAAAAAATGCGGAAATGATATGGTTGAATCGCGAGGTGTGTGGAAAGTTATGTAAATTTCATTTGATGAAGAATTGGCATCTATTTCTGTCGGGTTTATTCCTGCTGACATTTTACCTCCAGACTGCTTCCGCTCAGGACCCTCAACTGGCGCAATTTTCATCGGCTCCGTTGCTGACAAATCCTGCCCTGACAGGTGTTTTTGACGGGGAGTACCGCATTCATGTCAATTATCGCGAGCAATGGGGCGTGATTCTGAAGGATCGTTTGTTTCGCACTGTTGCGGCGGGATTTGATTGGAGAATGCCAGTTGGCCGTGGCGACTATGCAGGATTTGGACTTGTTGCTATGCGCGATCAGACAGGTGATGGAAGGTTTACCCAAAACCGCGTTCATCTGAGTGGTGCGTTTATGAAAGAGCTCTCTGGAAATGGGTACAGAACTGCTGACCAGTACCTGATTGCTGGTGGTCAGATTGGCTTTGGGCAGCATGCTCTGGAGTGGGGCAACCTCTGGTTTTCGAATCAATTCGACAACCTTGCAGTGAGGCCAGATCTGACACTCAGCCCCAATGATCCCGGGATCAACACCGACCGGGCTAACCTGACCTATGCTGATGCGAATGTCGGTATCATGTACTACGCCGTTTTTGATGAGCGGTTCAGCGTTTACCTTGGCGGTGCGGCCCATCATTTGAATACCCCGAAAATTAGCTTCTCTGGAGGCGAGGAAGAACTGGCCATGCGAGTTTCTGTTCAGGCAGGAGGAGAGCTGCCTGTGACTGATGAGGTGAGTATCCTTCCCGGCGTATTGTTTGTTTCACAAGGACCCTCCATGCAGACTCTTGCCGGCGCTGCCGTCAGGTTTTCAAACTACCAGTGGGGCCCCATGGCACTTCGTGTCGGGGCCTGGGCCAGAATGACAAACAGGGTTTCCAAAGAACCCGAAACGGTGACCACAGGAGTCGAATCTGTGGTTGCGATGGCATTCCTTGAACTTGAAGCCCTAAGTATTGGTTTATCGTATGACATTACAGCAACTGATTTGACCACAGTGAACAGCGGAAGGGGGGCTTTCGAGTTGTCCCTTATCTACCGACAACCTCCTGCAAGGCGCAGACCCAAA
Organism: uncultured Saprospiraceae bacterium; assembly: GCA_964569025.1. Taxonomy (GTDB): domain Bacteria; phylum Bacteroidota; class Bacteroidia; order Chitinophagales; family Saprospiraceae; genus CAZMSQ01. The sequence continues at coordinate 1,948 of CAZMSQ010000011.1, read as the reverse complement.
GTCAGTTGTCCGAATTTCTGACTGCGTTCAGTATTGACAACCATGCATAGCCTGGCCGACATTTTTCTTCCTTTTCTTCAGGCAGATTTGGTGCCTGATCATTCTTCGACCTACGGTGGAGTTGTCGTACTTTCTACGCTCAAGTATTTCATTGCTGTGGTTACCGGTCTGGTACAGAACTACACACTGCCGGAAATTCTCTTGACAGCAGGTCTCGGTGGGGTGCTCAGTTCAGTGGTATACATCTACTTCGGCCAGTCAATACGGACATTCCTCGAACGATTTCCGGCACTAACCCCAAAGCGGAGTTTTGCACGCCGTCGCAGGATTGTGCGCATGTGGCGCAGATTCGGGTTGCCGGGTACTGCCCTGTTCATTCCTATCCTATCGCCCCAAATCTGCATCGGAGTGGCCATCTCATTTCGCGAAAAACCCCTGCGCATTCTGACCTATGTGTCTGGAAGTATGTTGTTTTGGATCATGGTATCCTTCTTTCTCAAAAGCACTGTCCTCAAGCTTATGGGGTATGCCTGATTGTACACTCCCGAAATCCCTGACTATATGTCACCAACCCTGAGTATCAATTGCGGAGGTACACTTCTGAGCCTCGACAAGCCCCGGGTCATGGGAATCCTCAATGTGACCCCTGATTCGTTTTACGACGGAGGAAAATACACGTCCGATAGAGCTATCATGAATCAGGTAGAGCGTATGCTTTCAGAAGGTGCAGACCTGATTGATGTAGGAGGCATGTCCTCCCGTCCCGGTGCAGTTCTGATAGATGAAGAGCTCGAAGTTAAGCGAGTCATCCCGGTAGTCAGAAGCATTCTCACCCATTTCCCCAATACCCTCATTTCAGTCGATACAGTCAGGAGTTCAGTGGCCCGTGAGGCCGCAGCGGCAGGGGCTGTCATGATCAATGATATTTCTGCCGGAAAATTCGATGCAAAAATGTGCTCAACGGTTGCCGAATTACAACTTCCCTACGTATTGATGCACATGCAAGGCTCTCCTGAAGATATGCAGCACAATCCTGAATACAGCCAGGTAACGGTTGAGGTGCTTGACTTTTTCATCCAGAAACTCGGCGAGTTGCGGGCTCTGGGTGTCAAGGATGTCATTCTTGATCCCGGATTTGGGTTTGGGAAGACGGTTGCGCATAATTACCAGTTGCTAACCAATCTGTCTGCATTCTCAATGCTGGATTGCCCTGTACTGGCAGGTCTCTCGCGCAAATCAATGATTTGTAAAGTTTTGGAAGTCAATCCATCCAAGGCCCTGAACGGCACGACAGCCCTGCATATGGTGGCCCTGCAGAATGGAGCCCGTTTGCTCAGAGTTCATGATGTGAAGGAAGCCCGGGAAACAATCTCACTTTTTGAGACCTGTCGGGTACATAACCCACATCCCTGTTGCTGACCCCGGGCGACATCCGCGATGCCAGTCTGATCTTTTTGCGGCGCTACTATGTGTCGTCCGGACACACAGGTGAAATTTCCGGAGTTCAGGTGGTTAAAAATTTTGAAGCATCCAGCGCTCCGCATCAGATTGACGGCATGCTAACCATTTTGAGAGGCTCCCAGCCTCCTTTGGTGGTTGCCATCAAATCAGTTGCAAATATCAGGTCAATGGAGGTTACGCGTCAGCCTGAAAAGGGACTGATCAACGCTGATGCCGCTTCTGGAGCCAGTCTGGGCACTGCTTTGTTGATGTGGGGATTCCATGTAGGTTTTCCAGGTATGCTCATCGCAGCTCCGGTCTGGAGTCTGGCAATAGGGTGGATCATTTCCAGTGCCGGCATCTTCTTGTTTGCGCAGTTCGTCCTCCGGGCATGGTCACAGTATGCCATTGTTCCTGCCATCCGTGACTCGCAAAGCGTCAATGCTGACGCCTACTGGATTGCCATGGGAAGCGATGAATATACCGCGACCCACCCTTCCTTCGGTGT
>CAZMSQ010000010.1:0-80775 GCA_964569025.1 uncultured Saprospiraceae bacterium | reverse complement strand
TCGTGATGAGCTCTTCTTCATTGGGGATGACCGGATCATCGTCTTTTTGACAAGCTGCCAGGAGTAAGATTGGAATGGTCAGAATGAGGATTGTCCGGAATCGGGATGCGTGTATCATGTTAAGGCATTTAAATGCAACGATGTTGCAAAAATATGCGCTTTTCCTATTTTATGCAACAGTGTTGCATAAAATAGTCAATTCCTCCAGACGTTCACCTCTACAAAGATGGTTCGCGGTCTCATGGGACCATGAAAATACCTATTCATCTCAAGAACACCTCAACTGCGCCTCCGTAGAGAACTTCATTCGCAATATTACGGATTGTGTTGAAAAGAGGGGCAAGCACAATAGCCAAGTGAAGGAGCGGTTACTCTTGCAACTCATCCAATTCCCCAATCTGTTCAAGATAGGTGAATGTTTTTTGAGCTTCTTCTTCATCGATTGTGCTGATAGCTACGCCTACATGTACGAGGACAAAGTCTCCGACATGAGCCTCTGGCACCATGGAGAGGTTTACCTCCTTCATAACACCTCCAAAAGAAACTCTGGCGACGCGAAAGGTCTCATCAAGGGCTGAAGTGATTTCTGTGATTTGACCGGGTATTGCAAGGCACATGAGGCAATTGATTCAGGTGAGAATAGAATAAAGGGGTTGCCTCCAAATAGAGAGGGAAACCGGGTCATTGACTTGATTTATTCCTCAAATTACTGAGCCAGTTGTACCATTGGTCCATCCCTTGGCCAGTTGTGGCTGATAGTTCAATACATTGAAGATGATGGTTGACTTTCATGGCATACGCTCGTGCTTTTTCAGTGTCAAACTGAACGTAGGGCAGTAAATCGATTTTGTTGATAATACACAGGTCTGCAGAATGGAACATATCAGGGTACTTGATGGGTTTGTCATCTCCCTCAGTGACACTTATAATGACTACTCGGGCCTCCTCGCCCAAATCAAACATTGAGGGACATACCAGATTGCCGACATTTTCGATAAACAATGTTGATTCAGGATCCGGGTTGAGTTCGCGGAGAGCCTTGTAAATCATTTCTGCGTCCAGATGGCATCCTTTTCCGGTATTGATTTGAACGACCGGGGCACCGGTGGCGTGGATTCTATCGGCATCATTTGAAGTTTGCTGATCTCCTTCGATGACTGCAACCTTAATTTGGTCGCGCAAGTCGGTTAATGTCCGCTCCAAAAGAGTCGTCTTTCCGGATCCCGGTGAACTGACCAGATTCAGGCTTAAAATCCCTTTTGCTTCAAAGTACCCCCTGTTTCGTTCTGCGAGAAGATTATTTTTATGGAGAATGTCCCGCTCGAGTGCAATCACTGAATGATGTGCACTGCCGTCCAGTGGTTTATACGGATGACTGTCTTGATGACTATGCCCATGGTTGGGTTGGTGCGTATGTCCATGATGATGTTCGTGTGTATGCTCATGGTGATGGTGGCCGTGAATATCACCATGGAGGGCATGGTCATGAATGTGTTCGTGGTGTTCAGTTCCTATACGGTGTATGGTAACTGCCTCTGCCGGCTGGCTGCATCCGCATGTGCTGCACATAAGGTTGTGGTTTTTGTGGTGGGAAACAGAAATTTAAATCGCTGCCGCATATGTGACGGTGAGGGTTTTCACCCTGAGTTCTTTTCCTCGCAGGATTTCTGAAAAAAAACTCTCGCAATTCGGGCAGTTGGTGTAATAGGTGTGCATGTTGAACTCAAGCCGACACTCCTGGCATCTGGCGAGCCCGTGAACCTCATTGATCAATCGTTTGGCATTTTGGAGTACAGTATTACGAACTGCACAACTCCATGCAAAATCCAGTGCATCCAAATCTACGCCAGAAAGCTGTCCGATTTCCAACTCAATGGATTCTACACTCGATGCGCCCTTCTCAATTACTTGATTTTCTGCAAGTTCAATGATGCTTGTAACAATTGATAATTCATGCATTTGGTCTTGGTTGGTGCTTTATTGCATGCCTTCTCACCATGTATCTGACCCCGAAAACACCCAAAACCGAAATGATAACAAGTCCCGGAATCAAGTGCTCCGGAGAAAGTAAGTAGTGCGCCAATTCGTGGCCGTGAAAAACCCCATGTCCGTTATGGGCGAATGCAGATGTGGGTAATCCTGAGGAGAGAATTGTAAAAATTCTGGTTCGACTCATATTCTCAATTGGGAAATCTGATGGAGGAAGAAAGGTGTCGTTTCAAAATTACGGCAAGTTTTGCAGGATAAGGTTGACGAATATCATCTTTAAAGGATTTGAGGGTTCAATTATTTGGATGAGGAGAAGTATTGGAAAAAGACTCATGAGAATTCAGTAGTTTAGGCAGATGCGAAGTTGGCACTTCCACATTGAAGGTCAGGTACAGGGCGTTGGATTCCGTCCATTTGTGTTCAGGGCTGCGACCAGCCAAGGTCTGGCAGGTGAGGTCAGCAATGGTGCTGATGGGGTACACGTTCGTTTCCAGGCTTCCGAAGATTCAGCGCATGTATTTACGGCGCACCTTCTTGCTGAGGCTCCACTATTGGCTCGGATTACAGGATTTACCTTGCGGGAGATTCCGGATTTTAAACCGAAAGGGTTTCGGATTGTCAAAAGCGAATCTTCTGGGAAGCCGCATTTATTAGTGGCTCCTGACTTTGCTTTGTGTCATGTATGCCGTGCTGAGTTGGCGAATCCTTCTAATCGCCGCTACGGTTATGCTTTTACGACCTGCACTTCATGTGGACCGCGGTATTCAATACTTCGCAGATTACCCTATGATCGGGTATTTACAGAGATGGTGGGGTTTTCTATGTGTCCGGATTGTGAGGCTGAGTATACAAACCCCCATGACCGTCGGCATCATTCGCAGACCAATTCTTGTCCGGGCTGTGGGGTGAAGCTCCGATGGTATCAATGCAGGGGGAGGGAAGAAGGATTTTCAGAAAGTGGAAGTCAGGAGGATTTGCTGATTCATGGAGTTAGGGTGCTTAGTCAGGGTGGAATTCTGGCGGTGAAGGGGATTGGCGGATATTTGTTAATGTGCGATGCATCCAATCCAGAGGCCATACAAAGGCTTCGTGACGGTAAAATTCGGCCGGATAAGCCATTTGCTCTGTTATATCCGAATGTAGAATCGGTTGAGCGTGACGCAGAGGTTGCAGCGAGTGAAGCAAAGGCGCTGCAAGGGCCTGAATGCCCTATTGTTATTTTAAAAACCCGTCCAGAAGCAGGTCTCGGACTTAATCTTGGAGGAATAGCTCCGGGTTTGACGAGGATAGGGGTTATGCTGCCATGCGCACCGATTATCGAAATACTCTGTCAGATCTTTGGCAGGCCCTTAGTAGCGACGTCGGGAAATCTCAGTGGAATGCCTATTGTACACGAAGATGAGGTCGCGCTATCAGTTTTTCCGGTTGTTGCCGATGGGATTCTGGGCCATAATCGTCCAATTACGGTTCCGCAGGATGATTCGGTGATGATGTTCAGCCCCAAATACCACATTCCAATCCTGTTGAGACGGGCGCGGGGTTTTGCTCCCAATGTGTTCCCGACTCACCTCAATTGGTCAGGAACTACACGGCTTGCCTTGGGGGCTGAGATGAAAGGAGCCGTTGGAATCTTAAGTCAAAGACAGGCTTTCTTAAGTCAATATCTGGGGTCTCTCGGTCAGTATGAGAGCCAGTTGAATTGTCGGAAAATAGTGAATCATTTGCTTCAATTGGTGAAGGCTGAGCCGGAATCTCTGTCATGTGATCTCCATCCGGACTATTTCACGACCTCTCTTGCAGACGAGTTAGTTCAAAAATGGGGCATACCGGTTCATCGGTTTCAGCACCATAAGGCACATTTCGCAGCCCTTCTCGCAGAGCATACGCTTCATGATTCAGATTCAAGAGTGCTTGGCGTGGTGTGGGATGGAACAGGTTATGGTGACGATGGAAAGATGTGGGGGAGTGAGTTTTTTATAAGAGAAGGGCATGAGATGATCCGGTGTGGTCATCTCGAGGCATTTCCCAATTTAGCTGGTGACAAGATGGCTCGCGAACCGCGCTTGTCAGCCTTATCAGCGGGATGGGATTCGGAGATTGTGCGGGAAACCATTCATTCGCAGTATTCGGACGTTGAATGGGGCGTTTACCACCGTTTGATTATCAACAAGGCCTCACCAGAGACGACCAGTATGGGTCGGCTCTTTGATGCTGTAAGTGTGTTATTGGGGGGTCCGGGCAAGATTTCCTATGAAGGTCAGGCCGGAATGTGGGTTGAAGAGTGTGCCCGTAACTTTGTGGGCAACAATGGGTGGGCGCAAGCCTTGGCCTTACAGCCTTTTTCGGTCAGGAGCCGCCTGAGTGCCTGTGAGCTTCTTGAAGAACTCGTTTACGCGATGCGTGCTGGAGAATCCACAGAAATGCTTTCTATGCGTTTTCACTTGACGCTCTCTGAATGGATCAAACGGATCGGTGATCGGGAATCAGCTGACACAATAGGTTTCAGCGGCGGGGTCTTTCAAAATGGAATCCTCATCGACATCATTGCTGCGCAACATGGCAGTGATCGTAAATTGCTCTTTCACCGATTTCTTCCTCCATCTGATGAGAATATCGCTTTCGGGCAGCTGGTGCTTGAAGAATTTGGGCCAGGGGTGCTGCCCTGAGCATAGCCAATGGGAAGCAAATATGTAATTTCCGGATCGTCAGGTCGTCAAATTGCAGTGTTTTCTTGTATATTCGAGAACAAGGTGTCGGATTCACCGAGCAACCAGTGGTCCGTCAAGAATTATTCCCTGAATGAAATTTCTTTCCGAATATCGAAACCAGGAATTGGCCATGCGGATTTTAGGAGAAATCCGAACGGAGGTCACGAGACCATGGACCATCATGGAGGTTTGTGGCGGGCAGACGCACAGTCTGGTGAAAAATGGTATTCTGGAGTTGCTTCCACAGGAAGTGACAATGGTGCATGGCCCCGGATGTCCGGTATGTGTGACGCCTCTTGATCTCATTGACAAAGCGGTGTATCTTTCTGAGGAGTGTGGTGTGATTTTGTGTTCATACGGAGACATGCTGCGTGTACCCGGTTCTGAAAAAAGCCTTCTTGAAGCCAAGGCTGGGGGTGCAGACGTGCGCATTTTGTATTCACCTCTTGAGGCTGTCAAGCTGGCCCGGTTAAATCCGGAACGAGAGGTCGTATTTTTTGCAGTAGGGTTTGAAACCACTGCCCCTGCGAATGCCCTTTCAGTTGTGCAGGCCCATCGTCTTGGAGTCACCAATTACAGTCTGTTGGTATCTCATGTGCTGGTTCCGCCGGCCATGGCTGCGGTGATGGAAGATGAACACAGCCGTATTCACGCTTTTCTGGCAGCGGGGCACGTGTGCACAATAATGGGAACAAGTGAATACCAGCTGCTGGTTGATCGCTACCAAATCCCTATCGTGGTCACTGGATTTGAACCTGTAGATTTGCTTCACGGCATTCTGATGACTATCACGCAATTAGAAAATGATGAGTGCAGGCTGGAAAATCAGTATAGCAGGGTAGTTCGTACTGAGGGGAATCCGCAGGCGATTTCAGTGATACATGAGGTATTTCGGGTTGACGATCGTGATTGGCGAGGAATAGGAACAATTCCCTTTTCGGGCTATGAACTGCGTGAGGAGTTTGCAGATTTTGATGCAGAGGTGAAATTTCAGATTTCAATCCCAAAAACGGAGGAAAATCAGGCATGCATTGCTGGTCAGATTCTAAAAGGGATAAAGAAACCCAATGAGTGTCCTCAATTTGGGAGTTGCTGTACACCAGAAAATCCTCTGGGCGCGCCCATGGTCTCTTCTGAAGGAGCCTGCGCGGCATACTTTCATTATTCGGAAAGAGATATGGTGTCTTAAAGGGAATCTCAGAATTGAGGGGCAGTCATTCTTTCACATATTCAATAGACAAATATGGCCAGTGCCAGCAAGCGGATGATGCAGCTACAATGCCCCATGCCGAAGCTTGATTTTGAACTTATCACCCTTGGTCATGGCAGCGGAGGGGTGCTCACCAACAGGCTTTTGGATTATGGGGTGTTTGATCTGTTGAAGAACCCCAAACTGGAAAAGCGTCACGATGGGGCGATCCTTCCTCTGGAGGGTCAGATTGCATTCACGACTGATAGCTTTGTCATTTCCCCTATTTTCTTTCCTGGAGGTGATATTGGGGAATTATCTGTGTATGGGACTGTCAATGACCTTGCAATGTGCGGAGCGATTCCGCAATATCTTTCACTGAGTTTTATCATCGAAGAAGGGCTCCCTGTGCGTGAATTTTGGGATATTCTTGTTTCCATCAAATATGCATGTGAGCACGCAGGGGTGCAGGTTGTCACCGGAGATACAAAGGTGGTTGAGCGCGGGAAGGGTGATAAATTATTCGTAAATACCACAGGTGTGGGGCGGCTTCATCCGAAGGCTGATATTGGAATGCATCGACTGAAGACTGGAGATCAAATTCTTTTGAGTGGTCCTTTGGCCACTCATGGGATGGCTATTTTATCAGTGCGTGAGGGTCTGGAATTTGAAAGTGCCATTGAGAGTGACTGCCGACCTTTAGCTGCGCAGGTCGCCGCTTTGCTGGAAGTATTCGGGCCGGACATAAAGCTTCTCCGAGACCCTACTCGCGGCGGTTTGGCAACCGTTCTCAACGAGATTGCACGAGAATGCCGGCTCGGTGTGGATATACGGCATCGAGCCCTGCCCATCGAGACAGAGGTAGCTGGTGCCTGCGAAATACTGGGGCTTGACCCTTTGTATGTGGCAAATGAAGGTATATTTCTCGCAGTCTGTTCCCCTGAGGTGTCTGGTCAGGCTCTGGAACTTCTAAAGGCACAGCCTCACTGTGAAGAGGCTGCCGTTGTTGGGGAGATTGTTGATTCACACCCCGGTCAGGTCGTGATTACCAGCGGAATTGGTGGGAAGCGGGTTGTCAACATGCTTATCGGAGAGCAACTGCCACGTATTTGCTGACGCTGCACATGCAAAGCGTCAGCTTTAGGCCGCGCTGACCCGGTCGGACCGCTATAGCCGTCGGACCGCTATAGCGGTCCGACCGGGTCAGGATAGAGTTTCTCGAAAAGAAGCATCTTTTAGTGTTAAAAAAAACAGGAGTATGGCAGAGGGGCAGCCTGTGGTCAGGCGGTTATTTAGGATTCAATTGGTGGTGCTTGTGGTTGGGGTGGCATTGTTGGTCGGGAAGTTTTTGGCGTGGTGGCTGACAAATTCGAATGCCATACTGACGGATGCGTTGGAGTCGATTATCAATGTTGCTGCCGGCGGATTTGCCTTATACAGCATCTGGCTGTCTGCCCAGCCGAGTGATGAGAACCATCCATACGGACATGGGAAAATTGAATATCTGGCTGCTGGGGTGGAGGGGTCATTGATTGTGATTGCGGGCCTGCTGATTCTGTTCAAGAGCGTGTATAATCTGGTCAATCCGCAGCTGATCGGGCAGTTGGATTTGGGGATGGTCTTAGTTGCAGGGTCCGGGGTTGTGAATTATGTAATGGGGGTGATATTGAGCCGAGAGGGAAAGCGGGCGCATTCATTGATATTGCAGGCGGATGGAGCCCATCTCCGTTCTGATGCCTGGTCGTCGCTGGGGTTGCTGGTGGGCCTTGGGTTGTTGATGCTGACCGGGCAGCCATGGATAGATAGCGTTACCGCTATGCTCTTTGGTGGCGTCATTTTAGTGACGGGATTCCGGCTGGTTCGTTCGTCGGTGGCAGGCATCATGGACGAGGCGGATCATGGCCTGATTTCGGAGGTGGTCGGAGCCTTGCAGGATGGACGACACCCCAATTGGATTGATTTGCACAACTTCAGGGTTATCAAGTATGGATCAACCCTTCACATTGACTGCCATCTGACTTTGCCATGGTATTTTCAACTTGTTGATGCACACGAGGAAGTGGCCAGAATGGAGGCAATGGTGCGTGCGCATTGTGCACGGCCAGTTGAGTTGTTTATACATTCTGACCCGTGTGAACCGCCGCACTCATGCCGGATTTGCACAAAGTCTGATTGTGCAGAGCGAAAGCACCCTTTCGAAAAATCTCTTCCATGGACACTCGCGCGAATTCTTCCCAACAAAAGACATCACGATTAAGCGGCAGATATGCCAACTAAAGCGTTTCGCGGATGTTTTTCCCGAAAAATGGAATGTATGAATAACGGTCTTTGGATGCGTCGAGTGCTACAAATAGCAGGCGTCTATAATTTGGGTTGGGGTACTTCAGTGATTCTATTCCCCAATCTCTTTTTCGATTTGGCTGATATGCCACGCCCATCATATCCTATGATCTGGCAGTGCGTTGGTATGATAGTAGGCGTATATGGAGTCGGATATCTTGCAGCGTCTTCTGATGCACTGAGGCACTGGCCTGTCGTGCTGGTTGGATTTCTGGGGAAGGTTTTCGGTCCAATTGGTTTTGCCTGGTATACCATACAAGGGTTTTCCCACTGGAATTCGGTTTGATCATTGTTTGCAACGATCTTATCTGGTGGTTCCCTTTCGGACGTATGCTGTGGTTGGCATGGAAGCAGGGTCGCGAAGTGCCAGACTACTCAGCAGCACGGCTTTGAGAGACCAAAGGCCAGTCCGAAGCGCATTGCCAGCGACAAGCTCATCGATGATGCTTTGATTTTTTCCGAGCAGAAGCTGGTTGTGGAGAGGCATTTGCCAAAAAAATGTACTCATCCAGATGGCAAGGACGATTCCCAGGCACCATGCCTGTAAACCCTTGTAGGCGGAGCGATGGGCTGCCACTATTGCAAGAGTGAGTTCTGACACCATGAGTGGCATGACAACCAATGAGATGGATTGCATGTGGAACATCTGAAAATCGTGGAATGAGGTGACATCAATGAATGAAAAGGAAGGATAGTGGACGAGCTGGATGGTCCAGATAAGTCCGGTAAGTGCCCAGGTGACGATTAGATGCGAAACCTCAAGTGTACGGGTGGAAAGAATCATGAATGAAGAAAGCACATCCTGCCAAAAAAGTTGAGTATTTTTGAGAGAACCCCCTTCTTTTGAGGGAATTCAAATGATATGCTCACCTTCAGAAATGCAGCCTAAAGACCGCGTTCCATTTATTGCCAATCCTCATCTTGAACCCACGGAGCACGTCTGTCGCACGCTGAGTGTTGACGCCGGGATTGGGCTCAGTGACAAGGAAGCGGATAGCCGACTTGAACAGGTGGGGCCAAATGAGCTTGAGCGTCGGCGACGCAAGCCCTTGTGGCTCTTGTTTCTTGAGCAGTTTCTGAGTCCGCTCGTGTGGGTTCTTTTGGCCGCGGGGGTTTTAGCTTCATTGTTTCAGGAATGGTTGGAGGCAGGCTCTGTGCTTGTGGTTATTCTCTTTAACGCCATGATCGGCTTCGTGATGGAGTGGCAGGCCATGCGCTCCATGGATGCCTTGAGGCAGCTTGCCGCCTCGACAGCCAGAGTGCTGAGGAATGGGAGGGTTAAGGACATACCAGCCCGCGATCTGGTGCCCGGTGATGTGATTATTCTGGAGGCTGGAGATGTGGTCCCGGCAGACGGGCGTCTGATTGAAGTCAATGATCTTTCGGTGAAAGAGTCAGCCTTGACCGGAGAGAGTATTCCAGTGAACAAGTCAACACCTGCGCTGACAGAGGAGGCCGGGGTTGGGGATCAGATTTGTATGGCATTTAAGGGGACTGCCATCCTGCATGGGAATGGCCGCGCAGTCGTTACCGCGACGGGTTCTGCCACCCATTTGGGGCAAATTGCAAATCTGACTTGGGAGGCCACCCGGGAGACAACGCCTCTTGGGGAAAAGTTGGCCCGCCTTAGTAAGCGGTTATTATGGTTGACATTCTTGCTCGCTGCCATGATTCTTCTCATGGGCTGGCTGCAGGGTCGCGATTTGTACCAAATGGTTAAGACAGCAATCGCCCTCGCTGTGGCCGCAATCCCCGAGGGCTTGCCGATAGTGGCCACCATTGCCCTTGCCCGTGGGATGCTCAGATTGGCACGAAAGCGGGTTATTGTCAAAAAATTGGGGGCTGTTGAGACTCTCGGAGAAACAGAGGTCATCTTTACCGACAAAACGGGGACTCTTACCGAAAATACCTTGCTCGCTGATGTATTGTGCGTGTCGGGAAGTCAGATCAGAATTGAGAGGGGCGATACCAAAGATACCCTGAAAGAGAAAGGAGTTTCAGCTGATTCGATTGACAAGCTCGTACTGGTCTCCGTTCTCTGCAATAATGCTGTATGGCAGAAGGAGCAAGAGGGTATTTCGGGAATCGGCGATCCACTTGAGGTGGCATTGCTTGAGATGGCAGCCAATCTGGGAGAGGCTCCGGAACAGATTCGCGGGCGCTATCCGCGGTTAAGGGAAGTGCCATTTGACAGCGACATAAAAATGATGGGTACATTCCATGAAAGTAAGTCTGCACCCTCAGGAGTGGTGTGCGTCAAGGGGGCGCTGGAGGAGGTAGTGGGTCGGTGTGACAAAATTCTGATGGAACATGGAACGGCTGATTTTGTCGACAAGCGCCAATGGGTTGAGCAGGGTGATGAGATGGCTTCTCGTGGTTTGAGGGTTCTGGCATTTGCATGGCGGGAAGAGGCAGATACTTCGGCAGATCTGTTTTCAAATCTTATTTTTATTGGATTGGTCGGGTTTCAGGATCCGCCAAGGGAAGATATCAAAGCAGCGCTTACTGCTTGCCAGGAAGCAGGAATTACGGTCGTGATGGTCACTGGTGATCATCCGAAAACTGCCCGGAACATCGCCTGTGAAACTGGTTTGGTCTGCGATGAAAATGCGGTGGTTGTCCATGGGAACGAATTTTTGGAACGCGAGGGGCTTTCAGAAGACCTGCGGCAGCGAATGCTGCAAGCCCGAATCTTTGCCAGGGTGAGCCCTGCTCAAAAGCTGGATTTGGTGAGCCTTTACCAGGAACAAGGGTTTACGGTGGGAATGACCGGAGATGGGGTGAATGATACCCCGGCCTTGCGCAAGGCAGATATCGGCATTGCAATGGGGCAGCGTGGTACCGAGGCGGCAAAAGAGGTTGCTGACATCGTACTTCGTGATGATGCTTTTGCCTCTATTGTAGAAGCCATCAGGCAGGGGAGAGGTATTTTTGAGAATATTCGATTTTTTGTCATTTACCTGCTTTCATGTAATCTTTCTGAATTACTGGCAGTGGCAGCTGCCTACTTGCTTGGTTTAACGATGCCGCTTCTTCCATTGCAGATTCTTTTTCTCAATCTGGTAACTGATGTATTTCCCGCACTGGCACTTGGGTTTAACGAGGAGGCGGAAGATATCATGAATCGCCCCCCCCGAAGCCGACAGGAGCCCGTCGTGACAAGGCCAATGTGGACGGCAGTCGTTGCCTATGCGATTGCCATTGCACTTTCTACAATCGGTGCCCTTCTGTTTTCTATCTATGCTCTCCATCAACCCCCAGATGTTGCCAATAATTTCGCATTCTATACCCTTATACTCGCTCAACTCTGGAATGTTCTAAACCTTCCCGGTAAAAGGGAGTCATTTTTCCGAAATGAAGTGACACGCAACCCTTGGGTCTGGGGTGCATTGTTGATCAGTGCCGGCATAATGGTGGTGGCATACCATACAGCGCTCCTTCGAGAGGTGCTTAGCCTGACAGATATCACATTCTCTCACCTTGGGTACATTTTGCTGTTCAGCATTGCACCCGTTGGACTGATTCAGATTTTCAAGCGAATTATTCCAGTGCTCAGGTGAGGAGGCAAATCTGAATACGGGGAGAACCTTACGTGAGCCCCAGGCAATCAAGTGCTCTGCGGAATTCTTCATCCGGAGTGGCTCTTGTTTGAATCTCTTCCCCGGAATGAGGATGATGAAACTTCAGTGACTCTGCGTGCAGTAGCATGCGCGAAATCCCGAGATGATCGCGGAAAAAATTATTGTGCTTGCAGTCACCGTGGCGCCTGTCGCCGATGACCGGGTGGCGGAGGTGCGCAAAATGCCTTCTGATTTGATGCCACCTCCCGGTCAGGGGCCAAATATTGATGCGGGAATACCTGGATGTGGGGTATCTGCTTACATTCCAAGGGCATTCTGATTGGGCAACGACTCTGAAGGTGGTGAGAGACTCCTGGTTTTCTCCGGTTCTTTCTTTTAAGAGTGGACTATCAATCTGTCCCTCCTCCGGTAAAAATCCCCTCACGATTGCATCATACGTTTTACTGACCTTTCTGGTACGGAACTGCTCACCGAGGAACCCCGCAGTTTCTGTGTCCTTTCCGAATAACAACACTCCGGATGTGCCACGATCTAGTCTGTGTGCCGGAAATACCCTCACACCAATTTGCCTCCGCACCATCTGAAGGGCAAAGACTTCATCTTCGCTGATTCGTGTTCGGTGCACCAACAGCCCCGACGGTTTGTTGATGGCTATCAGGCATTCATCTTCGTATAATATTTCCAGCATAGCTTCAGTAAAGTATCGCTTTTTCTGGATTTTCATCCTCTTTGATGGTGCCCAGTTACAGACAAACAATTTGCAGAGAATGGGGTTTGGCTGTTTTGGAATGTAAAAAAATGAGATGAAATGCGTGTGTTGTATTGGTTTCGGGATGATTTGAGGGTTTATGACAACCCGGGATTGCATGAAGCAGCAAAGCGGGCGGATGAGGTGGTACCCGTCTACGTGCTTGAGGAACGCTGGCTGACGAAAGACCGGTGGGGGTTTCAGCGGACTGGCCCGTGGCGACTGCAATTCCTTTTGGAATCGCTGGAAGACCTGAGTGTCCAATTGGAAAAGCTGGGCAGCGGGTTGCTCGTGGTCAGAGGACTCGCTGAAAAGGTAGTGCCTGATCTTGCCTCTCAATATGGCTGTGAGGCTGTAATTGCGGCGCATTCATATACGACAGAAGAAATAAAGATGGAGCGGGCGATTAATGCTCAGGTTCCGCTGGAGCTCTTTCACAGCTCAACCCTTATTCATCCTGATGATGCACCTTTCACACCTGATGAGGTACCTGAGGTGTTTACAGAATTTCGAAAGAAAGTAGAGCGGTATAGTAAGGTCAGGGAACCCCGTTCTGCACCCAAACAAATCACAGGACCTCAATTGCAAAAGACAGAACTGCCGGATATGGCAGAACTCCTGGGTTTGCCTGTTCCTCCCCCTGATGAGCGTGCGGTGATGAGGTTTCGAGGCGGTACGGCAGCCGGCTACGATCGGCTGGATCATTATTATTGGAATACAGATGCTGTACAGACTTACAAAGAGACCCGGAACGGACTGATTGGGGCGGATTATTCCACGAAGTTTTCTCCATGGCTCGCAAACGGGAGTTTATCGCCTCGCGTGGTTTACTGGGATCTTGAGGATTATGAGAAGGAGCGTCGTAAGAACCAGTCGACCTATTGGGTGAAATTTGAGCTGTTTTGGAGAGACTATTTCAAATTTATCGCCATGAAGCATGGCTCTAAGTTATTTCAGCAGGGTGGCATTCTGCAGCGCACAAAAAAATGGCGGAACAACCCCGGTAATTTCAGAAAATGGGCTCTTGGACAAACTGGAGATCGGTTTGTGGATGCCAATATGCAAGAATTGCTACACACAGGTTTTATGAGTAATCGAGGCAGGCAAAATGTGGCTTCTTTTTTGGTCCATCGCTACCGCGAAGATTGGCGTAAAGGTGCAGCATGGTTTGAGTCCTTGCTCGTCGACTACGACCCGGCAAGCAATTACGGGAATTGGGCTTATAATTCGGGGGTGGGGAATGACCCCAGAGACAGGGTTTTCAATACAGAGCTTCAAGCTTCCAGGTATGATGGGAATGGAGCCTACAGAGCTTTGTGGCTTGATCGGGATCCAATGGTGAAAGGTGAGGAAATGGCTTCATTCATTGCTTCGCTTTAACCATTGATGACGGCATCTATCCAATTTTTCATCGTTGAAAACACCTGCTCTTTTTCCGGTTCGTTGTGCAACTCATGTCGACATTCAGGCCAAAGAATGAATTCGATATGTTCGGGATCTTTCGCAGCAAAATTTTTGCTGCCTTCGGAGTCAGTAATGCGATCTTGTTTTCCGTGCATAAGAATCAATGGCACCGGGAATGTGCCGGAATACCGGTCCAGACGCGCTGCTGCGTCGGTCAGATGAACAGCCAGACGGGCGGAAATCCGATTATGAACAAGGGGGTCGTTACGGTATGCCTCCACAACGTCAGAATCGTGTGAAAGATCTTCGGGGTTCAGCCCGTTTGATTGAGTGAAAGCAGGAAAGACAGAATTGAGCACGCGGGCTGCAGAGACGAGGAGTGCAGAAGGCGGATTGGGTAGCCTCAGCCATGGAGACGTGCAGATGACACCTGCCACCCAATCAGATGATCGGAAGAGGGTTCGATACAAGACCAGTGTGCCACCCATGCTATGGCCGTACAAAAACAATGGTACGTCACCATAATGTTGGCGGCACTGGTAAACCAGCCCATCGACGTTTTCCAATAAAGTGTCAATGCCGCTGGCATGTCCCCTGAGGCCTTGGCGTCGGCCGTGCCCCGTTAAATCTGCCCCGAGGACCGCTATTCCAAAGCCATTCAAAAATCTGGCAACATGAGTATACCGGTTGACGTGTTCGCCCAGACCATGCACAAGGGCCACCACTGCCCGTGGAGTGCCCTTGGCTTTCCAATGATTTGAAAACTCTTTGGTTGCAGGCATAGGCATTCATTTTGAAGTAAGATAGGGAGGTCGCGGAAGAAATAAAAACAGGGATTTCGCGGTGGTTCGCGAAATCCCTGACTGAAGTGGTCCCACCAGGGCTCGAACCTGGGACCCACTGATTATGAGTCAGTTGCTCTAACCGACTGAGCTATGGGACCAATTTGTCGAAATCATGGGAATATAGATTATCAACAATCCTACAAAATTACGATTTTCGCCTTACAAATCAACATCAGAACGCTTCGAACTTTTCCCACCTTATGCCCACTGCACTTTTATTTGATTTGGGGACGGTTATCATTGATATAGACCCCAGTCTTACGGTTGCTGCTTTTCGAAAGCTTCTCGGGGAGCACTCCGATCGGCTCCTTGCCCAGACCAACTGGGAGGAGTGGCATCGTCAGCTTGAGATTGGCGCCCTTTCCGCAGAGGCATTCATAAATCGCATACAAAGCGCCAGTCCGGTCCCATTGCATGGCAGGGAGATTGTAAATGCCTGGAATGCCACCCTCATCGGCATACCTGCGTGGCGCATTGAACTGTTGAAAGCGCTCAAGAAGGACTATCGGCTTTTTCTATTGAGCAATACCGACCCGATTCATATGACCTGGATTCGGGAATACGTACGGCGCACCTTTGGGATTGCTGATTTCGAACATTCTCTGTTTGAGCGTGCCTTCCTCTCATACGAGGTGAATGCAAGGAAACCAGACTCCCTGATTTACAAGATTGTTCTTGAAGAAACCGGCATTTCGCCCAGGGAATATCTTTTTATTGATGATAAAAAGGAGAATGTTGACGGTGCGCGCGCTATGGGGATTCCTTCCATTCAATACCCTCCGGAGCGTGGTCAGAAGGCGGAAAGTTGAGGAGGTTTACGACCTTTTGGGTTTCCGAGGTACCGGATCATAACCATGAGACCCCCACGGGTGGCATTTGAAAATCCGTTTGGTGCCGAGCCATATTCCTTTTATAACACCCCATTCATGGATGGCCTCAACCATGTAATGGGAGCATGTGGGCTCAAACCGACAACTTTTCCCGAGGAGGGGGGAAATGAATAGTTGGTAGATTCGAATGGGTAAGATGAATAGTTTTTTCATCTCAAAGGGAGGGTTCAGAGTGAAGATGTATCTTGCGCTGTCTTCGTTTCGACTTGCTCGAGGATGCCGGAAAACTTCATGTCTTTGATCCGAAGTTGTATATAGCTTTTCCCTTTCCATCTGTTTTTGCTGAGGCTGTAGCAGATGTCGGCCGGATGCTTTTGAAACTGTTCCCAGTGGCGACCTTGTCGGAAGGCGATGGCGAAGAATGGCTGGGAGTCTGCTTGCTGGAGATGGAGGCGCAAATGATCATCTTTTAATTGGCGGCTGTGACCGGTATCATAGACTCCATAGCTGGCGAATACCGGATTGGGGTTTTCAGGTCCAAAGGGGGCAAAGAGCTGGAGTTGGTGGAAAAACTCGTCAGTGAGTTCGTTGAGGCGTAATTCGCCTGAGAGGCGAATGACTCGGTTGAGCTGCTCGGGCTGGATGTGTTCAGCCACGAATTGTTCGAATGCATTCCTGAACGGTTCTACCTTTTCTTCGCTCATCGTCATGCCTGCCGCATGGGCGTGCCCTCCGTAACTATTGAGAAATGGCTCACACGTGTTGAGCGCTTCATATAAATCAAAGTGATTCACAGTGCGGGCCGAGCCAACCAGCTCCTCGTCCCCTTCACACAAAACAACAGTCGGGCGATGATACTGCTCGGCAATTCGCGAGGCAGTAATGCCGATGAGCCCCTGATGCCATTCTTTCTTAAATAAAACCAAAGCCTTCCGATCATCCAGATTTGGCATGGCCTCTACCTGAGCAATGGCTTCTTCAAGGACTTCCCTGTCCAGACGTTTTCTCTCCTCATTCCGTCTTTGAAGATGACGGGCATAGTCTTGGGCGACAAACTTATCTTCAGTCAAAAGCAACCTCACAGCCTCTCTTGCGTCTGAAAGGCGACCTACCGCATTGATCATCGGGCCTACATAATAGATGATATCTGATGTGGTCACCGGAAAACTGGTTGTGCTTTCGTGCACCAAAGCCCTCAATCCAGGGCGCGCGCTGTGGTTGAGTTGCTGCATCCCAAAATAAGCAAGCGTCCGGTTTTCTCCAGTCATTGGAACCAAATCACAGGCAATACTCACCGTCACAAGGTCAAGAAGGTTCCAAAGGTCTTCATCCGGCCATTCTGCATAATCTGTAAGTGCCTGGGCAAATTTAAAAGCGATGCCACACCCACTGAGTGATTTGTAGGGATACGGGCAATCTTCCTGCAATGGATCCAGAATCGCATAGGCATCTGGCAATTCTTCACCCGGCAAATGGTGGTCGCAGATAATCACATCAATTCCCGCTTCCTTCGCTTCGCGTATTGGCTCAATCCCTTTTATGCCACAGTCAAGCGACACAATCAGCGAGGCAGTTGTCCGGCTGGCATAGGAAATCCCTGTCGAAGAAAGACCATATCCCTCTTTATACCGGTCAGGAATATAGTAATCGAGGTGCTGAATGTGTGGTTTCAGAAAGGCGTAGAAAAAAGCAACGGAGGTGATGCCGTCTACATCATAGTCTCCGTACAGCAAGACTCGCTCTCCGTTTTCAGCAGCCATTAAGAGGCGCGTGACTGCCTTATCCATGTCTTTCATCAGGAAAGGCTGGTGGAGATGGGTCAGACTGGGATGGAAAAAGCGGTGGATATCTTCAGGCTCCGTAATGCCTCGCTGCACCAGTAACTGGCAAAGCAGCGAATGCATGCCTGTGCGCTCCTCGAGACGAGCGACAAGCTCACTGTCATACTCCTGGTATTTCCAGCTCGTTTGCATAAGGGGCACGGATGTATTTCAGCAGGTTGAACAGAGCCATCGCACATTTGGTTGCAAAACAACGCAAAGACATCAGGTATGATGAAAAAAATGACCAATGGTAAGGGTTTACCTGCAAGATTGGCAAGATATAAAAATCCGTAGGGATTGGGCGCGTTTTACAAAGTTTTGTGTCTCTGGTAAGCAAGGGCATGAGCGCTGTCGAATGCGAAAGATGGACGACCTTGATGAAAATGGTCAGTCAGTATTGCTCCGGGCGAATGAGGAAGAAACCGTCGTCTCCGAGTTTTTGATATAACGGCATGAGAATAAGTGCATCTTCTGCGGCCCTGATGACACCGTGGCGGTCGCGGGCAATTGCTTCTCCTTTTTTGACAGCTTGGAAGTTAGAATACCCGGGGTTCATGAGAAAATAGTCTTCGGGCGAGATGGCATGACGGTAAATGAGTGATGCAACCTTGGGAAGGCCGATGGAGTATTCTCTCAGCAGCACATCGTGGCGGTTTTCGACATCTTCGGCTCTGACGCACCCGACAGTTCTGAGGCAATTTGTCAGCGCTGCAATAAGCCTGTTGACAGCGACTGGATCCTGATGTTGCCCCCCCTCAAACGCAACAGCAGAAGTCGGGAGGCCGATTTTGTCAGTCGTGAAATAATGGAGCGTGGTGCCAGTCAGGCCATTGAGCATACCGGTAATTACCGGGGCATGAAGCTCAACGGCGATACGCACACTGCGCTCTTCTTCTCTGGCAATAGAAAAAATGCCGCCCTGAGCGGCGGTGGTATGTAAATCCAGCATCACGACTTCAGACGGCGAGCAGGCTTCAACTTCTGAGTGAATGCATTCAAGCAATTCGCGAAGTTCGAGGTTTTCATTCCGAAGGAGGTCCAACGGTGCACCTTGTACACTCATAATTGAATCAAAGGTCCACATCCGGTTCAGGTCGCGGTCAATAAATCGCACCCCCCTATTCAGGGCGCGGCGATTCCCTCTGAGACCCAGAAGTGTTCCGCAGAAGGTGAAGCCGGGATTGACTTCCCGTTCGGCTTCAAGCAGCCCGAATATTGTTTCGAGTGCTATGACCCCTGCCGGCTCATTACCGTGCATTCCACCAAAGACAATGAGCAAAGGTCCGGGCTGGCTCCCCGTATACTTTCCGATAATCCGCTCGGGAATGGTGTCTGGCTGCTTGTGTTGGATTTGGTCAGCCATTATTGTCGCTTTTTTAGGGCTCTTATTTTCCGGGGTCCATACCAGAGCCACAAACCGGACGTAATGAGGGCGATGAGGCCAAACCCGAGAAAATTCATGGAAATCAGCTTAAAGGTATCACTGATGATTGAGCCATCATGGATGGCTTCTATCCAGTCGGAATGCCGCCGTGCTACAGACAGGACTTCACCCGAGGTCCCATCAATCTGTACTTCCCAATATCCCTGATCAAACAGGACTTTAGCGATTCCTTTATCCGGTCTGACATCAATTCGGTCAATCTGCGCATTACTGGTCTCAGGTCGCATCTCTTTGAGGTGCTGCTCCGCTTTGAACGCCAAATGATCAAGTGGCATCCATGAGTTGAGTGATTCAGACTGGCCACGGCGGACAGGGGGTTGCAGAAAGTCAACTTCCTTTTTGAAGGCGAGAAAAATGCCGGTCAGGGCGCTGATGAGAAGCAGAGCGGCCAAAGTAATGCCTGCCATCCGGTGCCACGACCGGAGTCGCCGAAGGCTGGATATGTACGTACCGATTTGCATTCAACGGGCAGGCAGGATTTTCCCTGTAGCCTCTCCGAATCCAATCCGGACATTCCCCTTTTTGCAGTGACCTGTCAGAGTGAGTGTGTCTCCATCTTGCAAAAATTTTCGCTCGCTGCCATCCGATAGAACAATCGGACGTGTGCCGCGCCAGCTGAGTTCAAGCATTGAGCCGTATGATTCAGGGGTAGGCCCACTGATTGTGCCTGAGGCCATCATATCCCCGACCCTAAGATTGCACCCGTTGACGGTATGGTGCGCCAGCTGTTGAGCAATTGTCCAGTACATATGCCGGAAATTAGTCTGGCAAATGGCAGTGGCGACGCCACCTGCCGGTGTCAGGCTGGCTTCAAGGTGTATATCGAAACTTTTCTTACCGGAGCACTTCAAATAGGGGAGCACTTCGGGGTCCTGGGCAGGGCTTTCAACGCGGAAAGGCTCAAGGGCATCAAGTGTCACTATCCAAGGCGACATAGTACTCGCAAAACTTTTCCCAAGAAAGGGTCCGAGTGGCACATATTCCCATTTCTGGATGTCCCGGGCAGACCAGTCGTTAAACAACACCAAGCCGAAGATGGCCTCTTCAGCTTTACCAACTGCGACTTGCTCGCCCAGGGTGGTCGACTGGCCGACTATGAAGGCCATCTCGAGCTCAAAGTCGAGCAGTCGGCTCGGGCCATATACCGGAGGGGCCGTATCGTCAGGACGAGTTTGGCCGTTCGGTCTTCGGACGGGTGTGCCTGAAACCACAATCGATGAGGCACGGCCGTGATAGCCGACCGGCAGGTGCAGCCAATTTGGGAGGAGTGCATTGTCGGGGTCACGGAACATGGTACCCACATTTGTGGCATGCTCACGGCTTGAGTAAAAGTCTGTATAGTCACCAATTTGCACAGGGAGCAGCATATTGACTTCCTGTTGCGGGTACAGAAATTGAGCTGCCTCGCGCTGTGCGGCAAAGGGGTCGTCGGTCTCCAGAATTCTGGCAAGGCGATCCCGTAGAGCCCGCGTCCGCTGTTTTCCCAAGGCAATCAGGTCGTTGAGGAACCTGTTTTTGACAGCAGAAACAGGAATGTCAAGCCCGTCAAGATGGCCACGGTCGTGCAGCCACCCGACATCCACGACATGCTCACCGATTGCGACACCGACTCCGGGAGACTGGCCCCGATATTGAAAAATACCGAATGGGAGATTTTGAATCGGGAAATCACTTCCCGCAGGCACCGAAACCCACGAGCGAAGATCCGGTTGATTGGCGTATATCATCGTTTTTGTGTTTTGGCATGCTGACAAATGTAGAAAATTTGCGCTGATATTCTTTCTACCTTTACGCTACGCGCCAGTTCACGCTATGAAGAGCACGCTTTTTTCATATACTATACCCCACATGATGGCGGGGCTTTCCGCCCTTCTTGTGCTTCCCGCTCTGCTCACCAACCTCGGCATGCTGGCCTTCATAGACGATGAGGCCATCCGCGCGCTCGTTACTCTGGAAATGATGCTTTCCGGTAATTATATCACACCGACACTTCAAGGCGAGTTCTATTACAACAAGCCACCCTTGTACAACTGGATGCTCATCCCATTATACAGCCTGTTTTCGAAGCCGGAAGAGTGGATGTCCCGCTTTTACACAGTGTTAGCGCTCTTGCTTTTTTGTTTCAGTATTTTTCGGGCTTTCCGCCCACAGTATGGTGCCCGGATCGCGATGTTGACAGCATTGGCATTTCTGACTACAGGTCGGGTTCTTTTCTGGGAGTCCTTTCTCGGACTGATTGACATGTGGTTTTCACTGACAATGTTCGGGATGTTTATGGTTGTGTATCGCGGATATGCCCGTAGAGCACCACTCTTTCTATTTGCTTGTGCCTATGCACTTGCAGCCGCCGGATTTCTCTTCAAGGGGCTCCCTGCCATCGTCTTTCTTGGAGGGACCTTACTGGCGGGCGGCCTATTTTTCAAACAATGGAGGCAGTGGTTTTCCTGGCAACATATTGTCGGAGCAGGCATCTTTGTTTCAGTTGTCGGGGGGTATTATGCACTCTACAGTCAAATCCATCCACTCGAAGAATTGTGGTTCCGGCTTGTAGACGAATCGGCGAAACGAACGCCCGTCCAGAAAAGCTTCACCGAAACCATTTTCCATCTGGTTTCCTTCCCTTTTGAAGTCGTCTATCATTTTCTGCCCTGGACGCTCTTCGCAGGAGTGTTCGCAGTTCGCTCAGTCCGTCAGGCTCTTTTCCAGAATAAGTTGACAGGGTTCCTTTTGCTGACACTCGGATTGAACAGTATTCCGTACTGGCTTTCTCCGGAGGTCTATCCGCGCTACCTCCTGATGCTTCTTCCCCTCCTTCTCGGACCTTCTCTTTTCGGAGCCCGCTTGTTGGAAAAAAAGTATCCGGCCAGTTGGAGAATGCTGATGAACTTTTTTCTGGGAGTCATGATCCTGCTGGTACCTGCCTCAGTGCTCCCGATGGTTTGGGACAGACTTGCTGAAATTCCATTTCGTTTTGTAAAAAGTCTTTTTCTGCTGGTCGGTATGACAGGATTGGTCGGAGTTGCTTTCCGCGCAAGAAGGTATGTCATTTGGGCATTGATTCCCTTTTTACTGTTGGTTCGGCTTGGATTTGATTGGTTTGTTATCCCGGATCGTGTGGCTCATGATCTCGGTCATCTCAGCAGGCAGGCCTCCATTCGGATCGGCGAGTTGACCCGCGGGGAAAAATTGTACATTTACAATGAATCGGCTCATGGGGTGTTGAATGATTTTCACCTTACCGCAGAGCGGGGAGAAATCGTCAGGATTGAACACAGTGAGCATCCAGACCCAACTGCATGGTATCTGATTGACCCGCACTTTGCAAGACAGGTGTCACATTTCACGCGTGACAGTATGCCGCTGAGGCATGACACCATGCTGATTCGTCTTGTAAGGCTCAAATGAGCCATGCATCCATGGATTTCTAACCAAAGAAGATTTCTCCCGATTATGCCGTATTTGTCAGTTGTCGTTTGTGTGTATAATGAGGAATTGAACATCAAGCCACTCATTGAGCAGATCAATGCAGCACTGAAGGGATACGATTATGAAATCATCTACGTAGATGATGGATCAACAGACAACACACTGGCTGAATTGATGGCTATAGACCATCCGGCCTTTCATATTGTTGAGCTCCGAAAAAATTATGGGCAAAGCCTTGCCCTGATGGCGGGAATAGATCAGGCAAAAGGGCAATTTGTAGTAACCATGGATGGAGATTTGCAGAATGACCCTTCGGATGTCCCAATGATGGTAAAAATGGCTGAGGAGGGGAATTGGGACCTTGTAGCAGGAGTTCGGGCTAACAGGAAAGATGGGATGTTGCTTCGGAAGGTGCCAAGCAAAATAGCGAATTGGATAATTCGGCGAAGTTCAGGGGTGTATCTCCGGGATTATGGCTGCACACTTAAGGTGTTCAGAAGAGAAATCGCTCAGGGGCTTGGTCTCTACGGAGAGCTCCACCGATTTATTCCCGTCCTGGCCCATTTGGAAGGAGGCCGCCTTACTGAGGTCGATGTCAAACACCATCCACGAAGACACGGGAGTTCCAAATATGGCATCAACCGTACCTTTAAGGTAATGAGCGACCTGTTACTGATGATTTTTTTGAAGAAATACCTTCAAAAACCCATGCACCTTTTCGCCAGCTGGGGCTTGTTACTTTTCGGAGCGGGTATTCTGATCAATGGCTATTTGCTGTCGCTCAAAATCATGGGACAGGAGATTTGGGGAAAACCCCTTCTGATTCTCGGACTAATGCTTCTGCTCGGAGGCATCCAGCTCATTACCACAGGTATCGTGGTTGAAATTCTTATGCGCACTTATTTTGAGTCACAGGAAAAGCGCCCTTACCGAATCAGACGGCTCCTCAGGCCTGACTCGAATACAACGTCCTGACACAAAAAGTCAGGAAAATCGAGGTTTGATGTCATGAAAATATGAAAATCGATAAAAATTGTGTCCGGAAGGCCACAATTTGCATTCTTTGTGCGTTTTATAATAGCGTAATACTTGAGAAAAGAATAAACCGTGTATTTTGCAGGTTTTCAAGGTATAAATCGTGATTGAAGTCACAGAAAGGATTGATTTTTGGCAACGATATTCCCCGGGAGAAAGCAGACTATTGCAATTCACGGGCTCAAAAGCTTGAATTTCCGAAAAAGAGTCTGAAATCAGGAATATTCAGGACGTAGCTTCTGTTTTCAGATAATCCGATGAACAATTCAAAACCATAGTGTTACCCTTTATTAAACATTCTAATTTTTATCCCATGAACACGTCCACAATTCCCCGTGCAACTGGATTGAAGCAATTGCAGCTTCTTGGGGAAAAGCTCAACCGCTCTCTCCGTAAGGAGGTTCGCAAGGTCTTGCCTCGGCAGGAGGTGCTGAACGCCCGGATTAAGCGGTCTTATCCGCGACCGGGTAAGAGTTGAGCAGACATTCCGATTGCACAAAAACCGGTCAGAAAAAAAGGGCAGCCGAAATTCGGTCTGCCCTTTTCTTATTCCCCAGAGCTTATCAAATAAGGGGTTCTTGAATTTGGAGCACGATTTTCCCAAATTGGAGGCCCGCCTCCATTCTCTGAAACGCATTCCAGCCCTGTTCAAGGGGGTATGTACCATCGACCACGGGTTTGATTTGATGGTGGTTCACAAACCGAACCATGTCTTCAAAATCTTTATCAGAACCCATGGTGGTGCCCAGAATGTCAAGTTGTTTCCAGAATATTTTCTGGGGGTTCAGGGTCATTTCACCTTTTGTCCCACCATAAAATGCAATTCTGCCGGCAGGTGCGGCCAAATCTATCAGTTGGCTGAATCCGTCACCTCCGGCTGAGTCGATTATCAGGTCGAACAACCCGACCATTTTTTTTAAGTCCTTCGACCACTCAGGTGTCGTGTAATTAACACCTCCTCTTGAACCCATGTGCTTGGCCTTGCTAATTTTTTCATCTGATCCGGATGTAACCCAGACCTCAGCCCCTGCAGCAACTGCAAATTGAAAGGCAAAGAGGGCCACGCCGCCACCGACGCCTGAAATGAGAACCTTCTCACCCTCGGCCAGTCTTCCTCTGCTGAAAAGGGCTCGCCAGGCAGTGAGGCCTGCGAGGGGGAGGGCTGCTGCTTCGGCCCACGAAAGATGGGTTGGCTTTGGCATAATTCTGTCTCTTTGCACAGCAACCTGAGCGGCAAAGGTACCCTGTGAGGGCAGTCCCAAAATGTGATATCCGTTGTCCTGCACAGCTTCATTTTCGCCCCAGCCAATATTTGGATTTATGATGACAGGTTTTCCGTTCACCTCACCGGCGCCGTCAGAGCCGGGAATGACCGGAAGTCTGATGCCAGGATATTGCCCTTTGCTGATCCAGACGTCACGATGATTGAGTGCAGCGGTCACCAGCCGAACAATGATTTCATCGTGCTTTGGGATCGGATCAGGCACATCCTGCACTGTGAGAGGCTGATGTAACTGATTCAGTACAAGGGCTTTCATTATTCCTTGATTGAGGTGACGGAGGAGCACCGGTATGGTGCTCTGTTGAGATTCAAGTTGTTATTGCACGACAACTTTTTGAGTCAGTACACCTTGCGGGCTCTCAAGTCGCAACAGATAAATACCGGGAACAAAACTGTCCAGATAAAGCTGCTTTTGAAGCTGACCCCGACCTAGAAATTCCGTGAGAAGCCGGCGGCCTGAAAGGTCGCAAACTTCAACAGATGTGGCGTCCGACAATGGCGCACTCAGGACAAGCGTCAGGTAGTCTCTGGCCGGATTCGGGAATACCGTTAAAGTCGGCAGCTGAGCGGTTGGAGCATGAGTGTTGACAATCCATGCATCAGGATCAACCACGATGTTGAAAGGGGTAATCTCTACCCAGCCACCCTGACCGTCATCAACTATAAAATAGAACTGATCGGCATCAATGGTGGTATCTGTGTGATAATAGGCCACCTTGAAATCGTCAATGTCCTTTTGTGTAAACTTGCTGCCGGTTTGGAGGGTATCCAGACCAAGGGTCATATGACCATTGGAGGGCTCTGTGACCAGAGTATAGGTCAATTCTTCAGCAGTGTTATCGGCATCAGTGGTTTGCAGGAATACGTTACGGAGCGTCACGCCCTGCCCTTCCTGCACCCCAAGTGTGTCGTTGGTTATCAGCAGGGGTGGGTTGAGACTGACATCAGAGCATAACTCCAGCGACCAGCCATCGAAACTCCCACCGGCACCAGCTCCGTTTGTTACTTTGACAGACAAAATCCAATCACCTTCAGCATCCTGCCCATAGAATTTGCTGAGGCTCTGGGCCGGCTTGACGAGACCACCAGATGTCGGAGGGCAACCGAGGCTGGCCCCGGACTCACTGTCGAATCCGACATTGAAGTCGGAGGTCGGACAGAAAAAACTTCCTATGAGCGTCACCTTATCTCCGCTTGGGGCCTGAAGGATAATGTCGATATCGGTCAGGAACTCATGATAGCCATTGACATTGGTGACATTGACATCAGCTACTTCACCCCCGGAAGGAATGTTGATTGTTGATGTCACTTCAGGAAGGCCTGACCCTGAAATAACTTTTGGAAGATCAAAGGCTGTCCGTTCGGTACAGGATTGCTCAAAAGTGGAAAATGCATGGGGAAGGTTGGGCTCCAGGCTGGCGCAGCCGTTGGAAGGAATGACTTTCCAGAAATAGACTTCGCCTTTTTCCAGTAAGGTGTTGACAGACTGGAATGCTGTATCTTGAATGCCTGCTATTTCCTCGAGAATATCATCAGCCCCGAATGCCGGATTTGTTGCAAGTACGAAACGATAAGAGCCTGCATTTGCGGCAGCAGACCACGAGAAAACCGGCAGTTGACTTTCACCGGCAGCTCCATCAGTTGGGGTGAGCAGCTGCAAATCGCTGAAATCTGTGGCAGTAACAGAGAGCGTTGTTTGCCTGAAGGCCGTATCGAGGTCAGGGGCGACAATCATAAACTCGAGTTCATAGGTGCCACCAACCAGCACATCTGTCAGGTCAATGGTGGCCGTGGCTCCTTCGGAGGGTCTGAAGGGGTTCTGGCTGAAAGTCAGTGTTGCGCCGACAGGAAGAGACGAAATCAGGCTGACTTCGAGGAGACTGTCATACCCCAGAAGCGGAGCTGTATTGAATTCGATGAGTGCCGCTTGTGGCGCGCAAATCTCCTGATAGAGAGGTTCGGGTCCAAAATAGTATCCCGGCTGATTAATGATGATGTCGAAATCCTGGTTGGAAAGGTCGAAAAAGATGTTGTCTGCGGCTTTCACTTTGACACGGGCATCATCGGTGGGCGTGTTTGGCACCACAATGGTTGCCTCGCCATTATTCGGCACATCATTGGCCAAAATGATCGGGAAGGTGTTGCCCCCGTCTGTTGAAAGCAGAATATCGACGAACTGGCAATTCACAGGGGCCTTGTCTGTATTGGCAACATCCCATGTCACCTCAGCGCTCTTTCCGATTTCCCAGACAACTGATCCGCTGTTCGGACCAAGGACAAGAAACGGCCCTGCGGCTTCAGTGGCCTCAAAGGCAACGGCATCCCAGACTGCACCTCCGGCACCCGGGTGGTTATCGCGCACAGTACACTTGAAAGTCATATCTCGAGAGTATGTCGGAAGTACCTCACGGGCGTCACTGCTGTTGTTCAGGATGCTTGAAAGGCGCGGAAATGTGCGGGTCGGGTTGCTGCCCGGCGGCACAGATCGAAAGCTCGGGGCCCCCAGAATTGGGCTTCCGAGAGGCACCTGTGGCCCCAAATTGTATTGCTCCCAGGTATAGGTTAAGTCATCGCCATCTTCATCAAAGGCAGTGGCAGTAAGTTCAAACGGAGTGCTGATTGGTATGAAAAAGCCATCCGGATATGGAAGGTCGAGAATGGGTTCGGTATTGTTGGTTGAATCGACGACCGGACAGGTACTGCCACCCCCCAGTCTGGAGTAGGAAATGAATTCCTCCAGAGACCCGATGTTGTAGTAGCCATCAGCGCCAAACTGAACATTATTGCTGCCGCAAGAGCCTGCATAAGACATAATGGTGCTGCCGCTGCCGGGTTCGAAAGCAGTGCTCGGATTTTCATTGCCATTGCAGTTATTAAAACTGTGGTTGGCCGAAAACTGGTGACCAACTTCATGGGCAAAAACCTCAATGGTCATTGCTGCCACATTGTTTGTGTAGTTCGATGAAGCAGCTCTTGATTTGTGCTGACCACCGGTTTTGCACACTACTCCGAGGCCTGCAAGCCCGGCTACTCCGCCAGTGGGTGACGCCGTCCAGGTGTGGCCGATGTCGTAGCTGGTGAATCCGATTGTGGCGTCAAAGAGGGTGGGATTGACGCTCAATACATTCGGGATGGTGCTGGGATTATAGGGGTCAGAAGCGGGGTCCAGATAAATCAGTTTGTCGGTTTCATCAGCAAGAATCATGCGTATCGCCATGTCGCGCTCCCACACCACATTCCCCACATTCACCGTGGTCATATAAGCCGACATCACCCCTTCGAGGGTGCCGCCCTGCTGGATCCCAAATTCTCCAACACACGAAATTGCCATCCTATAGGTGCGCAGTGAAATGGGGTTTCCCCCAGTACTCCCGGAACCCCGCGATGAGACTAGTTGCGCCGTTACGCCAGGTGGGTTTTCGTCTTCTTTTGACTCCTCATGCGTGACACCGCAACTGGCCGCGGGCAGGTCGTACAATGAGTAATCCATGTCATTCAGGAAGTAGACGAGATAAAAACGGGTTTGCCCTTGTGCATAAGGGGTAATCAGCAGTGGACCACGAGGTGTCTGAAAGGCGGCGTGAAATCCCTGCCAGGTCAGCCCGAGACGGCCAGTTGCCTGAGCGCCATCTGTGCGGCGGGCTGTAAAACTTTGCAACACCGGGTATCGACGGCTAAGACCGGGCTCCATGACCGGAGAGTTCCAGGTTTCGATATCGGCAAGGGTGCCGTCAGGCATCGGAATGCTGAGTGGAAGACCTGCACCCGAAAATTCGGCCGGTGCACCAGCTAAAATTTCCGAGACTTTCTCAAGGTCGAGTTCGAAAATCGCATAGTCTGTCGGAAGAATATCCAATGGTGAAGACCCCTGAGGAAGCCTGATAGACTGCTCATCGACCTGCTTCCAGTATGAAATCGATTGGCCAGAGGTGATGTATGAGATAGAAAGCGTCAGGAAGGAAATGAGGAAGAATGATTTGCGCATAGTATACGTATTCGAAAACAAGAGGTGATACAATTAATGAACCGTGGACAGGGCGGAATGATTCCGAAGGTGGTGTCCTGAATATGTGCGTGGTGTGGTCGGGAAAATACTGCGAAAATGCCGGAGAAGGATCAAAAATTCGCTCAAGTGTCAGTTATTTTTCGGCAGAGACGACTTCTGCAACCACAAAAAGACGAATTGGAGTGGTCGGTGTGTTGGCAATAACTGTAATGGGTTGCCTTTCACGACCTGATTTACCCTCTGGATTATACGTCACTTCAATAGTGCCAGATTCCCCGGGAGCCACTGGTTCTTTCGTCCAAAATGGCGAAGTACATCCGCAGGTTCCGGTAACTTCCTCGATGAGGAGGGGCACATCTCCGGTATTTCGGAAGGAAAAACCATATCGAAGCACCTCAGTGTCCAGAATGCGCCCAAAATCGTGTTCTGTAGATGCGAAGGCCATTTCTGCAAAAGGCCCTTCTTCGGAGTCTCTGGTACGAGCCGGCTTTTGTTTGCTATTCTCTCCAATGCGCTGCACCTTTGAAGAAGATTGAAAGGCACTTGCCTTTTCAAGATAAAACGAGGGTGCCATGGCATCTGGGTTTTGAGCAAACGCCAGAATTTCCTGCCGCTCTGATTCGCTGAACCCAGACCAGATTTCCCGGAGTTCAGAAGTCGGATTTGGATCTGACAGGTCCAGCGCGTAATACAGAGTGGCACGCTGTTGATGGTCATCAAGAGATTTCATGACGTTTGCCACTTCTGAAAATCCCGTCACTGCTTTGTCAGTCTCGCCAGCCGGCCCGCAACTCAAAACAGTCAGGAATAAAACAGTGCAGACTCCTGCTGTGTGGATCTGGTCAAAATGTTGTACTTTCAATGTTCGTCTGTTTCGTGTGGAATGGTTGTCTGGCATGGCCAACACCTGTTTCAGTTTGGAAAAGGCACCCAAATGTAGGTTTTTTGAGAAATTTGTGTGTGATACATGGTAAATTCTTCTAATTTAGCATCTCTCGAAACAGATCTGCTTCCCCCAAACGATTCCTCCCCCCATTCAGTCACGCAGAATTTTCTGCGCATTTGCCCTGCACTCCTGTCGTTGAGACCGATTGCCGAAAAAGTGAACTGTGGTATGAGAAAATTACTTTTCCTTCTTTTCGTGATCCATTTCCCGGGCCTTGTAGACAGTCTGTCAAGCCAGTGTGTCTGTACGAACTGCCCTCAGGAAATGCCAGATAATTTTACTGGAGACTTTCTGATCAACGTGTCAGGGGCAGTCAACAATGATCTTGGAAGCCCCAGCCAAGGGGTATGTGGGGTCTATTTGTCTTTTGACCATGAGTATGTAGGTGATCTCGAAATCACATTAACTTCCCCGGGCGGTCAGTCCGTGACGCTGCTCGGTCCGATTGGATTGTTTGGAGAAACAGACGGTTCAATATGGAATGTGCTCTTCGTGCCCTGTGCCTCACCAGCTGCTCCGGACCCCAATCAGTCTCCGGTATGGTCCAATGACGGATTCACCACCAATGAAACCTATACCGGATCTTATTACCCAAATTCCGGTTGCCTTGAAGATTTCAATGCAGGACCCGTCGATGGGACCTGGACGCTGACTGTGACAGACGAGCAGGCGCTGGATATGGGGAATTTTATTAATTACAATATCATATTTTGCGATGAGACCGGAATCGAATGTGTTTCATGTGATCCCGGTGGGGGGATGCTTCCAAACCCGGGCTTTGCCGGGGCGTGTGAGGGTAGTCCTGAGTTGAACATGGACTTGCCTCCCAATCACCCCTTCAATGAAGACCCAGATCCCAACGAATATGATTATCTGTACGTCATTTCTCAAAATGACATCATTCAAGAATATGCCCTGACCCCGGATCTTTCCGGCTATCCAGTCGGGATTTATGAAGTATGCGGACTTTCTTATTACATCCCTGACGAGCCCAATATCCCGGCAGCTGACGGCAGCCTGACGGTTTCGGTTTTGCAGGCTCAGTTGGAAAGTACCACGCCCCCGATATGCGGGGAGCTGAGCACAAATTGCCTGACCATTGAGATATACGCAATACCTGATCCTGTCGACGTTGAGGCTACAATTTGTCCAGGTGAGACATACTCCATCGGTAATGAAGCATTCAGCGCCAGTGGGATGTATACTGTGAACCTTGTCAGTGTTAATGGATGCGACAGTATTGTGATGCTTGATTTGACCGTACTCGATCCGGCTATCAATGATGTGGAAGCTACAATCTGTGAGGGAGATTTTTTTGAGGTGGGGAATGCCGATTTTTCTTTGGAAGGAATCTATCAGATTATTCTTGCCGGCCAAGCCGCATATGGGTGCGACAGCACAATAAATCTGTTTCTCACAGTCCTGAACCCACAAATCTCCGTGGCAACTCCTGATACGTTGAACTGCAACAACACCTCTGTTTTGTTGGATGCATCAGGCTCGACTTTTGGTCAGAATGCTGACTTTTCATGGGTTCATGCAGATGGCACTGGCATTTCAGGGGCTGATGATCTGCCCGTTGTGGAAGTGACACAGTCCGGAACCTACATCCTGACAATCACCGAGTCAGGTCCGGGAGGTATGCCTGTCTGTTCGACAACCGACTCAGTTGAGGTGGTTGCAGATGTCCACCTGCCCACCGCTGATGCCGGTCCGGATCTTGTATTTGATTGTCTAACCGATAGCCTTCAGTTGGATGCCAGCGGGAGCTCGGATAGTACAGGTGGCCAGCTGGTTTATACATGGACAGGCCCACAAGGCTTTTCAAGCACCCTTGTGAATCCCTTTGTTTTGGATTCCGGCGCCTACTTCCTGACGATTGAAAACCCCTCGACCGGTTGTGTGGACTCAGATACAGCATTTGTCATCCTCGATAATATCATCGAGCCTTACTCTCCCGCTGCCGGCATCATCGGGTGTCTGGATGCAACGGCAAGCCTGTCAGTGACTTCCAATCCGAATGACAGCCTCACATTTCAATGGACCGGCCCCCAGGGCTACGAGTCAATGGCCTCCGATACGATTACAGAAGTTCCGGGTGATTATTTCTTGTATGTCACCGCCCTAAATGGTTGTATGGATACTGTAATGGTTACGGTCGTCGAAAATTCAGATATTCCAGACATCAGCGGTTCCTCTGGTACACTAACATGTGCCAATCCGGTCGTACAGCTTCAAACTGAAAGCAGTTTTTCTCAACTTGCCTATTTCTGGACCGGCCCTTCAAATTTTGTCTCGGCCCTGCCCCAGCCAAGTGTCGATGAGCCTGGATTGTATGAACTCACAGTGACAGCTCCGAACGGATGCACCAATTCACTGGTTCTTGAAGTTTTGTCTGATACACTCTCGCCTCAGGTAGTAGTGTCTGCGGAAACACTTACCTGTGTCGATACAATCGCCTCCGCATCTGCAGTTTCTTTGACTCAGGGAGTTGAGTTTTCATGGCTGCTCGATACAGGTATTTTTGTAGGACCCCTGGCTGATTTTTTTGAACCTGATACAGTTGAATTGATTGCAACAGCCCCTAATGGCTGCAGCACGGCTGTGGATGTGACCATTCTGGCAGACCAGAGTGTGCCCCAACTTACAATTCCTGCCCCAGATACCCTGACCTGCATAACAGAGACAGTCTTTCTCGATGCCTCTGGTTCGAATCCTGCAGGCCTTCTCATGTTTTCATGGACCAACCCTGATGGATTTTCTTCCGGAGATTCAGCAGTTATTTCCACCCAGGCGCCAGGCGTTTATCGGGTTACAGCGGTCAATTCTACCAATGGATGCCTGGCAACTGATTCAGTACTTGTTATTCAGGATACCATCAGCCCTCTTGCTGAGGCAATAGTCACTGGGATACTGACCTGTGTTCAGGATTCGGTTGGACTTGATGGGAGTCTGTCTTTGGGAACAGGGCCTCTGACTTTTTCATGGATAGATCCATCCGGGATACCACTTTCCGGGCAGGACCAGTCGCTGACGGGAGTTTCCGGCACTCATGTCCTTATCGTGTCACAGGAAAATGGTTGTACTGACACAACACAGTTCACAGTCTTCGCAGATACGGTCGCTCCGGTCGCACTGGCAGGCACATCGGATACACTTACCTGCAGTCAGCCAGAAGGAATCTTGACAAATGCGGGATCTGATGAGGGGAGTGGGTTTTCCAATGTCTGGGCCGATGCAAGTGGATTGCCGGTTGGGACTACGCCGACTGTGACTGTGTCAACACCGGGTGTTTATGTTCTGACAGTGCTCAATAATCAAAATGGCTGCGCCGCATCTGACTCCGTATTGCTTCTTGCAAGCGAACTTCCCCCTATGGCATCGGTGGTTCCGCCGGATACGCTGGATTGTGCCAACCCGGAGATAGTCCTTGACGGATCAGGGAGTTCCGGCCAGGGGGTTGTCACATGGAGCTGGGTCGATGAATCCGGATTAACCCTCGGCAATTCATCCATACTTCCTGTTTCTGAGTCTGGATTGTATACTTTAATCATTCTGGATGAAAACAATGGGTGTCAGGATACAACTCAGGTTTTTGTGCTGCAAGATACTGTGGCCCCCCCAGCTGAAGCCGGACAGGCTGATACGCTGACCTGTCTCCAGACAGACATTCTGCTCGGCGCTTCCTCTGCTGGAAATACTGGACTGATTTTTACCTGGACAGATGAGTCGGGTGCACCTGTCGGCACAACAGATACATTCAGAACCTCTCTTTCGGGTTCCTATTCCATTCAGGTGACAAATCCCGTCAATGGTTGTGTATCTGTTGATTCGGTGAGGATATTTACAGATGTGGAATTGCCTGTACCAGATGCTGGTCCTGATGCCACCCTCGATTGTACGAGTCCTGCGCTCATTCTCACCGGCCAGACTGGCAGTGCCGGCCAGCACTTGTATCAATGGGAAGATGATGGAGGAATGATTCTGAGCGATTCGGCAACTCTTGAGGTCTTTATGCCCGGCGAATACACCCTCACAGTGACTCTGCTGCGAAATGGGTGTACTGCAAGTGATCAGGTGCTGATATCTCCGGATAGTGAAAGTCCTATTGTAGGTATAGCTTTACCGGATACACTGAATTGCCTTCGCGATAGTGTCTTACTTGATGGGTCTGCCTCTACAGCAGGGCCTCAAATTACATATCAATGGTTGTCCAATGGCCAGCCGGTCGGGCAGCAGAACACGCTACTTGTTTCAGAGCCAGGTGTTTATTCTTTGAGCGTGCTTAATTCACAGAATTCATGTGAATCATTTGAGCAGGTAACTGTTGTGCGTGATACCGTGAACCCGGAAATTGTCGCAGGCTCTGGTGATACTTTGAATTGTCTTCAGAATGAGGCGTTCTGCTATGCCTTCTTGCCTGATTCGTCGAATTATTTTCTCGTCTGGACGACAGAAAGTGGGTTGCAGATTGGAAATGAAGATACCATTCTGGTCAGCACGTCTGGTCTGTACACCCTCAGTGCAACAGATCCAACGAATGGCTGTACATCCTCAGTCGATGTGCAAATATTCAGTGATACAGTTTCTCCAAATCTGAGCATACCCCCTCCTGATTTGTTGACCTGCGGCACGCAATCCATAACATTGAATGCTTCAGTACCTGGAAATGGCATTGTCTTCAGCTGGACTGACAATCAAGGCCAAATCCTCGGTTCCACTTTTGATCTGGAGGTACAACAACCCGGGACATACACCGTATCCGCACTCAATCTGGAAAACGGGTGCGAAACACAACAAACCATACTCGTCGAACAAGATACGGCAGCGCCGATCTCTCCCGCCCTTTCCAATCAATTAATCACATGCGCGACACCCTCAGCTCTTCTTGACGCAAGTGCTGCACAAAATGCAGCCAATCTCGAATTCAACTGGACCCTGGACGGCCAGATTGTTGGGGCGGGAAGTCAGATATCAGCTTCAGAGCCGGGAGTATATACCCTGACTCTGACAAGCATGACCAATCTTTGTCAGTCAGTCGCGCAGGTTGAAGTGACTCAGGACACCGTATCACCAGTTTTGAATACCGGGCCGGATGGACTTCTGACCTGTCTTCAAACTGAGTGGGAGTTACAAAGTGTTGCATCCGGAGCAAATGGAGCCTTTATCTATGCATGGCTTGATCCGTCAGGAGGTGCTTTCTCTGATACTCCCTTTGCAGAG
Organism: uncultured Saprospiraceae bacterium; assembly: GCA_964569025.1. Taxonomy (GTDB): domain Bacteria; phylum Bacteroidota; class Bacteroidia; order Chitinophagales; family Saprospiraceae; genus CAZMSQ01. The sequence continues at coordinate 45,956 of CAZMSQ010000010.1, read as the reverse complement.
GTCAGCTCTCCTGGGTTATATACGATTGTCGTCACAGATACGATGAATGGTTGCGCTTCTTCAGGAGAAATTGAAGTGTTAGAGAATGTCGAGACCCCGTCAGCAGTTGCCACTGTCAACGGGTCACTCACCTGCACAGATACCACGGTCTCTTTGGTAGGGTCTGGCTCCTCTTCAGGCCCTGAGGTCGTCTTTGAGTGGACAAATTCACAGCAAAATATACTCTCTGACCAGGCAGATACTGAAATCTCCACGCCGGGACTTTATCAGCTGGTTGTAGTGCGTTCTGATAATGGGTGCGCCGATACAGCGGAGGTATTTGTCCTTCAGGATACGGTCCACCCCGTGCCGGTCATGAGTCCCTCTTTGCCCTATCTGCTGACCTGTACCCAACCAACTATTCTTGCTGATGCATCTGCTTCCCTGCCCTCAGGCGAGCTCGATTATTTGTGGGCTGATGGGAATGGAGGAGCCCTATCGTCAGGTTCCAACTTTCTTATAGAGGCTGAAGGGACTTATTCCCTCTTGCTGACCCACACCGGCAACGGGTGCCAAACCACAACGCTTATTTCTGTCGAATCGGATCAGGAAATCCCTGTGGTTTCACTTTCTCTTCCAGATACCTTGACTTGTCTTCAGGATACGATCTTGCTTGACGCTGTCGGTTCATCATCCGGGCCAGACTATAGCTACACCTGGTCTGGTCCCGGCTGGGCCATGACTCAATCAATCCAACAAATCAATGTATTTGCCCCGGGCTCATACATGCTCCTAATTACCGATACCTCGAATGGCTGTGAGGCAACCGGGTCGGTTACTGTGATGGAGTTGAAGGAACTGCCTACTGCTGTGGCGTCAGTGAGCGGAGAGCTGGATTGTGTAACCACTCGGGTGAAGCTGTCCGGGAACGGTTCATCTCAGGGGCAAAATTTTATTTCACTCTGGCAAACTGCAACCGGAGGTCTTCTCGGGAATCCACAGTCTCTTGAGGTGGAGGCCACGGAAGCCGGATTGTACACTCTTGTGATTTCAAATCTTATCAATGGCTGTTCCGCAACGGCACTGGTGACGGTAACCGAGATCAGTGACCGGCCAACGGGCGCTCTCATCAGCACCGATTCACCTAATTGTTATGGAGACAGGAATGGGAGAATGACCATCGAATCGGTGCTTGGCGGGACCCCGCCAATGACCTACTTTTTTAAAAACCAGGGACCATACACCCAATCCGTCTTTTCAAATCTTGCCGCCGGCACATATGAGTTGTCCATCGAGGACTCCAGAGGGTGTGTCTGGGATACCCTCGTAGAAGTAAATTCTCCGCCATTGTTCACTGTTGATCTTGGCGATGATCAGCTGATTGAACTGGGTTCTGAAGCTTTTATCCTTGCTCAACCCTCAGAATTGGCAGACTCTGTATTCTGGGTGCTTCCTGAATCATTTCTGTGTCCGGGGATTTTAAATTGTGTTGACACACCCCTTGAAACCACCTTATATCGCATAAGGGTTTTGAATGATAAAGGGTGTATCGCTGAAGACGAAATGCGGGTTCGGGTTCGGAAACCCAGGAGGGTACTTATTCCAAATGTGTTCTCCCCAAATGATGACGGATACAATGATTATGTATCCATCAGTGTCGGGAATGACGTGGCAAGAGTTCGTCGTTTCGGAATTTATAACAGGTGGGGGGAGCAAATTTTCGAGAAAAGGGATTTTCTTCCCTCAGGAGACCCTCGCTCCGACGGATGGGATGGCAGATTCCGTGGACAACTACTTACCCCGGATGTTTTTGTCGGGGTTGCAGAGGTCGAATTTAAGGATGGCTCTGTGGAAGTCTTTGAGGGAAGCGTCACATTGGTTCGCTAATTGATTATTTCCGGATAGCCCGTAAAACGTCCACTCCGGCCTCAGTAATAACCTCAACGAAATAGACGCCCGGAGTGCTCATAGATTCAGCAGGGATTGTTATCTGGGTTTGGGGTGGGGAGATTTGATGTGCCCCGGAATAAATAATCCGCCCACTGCAGTCGACTATTTTCAGGAAAGCCTCTTGATGACGGGTCATATCCTTTATCTGCAACGTGAGGGAGGTTGAGAACGGATTTGGGAAGCATGAAATATCAAGTGGTTGTTTTGTAGTTTTTTCCGAGGTTGTCAAAATGGGGTATTGCCCCATCTCGAGTATTCTCCTCTCCCCCAATCCATTGATGGCGAATGATTCGGTAGGGAATTGTGAGATTGACAATTGAGGGATTCCATACGGCTGAGATTGACGTGTTTTAAAGTGGAGCCGAATTAGTGGCTGTCGTTCAAGTGACTGCCCTCCAGACTTGACGCTTGGGTCAACCCATAAAAACGGGATTTTCCCGGTTGCTGCAAATGCAGTGTTCACAACCAGCCCGGATTCTTCAATGGCACCGACCCGCTCAAGTTCGAATGCTGCGGCGTCAAATTCCAAAGTGCCCTGCAAGGCCATCCACCCCTCATTTGAGGATGCATTGAGTTCAATGCAAATATGGGTGTCATTGGAAGATTCCTGGATAACCGATGGAATGAGCGTTATACCTGACAAACCAGCAGCTTCTGCCGGGTCACTATCCATCGAAACATCACCAATTTTTATACCGATGAAATCCAGTCCGGAAGTATCGATGCCAGCCGAGTTGAGTGCCACCTCCTGTGGATAGATCCCGGCGAGCGGGGCACTGGGGTATGGGAAAATATGGGAGGCCGGGACAAAGCGCCAGGAAGTATTTGCTGGGAATGAGGTGGAAACTTTCAGGATAACCTGCTGGATATGAAGCATGTCAATGGTGGAAATCTTGTCCGATCCGTCTGCATTTGCAGCGATTACCTGATAGGGGTCTGTGAATGTGTCCAGTTTGAGAATGTGTTGTTGGATGCGCACAAGATCAAAGGTGGAGACGCCATTCCGAGCATTTATGAGTTTTTCGGGACGGATGACAATGGGGGCAGAGAGATTTCTGATATCGCATGAATAAAGACCGTCCGGCATGGTCGTGTCTGCTGGAGAACCGCCGCAAAATATGGTGGCTTGTCCGACAGGTAATCCTGTGGAAGTGCTGATAAGGCCGGCTGCTGACCCCGGTTCACAAATTTCGCCATCCTGGAGAATGAAAGGTGCACGCACGTCCTGCCCATCGAAAATCAGAATGACCTCGGGAGGGGTGGGGTCCTCAAGAAACTGAATCGGCAGACATCCGGAGAATTGAGTACTGAGTACAAGGGTAAGATCAAACAGAACCGTTTGGTCTGGGACGCTGACCCCGCTCAGGCCAAAGTCAAACCATGAAAGGGCTGCATTTTCCGGAGAGAGAATAAACGAAGACTGACTGAGTCCCGGAAGCTGGAAATTACCAACTCCAATGATGGTGCCCAAAGTTGGAGCTGCTGGCCCTATAGAAAATTGGAGGCCAATAATATCTGAGAATCCACTTGTGATGATTGGGACAGACACGGTATCTCCGGCTTCGCCATTTACGAAGCCTGCAGTGAAGGTTGGTGACTGATCTTCAGGCAACACAAATACTGTTTGGCAAGTAGTATTGTCTCCACAGGCTCCAAATGCAGTTAGACAGATCTCATAAATTCCAGCGGTAGAATATGTGTGCACGGGGTTATTTATGTTTGAGGTCGCTCCATCTCCAAAAGACCAAACTAAGGAATCCGACTGTTGAGATGTATTTGTCAGAAAAATGGAGAGGCCCTGTTGGTCTTGGTTGAAATCCGCTTCAGGCAGACCATCAATATTCAGAACTTCGACCAGAAGGGTGTCTGCACATCCCTGCCAGTCGGCAAGAATGGCACGGTATGTCCCTGCCTCGAGTGGGGAATCCGAAGGGATAGGGGGGTTGCCTCCTGTTCGCCGTAATTCATGAATCAGCGTCGTCTGGACTTGAGGATCGGCGGGGTCGATAAATATTCTGCCGATGCCGGCAAAGCAAGTGTCATCGAGAACGGTGATGGCGGGAGCCGAAAAAGAATCGCAGTCCCGGGTATATTGGATACACGGTGCAAACCCTGATGTATTCCCATCGCCATCGGTGGATGTGGCTGTCACATTGATTGGGCCGGGGGGGATTGGACTGACTAGGCTGTCCAACTGCCAGGTCTGGCCAGAAATGACGCCGGAGCCAATATACAGTTGTCCTTGGCAGACATTCTGTACACAATGATCCGGCTGTACATACAAGTCGATGCGTTCTCCTCCGGTCGCGATGGTTCCGGAAAATGAAAATATACGTGCTGAATCAATGGTGGGAGGCAAAGCATCTCCGTTGGCCCCTTCCATGAGCAAAACCCCCTCTTCTGTATTGCATTCAAAGCTATTGGGCTGAATATCTATGTTTTGGGCGGTGCCTTCTATAGAGATGCCAAAAGGCTGGCCTGCAATCCTGTTCTGTGCTTCGGGGTTTGCCTCCCCGATTATGTGACCGGCAGCAGATTGTCGGATTCGAATCCCTGCAAATTCATTGGGTGATGGCAATCCGGAGGGAGTGAGTCCAAGGGTATTTGCTTGAATCAGGCAGGAGTGGGTCGTTCCTTTTAGGACAATGCCGCTGCCTTCCCAAGGTCCTGAGCCCGGAAGGCCGTCAAACTCATCTTGCTCACTCCCGTTTCCGTGGATGACGTTTCCCCCTCCCGGGCGACCAATAATCACAGACCCGGCATTGGTGATGTCGATGGCATCATCGGGGAAATTTCTGATTTCGAGACCATAGACGGCGCAACTGTCTCCTTGAATGAACAAGGCATTGTAGGGGATGTCCCAATTGGTGAGGCTGCCGTCGAGTACAGGTGCTCCTCCTGTTTGGGAGGTTCCGTCGATGGTGGTGGCACCATCAGTTAGCGTTGGAAGAGGGTCTCCCGTCGTTTCGCCCACAAAAATCGGAGTGAGTTGGTTTTCTGGAATTGAGAACAGAATAGTATTGGGCCCGGGTACTGCATTGGCACACCCGATGGCATACCGAAGAGAGCCGATCCCTCCATCAGCGGAGTGAGTCACCATAATGTCTCCCTGACTGTTGGCGCATACATTTGGGTCTATCACAGTGCGGCATGAGCTAAAGGGAGAACTGTTGGATGAGATCGGAGAGAGATCAACAGCAAGTGCGGTCACTGTTTCCCCACCCGATAGGGTGGTGCCATTTGCAAATGGGGCTGGTAGGTGCCAGATACCCCCCGCAACTTCGGCTACTCCGAGGTAGACCGATCCTTGACATACAGCTGCAGGGCAGCTATCCGCTACGCTTAGGTAAACTTCAACCGTACTGCCATTTTGAGCACTCCCGCTGATTCCTGTGGTCAGTGCTGCTGTAATCATTGGAGCCGGCTTATTGCTGTTGCTGTTCTGAAGCATGGAAATGGCCGCGGTATCGTTGCATAGAAAAATATTGCCCGAAATGCGCTGACCCCCAGAGCCAATCACCAAAACACCCGTTGGATTGTGTAAAATCGTATTCCGGCGACCGTCTGTATTTCGGCCGATGAAATTGTTAAACGAGTTAAACTGGGTGCGGATGCCGGCCCATTCATTGCCAAGGCCGGGAACTAAGGTTTCATCAGACCCGATGATGTTGTTTTCAATGGTCACGTTGGTTGAACTGCTGCGCATAAAAATACCAGACCCTTCATACATACCCGTTACCGGAGCTAATGGATAGATATCTCGCTCTTCACCATTCGAATAAATGATGTTCATGCGCTGTGGATCACCGACCCTGCCATCATCCCCGTTCCGTATTTCAATCCCATTGTAAGGGAAGTTTCTGATTTCCAGACCATAAATCCCAAACCCGTCACACAAGATAGTCAGCCCGTTTACCGGTAAATCCCAGTCAACTGCCGAGCCATCCAATATGATCCGGGGTGTAAAGTCGCCATTCAATCCAAAGCCAGCCTGGGTGCTTCCGTCAATAATGGTCTCGTCATCCGTCAATGCCGGCAAAGGTTCCATGGTAGTGGATCCGACCATGAAAATCTGGTCATCAAGACTTACGATATTGAAGCGAATGGTATTCGGGCCTGGCGTGCTGTTTGCACAATCGATGGCTTCACGAAGGGACCCGGGGCCCTCATCAAGGGTGTTTTCCACAAAGATGATCCCGTTGGGCAGGGCACACTGTGCGAAAGTAACGGGGGTTCCCCCACCAGCCCAGAAGGCAGCAAGCAAGGCAGCCGTATTCAATAGTCGGGAGAGATTCATGTCATCGGTTTTTGCCAGTATAACTGTGATACTCATGTGATTGGTCTCGACATTCGCTCAGGACGAAGATGCTGACAACTGATGAGTATCCGCAAGATAGGGAACATCACACAATATACCACGGAATACAAAACTACTGGCTTTGGTTCACAAATTCAACCAGTAAAGTGTGGCCATATCAGTTCGCATAGAGTGCATTTTCTATGAATAAAAATCATTATTCGTCAGGTTTGCTGCCGGCATCATTGTATTTTTGAAGCCAAAACGGGAATTCTGGCATGCATCGAAATTGGACGTTGGCATTCCGCACGGCCCTTCGTACCTTCGCAGGCTGAATATGCTCGTTTGTTTTGTCCCGTATCGGGTCATTTGCGAGACTACTGAAATCGCTCTGTTTTATGCGTCATTCCTTGACAGTCATCTTGGGTCTCGCCGTTCTGGCATTTGCGTTGATTGGATCAGGGGTTTCACTGCAGGTTTCGCCACAACACCCTCCGGTATGCTCTTGCAGCCGACAAGCCGATTCTCTCTACCTGATTCAAACTTTTTTCCCCGCCACAAACGGTCCTGCATGGGCCGTTGATGTGCCTGGGGGGGAAATCCCCTGGAATACCGGGGCACCCCTCGACCAATGGGTGGGCGTTGTCCTGAATGCACAGGGCTGTGTGCAGGAACTCAATCTGGAAATGCGCGATCTTTCAGGTGCAATCCCATCTGACATAGGGCAGCTGTGTGCCCTCAAAAAACTGATACTCTCCAATAACGCTCTTGGTGGCGGGATACCAGCCTCCATAGGAGACCTGGAGCTGCTCGAGCAACTTTGGCTTATCAATACCGGACTCGGTGGACCAATACCTCCTGAAATCGGGAACCTGAAAATGTTGTTTGACCTTCGGCTGAGCGACAACCAGCTCTCAGGGAATATACCCGACGAACTGGGGAACTGCGACGGCCTATTCAGACTCTGGCTCGATGACAACCAGCTGATCGGTGAAATCCCATCAGGCCTCGGTGAGCTCCCCTTCCTCAGTATCTTTTTCGTCGATGGGAATCAAATCTCCGGGTGCGTCCCCGAATCATTCGCCACTCTTTTCACCTTGAACCAATTCGAGTTTTTTGGCAACGAAATTGAATGTCTCCCTGACCTCTCAGGGACCGGACTGAGCTGTAACAGACTTCGGGGGCAGAACAATCGGCTGACCTTTGACGACATTCTCCCAAATATTGAGGATTTCTGTACCTCTCTTTTCTACGCACCGCAAGACTCAATTGGTCAGACACTGCTTGTTTCAGTCCCCGCCGGCACCAATTATGCAATCGATCTGGGAATCGATCAGACCGTTCCTGACAATCAATATCAATGGTGGAAGAATAACGTGTTTTATCCTCCCATTCTCAATATCAATCAACTTATTTTCAATGACATAGGCTTTGCTGACCAAGGGGTCTATCGGGCAGAGGTGACCAACCCCGGAGCCCCTTCTCTCACCCTTTACAGTAGGGAGGTCACAATAGATGTTTTCTGCGCACCAGAAATTGTCCAGCTTGATACTTTTATCTGTCCGGGAGAAGTCATTCAAATCAATGGAGACCAATATGGTACAGGCTTCCCTGTAGAAGGCACCTACACATTTCCAGGAGCAAACCGCCATGGATGTGACTCTGTATTGAATGTCCAAGTCTTTTTTTTCGAAGAACCTCTCCTCGAGCTTGAGCAGGATATCTGCCCCGGAGATACCATCATTGTGAACGGAGTCCCATACCATGCAGGCCAGCCAAGCGGGTTGGAGATAATCTCGGGCGGTTCATCCAATGGGTGTGATTCTCTGGTCAGCATCAATCTCAGTGTCTTGCCTGTGCTTAGAGATACGATTGTTGCCCAAATCTGTGCAGGCGACTCCCTGCATTTTGGTCAGAATTTCTACAGCCTCTCCGGCACATACCCTGATACGTTCACGGCAATCAATGGATGTGACAGTATTTCGGTTCTTGTTCTTACAGTCAATCCGGTCTCTATTGATACCATTTCAGCCCAAATTTGCCAAGGAGATACTTTCCAATTTGGCGCTTCATCCTACTTCGAGTCAGGGCAGTATATCGATAGTTTCCTGACAAATGCCGGATGCGACAGTATTTTTGTGATTGAACTCGAGGTTGCGCCTGTGTATGCGAATTCGACCTCAGCATCAATCTGTGAATCAGACAGCTTTTTCTTTGAAGGTGGGTGGGTGTCACAAGCAGGTCTCTATTCTGATACCCTCCAGTCGGTGAATGGCTGTGATAGCATTCTCGAATTGAACCTGACAGTGCTTCAGGAATTCCACATCACCATTGATACAGCAATCTGTGCAGGCGATTCCGTTCAAATCGGAGATTCAATTGTACATTCCTCCGGAACCTTCGTGCAATTATTTGCTGCATCCAATGGGTGTGACAGTATCCTGACCTGGAATGTGCAAGTTCTTCAATCCCCAAAAATGGTTCGGGATACGTTTGTCTGTGCCGGAACCTCTTTGACCCTAGAAGGTCAGTTGATTCAGGAGAGCGGCACTTACCCGTCGGTGTATGTCGCTTCCAACGGATGTGACAGTTTGGTGGAGTGGCAAGTCGAAATTGGCGATACCGCGCTGACAGACATTTCAGCAGAGATTTGTCAAGGAGTTTTCATACTGTTTGCCGGTCAAGAGCTCACTGAATCCGGAATCTATCGAGACACCCTCCAGACCATCAGCGGGTGTGATAGCATAGTCACTCTTGATCTGTCTGTACAACCGGTACTTCAGACAGATCTTGTGGACTCTCTTTGTCAGGGAGACAGCCTTTTTTTCGGAAACTCCTGGCTGTCAGCTGCCGGCATTTATTCCGACACACTCCAGTCATTGAGCGGCTGTGACAGCATTGCTGTGCTGACCCTGAGCGTCAACCCTACTCCAGTTGTTCAGATTGCCGAGACCATTTGCCAGGGCGACAGTATTCTTTTTGGGGGAAAATGGAGAATGAATACCGGAGAATTTATCGATACATCCACGACCCAGAGTGGTTGCGACAGCTTTACGGTTTTGAGTTTGGAGGTATTGCCTGTCCCTCTGGAGAATTTGCAGGAGTCAATCTGCGAGGGAGAGGTAATCTCTTTCGGAGGTCGAACCCTTGATACATCAGGAGTGTATCTGGATACCCTTGTTGCGGCCAATGGTTGCGACAGTATAGTCATCCTGCAACTTGAAGTCAGGCCTGTCAGTTTCACAAACCTTCAGACTAGTATTTGTCAAGGAGATTCCTTGGATTTTGGCACGCAGATTTTGTCTCTGCCAGGCACATATGTCGATACACTGACTGCTGTCAATGGGTGTGATAGCATTGTGACGCTGAGTCTGGAAGTGCTTCCGGTCTTTCAGACGACCCTTCCCGTGACTATTTGTGATGGCGATTCAGTCTTTTTCGGTGGCAGCTTTCGGGTTGAGCAGGGATTCTATCTCGACACCTTGCAGGCAGGGAATGGCTGTGACAGTGTTGTGATATTGGATCTCAACGTATTGCCCATCGCAACCACGGCCATAGACTCGTCTGTCTGTGAAGGTGAAATAGTCATTTTTGGCGGGCAGTCCATCCAACAGAGTGGCATCTACACGGATACCCTTTCCGCAGAGAATGGTTGTGACAGCATTGTCACTTTGCAGCTGATTGTCAAATCTCTCCAATTTGTGACTGATCAGGCTGAAATCTGTGAGGGAGAGGTTTTCAGATTTGGTGACCGGGATCTGGAATCTACCGGTGTTTATCAACATACCTTTACCGGCTCAAATGGCTGTGACAGCACAGTTGAGTTGACGCTGACGGTGCTCGGTCCGGTAGAGTTGGGCTCAGCAGATGCCGGAACGAGCGGCACCGTCTGCACGTCAGAAACAATTTTGAATGCAGGGCAACTCAATGCACCAGTGACCGGTCGGTGGGAGGTCCTTGCAGGTACCGGACAGCCAGTGCCCCCCGACGCGCCTGAGGCGGTTGTTTCAGGAATGATGGCAGGGCAGAATACCTTTAGCTGGATTGTTTCGTCGCCTCTCTGCCCTGATTATGATGCTGATACAATCACCCTATTTGTAGAAGGCACTCCACGGGCATTTAATGATCAGGAATTTCAGCCGTATACCGCTGACAGCCTGCTTATCGATCTGACCGAGAATGATCAATTCGTTCAGGTGACCGACTTTTTCGTCAGTATTGTGAATGGTCCAAGTCTCGGGTCTGTCATTTTGCTTCCAAATCAGGATGCGGAGTACAGAGGCCCCAAGGTAGAGGGCACCGATGTGTTCTCATATGCCCTATGCAATTCCATCTGTCCCGATTTATGTGATACAGCAATGGTTACAATCTTACTCGAAGAGCCTCCCTTGCCATCAGACCCGGATATACCCAATGCTTTTACACCAAATGCTGATGGTGTGAATGACATGTGGGTGATTGGTGATCTTGACAGACTATCGGTGGTCTATCCCGCAAATTCTCTTGTGGTTTTTAATCGGTGGGGGGATATCGTCTACGAGGCTTCACCGTACCGAAATGATTGGGATGGTCGGGACTATTCTTCGGGCAAAGCGCTTTCTGAAGGCACTTATTGGTATGTGTTCAGACTGAGTGCAAGCGATCGAAAAGTGTATACTGGCGATGTGACCATTCTGAGATAGGTGCCATTCATTCACCCAAAGACAGGTTTTCATCAGGTTTCGTTAAAATCTCCTCTATGACTGATGGAAAGTGGGCATGCTCGAGTTGAAGGACTCTTGCAGCCAGAGTTTGTGGAGTATCATCTGGCATGACTGGGCAGAAAGCTTGAAAGATGACGGCTCCCTCATCGTAAGCCTCGTTGACATAATGAATGGTGATACCACTTTGAGGATCACCAGCCTCAAGAACAGCTCGGTGGACATGCTGGCCGTACATTCCTTTTCCGCCATACTTCGGGAGCAAGGACGGATGGATATTGACAATTCTTGACGGAAAAGCCCGAATAAGCCATTCGGGAATTAACCACAGAAATCCGGCAAGGACGATGCACGTGATTTCTTTATCCTTAAAAAATTTCATCAGTTTTGTCCCGTCCTGAAGCTCTGACCTCGAGATTATGGCAATACCTATTTTTTCGTCCAGCCCCATTTTCACGGCTCCAGAATCCGATCTGTTTGTGACCAGAGCATTGACCCGGATGTTCGGATGACCCCGAAAATGCTCAATGATGCGGAGGGCATTTGTGCCGGTACCGGACATGAAAATAGCAAGGCGTTCTTCGGCAGCCATATCTGAAGGATTAGTAGACCAAACGGCCAAACTGGTATTCTCTTCCCCATTCTCCGTAGAGAAGGAGCTCACGGCTTCCGACCTGTTTACTCGATTTCGGGCGGGCCATAACTCGGGCGCTTCCATCAGATCTGAGCGGGAAATGGCTGACTACACCGCTTCGGTCAACGCTGGACAGCATAAGCATGGCTCTGTTTCCGGTAAAAGCCTGAAGTGATCCCTGAGGATTGGCATTGGCCGGATGGTCATTGTAGAGAAAGAGAATGCTGGATGAGCCAATAGCCCGTGCATAACTGGAGTACATGCCCCCATCATTTACGGTTTCCTGAAGCTTCGGAATCCGGGACGACCACTCAATACTCCCGTCAGGCCTGATGTTGATGACGATGATGTCATTGTAGTTGAAGAAATAATCGACTTCCACAGTGTTCATGCCACGATTCCAGCCAGAGCGGGGCCATCCCCACCCGGTATTCCAGTAAGGGTTCCAAAAGGCATTTCCCCAGCGATACGGGTTGTAATAAAAACGGTCTTCGTCGACATAGTACTGCTCTGCGATCAGGACGGCACCGCCGTCACTCCTCAGGATCAAGTCGTTCAGAGAGTATTTGAGTAATTCCGGTGTGCCTTGCCCTGCCCGTGAGGCTTCAATGGCTTTTCGTTGTTTTGAATCAGACAGGTGGGTGGTGAGAAATCCGATGTCAAAGGGCTCAAGTCCTTGGCGAAGTACTTCCTGACTGCTCCCATCAATCACCATGTAGTATGTGCCTTTCACACTGTTGGTACCAAGGTCGGAATAAAATCCTGCACAAATCAACTGCCCCGAGGGATTGACCTTGAAAGTCAGGTCAGTTATGAAGCGATCATCAAGGCCAATCCAATACTCTTTTTTCTCTTCTCCTTGTGCCCGGTAGGCTGTTATCAGATACTTTGAACCGGGCTGACCCCGACGCCCGGATTTTTTTCCGCCGTCATAAACAAGGCCCAACACGTAGACATTCCCGGCCTGGTCAATCTGGATATCTTCAACATCATATTGTCCGGACGGATACGGCAAACGGACAGTTTTAGACCAAATTCGCTCCATTGTGTTATCATACACGAAAAAAGCAAAGCGTTCGGGGTCGTTTTTCTTTTCCGGGATGCTGGCATGAATAAGAATAAATGAGGTGTCTTCAGAGGTGTGAATCCCAAATGATCCCTCTTGAAACATATTATATGAAGGCAATTCTGCAATCATGCGAAGCCTCGGACTCAGACCAGTCTGGCGCTCAGTGAATTCCTGTGCAAACAGGTAATTTTTTTTGTGCGATTTGTTAAAGTAGGAGGTAAGGAGGTAAGAAGTGCCACCGAGCGAGAGCAAATCTACATACTGAAGGTCTTTGCCTTTGTACCTGAGCTTGAATGGAGTTGATTGCCTGAGTTGAAATGAGGCATCATATTGTTCAACAAAGAGTTTGGCTCTTGAAAAATCACTGGCCCCTTTGATGCGAAGCGCAGAAAATCCCTGGTCGGTCACATGAAAGACCTTTTGAAGACCACTGTTGTCTGGAGCTTTCAAAACTGGCCCCCATTCGAGGCGAAAGTCTGACTGGCCTGTGGCTATTCCTGTTGCACAGAAAAATGCAAGAGCCAGAGAGAAGCCCACATGAACGGATATTCTTGATAGGAAAAATATCATGATAAATAAATAACGCGTTCAGGCATTTAGAAGTTCGGATAGCTAAAAACCAATCCGCTGATACGTGGCTGCATTTGCGGGATCAATCCTGATCATCGTATTCTTGACCTGACCTTTTTCTGCTTTTTCTCCATTCTTGAAAATCTCGATTACCTCATCGCGCTTGGCATTGGCAAATGCCTGTAACATCATGGCATTTGGGTAATTTCTCATGACATTATCCAATAGTTGGAGTGATGCTGCCATGGTTGCCCGGGAGGTTTCAGGATCTTTGTACATCAGGTCGAGGCCGAGCCGATGGTAATCATACATGACCTGACGTAAGGGGCGGATTCGGGGGTTCAAAAGATTCTCCATGAGCCAGTAGCGGTTCCGGTTGCCATCCCGGGCCATCCATCCCCTGAATTGCGCAGCTTCGTTTGTTGGGACTGCATTCATGATCTGCTGGGCCAGCAAAAAGAAAGGCTCGCCACCAAACGGAGAAAAGGTGTCGTAGTCCATGCCAATGATGAGATAGGCGTAAAAGGAGAGAATTGAGGTCAGATTGTCATTGTAGGCATTCTGGCTGAAAATGAGTGGCTGATACTGCTGGTAATCAAAGCGCACATCGCGGTCCAGGTGGGTAAATACAACGGTATTGACATTGCTGTTGTAGACCGGGCGGGAAGACTGCATAATTAAGTCGGCCTTAAACCGTGTGTCGGATTCCTCTTCGGTGATGGTCATCTGAATCTGCACCTCGATGCGCTCGTCTTCCTGAAACTCATCATCTGTCCAGGCAGTATTGTTGAAAAACTCTTCCATAGATCGTTTGAGAGTTTCAAAAACCTGAGGATCTGCCTTCTGGAGTTTTGGCGTGCTGATATTGACTGTTGCCCGGATTTCCTGAGCAATGGCAGACTTCTGGCTGGTGAGCAGCAAGATGGCAATGGTGGGAATAATGAGAATGGAAATACGCATGGCAGAGAGCATTTATGAATCAGTTGTCAGGCGTGAGGCAATGGCAGCAATGACGTGATCAGCAACCACTCGTTTCGGGTAGAGAGGAAGCGGGGTCACCTCTCCGCCTAAAAAGATGAGCGTAACCTTGTTGGTGTCTGTCTGAAATCCGGCTCCATGATCGCGGAGGGAGTTCAAGACAATCATGTCAAGGTTTTTTCGGGTGAGTTTGTCTTGAGCATGGTCCAGCTCACGCTCTGTCTCAAGCGCGAATCCGACCAGATATTGTATTGAGGTTTTGGTTCGGCCGAGTTCAAGAGCGATATCTGGCGTCCGTTCGAGTTCCAGATGCAGAGTCGGCTCATTTTTTTTGAGTTTTTCGGCTGCAATAGAGCGTGGGCGCCAGTCAGAGACTGCCGCACACATAATACCGATGTCTGCCTGCGGCCATAACCTGACAGCAGCTTCATACATCTCATGCGCTGTTTGGACCGGAACTATTCGAATCTGTGCATGAAGCGAGGGTGTGATGGTTGCTGGCCCGAGAATCAAATGCACCTCCGCGCCTGCTGAAGCAGCACTTTCAGCGAGGGCAACGCCCATCTTTCCGGTACTCGGATTGCTGAGAAACCGCACCGGGTCAATATATTCTCTCGTCGGCCCGGCGGTTATCACGACGGTTTTCCCTTGAAGTGAACCTGTTGATTGGAACGATGCTTTCAGTGTATCAATTATCTCTTCGGGCTCTGCCATTCTGCCCTCTCCATGCAATCCACTGGCGAGGGCTCCACGTCCTACGGGAATAATCCTGACTCCGTCTTGTTCGAGAATGGCACAGTTTCTTTGTGTTGTAGGATGCCGCCACATTTCCAGATCCATTGCCGGGGCTACAAAGACGGGGCACCTTGCTGAGAGCCAGGTTGCTTCGAGCATATTGGAACAACGCCCAGTTGCCATTCCTGAGAGTGTGTTGGCAGTTGCAGGGGCAATGACCATTGCATCGGCCCAGCTTCCGTAGGCAACGTGATCGTGCCATCCGGATTCTGAAAATAAATCGTGCATAACCGGATGGCCGGACAGCGTAGAGAGGGTAAGGGGGGTGATAAAGTCAGTGGCTGCTTTGGTCATGACGACCTTGACTTCAGCCCCGCTTTTGATGAGCAGTCTGGTAAGTGCGGCAGACTTATAGGCGGCAATGCTGCCGCTTATGCCGAGCAGAATACGCCTGCCATCAAGCATGTGCTGAGCCCCGGACATTTAATCCTCGTCTTCCTCTATTTGCTTGTAGTGGAAATGCAAGTCGCCATGCAGGTATTCGTTGGTGGCAATAATGGCAGGATTTGGGAGCCGCTCGTAGTATTTCGAGATTTCAATCTGCTCCTTGTTTTCCTGCACCTCCTCAATGGTTTCAGTTTGGGTGGCGAAATCCTCTAACTTTGAGGTCAGCTCCTGCTTGAGCCCTACGGAAATCTGGTTGGCTCTCTTGCCAATAATGACAAGAGACTCATAAATGTTATGGGTCTGGTGGACCATTTTTTCCATGTTCCGCGCATGAATATTTGCATCCAGTCCCTGCGCTTTGGCTTTGATTTCAGACATCTTCCAGTGATTTGAGTTTCTTTTGTGCAGTATCCTGAATGTCCGTGAGTTCATCGAGATAGGCACTCTCAGGATATTTCTTTAAAAATTTTTCACAAGCTTCGATTGTATCCCGAAAGCGCTCAGCGCGCTTTTCGAGTATGCTGTTATCGGCAAGCAGAAAGTTCGACCTGACAATCAGGTATCGCACTTTTTCAGCTGAAAGCGTTTCCGGAAAATCTTTTAACAGATTTTCAAAACTCTGAATGGCCGATTGATATTGCCTGATGTCGAAGTACAATTGCGCATTTACAAAAGCCTTTTCTTCGAGTTTTCGTCGCATCTCATCAATCAATCTGTTGACCTCAAGCAACCGGTCGCTTTGGGGGTAGGTGTTGGCAAACTCCTGAAAAGCTTCGATGGCCTTCTCTGTGTACGTTTGGTCAAGTCTGAACGAAGGGGAAAGCCTGTAGTTCGAGAAGGCCGCCATGAACTCCGCTTCTTCTTTGAGAATACTCCCGCCAAAGGAGTTGGCAAAGTTTTCAAAATAGTAGGCTGCGAGAATATACTTACCAAGATAGTATTGCGTGTAGGCATATTTGAAGAACAACTCTTCGCCCTCTTGGCGCCCTCTGAAGCTTGGTATAGCCAATTCTAGTAACGTCTGTGCCCTTAGATAGTCGCCCTCCTCATAGTACTCGATGCCCTTCCGGTACAGCTGTTCAGCGTCACCGGATACACGTATTTTTTCAAACTCAGTCTTGCATCCTGCCAATGAGAGTAACATGGCCACAGCGATGAGTGTTATGGAGAATGGGCGTTTTCGCATAAGGGCGCAAAAATACTTCTTTTTGAGCGAATTGTCAATTGCAGAACTCACTCCCAAGTGGAATGGGTGCATAGATGTATGAGGATTTGTGAGAAGGGATGAAAGAAGGTGGAAGAGAGTATTTGGGATACCCTCTTCCGGAATGCTTTAAAAACTGCTTAGGCAGTTGAAATATTGGACAAATTTAGGAAAACCTCTTACCTTTAACAATAATTCTTTCACCCCAAAGAAACCAAACCTATGCTGACGAAGACTTTTGCCAGCGCTGTCCATGGCGTTGATGCACGCACAATTACTGTTGAAGTCAATGCCGGAGGCCCCGTTTCCTCTGGCCTGAATTTTTATCACCTTGTCGGGCTTCCAGACAGTGTGGTCCGGGAAGGTTTTCAGCGCCTTGAGGCAGCGATCTCCAATATTGGTTACACGTTTCCCAGAGTCAAGTTGGTCATTAATCTGGCTCCTGCTGATCTCAAAAAGCAGGGGGCGGCTTATGATTTACCGATTGCTCTGGGCATTCTCGCAAGCACGGGGCAAATCCCGGGCACCCACTTTGGGGAGTATGTTATGATGGGCGAATTATCGCTTGACGGTAGCCTGCGCCCTATTCGTGGTGCCTTACCGATTGCCATTCAGGCGAGGAAGGAAAAATTCAAGGGGTTGCTTCTTCCGAAGGCCAATGCACGTGAGGCGGCTATTGTCAACGATTTAAAGGTGTACGGCCTGGATAGCCTGAAAGATGCCATTCAGTTTTTTTCAGGTCAGCACTCAATGACGCCACAATTTGTCGAAACGCGAGACGAGTTTTTCCAATCGCGCAACCACAACCAACACGATTTTGCCGATGTCAAGGGTCAGGAAACCATCAAGCGTGCACTGGAACTTGCTGCTGCCGGCGGGCACAATGCGCTTTTGATTGGTCCGCCGGGGGCCGGAAAGACAATGCTGGCTCGCAGACTCCCCGGAATTCTTCCTCCCCTTAGCTTGCATGAGGCCCTCGAAACCACAAAAATCCATTCCGTTGCCGGCCTGCTGCCCTCAGATGCATCCCTGATTTCCACCCGCCCGTTTCGCTCGCCCCACCACACAATCAGCGATGTGGCTTTGGTCGGAGGGGGCTCCATGCCGGCACCCGGAGAAATTTCCCTCTCTCATAACGGAGTGCTCTTTCTGGACGAATTGCCGGAGTTCAGGCGAAGCGTGCTGGAAGTCCTGCGGCAACCCATGGAAGAGCGAATGGTGACAATCTCAAGAGCCAGAGTCAGTGTTGATTATCCGGCAAGTTTTATGCTCGTCGCCTCTATGAATCCGTGCCCCTGCGGATATTATAATCACCCCGAGAAAGAATGTGTCTGCTCTCCTGCGGTGGTCACGCGCTACCTCAATAAGATTTCCGGCCCATTGCTCGATCGGATTGACTTACATGTAGAGGTGACCCCCGTTTCTCACGATGAGTTGCTGAGTGGGTCTATTCCCGCTGAAAGCAGCGAAGACATCGCAAAACGGGTACTCCTTGCCAGAGAGCGGCAGGGAAAACGCTTTGGTCAGGGGAAAGGCGTATATTGCAACGCGCAGATGAACGGCCGGATGGTCCGTGAGGTATGCACCCTTGATAGTGCCAGCGCCAACCTTCTGAAAACTGCCATGAAACGTCTCCAGCTCTCAGCGAGAGCCCATGACCGGATTCTCAAGGTGGCACGCACCGCCGCTGATCTCGAAGGCAGCGAACAAATTCGAATGGAGCACCTTGCCGGTGCCATTCAGTATCGCAGTCTTGACAGGGAAGGTTGGGGAGGATAATGGGGAATGCCCCTGCATCTGTGCTGTTTTTTGAATGACTGAATCGCCAGACTCTGAATCTTCCCCTCCATATTGCTCGCCGGTATCTATTCGCCAAAAAGTCGGCGAATGCCATAAATATTATCTCCGGAATTTCGGTGGGAGGCATCGCCATCGGTACCGCGGCTCTCGTGCTCATTCTCTCCGTATTCAATGGCTTTGAAGAGCTTATCACAAGTATGTTCAGCTCTTTTCATCCGGATGTTATGGTGGCTCCCGAAACCGGGAAAACGTTTAAACTTGAAACAGTGCCGCTTGATTCCCTCAGAAGTCTGCCGGGCGTGGAAGCTCTTTCTGTCACCCTAGAGGAGATTGCTTTTCTCGAACACAATCAGGTGCAGGATTTTGGGATGATCAAGGGAGTCGATGAGTTCTATGCTGAAGTGGTCGACATAGAGGCTACCATGCTGGAGGGTGGATTCCTACTCATGGACAATTCCCGTCCTATGGTTGTGCTTGGTTCTGCCTTGAGAAACAAGCTTTCAGTGAATGTACTTGACCCCTTTGCATCTGTCAGGGTGTATGTCCCCAAGCGAGGCCGTGTAGGCCCGCTTGAGAGGCCCTATACGTCCGCCTTGCTCGCACCCTCAGGTACTTTTTTTATCCAGCAGGATTTCGACAGCGAATACGCCATGGCAGACCTCGGAGTGGTGCAAAACCTCCTCCAGATGACAGGCTCTGCTTCCGCCCTCGAACTGCGCGTCCGACCCGGCTTTTCAGTCGAACAAGTCAAATCAAACGTTTCAGAACTGTTGGGTGAAGGCTTCTCCGTCAAAGATCAGTATCAACAGGATGAGGCCTTCAGGAAGGTCATGAACATCGAGAAGTGGATGGCATTTGCCATTCTGGGGTTCACAATGGTCCTTGTGGCTTTCAATATGATAGGTGCACTCTGGATGATTGTCATTGAAAAGAAACAAGATATTTCCATTCTTCGGTCCATGGGTGCAGATGCACAGTGTGTGCGCGGCATTTTCCTTTGGGAGGGAATGCTGCTCAGCGGATTGGGGTTGATAATAGGATTTTCTGTCTCACTTCTCGTGTTTGCAGGACAAAAATTCTTCGGAATCGTACCCATTCCGGCCGGCTTTGTCATTGACGCATACCCCATTAGTCTGAAAGGGATAGACTTTTGTGCCGTTGTCATGCTGGTCGGTACCATCGGTATGCTGGCCAGCCTGCCTGCCGCCAACCGGGCAGCAAAGATTCCCCCTATTGTGCGTTCGGAGTGATCACCCCTTCGCCCCTCGAAAAGAGCTCGAACTTCAATTGCTCCTTCGCTTGCTCAAATTTGAAGATGGCATCGATGAAGTCCAGCCGTGATTTGATGTATTTTACTTCCCGCGCATTGACCAGAAAAAGGCTGCTCTGCCCAAGGAAAAACTTCTCCTGCTCACCCTCCAAGAGGGTCAGAAAATTGTTTGTCTGATTGCGGAACCCTCCAATCTGGCGAAAAGTGTTTGAGGCCTTGTACCAGGCAGTAAGAATGTCGTTTTCCTGTTTTTGCTGCTTGAACTGCAGGTCCAATGCCACCTGGCGCAATTTCAGGTCTGTCAGATTGAGATCAGCCCGTTCCCGACGGGTAAAAATCGGATACTGAACACCAGCTCCAAGCCGGTAGTCAGAAATTGTGGGCTGCAAGTCTGTGGGATCTGCCAGAAGGACCATGTCCACCTTTATTTTTGGCAGTGTTTTTCCGAGTTTAATCCGTCGCTCAGCCTCCAATTGGGATTGTTTGTTGAGAGTTAGTAAGAGCTCTGGGTGCCAGGCGGATAGTCCTTCGATTTCAGGCAAGATTCCTGCAAGGGCAGGAAGACCTGCATCGTCTGACACGGGAACATCTTCCGGTTGGGCTCCAAAGTCGAGCCGAAGGGGCTGCCCGTTGGGATCCCAGAGGAAATTCGATACCTTCAGAGTCAGTTCCTGATATTTCAGCAACGCATCCAGCTGTTCAATCTCAAATTGCTGGACCTGAGTCCGTGCTTCAACGGTATCGATGGTCGCAATATCTCCCAGTTCTGCGCTCTCCTTGGTGGCGAGGAGTCGTTGTCTGGCAGCTGAGACAGCCTCGTCGTAGACCCTGAGTTTTTGCCAGCTCCCGGACCACTTCCAATAGGCGATGGCAGCTTCAAAGAAGAGTTTGTTCAGTAAGACCCTTCGCTCGATGAGACTGGCCTGTTGCATGAGCCTGGCGCGCTGCATCTCAAGTTTACGCTCGTTGATGATGAGCTGATGCAGCGCCGGGATGGTGACACCCAAGGCCATCTGGCCTTTTTCTGGCAAGGTGCGCTCCGGATTGAGGTATACCCCGGAAGTCTGCTCGTATCCTGCACTGATGTCTATGCCTGTGGCGGTTGGAATCAGCAAACCTGCATCAATCAGGTTGTAATACGTCTGGTCCCCAAAGTTTTTGTCCTTGGAAGAAGCAGAAAGTCTCGGGTCAAACTGACCCCTTGTTCCCATTACGGTTGCATTGCCCTCTTCCACAAGAAGTTCCGCACCAAGGGCAGCCGGGTGATACTGGCGTACCAGATTCATAAATGCCTGATAGGTCAGAACAGCATCCGGGTCAGTTTGCACCTCCTGACAGCACAACAGGCCGGGAATGGGCAGGAAGAACAGGCCAATCAGTAAGCGTGGAAGCATCATTTGAGGCGTTTCAAGGTCTTCATAGTGGTCTTGTCAGGTTCCCCCTCTTTTTGTGTGGATTGGTAGTAGTCCGGAGGGAATCCGTTGAGTCTCCGCCAGATTTCATACCAAACCGGAACCTGCTTCAAAAGGGCAATGCTCTTTGCGCCTGTTCCGATACTCAGAGCCTGTGGCCAGGGGCGTTTGTCTGGATTTGGAGCAATTAATACCCGAAAAGTTCCCTCCCCACCTGTAAACCTGTCAATTGCAAAGACTTTCCCTGAAAAGGTGCCGTATGACAGATCAGGCCACCCTGAAAACACCACTGCCGGCCATCCGTCGAAGATAAACCGAATGTCATTTCCAATATTGAAGAGCGGAATATCCACCGGACGCACAAGCATTTCTACTGCTGGCTGGTAGTCAAGGGGCATGATACTAATCAAGCGCTCCCCTTCCTTGATGACCTCTCCAATACCAACGCGTAATGCTTCGGTTATCAATCCTGTCTGAGGTGCTGTAACTGCATAATTCTGAAAGCGAATCGAGTAGTTGGCCAGTTGATTCGTCATTTTGGCAATTTCTCCGTTGGCGTCAAATACCTGCGACAAGACACTGTAACGATCGGCATACGCCTTGGCCAACTTGTCACTGAATTCATTGGCAATAGTCGACAACTGGATACGGGCGTTCAGCAGATCATTCCGACTGACTTGCAAGGCATTTCTGGCAGACGTTTTCTTAGCATCTGCGTCCAGCATTTTAACACGCTTGTCTTCGAGATCTGTTTTGGAGGTAAGGCCTTTGTCGAAAAGAGCCTGCTCCCGTTCAAACTGAATGGTCGCCGTCTCGAAGTCCAATACGGCTGAGACCAATTTCATGCTGTCAGACTCTACATTTAAATGAGCAGTAGCGAGCGCATTTTCTGCTTGGGAAATTTTGAGGTCCCGCGTCGTTTCAAGCGCCACAATCTGCCGCTCTAAAGATGACGCTTTGTCAGTGTATGCGAGTGCCGAACTCTGTTTGGCACTGATCTGCTCACGGGTTCTTTCTAGAAGATCAGGGTCAAAATATTGGTCCTTTACATCCGAAATAAATGCAATTGTATCGCCAGCAAATACTGTATCACCTTCCCTGACATACCATTTCTCAATCCGTCCGCCAATGACAGACTGTACTGTCTGGGGCCGCTGCTCCGGCCGCAGCGTGGTGACATATCCCTTAGCTATAACGTTTTGTCTCCAGGGTAGAAAGGCAAATGCAATCGTAACCAACAGCAGACTTCCCAATACATACAGAAACCGACGGGCAAAATCAGGCTCCTCTATC
This sequence comes from uncultured Saprospiraceae bacterium, assembly GCA_964569025.1. Lineage (GTDB taxonomy): Bacteria > Bacteroidota > Bacteroidia > Chitinophagales > Saprospiraceae > CAZMSQ01. The sequence continues at coordinate 23,618 of CAZMSQ010000010.1, read as the reverse complement.
GACCGGAACGAACTGTACTGCTCCTCATTCAAAGATTCGCGGATGCTTCTGTTGGAAGAGATATTTAGCATGTGAGAGGTGGCATTTGAAAGTATTGGAATAATTCACACAACAGGAAAAGCGGAAAGAGAGATGATGCTATCTTTCAGGGAACTTGAAAATGTCTCCGATTTCAGGAATGCCAGATAACTCTTCAAACGTACCTTCCATTTTTACCCGGCCTTGATCCAAAATGACCACTTTATCAGCCATTCGGGCCACATCGATGTCGTTAGATACTGCTACAAGAGTCCATGGGCGGTCCGGAGAGGAGAGCCAACGAATGAGTTTTCTTTGCTCTGCACTTTCAAATTGGAAAATATCCTCATCAAGCAATAGAAGCCGTGGCCTGGTAACAATCCCCCGCGCAAGAATAATTCTCCGAATCACACTGTCAGACAAGTCTTTTCCTGAAGGCTTGATAAGTGTATCATACCCCATCGGCATACGCTGAATAAAAGACGTGAGTCCCACTTCATCAGACGCCTCGATGACCTGCTTAATACCCACATCAGCCCGACCCATGGAAATGTTTTCCTCCAGCGTCCCGTAAAACAGAGACTCCTGAGTCAATGTATCTCCAATCAGAAACCTGAGGTTATAAATATCCAGATTCTTGAGAGGAAGTCCATTATAGAGAATGTTCCCATCGTAGTGATCATATAGTCCTGCAATGAGCTGAAGCAGAGTTGTTTTACCACTCCCGTTATAGCCGCCTACACAGACCCTGCTACCCGGAGAAATATCGAGATTTACTTTGTCAAGAACCGGATTGTCAGATAATTCATACTTGAATGAGAGCTCACGCAGTTGGATCCCAAATGCTTGATGCTCAGTAGCTTGTTCGACCATGGTAGAGCCATGGCTCGTTTCCAGCTCAAGATCTGTGACATAGCCGATTTTCTCCACAGAGGTCAGAACGTCATACACTGTTTCCATGCTCAGGATTAATTTCTGAACAGATTCCATAATCAAAATGATGACAATTTCAGAGGCAACGAACTGTCCGATTGTAATTTGTTGGTTCACAACGAGAATACTTCCAAGTACCAGCAACCCACCAGTAATCAGGGTTTTGAATCCAACAAAGCTGCTGAATTGAAAGATGAGAATGCGAAAATGGTCCTTTCTCGCTGCCAGATATTTCTCAGTGAGCATATCGGCCCGGACAAGTGGCAGATCTACGCAGCCACTTAATTTGAATGTTCCCATAGTACGTGCAACTTCCTCGAGCCAATGAGCCACTTCATACTTGAATCTTGACTCTTCCAAACTACTGTTTAAGCCAGATGGACCGGTAAGGCGGATGATAAAAAACAGAATCATGAGGAGGATCGCCCCAAAAGCAATGAATACAGGGTGGTAAAGAGAAAGAAGGAGCAGGCCAAAGAGAATTTGAATAGCAGACGTCGAAAAATCAATGAGGATTTTGCTGAGTCCTTTCTGAATGGTGAGCGTATCAAAAAATCGATTGACCAATTCGGGCGCATGATGCTCCCTCAGGGCGCTGAACTTAATCCTTGGCAGACGGTAGGCAAACTCAAGGGAGGCGCGTACAAAAATCCGCCGTTGAATGAACTCGGACAAATACAATTGCATGATTTTCAAAACCCCGGCAGCAATAATGCCGACAATGACCACAGCGACAAGGATGGTCCATGCCGAGGTGATTTCCTGCGACTCTAATTGACTGAGAATAGCTTGGATCCCGAGAGGGAGCGTCAGCGTGACTAAACCCGAGAAAATGGCGTAGATATAAATGTAGTATATCCGTTTACGCTCCAAAGAAAGCAATGCCAGAAAACGCTTGAGAGGCGTCATAGTATCAAGTTGTGGTGCCGTGCCAACGTGTCTGAAAATGGCAAATCACGTCATTAAATTTATAGTAAAACTATCTTTTTACCCTCCTGGTTGCAGAGAAGATGTATTTTTTTTAAAAATCACCAGAATACCGATAAACTCATCGTAAAGAGTAATGTGGGGCCGGAAATGACGTTTCAATTTCATTGGTCATCAGAAAAAGGCAAACAACCTGACCCGCTGATTGGTTTGCAAACTTCGCGTGACGATTCCTTCATCCCGCGAAATGGAAATCATCGACTCGTCCTTTCCTGAATGAAACATCTCCTTGCTTGCATATTGTCCCTTCTGTGGGTTTTGCCCGGAGTTTCACAAAATCTGTCTACTCTCAGAGAGATTCGCGAATCCGTCGGTAAGGATACAATTCTTTTGGGTGAGCTCTGGATTTCTCCCTCCTCAGTAATGGTCTTTTCAGGAGAGAACCCTGTTGACAGTTCTACATGGCACTTCAACTCCAATGCGGTCATTTGGAAGAAAAAGCCAGAAGTGGACTCAGTCATTGTGCGGTACCGGGTTCTCCCTCAATCTTTAGTCAGCAGAGCTTTCAATAGAAGCCCTGCCATGATGTATCGGGAAAGTCATACGGATTACATCGGGACGTTGTACGTGTCTCAAAAGGATGAATCTCTCTTCTTGCCGAACAGCGGGCTGGATTACAACGGCAGTTTTTCAAGAGGCGTTTCTTTCGGTAATCGTCAAAACCTGACTGTCAATTCGAATCTCAACTTACAACTCAACGGAAGCCTTGGTGATGGCATCGAATTGGTGGCAGCTCTGTCTGATAACAACCTGCCGATTCAGCCCCAGGGAAATACCAGTCAGCTTCAGGAGTTTGACCGGGTCTTCATTCAAATCAAGAGGAACAACGGCCAATTGACTGCCGGGGACTATGAGCTCTCTCATTCTTCAGGGCACTTCATGAGGTATTACAAGCGCTTACAGGGTGCGACTGCTCAGGATGAGTTTTCCCTTCCCGATGACGGTCAGATCAGGGTCAAGGCTGGAATGGCGGTCTCAAGGGGAAGGTTTTCACGAAATTCCTTTGTAGGCTCGGAGGGAAATCAAGGTCCCTATCGCCTCGTTGGGGCTGATGGCGAATCGTTCATCATTGTACTGGCCGGCACTGAAAAGGTATACGTTGATGGACGCCTTATGAAGCGTGGTCAGGAATATGACTACATCATTGATTACAACAGAGGGACGGTCGTTTTTACAAGCAATAGGCTGATTACAAAAGACATCAGGATTATTGTTGAATTTGAATATGCAACCCGACAGTACCTTCGTACGCTGCACACTGTCAATGCAGCGTATGAACGCGGTGTGATGAGTTTCTATATCAATGGATATTCGGAGCAGGATGGAAAATTTTCAGGTGGGGCGAGAACGCTCACGCCAGGCCAGCTTTTGGCACTTGCAGAGGCCGGAGATGCAGCGGAAGGGGTCCTTGCTCCTGGTCAGCGTCCCGGGGTAGCTGCCAATGACCCGGTTCGGTACATCAAAGTGCCGGCACCGCCAGAAAGCCTTTGCTTTACAGACAGTATCTATGTACAGGCAGGTCCGGAAAATGGAGGAATCTGGGCAGTCACATTCACAGAGGTAGGAGAGGGGAACGGCCATTATAGAAGGCTGCCGGCAGAAGCCTTCGGGACAGCTTTTGAATGGGTGCCCGCTGGCCCTGATTGCCAGCCACAGGGAGATTATGAACCAGTGGTGAAACTGATGCCGCCCGGCCAGCAGCAGTTGTATGCTGCTGGGTTGAATCTCCAATGGAATCAATATTCTGCGCTTCAAGCCGAAGTAGCCATGAGCAGAACTGACCTCAACCGGTTTTCAAATGCAGATGATGATGATAACACAGGACTGGCTGTTTTTCTGACAGGGAGACACCGGATTGACATAGGGTCAAGTCCGTGGAGTATCAATGGAGGGATGAATTATGAAGGAGTTCGAAAACAGTTTAAAGGGCTCAATCCCTGGCGTGAGGCTGAATTTTCTCGGGATTGGAATCTCGAACCTGCTTCGACTCCTGAAGAGGAACATCTTGGAGACGTGTCCCTCAGCCTCGTGCATGCAGAGCATGGAGCCCTCCAATACAAGTCCTCGGGATTTGCACGAGACAGTCTGTTTTCAGGTGTCAAACACCGGGCCTCTCTGAACTGGAACCAATCAGGCTGGGAGCTTGCTGCCTCGGGCAATTGGCTGAAAACACAAAGTCGCGGAGCTCGGTCCACTTTTTCACGCCCCCAATTTCAGCTTACTAAAAACCTGAATCAAAGCGGATCTTTGCGTGCAGGAATGTATGTCGAACAGGAAGTCAACCAGAGATACGACACGAGCAGCGACTCCATCAATGCAAGCAGCTTTCGATACGAAATGGCACGGTGGTTTGCCCGCCTGCAAGAGTCAGAAGCATTCACATGGGCCGCAGAATACGCAGTGAGAATAGACTATGCACCAATTGCGGGAAAATTTGTCAACACTGCCACTGCCCATAATTACTCCCTCTCCGGTGAATGGCGACAGCGCTCAGGGTCACAGTTGAAATGGAACCTGGCTTATCGGCGCCTGGAAGGAGGGGATACGTCATCTTTCCAGAACAGCCCTTCACAGACTCTGCTGGGCAGGATTGAACACAGAATCACCATGCTGCGTGGATTTATACGGAGCAGTGTGCTGTATGACATCAGTTCAGGGCAGGAGCAAAAAGTGGAATTCATTTACCGTCCAGTGCAGCCCGGAGAACAGGGGACTCATCTTTGGGAGGACCGCAACGGAGACGGGCAGATTCAGTTTGATGAAATTGAACTTCCGCCATTTCCGGGGGCGGCAAATGTCATTCGAATCACCCAATACACGGAAGACTTTATCCGGACTGAGAATTCAAAAATCAATGCCTTACTGAGGCTCGACCCCTCTGCACTTATCAGGGAAACGGACGGCTTGGAAGGGTTTCTCCGGAAGTGGTCAGCACAAATGACCATGGGTATCGACAAAAAAACCAGACCCGGTTTTGGGGTGCGGACCTGGGACCCCCTCCAACTTGCCATCCCGGATTCTTCTCTGATTGCCTTGACTTCTACGCTCAGGGCGGATCTCTTTCTCAACAGGGGGAATGCCTCGTTTGATATGCAGTTTTCCTGGGTTGACATGCGCAACCGATTGGTTCTGACCTCAGGGTATGATAGTCGCCGCCAGACCGAGCAGAGTGTGCGGTTGCGCACAGCTTTAGCTCCCGGGTGGATTGCTATTGGGAAGGTGTCTGCACTCTTGCAGGAAAACGATTCCGAATTTTTTTCTGCCCGGGATTATCTCATTCGCAGCATTCATTGCCAACCTGAAATCCAATGGCAACCCGCAGCAACATTTCGTACATCAATAGCTTTTATAGCGAAGTACGGCAAAAATACCCTGCAACAGGAATTTGGAGAGTCCGCTCGTCAATACGAACTCAGACTCGGGGCAACCGTCAACCAAACAGCGAAGACGTCAATTTCGGCCTCTGTTGGCCTGGTACAGGTGCAATATCAGGGACTCCCAAACACACCCGTGTCTTTTGCACTCATGAATGGCCTCCAAAATGGAAGAAACTACCTTTGGAATCTCCAGATAGACCGCCGCTTGGACAACAACGTTCAACTCAATGTCACCTATGAAGGGCGGCAAACAGGTCTGGCACCGCTCATTCACATTGGCCGGGTGGAGGTAAGAGCTGCATTCTGAGGTGTCTGGGATATTCATTATCTTGATTGTCGTTTCACATTCCCTCTCAAGGAATTTTTTCAAGATCGCGTATGACAACCGACAGGCTGACCAAATGGCGGATGATTCTCGGAAGAGACCAGGATTCAAAATCAGAATCAAGTGAAGGAGATGAAGGATTATCTGATGAGTATGCAGCCATGGATGCTGCTCTCGAGGCCCTGTATGATACAGACAAAACCGGTGGCCTTGGCGGGTCAGCCCCTGCTGTCAACAGATGGCTTGGTGACATCCATGCCTACTTTCCAAAGCCAGCGGTTCAAATGCTCCACCGTGACGCTCTCAAACGTTTGAAGTTGTATGAGATTCTGAATGACCCCGACACCTTGAAGACCATTCAGCCGGATGTCCATCTGGCAGCCTCGCTGCTGAGCCTTCGAGGGCTCATTCCGGCCCAGACAAGAGATACGGCACGTCAGATTATTCGAAAGCTGGTTAAAGATCTCGAAGAAAGGTTGCGAGAGCCCGTCCGCTCAGCTGCTCAGTGCGCACTGCAGAAAGCACGCCGCAAAAGACATGCTCATCCCAAGGTGCTTGACCTGAAACGAACAGTCATGGCAAATCTGTCTCAGTACCAACCGGAATTCCAAACCATCATCCCTGAAAAACTCTATGGGTTTGAATCGCGGTCGAAAGGCCTCCAATGTATTCAAATCGTACTGGATCAAAGTGGGTCCATGACCTCCTCATCAGTCTACACAGGTATTTTGGCTTCTATCCTGGCGTCAGTGCCTTCCATCACCACCCAGTTCATTGCATTCGATACGAGTGTGGTCGATTTGACGGATTCTCTGAATGATCCGGTAGAATTGTTGTTCGGTATCAATTTAGGTGGCGGTACTGACATATGCAAGGCACTGGAATACGGACGCTCCCAAATCAGGAATCCTCAAAAAACTACTCTCGTTCTGATTTCAGACCTGTTCGACGGAGCATCAAAAGATGAGACTGTGACAAGTCTGCTTGCAACAATCAAAAAGTCGGGGGTCAGGGTGGTCGTCCTGCCTGCACTGAACGATGAAGGGAGCCCGGACTATAATCACGAACTTGCGGCTGATCTCGCACAGCTGAGTATTCCTGTTTTCGCTTGTACACCAGATCAATTTCCGGGACTCATGGCCGCAGCGCTCAATGGTGAAGATTTCAACAGCTGGTTGCACCGGGAAGGAATGACCCCAATTGCCTGACAGAGAGAATTCATGACTAAACTGTTTTTCCGATCTTTCAGAAAATTTCATCTTATGAGAATGTATGCGTTTATCTTGATGACCTTTCTGCTCACTGGAGCAATCGCCCAACCACATGAAAGCCGGCCGGGAAATGCCATATCCAGAGAAGACGTGGAAATGCAGTTGAGATTTCTCGCAGATGATGCATTGAAGGGTCGCTATACCGGTTCAGAGGGAGGTGCCGTGGCAGCAGCGTTTATTAAGGGGACACTTCTTTCCCTTGGATATCAGTCTCCGGAAGGAGTGGAAGGCCTGTATCAGCCAGTCCCTTTGCAAGCAGTGAGCCCGCCCGATTCAAGTGCGTTGACTATTGGAAGTGAACAGTACATTCACCTTCAGGATTATCTCATCCTTGGCGGAAAACCGACTGAACTTACTGCCAATGCCGTTTTTGCGGGTTATGGATGGCGCGATGACAATCAAGATGATTATGAAGGACTCGATGTCGACGGGAAGGTGGTCTTCGTATTGCCAGGGACCCCAGAAGGCCAAGACCCGAATACCGTATTTCAGGCCATGCAAGAAAAGCGGAAACTTGCAGCAAGCCATGGGGCGGTTGCTCTTTTCGAGTTATACAGGCTGAATTTTCCGTGGAACTTTTTCCTCCGGTATTTTGGAAAAGAATCCATGCGACTCACAGAAGAATCTGAGGCACACCAATCCATGACTTATGGGTGGATAAATGATATTTCTGGGTCAGAAACCTGGGCCGACATGCAAAAAGGAATACCCACAGAGGTTGGCTTATTCAGTTCTGGATTCAGGGAGCGCCCGATCAATAGCCGGAATGTCGTTGGAATTTTGCCTGGGACGGATTCTCTCCTGTCACAAGAATATATCATCCTGACAGCTCATTATGATCACGTTGGAGTAGGGGAGCAGGGAGGTCGGTATTCCTCCGAGGACTCTATTTTTAATGGAGCGCGGGACAATGCAATGGGGGTTGTTGCTCTTTTGGGCGCAGCCAAAAGTCTCGCCAAAAGCCCACCTGCCAGGTCTGTGATTGTGGTCGCTTTCACAGGGGAAGAGCTCGGCCTGTTAGGGAGTAGTTACTACGCGGAAAATCCGGTGATTCCGTTGTCGCAAACAATTTTTAATTTGAATATGGACGGTGGCGGATACAATACAACAGAACATGTTTCAGTATTTGGATACGACCGTGTCGGGGTACAATCACACCTTGATCAGGCAGCTTCACAGGAAAATCTGAATGTGCTTGCAGACCCTGCACCCCGTCAAAACTTGTATGACCGGTCAGATAATGTGTCTTTCGCAAAAAAAGGGGTGCCTGCCATCACATTCTCTCCAGGACTGACGGATTTCGATGAAGAAATCGGCAAATACTATCATCGGCCCGAAGATGAGGCTTCCTCAGTGGATATGGATTACCTGCTCAAATATTGTCTGGTGGCAGCCCGCACAGCCCGTCTGATTGCCAACGATATCCAGAGACCCTTCTGGGTGGAAGGAGATGCCTATGAACCTCAGGGTAAACTGCTCTATGGCGTTAAATGATGTAAGGACCATCTCCTGTCAGCTGAAATATCCGAAGCCTCCGTACTCCACGTGCAATGACCTATTCATTGGATGATTTCCAATACACTGACAATATGAAGTTCCGCCCCGGCGCACTTACTCCCGCCGAGAAGGGTCTGTAATGCAAATCGGTCAGGTTTTCAATACCAAGCTGAATCCTGACCCTCTGATTGAGCTCGTAACTTGAAAACAGACTATAAACAGTCCATGCAAGAGCGCCATCAGGTGTTGCAAGCTCTTCATTATCAGAAGCCCCAAGCCTGTACTCGCTCAGTGGTTTGGCCCCGTTAAAACGAACCGAACCCCTGATTCGAAAGCGGTCTCTGGTATAAGTCAGGACTGAAGATCCATATACAGGCGGAATATGCGCAAGAGGAGATGTGACTGAGTTGTTGATTTCTCTTCCGCGCGTATACGTAACACCGGTCGTCAGCCCCCACCTGTCTCCCAATGAACACTCAATATTTGTCGAAATGCCGTAAACATATGCTTCGGTTGCATTGACAAGGGTCTGGACCCGGTATGGTTCCGTGTTGAAGATGAGAATGGTATCCCCAAACAAATCAGCATTTGCCCGAACAATTGCATCTGTCATGTAGGTGTAATAACCAGTCACAGATGCGGTCAGCCCAAATGGGTTGCGCTGATTTCTGCGCCTCCTTCTGCGTCTTTTTTTCTGACGGTCACCTTCTGCCAGGGTATACGCTATTGTGAGTTCGCCGTTTAGGGCATTCTCGGCATCGAGCTGAATGTTTGGAATCTGAATGAAGTCGCCGGATGGCCTTACTTTCCCAAAATCATCAATATTTGGAGACCGGAAAGCTGTTGAGGCAAGCCCTCTGAACTCAAGTCCATCGATAGGTTTGTATTTCGCACCGAGCGCCCATGTTAGTGCGGTATTGGTCGAAGTAACCCCTTCAAGATAGGATTCAGGCCACGGGATTGGATCCTTCTGCTGGAAGCGGGCACTGAGATGGGTCAGCGAAAATCGGAGTCCTGAATTGGTTGTCAGTCGATTGTCCGGTGAGCGATAAGTGTAGTTAGCATAGATTCCGCCACTCCCCATGGTGCTGTTTCCGCTTGGATAGCGGGTTGGCTCCAATCCATAGAGGTACTCCCCGCTTTCAATATTGACCTGACCGGCTTCTGACTGAACCAGATTGTGACTGATTTCAAATCCATAGGCCAGTAAATGGTGGTGTGCACTGTTTTTTAATCCAGTAGACAAATTGAGGTCAAAATCTCCGGTCAGGGAAAATATTTGTACAGATTCGAGATTGAAGAGCCGCCACGGATTACCAAACAACCTGGTGAGTCGATCTTCATTGATCTGCTGCCAGGAGGCAATAAAGGTTGCCTTGTCAAAATACAGATTTCGCTCATGCGTCCGCCATTTTACAGAGGTCAATACTCTGTTTTGGGGGCCGTAGTACCATTCTGCAAATCTCAATCCCTGAGGATTGATCCTGTCAGGCTCAATGAGCTGATCATATCTCGGAATGTCAGAGGAAGTCGAGTACTGGATATTCAGCCAAAGATCATTTGACTCGTCTATGCGGTATCTGACCTTTTGCATGAAATCAAGTTGATTATAGGCTGTCCCAACCTGAAGGTTCGGATTGGAATTCTCAACGATTTGATCAACCCCGCCGCTCCGGGCTGCATAGGTCAGCCGTTTTCCGAAATCCGGCCAGTCAGAGGGATAATTCCCGCCTGCCCGAAGGTGCCCGAAATCAGAAACGGAGAGGCTGGTCACGAATCCAAGGGTGCGTGTACCCACATTGACATCGGCGTGAAGCGTGCGCTCGTTACTGGCACTGCTGACTCTCGACATCACCCGAGTCTCTACCAATCGCTCAATCCCCTCCTCCCGACCAGAGAGCAACCGCGGTTCCCTCGTCCGAAAATGGACAACGCCACCAAGGGCATCACTTCCGTAAATCAATGATCCGGGTCCATATATGACCTCAATCTGGTCCAGCATGGCAGGATCAACCGTAATGGCATTCTGCAGATGTCCGTTCCGATAAATTGCGTTGTTCATGCGAACTCCGTCAACCACCAGCAAGACCTTGTTGGCCTCAAACCCTCTGAGTACGATGCTGCCCCCACCTGACTGGCTCCGCTGGACAAAAGCTTGATTGTTGAGCTCAAGGGCATCTGCTGTGGTGCGTGAATCATAGGCTGCAATCGCCTCAGCGTCAACACGGGACAACAACTGCGGAATTTCGTCCGAGGCGTCATCGCGTCGCCCCCACACAACCACATCCGCCAGTAATCTGAGTTGGCTGTCCATAGCGAGCCGTCCATCATCACGACGTATTTTCAAAATGGTAGCAGTGACATCTGCATACCCGGGGTATTCAACCCTCACGGAGTCTGAGAAGCGAACAGATGAAAGCAGCACTTTCCCCTCACTGTCGGTAACATCAACCGGAGTTCCATTGAGCGAAACCGCAGCGCCAGGCAGAGGTATGCCGGATTGATTGTCGTAAACCTGCAAAATCTGGTCAACAAGACGCTGGCAAAGCCCCCCTTGCGGCTGAACGACCACCAGAAAAGCGAAAAACCCGCACCATTGAATGAGCTTCCGTGGAACCATGACGGGAAGTTGGGAAAAATTATTGGAACAATTCATCCGGAATTTGCAAATAATTATAATCAGACATTCTCCTTCTTATCAGAAACCCCCGGAATTCGCACGCTGAAGGTGGTCCCCTGATTCAGTCCTGACTTTTTTACAAATATCTTTCCGTTGTGGTAAGATTCAATGATTCGTTTGGAAAGAGAAAGTCCCAATCCCCATCCACGTTTTTTTGTTGAATAGCCCGGCCTGAATATCGCCCTGAATTTTGACGCCGGAATTCCTTTTCCTGTGTCAGAAAGATCGATGCAAACATGCCTTCCCTCCTGATACACCATGGCCGTAATTTTCCCGGTGCCCTCCATCGCATCAAGCGCATTTCGAATCAGATTTTCCAAAACCCAATGGAACAAATGCGGGTTCATCCGGACCAGCAGCGCCCGTTTTTGCAGGCCCGGGAAATCGTATTCAACCTTGCGTGGCGACCTTGGCTGCATATACACCCTGCACTGTTCAAGCACCTCATACAAGTCGGTGTTCTGTAACACAGGCTCCGAACCAATCTTGGAAAACCGATCTGCGACGAGCTCCAGTCGATTCACGTCTTTTCCCAGTTCCCGTATGACCTCTCCGGTGCGTTCATCTTCGGGATGGATACTCTTCAGATATTCAATCCAGGCAATGATTGCGGAAATCGGAGTGCCCAGCTGGTGGGCAGTCTCCTTGGCCATCCCGATCCAGACTCTGTTTTGTTCAGCTTGCCGCAATGAGTTGAAGCCAAAGTATGCAAGTCCTAAAAATGCACTTACCAGAATGACCTGAATCAGTGGGAAATAGGTGAGAAGGAGAAGAAGGTTTGAGCGCTTGTAATACAAATACAAGGAAAAGCCGGGCTGCATAATGGTATCAGGAATAACACCGGCCGATTTCATAGATTCCAGTTCACGCTTCAAAAACGCCTTGTCCGTGTCTTTCTGCTCTCCAAAGTTCCTCGCAAAGTCAATGCCACCACGGTCATTTTCCAGAATGATGGGAATATGCTGGTTTTGCTCCAGAATATGGGCAATCAAAGTCAAATCGATATCCTCCCCCTCTTCGACGGGGGGTAGTGTGTTGAATGTCTGCCAGGCCATTGCAAGAGTTTCCGCATTTCTGGACTCCTGATCCTTGAGCTGACGGGCCAGATAGCTGGTGTAGATGACCGATAATCCCAGAATACATATTCCGAGGATTACCAGCGGCAATCGCCATGGATTTCCGCCCGTCTGAAAGGTCAATCTTTTGTTCATCACAGTATTTCGAATCATTCAAATTTACGGCTTCTTCGCTTTTATCCGAATTTCAGGCCTTTTGATAGAATTGTTCTGTTTAAATCCTTAGGAAACCCGAAACTTGCAGACCAATCTGGTCAAAAAATGCTTCTATGAACTTGTTTAGAATATTTTTCCTCTCTCTTTTCTTCCTGATGATTTATTCACTTCAGTCACTCGCCCAGCAAGACAGTGCAATTGTTTGGTCGATTGAAGAGTGTCTGCGATATGCCCGCGAGCATAACATAGCCTTAAAACAGGCCGAAGTATCTTATGAAATTGCAGGAGTGAATCTTCGTGAGAGCCAGATGTCCAGACTCCCTTCCCTAAATGCTACTGTTGACTATGGCGGAAACTTCGGGCGTACCATCGACCCGGTAACCAACGCCTTCGAAACTCAGAGCATCACATCAAATAGGTTTTCACTGAGTGCCGGCATGCCGCTCTACAGCGGAAACCGCATTCTCTCAAACATAAAGAGAAACCAGGCAGAACTCGAGGCTGGCAAGCAGAATCTCAAATTTACTGAGATTCAGCAATTGAATGCAGTGTCTGAAGCTTACCTCAATGCCCTTCTTGCTTCTGACCAACTCGAAGCACTCAGAAAAAGCCGGCAAATCACCCAAAACCAACTTGACCAAACCAAAAAGCTGATAGCTGCTGGCGTACTTCCAGAGAATGACATATTCACCATTCAGGCCCAGTTGGCACGTGACGAACAAGCAGTAGTAGCCTCAAACAACTCACTTGAGGCTGCCAAACTCTCACTCAAGGCTTTGTTAAATCTGCCAGGAGAGTATCAGCTGGAGATTGAGCGTCCGGATATTGATGTTCCACAGGATGTGGATCTGGAGGCATTTACCTTTTCGAGGCTTTACTCAAATGGAGTCAGTGCCGCCCCTCAGATTTTGTCGAGTAAGGCAAGGGTCGAGAGCGCCAGACTTGGGATTCCGGTGGCTCGCTCAGGAATGCTGCCATCACTGAGTGTGTTCGGTAGCTTGTTTTCAAACTACTCAAGCCGGACCCAGAACGCCTCAATAAGCGGAATTGCATTCAGTCAGCCTCAAACAGTCATCATTAACAACGAATTTGCGGAAGTTCAATTCCCACAGTCCCAGTTTACCTTTTCAGACGTGCCCTACACCGATCAACTTCGCGATAATTTCGGGCAGCAGTTTGGGTTCCGACTCAATTTGCCCATCTTCAATCAGTTTTCCATTCAGTCAAGTGTGCAACGGGCTAAACTGGGAGCGCTGAATGCCGAGTTGAGCTACCAGCAAAGCCTTCAATCTCTTAGTAATGACATACAACAAACGCTTGCCGCGGCCCGGGCCGCTCAGGCGAGATATCAAGTGGCCCTGCTCTCCCTTCGCGCGCAACAGGCCGCCTTCGACAATGCCAGCAAAAGATTTGAACTCGGAGCCCTGAACGCCATCGATTATGCCACATCAAAAATGGCCCTCGAACAGGCCCAGCTCGAGAGTATTCAAGCCAAGTATAATTACCTGTACCAGCTCAAAACCCTCGAATGGGCGTTGAGCGACTTTTCAGAGCCAGTACGTTTCTTCTAACTCTTTTTGCCCAACTCCTTTCCTCAATCGTCACACACCATGGCAAAGCGAAAAAGAACCACCATTCTCCTCATTTCACTCATTAGCCTAATCGTGCTGTTGGTCGTCGCTTCAGTTTGGCGGTCCCGCACAAAGGCAAAGGGGGAGAAAGTCACCGTAGAATCAGTTGTCCTTCGTACAATTGATGAAACAGTCGCCGCAAGCGGTCGCATATTCCCGGAGACAGAAGTCAACATCAGCTCCGATGTCTCCGGAGAGGTTGTCGAATTGTATGTCGAGGAAGGTGACTCAGTATTTCAGGGCCAGCTGCTTGCCAGGGTAGATCCGGATGCGTTTCAGTCAGCAGTTGACAGGGGCCGCGCAGCTGTCGATAACGCCAAAGCCCAACTGGCAAATGCCAGAGCCGGCGTCGAACGAAATATCGCAGCCCGCCTTCAGGCAGAAGCACAGGTTAAGCAGGTAGAAGCCCAACTGGTCAATGCCCGTACCGTGCATCAAAGAAATGAAGGGCTGCTTAAAGACGGCGTAGTCTCCCAGGCCGATTTTGATGCATCCCTTTCCAATCTTCAGGTCCTCGAGGCAAATCTCGAGTCCGCAAAAGCCAACCTGAAAGCGGCCGATGCAACCCTCGAATCCGCCCGCCAATCGTCACTCGCCGCCGGATTTACCGTCAAAAGCGCCGAAGCCTCTCTCAAAGAACTTCAAACCAGTCTGCGCCGAACCTCAATTTATGCACCGGTCGATGGAGTCGTGTCACGCCTGAATATCGAGAAGGGTGAACGTGTGGTCGGTACGATTCAAATGGCAGGCACCGAGATGATGCGAATCGCAGATATGAGCAGAATGGAGGTGCAGGTAGATGTCAATGAAAATGACGTACTCAGAGTCAACGTCGGTGATCAAGTCGATGTTGAGGTTGATGCCTACCTCGATCAGGTCTTCCGGGGCACCGTCACGCAAATTGCCAACTCTGCATCCTCAGCCACCGCCTTGTCAAGCGATCAGGTTACCAACTTCGTGGTCAAGGTCCTTCTCGACCCTGCCTCTTGGGCCGACCTCAGACTTCCATCCTCCCGCTCCCCCTTCAGGCCAGGAATGTCAGCCTCTGTTGAAATACATACAGCCAGCGCCGAGAATGTTCTCTCCGTAGCCCTTCAGGCAGTGACTACCCGTGATTACAAAGAGGTGAAAAAAGCAGCATCCCTCGAAGGGTATGAAGAAGATGATCTCGTAGAGGTAGTCTTTGTGGTGTCTGAAGACGGAACGGTCTCACTCGTCCCAGTGACTACCGGGATTCAGGATGATGAATATATTGAGGTGACTTCCGGCCTCGCAGAGGGTATGGAAATTGTAACCGGACCCTACAGCGCAGTTAGCAGAATTCTCGCTCATGAGGATGCCATCCAGAGAAAAGAAGCTGGAAAAGAAAGTGTAGATGACGAATGATGCCCTCATTCTTTTCGTTCGGAACCCTCAAAAAGGTCAGGTCAAAACACGACTGGCTGCTGAAGTTGGAGCCGAAGAAGCACTTCGCGTCTATAAAGCCCTGATCTCTCACACAAGAGATGTTGCAATGCATGTGCAAGCCAGCAGGTTTGTTTGGTTCTCTGATTTTTTGGAGGCATCAGACAATTGGGATCCCGCGTTTTTTGAAATGAGGGTGCAAGAAGGTGCTGACCTTGGTGAAAGAATGCTCCGGGCACTCTGCGAGGGCCTTCGAGATCACCACAAAGTGGTTTTGACTGGCTCTGATATACCCGGGCTGTCGCCACAGTTGATTCAGCATGCATTCAGTCGGCTCGATGATTCCGATGTAATCATCGGTCCTGCGAAAGACGGAGGGTATTACCTCATTGGGATGAAAAAACTCCATCCCGAGGTTTTCCGGGATATGATCTGGAGCCACCCGGAGGTCCTGTCTGAAACCTGTAGCCGGATGAACCGGCTTGGTGTCAGGTATGAGCTCATTGAACCACTCAGAGATTTGGATACACCAAAAGATTATGCAGACCTCGGGGCAGAATTTCCCAACCTCTTCACATGGCTGGCCAGTCACGATTCGGAAGATATACTTCCTTCATCTGTTTGACATGATGCCGTTCATGCCCAATCAAAATGCCAGCGAGTGCTCGTGGGGTAAACACCATGTGACCAACCCGGCCGCGCTCCAGCCAGTCCTCTTCTGACAACGCCCTGAACAACCATACATTGCTGTCGCGGATGGCTTGTAATTCCTTGAGAATGTCACCAGTCTGCCGCTTGTCAGCCCGACTCCATTTCGCAAATGTGTCTTGGTCAAATTCAGAAAGTATGGCTGTGTCCCTGCGCGCGATGCACAAGGCACGCATGGCAAGCATGCGTTCGCAATCGGCAACATGCATCCAGACTTCCCGAAGCGTCCATTTGCCCGGTGCATAGGAAGCGTCCCACTCCGCAGCAGAGAGGGCTCGAAGATGCCCGATGGTAGAAAACATGCTGTGAATCAGCGTATCCAGAATGTCCTCCCCTTCAACCAGACTCAGGTATCGGTGGTAATATTCCGGACTTTCTGAAAAAACGTCCTGATTGATGATCATTCCGCAGTGGTGTTTGTTCTGTGAGTGGATTATATTTGTAGAATAAATCTAAATAAAGAGCGAACTACCTAAAAATATCGACGAATCATGAGCGAAACAACTGCAACAAGCCCGGTAATGCTGTATACCGAACAGACACCCAACCCTGAATCGCTGAAGTTTGTCACCAATCGCATGCTGTATAGAGGTCTTGCTGATTTTCGTGAGGAAACACTTGCCAGAGAATGGTCTCCTCTTGCCTCGGCCCTTTTTGATTTGCCGTATGTCGATGGTGTTTATATCTCAAATAATTTCGTAACCGTCACGAAAGCCTTGAATTTCGATTGGGCCGATATCATGCTCAAGTTAAAAGAGTTTCTGAAAAAATACATCGAATCAGGTGAGCCAATCCTGAATGATGGGTTTGAGGAAGCGATGCAGAAAATTGAAGACGAGCGCGGAGCCAGCTATCAGTACAGCGAGCAGGAAACGGAAATTGTACAGAAAATCAAAGATTTGATAGATACCTATGTCAGGCCCGCTGTCGAAATGGATGGAGGGAATATCGAGTTCAAAGCTTTCGATCAGGGAAAGGTCATTGTCATCTTGCAAGGTGCATGCAGCGGTTGCCCTTCGAGTACAGTAACTCTGAAAGCGGGCATCGAAGGAATGCTGAAGCGTATGATTCCCGAAGTTCGGGAAGTTGTCGCCGAGATGGGATGATATCACCCGAGAAGGGTCAAAGTGAGTACAGTGCCCAGACCGGGCAATGATCCGAGTGAACAGCATCACTCAGCTGCCCGGCATCCAGCAAAGAGTTGACCAATGGGGTGCTGACTGACTGATAGTCAATGCGCCAACCCTTATTTCTGGCTCTGGCTCCCGCACGGTAAGTCCACCAACTGTATGAAACCTCGTCCGGATGGCGCTTCCTGAATGCATCCGAAAAGCCAGATTCAAACCATGCTGTAAGCCACTCACGTTCCTCTGGTAAAAAACCTGATGTTTTGACATTGCGGACAGGATCATGAATATCTATCTCCGTGTGGGCAATGTTATAGTCACCGACAATAATGAGCTTCGGTCGGTTCTTTCGTAGGGCATCAATCCAGTTGCGGAAAAACTCCAGAAATTCCATCTTAAATGATTGCCTCACGTCTCCGGTAGTCCCTGATGGAAAGTAGCAATTGAGCAAGGTCCAGTCACCAAAATCTGCCCGCATGATGCGACCTTCACGATCGTAGAGATCCTCCCCACATCCATAAATAACTTGATCAGGTTGTCTTTTTGTGAAAAGCGCCACCCCACTGTACCCCTTCTTTTCTGCAGAATGCCAATACTGATGGTAGCCCATATCCGAGAGAGAATCAGTTTCGGCTTGATGTTCATGAGATTTGGTCTCCTGAATACAGAGCATATCATACCCTCCTTCCTGAACCCAGTCCGTGAAGCCTTTGCGCATGGCAGCCCGGATTCCGTTGACATTGTAGGAAATAATCTGTGTCGGCATCGATTGAATTGTCTTGAAAAAACGAGGAAAATGCCAAGATAACAATTGTTTTATGCCACTCGATTTGATTGAGACACAGGTTTCGGTAAAATTCTTCTACCCTTTATGTGGTATACATTAAAAATATTTTACCTTTGACGGGCCGAGGATGGGGTGATTCTTCAAATCAACCACGTTCCGGAATTGTTTCTCATGTTCTGAAAGCCATCCCAAAACATATGCACTCAAAGAAACAGATCAGTGTGCTCATTGCAGATGACCATCAAGTATTCGTTGAAGGAGTCATGTCTGTCCTTCAGAGGGACTCTGATCCGGGGGTCAGGGTGGTAGGGCAAGCCGCTGATGAAGGATCTATGATGCAGATGCTCACAAAATACACACCGGATGTCCTGTTGCTTGATTTGTCTATCGATGGAGAAGAAGGGATCCACCTGATTCCCGGAGTGCTGAAAAAATATCCGGCACAACGAATCATTATCATGGCCTTATCGGGTGATGGAACCCTCGTGCAGGCGGCACGACAGAGCGGAGCAAAGGGGTTTGTGCAGAAAAATTGCAGCCAGCATGACCTCATTCAGGCAATTCGGGAAGTTGCAAACGGGAATGAGTACTTTTCTTCGCACTGGCAAGGTAAATCTCATGTTCAGCAATCGCTGATTCATGGATACCGCAGACAGTCGCTCGAGAAATTTGTTGAGCATAACAAACTGACCAAGCGGGAACTGGAAGTCTTCAGACTCATTGGCAAAGCTCTGTCAAACAAGGAAATTGCAGAGCAACTCTACATCAGTGACCAAACTGTAAGCGTTCACAGGAAAAATATAATGAGGAAACTCGGCGTGAATACCTCTGCCGGATTGGTCAAAATTGCATACGACAATTGTCTAATATAGAAAAAAGAGCGTTGAGGAAAAGAAAATTTTCTCTGAAAAGAGGTGAAAGTCCGCTGTTTTTAGCACTATATTTGTATGATAAGCCCTGAAGTCATCCCAAGGCCTGTTTCGCCCGACTACAGCTCACACGGCGGTCCGCTCCGAAGATTACCCTCCGGACTTACCTCCGATTTGTCAGCACCATCTGTCGTCTCCGCTTTTGCCGGCCCGGAGAACTTCCCCGCTTTTCCTGAGATGTGTCATGGTAATCATGACAATGTCCGAAACCGGATCACGTATCGTGATCGCGGCCTTGAAAGCTGTCAGATGCATATTGAACTCAAGGATGGTATTTCTCATGCCCGCAGCCAGACTGCACGGCCATTGCCAATGTTTGTGCACGGGGCGTGGGTGGCAAAATGCGTGCTCTTTGTGCTCGTTTTCTTCACCCAATTGGTTCCTGACCTCTCAGCTCAGGTCTATCTTCAGGTTGATTCGCTGACCGTTGACCAAGGGCAAACTTTCAGTCTGGAGGTTACAGCAGATAGTTTTGAGGATATTGTATCCCTCCAGATGAGTATGCGTTGGGATTCCTCTGTCATCAGACTTGACAGCGTCAGAAGCTTTGGCCTGCCTCTTCTTGACCCGTCGGATTTCAATATCCTCAACCCCGGCCTGTTGACGATGGTCTGGTTCGATTTTTCACTTCAGGGTGTGAATGCCCCTGAGAGCGGACTCCTTTTCACTCTGCACTTCACTGCTGTTGGCCCTCCCGGTTCAAAATCTGCAGTCTCCTTCGACCAATCGCCAACCACCATCGAAATTGGCCGACTTGAGGGGGCAATCACCGTAGCGGTCGATTACGAAGTAAATTCAGGAGAGGTCTGTATCGATCTCGGGACAAGTTCGGTTGAACCTCCCAAATCCGGTTTTGAACTCCGCACACCATTTCCCAACCCTTTTCATGAGAACATCTTTGTTCCGTGTGCTCTTCCACAGTCAGCCATCGTGACGTACATGTTGGTGGATATGGGGGGTGAGATTTGCGGAAGTGGTACCCATGAACTACCGGCCGGAGATCACCAGTTTATCATTCCTTCCTCTGCAGCATTGCGAGCAGGACTCTATACCTTACTTATTCATGTGAATGGAATGCAGTATGCAAGAAAAATTATTTTTGTTCCGAAAAGCCTGTAATCCAAAGTCCATTCACGGTTTTACACCCAATTTCTGATTTGATCATGACCCAAACCGCGCACTTATGAATAAAATTACCACCCTGATTATCGGCGGGTTATTTTTCTGCGCCCTCTCTCTGAATCAGCTCTCTGCTCAAACAGACACCGTATTTTTAAGCCTCACGCCAGACGATGTCACCCTTGATCAAGGCGAAGAGCAAACATATGACATCCAGGTAGAAAGCTTTGCAGGCGTCGTCTCTTTTCAGTATTCCTTCTATTGGGATACCACTATCCTTGACTTTGTCTCTGTCGGCGATTTTAATCCGGGAATCCCCGGATTCGGAGCCGGTAACGTCGGTGTGCCAGGATCCGGGCAGGCTCCAAATGGGGTTATCACAGTATCGTACCTCAATTTTAACCTGATGCCCCTGAGCCTTCCTGATGGGGCGGTCCTGATGAGCATGACTTTCGAGGCAATTGGACAGGAGTGTGATATAGATACGTTTGATATCCCTATGGATGAGATTGAGGTCTCTGTTTTTGAGAATGGCCTTTTCACACAAACTCCTGCCGTTTTCTCAACGGCTGTAACATCTCTCACCTGCCCGAATGGGGTCTGCGGAGTGACTATAGACGCTGCACCATCGCTTGTCTGCCTCGATACAACAGATGCCAAAAATACAGATACGGTGTTGGTTGAAATTCCATACATTGGGATAGACTCAATGGCCATCATCGTAAACAATGGGCCTGGCACCATAGGTGGCGATAACCCCGCAATGACTCCTGACGGAACGATTCTGATCGAAGGCCTTATCGAAGGTGATACCTTCAATATTACACTGACAGGAGGTGCCTGTGATTTGACAGTAACCGGCTCTATCCCCGATTCTTATTGCTCCCCACCAGTTTGTGGAATTTCAGAAATCCAAACAGGTGCTGAGGCCTCTGTAACATGCCTTGATTTAACTGCTGGCCCAGACGAAGTCCTGATTGAAATCAGCTATGTTGGTATTGATACCTTTGCCACAATAGTGAACAATGGCAGTGGTACAATTGGAGGAGATAATCCTGCAATGGTAGAAAATGGTACCATTACGCTGTCGGGTCTCTCAGAGGGTGACTCATGGGATATTGAAATCACGGGAGGCCCTTGTATGTTACAAAGTACCGGAATGGTACCCAGTGATTTCTGTATGGGTACCTGCATGATTTCCGGGCTGAACGATCCGGTCTTCCTCTGTCAGGATGCTACCGGAGATCCGGATCCGGTCGTGATTGAGATTTCTTATACTGGTATGGATCCTGCAGTTTCTGTCATTAATAATGCCGGAGGCACGATAGGCGGCGATAATCCCGCTACGACACCAGATGGGACCATTCTTATTACCGGTCTGCTCGAGGGTGATGCGTTTGATATTTCAGTGACAGGAGGTAACTGCAACCTGAACAGTGCCGGTACCGTACCGGGTAATCTGTGTGTGCCGGATCCGTGTGGAATCCTCGAACTTGCCTCAGACAGTGAAGCACAATTCGTCTGCGAAGATAGCACCCAGAATAATGATCTTGTTACAATTCAGCTTCCATATACAGGGCTCGATCCAAATGCTTTGGTTATCAATAACGGAGCCGGAACCATCGGTGGAGATGATCCATCAATGGTTGAGAATGGGGTTATTCTTCTAACCGGCCTCTCTGAAGGAGACCCTTGGGATATCTCCATTTCAGGAGGTTCTTGTCAGCTGAATAGCACAGGGACAGTACCTCTTGATCTTTGCCCCGCTCCGGACTGCGGGATTACAGCCATCCAAAATGGAAGTGAGGCTGAACTCACATGCTCAGACAGTACCATGGGTGCTGATATGGTCTCGGTCCAGATTGAATATACAGGAGTAGACCCTAATGCCATCGTGGTGAATAACGGTGCGGGCGTGGTTGGAGGTGATGATCCCGCCCTTGTTACCGACGGAGTCATTATTTTGAGTGGCCTCACTGAAGGGCAGTCTTGGGATATTCGTATTTCTGGTGGTAACTGCGACCTGCAAAGCACTGGAAGTATCCCCAATGATTATTGTCCGGGCCCGGTTTGTGGCATCACAGGACTTTCAACTGGAAATGAAGTCCTCGTGTTCTGCCAAACTGCAACCTCTGGAACTGACCAGGTCACGCTTCAAATCCCGTATAGCGGAATTGATGCCAACGCAATCCTGACAAATAATGGATCTGGAATGCTTGGGGGCGATGATCCGGCATTGGTCGAAGATGGCGTAATAACGCTGACCGGACTGAGTGAAGGAGACTCCTGGAACATTTCAATTTCAGGAGGTGGGTGCAACTTGTCTTCAACCGGCACAGTTGCCACAGATGAATGCGTGGCAGAACTGACACTCGATATCGGAGAAGTCACCGGAGAACCCGGTGATACGGTATGCGTCGATATCTACGCCCAAAACTTCATCAATCTCCTTGGTCTGGAATACATCATCCAATTCGATACAAGCCTGCTGAACTTTGTAGGGATAGAGAATATCGCTGTGCAAGGTATGAGTCCGGCAAACTTTAACCTCTCAGGTAACAACATACTTCTGTCCTGGAATCTTTTCTCGACAACAGGTGTCACCCTTCCTGACAGCGCTTCCATCTATCAAATGTGCTTCGAAATTACGGGCGATGTGGATGTCATTTCTCCAGTCGTTTTTGATACCTCCAATGTCATTCTTGCAGCAATGGCAGGTCTGCCACCAGTCTCAATCCCCGTCACAACCATGAATGGCTCCGTCACAATCCAAAGCAATACGACGCCTCCACTCGAGGTTTCTCTGAATTGTCCAAATGGTGAGGTTGGAGACACCGTCTGCCTTGATGTCATTGTCAGTAATTTTACAGAAATAGCTGGTTTGGAATACACCGTTCAATGGGAAGAAACAGATTTGCAGTTTCTTGAGGTGTCCAATTTTGGATTTCCAGAATTGACCCCAGCTAATTTTAATCCACTCGCAAATCAGTTGGTGCTATCCTGGAGTTCTCTCTCCGGGCAAGGTCAGACTCTGGCAGATGGATCGACCCTCTATCAAATGTGTATGGTCATCATCGGAGGTGCCGGCACCTCTACACCACTTGAATTCACAGGAAATGCCGAAGCTACAGTTGCTGGCACTCCACCCCAACTCATAGACGTGAATACAACCGGATGTGCCATTGATATTGATGATGGGGCAAGTTCAGGAGATCTCACGGTGTCAATTGGTAGTGGATCAGGAGAATGTGGCACGACTGTCTGCGTAGATGTGACAGTCGACAATTTTGATGACATCATCGGGTTGGAATATACCGTAACGTGGGACCCTACAGTTCTTGATTTCCAGAACGTGACCGATTTGAATCTTTCCGGCCTGACGACGGGTAATTTCAACGAGCTGGGTAACAATCAATTGCTGCTTTCCTGGAATCCATTCTCCTCAACGGGTATCACGCTCGCCGATGGCACATCGATATACAGCATGTGCTTCAATCTGGTAGGCGATGCCGGTGATATGTCTTCAATCAGTTTCACCGGTAATTCAGAAGCGACCCAGGCTGGGAATCCTCCGATTCAGATATCGCCGATAG
>CAZMSQ010000009.1:0-86079 GCA_964569025.1 uncultured Saprospiraceae bacterium | reverse complement strand
AATCCCATATTCCTCTTTTTTTCTAATTTTGAGCAGACCCGTTTATTACAACCGTGCCACCTATGAAATACTCTCTCATCGTCGCTTCCTACAACCGCCTTAACGAGCTGAAGGAACTCATCGAAACCATCAAGGTGCTCGATTTTCCCACCTCAGAATTCGAATTGGTGGTTTCTGACGACGGATCGACAGACGGCACAAGCGAATTTATGAAAAATACTGAGTTCCCGTTTCAGGTCCGGTATCTTTCTCAGGAAAATAAAGGTCCAGCCGAGGCAAGGAACCACGGTATGCGGGAAGCAAAGGGTATGTATTTTATTTTCACTGATTCGGATTGTCTCCTCCCCACTGATTATTTGCGTAAGGTGGATGCAGCTATAGCGTCACGGAAATTGGATGCATTTGGAGGTCCAGATGACTGCCACCCTTCTTTTCCTCCTTTTCTCAAGGCAATCAACTATGCCCTGACTTCTTTCATAGGGACAGGAGGAACGCGCGGTAAATCCAAGAGCATCACCAAATTCTATCCCCGCACGTTTAATATGGGTATGCACCGAAAGATTTATGAAAAAATCGGTGGCATGAGCCAGCTCAGGCGGGCAGAAGATTTGGATTATGCGATTCGAATTTATAATGCCGGATTCTCAGTAGGGCTCATCGAAGACGCAGTGGTCTACCACAAACGGAGATCCAATCTCCGAAAGTTCTACAAGCAAATCTATAATTGGGGTGTTGGTCGTATCAATTTGGGCAGGATGTATGCTGAAATGCTTAAGCCCATCCATTTGGTTCCGGCATTTCTTCTTCTCATCCTGCTTGTAACCATCGGGCTGAGTATTGTAAACCCTATTTTTCGGCAGATTTTACTCGTAGAGGCCTTTGGTGCAGTTGCAGTAGCATTTTTCGCATTCTTCCAATCGCTCGGTCGTTACAGGAGCCCGTACGTATCACTTCTTTCTGTAGTGACTCTTTTTGTGCAGGTTCTGGCATACGCAATGGGCACCTGGAAAGGTATATGGTATTGGATGATCAGAAAACCAACCTCTGAGGGTTAACGAAACACCCCCTCCTCAATCCCCTCACATATCACATGCCCCAATAAAATATGCCCCTCCTGAATCCGTGGCGTATCATCACTCGGCACGTTCAACAAAAACTCACTCACCTCTGCAAGGCTTCCGCCACCCCTTCCTGTAAACCCCACCACATGCATGCCCCTTTCTCTCCCCGCTTCCGCTGCCCGCAGTACATTGGCTGAATTACCAGACGTGGAAAAGGCAAACAGCCAGTCACCTTCACGGCCTGCTGCACGCACCATTCTTGCGTACACTTCTTCATAGCTGTAGTCGTTGGCTACGGCAGTCAGGTACGAGGTATTTACATGGAGCGCCTCCGCAAACAAGGGCTCGCGGTCGCGGTAGAAGCGGCCGCTTAACTCTGCTGCCAGATGCTGGGCGTCAGCGGCAGAGCCGCCGTTGCCGCACATCAGCACTTTTCCGTCTTGGCGAAAAGTCTCCACGCAGCCTGCTATGACAAGATCCATCGTTTTGTGAAGGGTTTCATCACCAAGCATTTGGGTGATGCAATCGAGATGGGCGCGGAAGATTGATGGGATGTGAGGCATGCGGGGAAGTCAACAGTAAAGAAAATGTCGTGATACACTCAATTCCCCGCCGGAGGCGCCTCCAGCAGCTTGAAAAACTGATCCAATTCCGGAGACAGCACAATCTCTGTACGCCGATTCAACTGCCGGCCCTCGGCCGTGCCATTCGTGGTCTTCGGAACATACTCCGAACGCCCACCCGCAATCATGCGCTCGGGCGCCACTCCATGCACCGTCTGAAGATGACGCACCACCGCTGTAGCACGCATCACACTCAAATCCCAGTTGTCATCCATGCAGTCGGTGCGGATTGGCACATTGTCGGTATGGCCCTCCACCAAGACCTCAAATGTACTGTGGTCCTTGAGTACTTTGGCAACTTTGCCCAGCACCTCGTTGGCACGGTCGCTGAGTTCGTATCGGCCAGACTTAAACAAGAGCTTGTCAGATATCGAAATATACACAACTCCTTTTCGGACCTCCACCTGAATGTCCTCATCGTTGATATTGGCCAGCGAGCGCTTGATGTTCATGACCAACGCCAGATTCAGCGAGTCCTTGCGCTGCATGCCGGCATTCAAATCCTTGATGTACTTATTTTGCTCGCTCATGGCCTCGAGCGACTTCGCAATACTCTCGGCACCGGCCTTGCTGACTACCGACAAGTCTGAGAGTCGCTCAAGCAGATTGTTATTGGTAGCCTTGACGTATTCGAGCTGGTTGCGCAGGGTCTCTGTCTCGGATTGACAGCCCGCCAGGCGGTTATCTTTTTCTTGGAGCAGAGCCCGGAGCCTGTCCTTTTCATTGCGGCAGTCGTCGAGCTGAATCTGAAGGTTGTCAACCGCGCTGCGGTATTCGTCGCGGGCCCCCAGCATGTCAGCATATTTGCGCTTGCTGACACAGGAGGTGAGGACCAAGACTGGCAGAAGGAGAGAGAGAAGGGCTTTCACGGTATTGAGTTTTTTTATAAAATGTGTCTGCAAATCTAAGAAAAGTTTTTATCCCTCCAGCAGGGAATCTGAATAGCTCCGGCCCACCAGATCGGCATCATCTACCCCGAGTAGATCCTGAAAATGCAGGCACTGTGCCAGGAGGCTCTCCCTGGTGTGGCTCCCATCCACATCAATGGCCTCAATCTCGAGGAATGTGCCCAGCTTCTCCACACGGTCCAGATGAAACTTGACATTCCCCACAAACAGAATTTCCCGCTCTTTTTCAACCACCACCAGCACACCGCACGCTCTGCTCAGGACTTCCCTCAGGGCACTGCCGCTCTCAGTGGCACACAACGCCACATCCGATACCTTTGCCTCACGCGATTCGGGCCTCAGATAATGAATCAGATTATTCTCTATCGTCCCCTCCCGCAGCTTCAGCCGCCCTTCATTCACCCGAAAATATGTATCCTTCTGGATATCAGTACCGCGATGCTCTGCTCCCTCCTCAAGAAGCAAATTCCGGACTCTGTCCAAGTTGCGGCATCTGGCCTTAATTTCCACGTTTATGTGTGCCATAGGGGAGTGTGGTATAAAAAAATACGGAGAATGCGGAGATGCGCGAAACAGATTTTGTGAAAATGCCGTTTATGATTAATAAAGGTGTTTCCTGCAATCTCAGTTTTGCCAAAATCGAATCGCTCACATATAACGGCGCGTCAGCCACAATCAGTACGCATGAAGAGGTTTTTCTATTCTCTTTTTTCCATCAGCGCACTTCTTCTTGCCCTGCCTTCGTGTCAGGACGATGAGCAGATTCTCAATCCACCTCCCACGGTCACTGAGGGTCATCCTATCCTCCCGGATATCCCCTTCAACTATGCAAATCCTGACTTGCCAGACTATTTCTTCCACCCCGGCATCCAAAGCGCCGACAACATGCCTCCCGACAATCCCGTCACTGACCATGGGGCCACCCTCGGCCGGGTGCTGTTTTACGATGTCAACCTGAGTCTGAACCGCACCATTTCCTGCGCCAGTTGCCACCGGCAGGAGAACGGCTTTTCAGATCCGGATCAGTTCAGCATTGGTTTTCTGGGCGGTCTGACACCCCGTCACAGCATGAGCCTTGCCAATGCCCGCTACTACCCCGGAGGCCGCTTTTTCTGGGACGAGCGGGCCGCCTCCCTTGAGGAGCAAGTGCTGCACCCCATTCAGGACAAAATCGAAATGGGCATGACCCTCAACCTAGCATTGGCCCGCGTCGATTCCCTGCCATACTATGCTGAGCTTTTCGAGCTGGCCTTCGGCACCCGTGAGGTCACTCCTGACCGCATCTCCCGAGCTCTTGCGCAGTTTGTGCGCAGCATGGTCTCTTTCCGGAGCCCATATGACAAGGGCAGAGCCCTCGTCGACATACCGGCAGAGCCATTCCCCACTTTCACCCCCTCCCAAAATCGTGGCAAAGCCATTTTCTTCGGCCCCCGCGGCGGCTGCGCCCCCTGCCACAACACCGACCTCATGATTGCCTTCGCCCCCGTCAACAACGGCCTCGACATTTTCACCACCGACCCCGGCCTCGCCGCTGTCACCGGCCGCAAAACCGACGAAGGTCTCTTCAAAGTCCCCTCCCTGCGCAACATCGCCATCCGCCCTCCCTACATGCACGACGGCCGCTTCACCACGCTCGAACAAGTCATCGAGCACTACAGCTCAGGCATCCAAAACCATCCCAACCTGTCATCCCCCCTACGCACCGCCGGCGGCATGGTCCGCCAGGCCAACTTCACCGATGCCGAAAAAGCCGACCTGCTCGCATTCCTTCATACCCTGACAGATGAGGAGTTTGTGGGGGATGAGAAGTTTGGGAAACCGTTTTGATAATTAAAAATTATGAATCAAAAATTATTAATTATTTTAAGGGGGAGTGATTTTGATGAGGGGGCTTTGAATTGAGGTTTAAAAAAAAGTCACCGAGGGTGTATTGAAGGGGGTTGATTATTATTGACTTTGGGGGTAATTTTGAGTCATTCAACACTGAGATTAAGCCCCAGACTATATGAAAAAAGAGAATGTGATACGGGAAAAGAGTTATGCGTTTGCGGTAAAAATTGTGAATGTATGCAGGATTATTCAGCGTGAGCAGAGCGAGTATGTGCTGAGCAAACAACTGCTCCGGAGCGGGACCGCCATCGGAGCGAACATTGAGGAGGCAATTGGCGGGTATTCCAGAAAAGATTTCCACTCAAAACTTTCGATATCGTACAAAGAAGCCCGAGAAACAAAATATTGGATACGCCTCCTCACAGATGCCAGTATCCTTAACCCCGCCAAAGCTCAACCCCTCCTCCAAGATATCAACGAACTACTCCGAATCCTAGCCAGTATCCAAATAACCCTCAATAAACCAACATAATTAATAATTTTTAATTCTTAATTATTAATTGCTCATTTCCCTCCCACTAACGTCACATAATCATCAAACCCCGCATCCCCATCCCTCATCTCCAGCATCTCCATCAACGCTCCTCCATAATAGGCATCGAGCTCTTTGGCGGTTTGACTTGAGCGGATTTCCAGGAATCCGTCTTGGAACTGGTCGAGCCGCCATTGGAGGGTTTTGGTGATTTTCTCAAAGATGCGGGGGTAGACATCATGGACTGAGGCTGGCGTGGGTGGGGTTTCGGCACCGGAGATGGCTTCCTGGTTGTAGGCCAGCATCCTGCCGCCTTGGAGCATGAAGTAAGCGGTGTGGGCCCACTTGTCGGGGTCTCCCAGAAACTTGCTGTAGAGGGCCATCTGGATGTCCTCCTCGTTTCTGAGCATATCACGATGGTAGTTGAAGCCGCGCCATTTGAAGTCGATGATGAGGTGCTCTTCGCCGCGTTTGAGGACCAGGTCGGCACGGCCGCGGAAGGGGAGGGAGCAGATGGTACCCTCGATGGAGTGCTCGGGGGCCTCGACCTGCCAGTTGTTGGTGTTGAGGTGGTGGAGGAGTGTCCAGGCGGCTGACTTGAGGGTGCGGAAGAAGGAGCGTCGCTCGGGTTCGCGGCCGTACATAAGCAGGGTGGAGCCTTCAAGGGGGAGCAACCCGTGTCCTGTGGTTTCAATCCATTGGTCAAGGGTGGGGCGGTCCCAGTTGAGCACGCCTTCCTCTTTAAAGAGCAGCTCAAGGAGCCGGTGGCCAAGATTGCCATTTAGCGTGTTGTCACGGGCTACGCTCAGGATGGGTGATTTGACCAGCCCAACATGGCGGCGGAAAACCCACTGATGGGGATAATAGCAGAGGTTGCTGACCTGGGTGACGTACTCGTGGCGCTCTGGGTCTGGTTTCGGCTGGTTGGTGAGTTGAATCCATGGCGTAGGCGGCGCCGGGGCTGTATTGGTAATTTGCTCGAGGGGTGGCAGGTGGAAATTGGCTGACAGCAGACCGGAGGTTTCAATGGTGCCGGCCGTGTGGGTGATGCGGTCCGGATTGCTGAAGCGAGCTTCGAGGATGTCGTGAAGGGCGTGGGGAGAGACTTCTTCGCCGTTGATTTTGGCAGGAATGCACAGAATGAGTCGCTTTCGGGTGCGCAGCACCGGCTGGAGGCTGTGCCAGAGGGCAGCGTCGTTGGTGAGTGCGGGAAGGGGAATGGAAATGCCAGCCGTCTGGAGGGCTGTCATTTCCTCGCGCCGCCATCGAGAGAAAACTTCGCCGGGGTCACGGCGGCAGAAGTTCCACCAGACCAGTTCATCAGTCTCTGCGGCAATGGCGCCCGGCTCGTAAATGACTGACAGTCCGCCGGCCTCGGCTGGAGAAAATTCGATCGGTGAAGGCTCATAGATGGTGCGAATGATTCGCTCCAGCTGGAGGGGTGTCAGCTCGCTTTCTGACTGTGGCAAGCTGTTGAGTAGCTCACAAACCCGCTTTGCCTGACTGCTCAGCGCCAGAAAGGTAGCATGGCGCGTCGGGTTGTCTTCCCAGGCACTGCGCGCCCAGTTGGCAAGGTAGCCAAAGCATTCGATGACTTCGTCTCTCGGCACCGTGCCGTGCTGTGGTACCCGCGTTCGTTCAAACCAGCGCTTGTACTGCCCCCGGATGGTGCGCAGCTGTCTGTCGGTCAGCGGACTCTCCTCCAGCTGCTCGAAGAATTTCCTCACCACACGCTTCCAGCGCCCGCTGCCCATGCCGGGTCGTCCGGCAATAAGCTCGCCAATCTGCCTGGCCAGCTCCGGATGAAGGGGCTTGGTAGGCAGGGACAAAAACTCCAGAATCTTGTAGGGATCTGCCGGACTCCAAAAAAACACCGGCAGCAGTTTCAGGATCTGCAGGCTCGGTCTTGCCAAAGAGGCTGACAGAATACCTGTGGCCGGAAGACCCTCTTGAAGGAGGGCATTCTCCAACGTCCTGTTTTTTTCAGGTACCACACAGGTGGGTCGAAAGCCGGGGTTGTGGCGCAGGAATGAGGCCAGAAACAGAGCTGCATCACTTTCGCGGTCTGCCCGCACAATGATCAGGCTCCCATCTCCCGAAAACGAGTCCTGTCGACTTCCCGGCTCAATCAATGCGCGCTGGAAACGAGCCAAGTCACTTCCATCGGTCAGTGGAGTTGCCTGTTCCATATTTCGCACGCGAACCCCTCTTGCCTGAAATGCATCAAAGAGTTCTCTCAAATGCTTTGGAAACAACTCTTTAGGCTCATGGTGCCACAGTGTTCTAAACGGCATCTTTCTGTGCTCCACCAGCCTTATCACTTCCCGATACCGATCTGCTTCACCGATTTCAAGGGCCGGTATATCCTGTTTGCCAGGTGCATGCCGCCCCATTTCAACCCGCCGTTCCAGTGCAGCAAAAGTAGTCAGACGGCCTGCCTCTACTCCGCAGTCTGCAGTCCATCCACCCAGTACCAGTGCATCCCGCATCTCCAACATTATTGTGGCCGTTGCAAGTGGATCTGCAGCAAAAGATGCTGAAAACCAGACCATTTCCCCGCCTTTCTCCTCCAAATACCCACTTAAAATCTGTCGGTATTGCTCCGCTCTTAAATGCTCCGTATTGACCTCCCGGCCTCCACACCCAAAGTGCCGCTCCAGCAACCCGAGCAGTTTTCTCGGGCCACAAACCCACCCATCTCCTGCCAGCGAGGCTGCACCATCATTCCCCCGCTCATCAAATGCCAATCCAACATACAAATCCATAGGCTTTTATTTGGGACACCCCTAAGGTACTGCAAACATCTGATATATGACCCGGTCGGCCTGTCGCTGCGATGCAGCTGATTGTAACCGCCTGCCTGCGCTAAGGAGATTATTCTGCGCTGCAGCTTCTCTTGCCGGCTCATCCTGCAAAACTGGTCGGACGACTATAGTGGTCCGACCACTATAGTCGTCCGACCAGTTTTCAGGGCTTGGCACAGATTGAAGATTAGCGAGCCTTGCACAATTTCGCCATATGGCCTACATTGTGGTTTGTTTACGAAAGATAAAATCTGAAGATATGTCATTTGCAAAGCGGTTTCTGAGTGGGTTCATCATTTTGTGCTGTATGGTGGGTCTTCTCAATGCGGTCCATGCTACGGTGGTGGTGACAGGTGGGGACGGAGAGGTTTATGGACTGATGGGCGAAAAACAGGCGGAGAGGCTCCAAAAACGAGCCAATCGAATCACAGCTAAAGTGGAGCGAAAGATGGAGAAGCATGCTTCGAAAAATGAGGATGCCCAGCAGGGCTACAATCTCATGGATGATGACAGGTTTCGGCTGGGTGCGCTGCTTGTGATTGCTGGCTTGATTGCATCGATTATTCTGACCAGTTGGCTTGCCTGGATCGGTGGACTGGCAGTGCTTGCGGGTCTTGCTTTGATGGCAATCGCGATTTTAGAGTATTGAAAAAAGGGGAGACTTTCCTGAGAATGCCTCCCTTTCCAGCATTCCCTTTTTTGAATACCTGAGTTTTCAAACGGCTCATTGCTGATTGTTTTGGGAATTGCAGATAAGAAATGACGATTCATATGCTTCAGACCAGTTCAGTTTCCGCATTCTCTTATTTTGTATTGCTCCTTGGAGGAGTCTTGCTGCAGTCGTGCGGCAGCGAGAGGCAGAATGGCCAGGGCAATGAGCTTCGCCATTCTTCGAGTCCGTATCTCCTCCAGCACGCCATGAATCCGGTCGACTGGTACCCATATGGTGAGGAGGCCCTCGCGCTGGCACAGAAGCAAAATAAACTGGTCATTGTGAGCGTAGGCTATGCTTCCTGCCATTGGTGCCATGTGATGGAGGAAGAAACCTTCGAGGATTCTCTGGCAGCGGCGGTGATGAACGCCTCTTTTGTGTCAATAAAGGTGGACCGCGAGGAGCGGCCTGATATCGATGATCTGTATATGTCTGCTTGCCAGCTCGTAAGCCGTGAGCCTTGCGGATGGCCGCTGAATGTGTTCTGCCTGCCCGATGGGCGGCCGTTTTTTGCTTTGACCTATGCCCCGAAGGAGGACTGGATAGGCGCTGCCGAGCATTTTGCGCGTATGTATAGGGAAGAACCAGAGACTCTCGAAGATTATGCTCAGCGCTTGACTGAGGGAGTTATTGAGTCGGGCTTGTTGCCCCCTGTCGATAGTTCGATGGATTCCTTTCAGCCAGATGTGGTCGACTCAGTGGCCTCGCGGTTTCTGTCAACCATTGATATGGAGCGGGGCGGTCATTTTGGAGCCCCCAGATTTCCTTTGCCCGGCCATTTTGAATTTCTCCTTGAGTATGCACATGAGTCTGGAGATTCGCTGGCTCTCCGGGCTGTTCAGGCTACCTTACGGGGTATGGCCCTCGGGGGCATTTACGACCACCTCGGCGGCGGCTTTGCCCGCTACAGCACCGACGACCGCTGGTTGGTGCCCCACTTTGAAAAAATGCTTTACGACAACGCTCAACTTATCAGCCTTTACTCCCGTGCGTACCGCGCCACCCCTGACCCGCTCTACCGCGATGTAGTAAGCCAGTCCATCGCTTTCGCTGAGCGCGAGCTCCGCGATCCCACCACAGGCGCATTCTATTCCTCTCTCGACGCAGACAGCGAAGGAGAGGAAGGCACGTTCTATATCTGGACAAACGAAGACCTGACTGCAGCTTTGCCGTCTGAGCCTCTACGCATCATTGCTGCAGAAATTTTCGATGTCTCTGAGGGAGGCAATTGGGAGAAAGGGAAGAATGTCCTACACCGCTCAAAGGGCATTCCCCCCGACGGTTTTGGCGCATCGCTGACCGAAGAATCGCTGCGGGATTCAATTGATAAGATTCGAAGCCTTCTTTTAGCACATCGGTCTTTCCGGGAGCGCCCAAGTCTGGATAACAAAATTCTAACTTCCTGGAATGCCCTGATGATTACCGCTTATACCGAGGCATACCAATCGTTTGGAAAAGAAGAATGGTTGAAAAGTGCGCTTACCATAGGCGGATTTCTCCAGTCAGTCATGATGCAGAAAGATGGACGTCTCCGACGCTCAGCCATGAATGGCACCCCTTCTATCAATGCGTTCCTCGATGATTATGCTCTGACTGCAGCCGCCTTCATAGATCTGTATCAGGTCACCTTTGACGAATCCTGGCTTCTTTCTGCCCTTCTCCTCATTGAATACGCAGAATCACATTTCCATGATTCATCAAGCGGCATGTATTTCTACACCTCAGATGTCGACCCGCCCCTTGTCACCCGAAGTCACGAACTTGAAGATGATGTGATTCCGGCTTCTAACTCAGTTATGGCCCATAATCTCTTCGACCTCGGTCACTTTTTTTATCGGGAGGACCTTCTGGATCGCTCCCGTACCATGCTTTCCGCCCTATTCCCGGTCTTGTCCGAAGAGCCGCACCCCCATTATTTTTCCAACTGGTCCCGCCTGCTCCTCCGCCACCGCCGCCCCGCCTGGGAGATTGCCATAGTCGGCCCCGAATCTTCCAGGCTCCGCTCCGAAATGCAACGCAAATTTCTCCCCCACGCCCTCTGGCTTGGCGGCCCCACTGAAGGCACGCTCGAACTCCTAAAAGACAAACTTCAACCAGATCAGACCTATATCTACGTATGCCGCAACAAAGTCTGCCGCCTCCCGGTCACTGCCCCAGACAAAGCTCTTGATCTCTTGGCTAAAGAATAGTCCGGAATTTAGTTTCAAAAAGCATCTGACAAACAATTACGCGTCAGACGCCCCCAGGTCTTCCAACAAACAAAGTACAAACTAAAGTGCTGTAAATCAACACCAAAACAAATTATTAATTTTTAATTATTAATTTTTAATTCTCAATACCTCACCCTCTCCTCATCAAACACCTTCCCCCCGTGACACCTGATAATTCTCGCAGGGAACTGTTCCAATATCCGATAATCGTGAGTGGCGAAAAGGACAGCAGTTTGTTGGTCGGCGGCGAGTTGCCGGATGAGTTTGACGATTTCGTCGGAGGTGTCCGGGTCGAGGTTGCCGGTGGGCTCGTCGGCGAGGATGATCTGTGGCTGGTTGAGGAGGGCTCGGGCGATTACAACGCGCTGTTGCTCGCCGCCAGAGAGTTCGTGGGGCATTTTGGGGAGAATTCCGGGGAGTTGGACAGAAGTCAGAACCTCTTCGATGCGGGTGCGTATGCGGGCTTTATCTTTCCAACCGGTGGCGCGAAGGACAAAGCGTAGGTTCTGTTCGACTGTTCGGTCTGTCAGAAGGTTGAAATCCTGAAAAACGATGCCAAGCTGGCGTCTGAGCCGGTGTACTGTCGACCGCGTAATTTGCAGGAGATTGAATCCGCCCACTTTACCGGAGCCTTCGGAAAGGGGGAGGTCGCCATAGAGCGTTTTCAGCAAACTGCTTTTTCCGGCGCCGGTCTTTCCGATGAGGTAGGCAAACTCGCCCTTTACCATGCTCAGGGTGA
Organism: uncultured Saprospiraceae bacterium; assembly: GCA_964569025.1. Taxonomy (GTDB): domain Bacteria; phylum Bacteroidota; class Bacteroidia; order Chitinophagales; family Saprospiraceae; genus CAZMSQ01. Next base: position 74,660 of record CAZMSQ010000009.1, on the reverse strand, counting down.
CATCACGAAGAATTTCGGTGCCCGCCTGAGAGATGCTGGCGTCATGCAATTCCAGAACTTTGAGGTCTTTCATGGTTCAAATACCTCCCAATCGCGTTTCGTTTCTGTAAAAAATGTATTGCCACCGATCAAAATCACCGGAAGTCTTGTTCAGTTTTGTAATCTTTGCCCGTTAAGCAAATATACGCTTTTCCGGTTGTGTGTCTGTTGCAGTCATTATTTTGATACAGCCATATACTGGGTTCAAAATTGTTAGACTATGAAAAAACTTCCTCTCATCGTCATCGCCGGGATCATTGTATCCGGAATAGCCATTATGGTCAGTGCCATGAAGGATGTCAGTACTTATGCGACCTTTGAAGAGGCCGAATCCTCCGGCCGCACGGTTAAAGTTGTCGGAGAGCTGGCGCGAGACCGGGAGATGCACTATGATCCGCTGACTGACCCGAATTACTTTACGTTTTTCATCAAGGATCGCCTTGGAGAAGCGAGAAAGGTGGTACTCAAGGCAGAAAAGCCGCAGGATTTTGAGCGGTCAGAGCAGATTGTGGTGACTGGGAAAATGCGCGAAGGAGATTTTGTGGCTTCTGATATTCTGATGAAATGTCCATCGAAATATAAGGATGAGGAGGTTTACATTAAAAGTGCTGAGGGATAGAATCTGACAGATAGCTTATGAGTGGCGTACAATATGTGGGTGAGCATTTGCTCCCCGGTCAAATAGGGCACATAGGGGTCATTGGCGGATTTGTCGCTGCTCTCATGGCTGCCGCGGCATATGGCTTGGCGACCAATCGCCGGACTCTTCCGGATGCAAGGGGGTGGCTTATGCTTGGAAGGGTGGGATTCGCGCTTCACGGAATCGGCGTATTTACGATCATCGGGGTCATGTTTTACGTCATGATCAACAAATACTACGAGTACAACTATGCGTTTTCGCATGTTTCTGATGATCTCCCCTTTAAGTATGTATTTTCCGCCTTTTGGGAAGGGCAGGAGGGGAGTTTCCTGTTGTGGATGTTCTGGCACGTGGTCCTTGGTGCGGTTGTATGGTGGAAGGGAGGTCGTTGGGAGGCGCCGGTTTTGGCGGTGCTTGCGCTGATTGAGGCATTTTTGATGTCCATGATTCTTGGCATTCACATTACAGACGATATTCGGATAGGCAGTAATCCAACGCTGCTGGTTCGGGATGTTATGCAGGCGCCGATTTTTGCACAGGCCGATTACGTCGAAAAACTGGCCCGTTTGGCAGATGGGCTGAATCCGCTTCTCCAGAATTACTGGATGACCATTCACCCCCCAACCTTATTTCTTGGCTTCGCTTCTGTATCAATACCTTTCGCTTATGCGATTGCTGGTCTGTGGACTGCAGACCACAAAGCCTGGATGAAACCCGCTTTGCCATGGGCTCTGTTTTCAGGTGCCATACTTGGCACAGGTATTCTCATGGGAGGGGCGTGGGCATATGAGGCCCTCAGTTTTGGTGGCTATTGGGCTTGGGATCCGGTCGAGAATATGTCGCTCGTGCCATGGATGGTGCTGGTGGCCGGGGTGCACACCCATCTGGTAGCACGCTCAACGGGCTATTCGATTCGAACAACGTATGTGTTCTACATTCTCTCCTTTGTGCTGGTTCTCTATTCGACTTTCCTGACACGATCGGGTATTTTGGGAGAAAGCTCGGCCCATGCTTTCACGGAGATGGGACTCGAATGGCAATTGGTGGCTTTTGTCGGGGCGTTTCTCGGTCTTGGACTGGTTGCTCTTGCAGTTCGGTGGCGTTCGGTGCCTGCTCCGCAATCTGAAGAATCAATGAATTCCCGTGAATTCTGGATGTTCATCGGTGCTCTGGTGCTCATGATGGGGGCTGTTCTGATTACTGCTGCCACTTCCCTCCCTGTGGTGAATGCCATTATTGAGATTTGGGACCCCACGTTTCCGGGTTGGGCTCTTGAGGACCCTGAAGCGCACCACAACAAATTTCAGTTGTGGATTGGTTTTTTTATAGCAGTTTTGTCTGGTGTGGCTCAGCTGATGCGGTACCGTGGAATGGGCTGGAAAGGATATGCGCCCTCTTTTTACCGCCATCTTGCCCTGGCCGGAGGCGGTGCTATCCTCCTGATGGTGCCGGTAAGTCTTGTCATAAAGGTTTCGGCATGGCAGTATGGGATGCTGTTGTGGGCTTCCCTGTTTGCAGTCATTCACAATGCCGATTATCTGTGGTCATTTATGAGGTCCCGGCTGAAGCAAACTGGCTCAGTAGTTTCTCACCTCGGCTTCGCCCTGATGCTGATTGGTGTGCTTGCATCTGGTCTGAATAAAGAGTTTATCTCTACAAACCCCCTCGTCCAACGAAATATCATTGAGGGTGCCACAGAAGATGAGCTGGCACGTAATGTATTGCTGCTCAAGAATTCTCCGCTTTTTATGAGTGGCTATGAGGTCACTTATGTCAGCGATTCGCTCGACGGACAAACACGCTCTTTTCGTGTGGATTTTAAAAAAGTTGATGAGAATGGCAATCCTGCCGGAGAGCAGTTTTCGCTTACCCCCAACCTGATGTATAACAAGGGCTTCGACCAGGTTGCTGCATCGAATCCTTCAACGAAAAGGTATGCACTACGCGATATCTTCACCCATATTGCAGGGGCCTCTCAGGAAATCACAAGCCCGGCTACTGCCCTGGCTCGTGAAGACAGCCTTGGGTACGAGCCGTATGCGCTCTCAGCTGGCGATACTGTTTTCACCTCAACGGCATATGCCGTCCTCGAGGAGATAACAACCCGCCCCGTGCATCCGGAGTATGTCCCTGAGCCGAATGATCTCGCCCTCGGATTGCGCATGCGGGTATTTCGCCTCGATACAGATACGGTCTACGATGCCAGCCCCGCTATTGTGCTGCGCGAGAATCTGGTATTTAATTACCCGGTCCAAATCAATGACCTTCAACTGAAAATCAGATTGCCTCAAACTATTTTCGAGCAGTACTTTCAGTCTGATGAATCACTCACCTACCGTGGGTTTGTAGTTCCGATGGGAGGTAGTTTTGAAACTGAAGGATTCCAGTTCACTCTTGAGCGTTTGAACCGGAGTCCGATTCACCCCAACTACAGTCCTGAGCCTGGCGATATTGCCGTCTCGGCAGTAGTGCGTGTAGATGGGGAGGCCCTCGATACCCCAGCCTACCTGGAGCCGCTGTATCTCATCCGCAACAGCAGTCCGTTTAACATCAAGGACGTAGATGATGAGTTGGGTCTGCATCTGCGGTTCGAGCGGATTGATCCGCAAGCTGAGACCTTTTCCATGAGTATTGCCCGTGAGGAAAAGCGAGAGAAGGAGGTGACCATTGAGATAGCCGAAAAAGTAGGAAGGGCTGACTATATCGTGCTTGAGGCCATCGAATTTCCCGGCATTAATTTCTTCTGGCTTGGTGCTTCCATGATGATGTTGGGCATGGTGGTCAGTATGGTGCGTCGATTAGGTCCAGACTCTAAAACCCGGTCCTTGTGAATATCACCATCATTGGCGCAGGAAATGCCGGATGGCATCTGGCTACGGGGCTTGCTGATGCGGGCCACCGAATCGTACAGGTGTTCAGCAGACAAATCAGCCGGGCCAATCTGCTAGCCAACAAAACCAGGTCAAAGCCAGTAACTGACTTTTCACTGATCTTGCCCGGCTCCGACCTGTATATCCTTGCGGTTCCGGATTCTGTCATCCAATCGACGGCTCTTCAACTCGCATCGTCGATTCCAGCAGATTCCATTGTGGTTCATTGCTCCGGTGCCAGCCCTGCCGATCTGCTGGTATCGGCTTTTCGCAGAAGTGGAGTCTTCTGGCCCCCTCAGACCCTATCTGTCAATCGGCCGCACCGCTGGTCAGGTGCTCCGATATGCATTTCATCATCGGATGAGGGTGTATTGAGCGTACTCATTGATATAGCGGCTGACCTTGGCGCTTCAGTTCATATTCTGACTGAAGCGCAGCGAAAGGCCCTGCATCTGGCTGCTGTATTTGTCAACAATTTTACCAATCACTGCCTCACCGCGGGCCATGATATCTGCCGTGAGGCCGGTGTCGACTTTTCCATTCTCCACCCAATTGCCCTCCAAACCATTGAGGGTGCACTCGCTGCCGATCCGGCAACCCTGCAAACCGGGCCTGCTTCTCGTGGCGATGAGGTGACCCTTGGCACCCATCAGGCCTATCTGCATCGTCATCTGCCCCATTGGGAGCGACTGTATCAGGCTCTCTCTGAATCCATTCTCAGATTTTCAAAATCCGGGTCCTCATCAACAAACCTTTGACACCATGCGCATCGTCGGTTCAATTCCTCATCCACGGCTAAAGATTACGGTCTTTCAGATGAACGACCGTTTTTCGGTCAAGCTTGAGTCGGGGCTGTATGAGCAGACTTACAAGTTCCGGCAGGGCAGTGCCGGCGATGGACCGGAAGCCATTTCAAGACTACTTGATGCCGATTTTCTGGAGGCGGTTGAGCAGGATTTGGAGCAGATGCACAGGCGTGTACTGGATGCTATGAAGCGTCAGGAGGGGGAAAATGAGAATGATGAATTTGATGTCATCATCTGACAGCGAACATGGCAGGGAAAAGTCGGGTCACTGGGGCATCGGTTTTTTCATAGCGCGGCCCACCGCTTGTACAGGGGCATTATTGCTTCCGGCAATAATGATGGGGCCAGCTTTGGTTTGTACGGGCAACAGGGCTCTGACATCGAGTGGCAGCCATAGGCCACTTTGATGTGGAGGGACCGGGGAAAAAGAACCTTGTCCGTCACCACGTAAGAAGAGACCTTTGCCGGCGTCAGCCCTTCCGGTTTCGACTTCTGAGCCAAAAAGATTTCCTGCCACGAGCAAATCTGTAATGCCGTCTTGATCAAAATCATCTGCGATGGCGGCATTGACTGGTGAAATTTGGGCTTCATTGGGCAGGGGACGGAGCGAAAGCTGCCCTGTCCCTGAATTGATCAGCACTGAATTGCTGAAATTGGTCGCTTCGTAGTGGATGGCCTGCCCGAGGGCCTTTCCGTATACCTCGAAAATTGAGGCACTTCCAAATTCTTTATAAGTGGGGAATTTGTCGGCCAGAGCCGGCATTTGTTCAGCAGAGCACTGTCGGCCTCTTACAGGATAAAGCGTTTCACCGGCCAGGTAATACCCCAATGCTATGTCAAAGCTGCCGCTGCTGTCGAAGTCGGCGGCATAGACATGAAATGGCTTGTCGTGACTTGCCTGGTACTTGTAATTCCATCCGAGGTTTCCAAGCACAAAATCGGTGTCACCGTCTGCGTCCAGGTCAGCGGGTACAATGCAGTTCCACCATCCGACTTCGCGGTCAAGGCCATACTCTGCGGTGGCCTCGACAAATCCTTTTGAGGTAAATTGAAACACCGTGGCTGCCATCCACTCTCCGGTCACAATCAGCTCAGGTCCACCGTCACCATTGAGATCACAAAGAGCGGCATCTGTTACCATGCCAAGATTTTGGAATTCAGGTGCAAGTTGGTCAGTCACATCAATAAATCTGCCCCGGTCATTCAGGAGCAAGGCGCTGCTTGCCGGCGACGGGTATCGGCCTGGTACTTGACGGCCACCGACAAACAAATCCGGATCGCCGTCCAAGTCAAAATCCAGCACCACTGCGCAGCCTCCGCTGATGCGTAAATCAGGGAGGGCATTGGTTGCTTTGCGCATGATCCCGTTTCCTGTATTGATGTAGAGCCGATCCCTGTAAAGGATGCTACCCTCCGGCTGCTCATTCCCTCCACTGACTACATATAAATCCTGAAGGCCATCCTGGTTGACATCAAGAAAAACTGCGTCCAGATCCTCACAAGGGGCATCAATCAAAAAGGCATCTTGATTGGAAAGCTGGAATTGTCCTGATTGGTCTTGAACAAACAGCTGCCCAGGCTGACCATTTGCCCCACCGGCATAGACATCCACCAAGCCATCTCCGTTGATATCAGCTGATGCGAGGCATGGGCCAAGCTGAGACATGGTGTGTGGGAGCAATACCTGTACTGCATAGTCGTCAAAAGGAGTTTCTCTGTGCACAAACGACAGGCCTGTTTCTAGGTCTGGTATTTCGTGAAAGAGGGGCACCGGAGGTATCTCTGGTTGCACCGGGGACTGGGCATTTTTTGGATCGAGTGTAATAATCTGGTTGACTGGCAGATTGGTCAGGGTCTCCTCGCGGCCGTCTGGCCATCTGACACGAAGGCGCTCCACAATTGGGCTGTTTCCGAGGCCAAAGTGAATGATATCCTCTACGGCAGACTGGTATCCACGGGTTCTTGTATGTTCCTGAAATTGGGTAGTCTCTGAGGTCGTAACCCATATTTGTGTGCCGGTGGTGCTCAATCCGGGAGGTCCTCCCAATTTGATGCGCAGGAAGGTATGCCCCGTTTGTTCAGAGGCCTGATTTCGATATATCCCGGCTGCATCATTCGTGTTGTTGACAATAAGATCGAGGTCGCCGTCATTGTCAAGGTCAGCATACGCAGCTCCTGAGGAATATCCATCGTAATTCAAGCCAACTTGTTTTGCCACATCCGTAAAGGTGAGGTCTTTATTATTGCGAAAGCAAGCGTTTTCAACTCTGGTGGTTGGTGCCAGGCGACCAAAATTTGCGATGATGGGATTGGCGGATTGCCCGCTTTGCCTTGCTTGCTCCATCTGACTGACCATTGCATTATTATGGTCTTTGTCAAGGTATTCGCGCAAATACCCGTTTGTTACAAAGAAATCCTTCCAACCGTCATTATCGAAGTCAGCCAGCAAGGCCGACCAGCTCCAATTGGTTCGATGGACACCCGCCATTTGGCCAATCTCTGAGAAATGACCGCCTCCGGCATTGATATGCAGCATATTGCGCATGTATTGGTGTTGATACCCATCCCGGACAAATGCATTGAATCGTTCCGGATTCATACTCGCCATTTTCGTTTTTTCATTGAAGTTATCGGTGGCGAGCATTTCAACAACTGCCAAGTCAGGCAGTCCGTCATTATTGATGTCGGCGGCATCTACTCCCATGCTTGAATAGGAAAGGTGCATGAAGTTCGATTCTGAAGACTCCCGAAATGTACCGTCCTGATTATTGAGATAATACCTGTCCGGTTCCGAGTGATCGACACTCACAAAAAGATCAGGCCAACCGTCCTGATTAAAGTCCGTAGAAACCACCCCGAGGGTCCATCCATAATTGAGCAGTCCCGCTTCTTCAGTCACTCGTGTAAATGAGCCGTCTCCATTATTTCGGTACAGGTGATCCGAGGTTTCAGGAATGGGATTTCTCCATTTCGTCATATGCTCGCCGTAAGATATCATGCGGTCCAGTGGATGGTTTCCAACAAAGAGATCTGCATCTCCATCAAGATCGTAATCCAAAAAGGTGGCCGTAATACTGTAGCCGTTATCATTAAGACCGTAAGCTGCTGCTTTTTCAGTGAAGGTAAAATCGCCATTATTGATGAATAGAAGATTTTCTCGTAGCGCAGGAAGGTCATCATAAGCACGGCAAACATAGATATCATCATATCCGTCACCATTGACATCACCGATAGCCACCCCGGTGCACCATGAATCAGGAGCTGAAACACCTGCCTGCTCCGTCATATCCCTGAAAACCAGATTGCCCTCATTGATGAAGAGCGCATTGTCTGAGATGTTTCCGGTCAGATAAATATCTGGGAGCCCGTCATTATTGAAATCTCCGATGCCGACACCTCCTCCGTTATAGACATTAATGTATTCAAGCGGGCTTTTGACGCTGCCCGCATCCAGATCATTTGAGAATGTAATTCCAGAATACGATGCCGGAAGTCGCTCAAAAAGTCGGTTGCTCTTTTGTTCCGGTCTTCCTTCCTGAGAGGATGGGCTGCATGAAAAAAGGATAAGCAAAAAGAATGCTGAAAGAAGGTTCCGACTCATGGCATTTATTTTGTCGTTTATCAGACAGTATGTAAAAGTAAATGATTGTCGTTAAACTGACAAAATTCATTGATGAGTTACTGAAAAAAGGAGAAACAGGCTAAAATATTTTAAAAAATCTCAATTCAAAGGAATGGCATTTGGTCCTTTTGTTTCAAAATTGGCCGAAAGGAAGGATTCAGGTAAAATTGGAAGTGAGAGGGGTCTGATTGGGGTTGAGTACAAACTGAAGAAAGGGGCAGATTGCAACTTTTGGCCAGTGTCATGGTTTGAATAATCATATTTGAAGACGTGATGACTGACTTTCTCCCTCTTTTCCCTCTCCAATTGGTCGTTTTCCCTGGCGAAAAATTGAACTTGCACATTTTTGAACCTCGGTACAAGCAATTGATTCGAGAGGTAGAGCAAAACGGGACTACGTTTGGAATACCTTCATACATAGATGGAAAAGTCATGGATGTTGGAACGGAAATCAGATTGATCTCTGTAGAGAAGCGGTATGAAGACGGCCAGATGGATATTCGTACGGAGGGGATGGGTTTATTTCGGATTATTGAGTTATACAGGGTTGCTCCTGGAAAGCTCTATGCCGGGGCAGATATTTCAAGACTGAATATTGCCGATGGCGGAAATATCAGCAAGGCAGAAGAAATTTTGAGCCTGGCAAAGGAGTTGTTTGCCCTTCTTGGTATTGACAAGAAGTTGCCGGGAGCGGGCCAGCTTTACGCCTTTGATATTGCCCACCATATTGGGTTTAGTCAGCAGCAAGAATATACATTCTTATGCCTCAGCGATGAGGAAAGACGGCAGGATTTTATGTTGACCCACTTGCGAGCCATGCTCCCTGCGGCACAACAGATGCAGCAACTTCGGGAGCGGGCACTGATGAACGGTCATTTTCGGGAAATACACCCCCCTTCCTTCTGAGTAGTTTTGGGCCTCGCCTGTGCGAGGCTCTTCATTTCAATGGTTACCTTTGGGAAAAACCTATCTCCTTGCTCGCAGCTATTGGCATATTTCTCATAGGGTCCGGGGCACTGATTTTCTCCTATATCATCTATCCGTTATTCATGCGATTGCTCGCTCGGCGCAGCCCTCAAGAGGTTCCGGAAGATCCGGCAGAATGGCCGCATGTCACAGTACTGATGTCTGTCTACAATGAAGAGCTTGTCCTCCCCGCCAAACTCAACAGCCTCAGAGAAATCAACTATCCGCGGGAGAAGTTGCGCTGCCTGATTGGTTCGGATGCCTCGACTGACAAAAGCAACCACATTTTACAGGATTTTTCGGGAATGGCGTCTTTCGCCGATGTTCACATTTTTTCCAAGCGTCGTGGAAAGCCATCAGTCATCAATGATCTTGCAGAAATTGCCCTTCAGCGGTACGGGAAAAGTCCCACGCATATTTTTCTATTGACTGATGCCAATGTCTTGCTGTTGCCAGATACGCTCCGCCATCTCGTTCGCCACTTTTCGCGTCCGGAGGTAGCCGTGGTCGATTCGCACATGCAGGCTGGTGGAACCGATATTTTCGGTATTTCGCGGTCAGAGCAACAGTACATCAGTGGGGAAGTGTATTTAAAACACCATGAGGGGCGTGTCTGGGGTACCATGATTGGTCCGTTTGGAGGGTGCTATGCGCTGCGTTCAACTCATTGGACGGCCGTACCACCTGCATTTCTGGTGGATGATTTTTTCATCACCATGCGGGCCCTCGAACAAGGGGGGCTGGCCATAAATGACCTTGACGCGGTATGCACCGAGAATGCAACTCATGACATGTGGGTCGAGTTTCGGCGGAAAAGCAGGATTTCAGCAGGTAATTTTCAGAATCTTGCCGTTTTTGCACACCTCCTCTGGCCACCTTGGAAACCGTTGGCCTTTGCTTTTTTTTCTCATAAAGTCATTCGCTGGTTCGGCCCGTTTTTGATAATAGGTATTTTTGCGAGCGGATTTGTCTTATGCGAATCAACGCACTGGACTCAGGTGGCATTCTGGTGGCTGACTGGCAGTATTCTTGCACTGCCCATCTTGGATTATGTCTTGCAAAAAATAGGCATCAACTACCTGCCACTGCGTTCGGCAGGCTATTTTCTGGTAATGAACGCTGCCCTCTTACATGGATTTTTCAAATACCTAAAAGGAATAAAAAGTAATGTCTGGGAACGAACAAAAAGAAGCCCCACAGATACGGCTTGATTCGATAGAAGCGGCTCTAGAGGATATTCGAAAGGGGCGAGTCATCATTGTGGTCGATGATGAAGACCGGGAAAATGAAGGTGATTTTATCTGTGCTGCAGATATGATAACCCCTGAAATTATTAATTTCATGGCCACCCATGGCAGAGGTCTCATCTGTGCGCCCATTGTAGAAGAGCGGGCTGAAGAGCTGAAACTCAATATGATGGTTTCAGAGAATACAGCCCTTCATGAGACAGCCTTTACAGTATCCATTGATTTGATCGGGAAAGGAGTGACGACCGGGATATCAGCCCAGGATCGCGCTAAGTGCATCAAGGCTCTGGTTGACCCAAATGCCAAGTCAACCGACTTTGCGCGCCCGGGGCATATTTTTCCTCTCAAAGCGAAGAGTGGTGGTGTGCTCAGGCGGACTGGTCATACTGAAGCTGCCATTGATCTGGCCCGCCTTGCTGGCTTTTCACCCGCAGGGGTGCTGGTTGAAATCCTCAATCCTGATGGTACCATGGCTCGTCTTCCGGAGCTCATGGACATTGCCCATGAGTTTGACCTTCGCATCGTAGCCATCAAGGATCTTGTAGCATACCGCATGAAGCATGAGCGCATCGTGCGCCGAGAGCTCTCAACAAAGCTGGATACGAGATATGGTGCCTTTGAGGTAACTGCTTTCACCCAGGAAACCAATGGAGATGTCCATCTGGCATTAAAGTTGGGTGATTGGGCAGAAGACGAGCCTGTTTTGGTTCGGGTTCACTCTGTCACAGAGACACGTGATATTCTCCATACCCTTCTCGATGACCACGCACAACTTATCACAAGAAGTATGGAGCGTATCTCGAAAGAGGGGAAAGGTCTTTTTGTGTATATGCGCCACAGTGAGAAGGACAATTCCATGTTGCAAGTCCTTAGTGAGCTCAAAGAAAAGTCTGGTCAGGAACTCGGCTCTGTTGTCCGATCTGAGTCGGCTGAGCAGAGAGACTTTGGGGTGGGAGCACAAATACTGGTTGCGATGAATGTCAGACGGATACGCCTGATGACCAATCATCCGAAAAGACGGATTGGCCTGATTGGATACGGGCTGGAAATTGTCGATTACGAATCATTCTGAATGAAATCTCAATTCAGAGCTGACCAGCCCTGAAACCCGAAACAGGCTGGTTGGCTCACTCTCATGAAACTCGAAATCTCATATCGTCGAATCTGGGCTATTTCAGCTCCGATTATGTTGGGCAGTGCGGTCCAAAATGTTATTGCGCTGAGTGACTCAGTATTTCTGTTTCATCTCGGACAGGAGGATTTCGCGGCCATTGGATTTGTCGGGGTGTTTTATCTGGTGATTGCGGCCATCGGATATGGTTTTTCAAAGGGCGGGCAGATTATGATTGCCCGTCGGATGGGGGAGGGGCAGATGCATGAGGTAGGCAGGACTTTTTACGCGATGCTCTACTTTGAATTTGGTCTTGCTGTGTGCATGTTTCTCATAATGCAATATGGTTGTGCCTTCTTTTTTCCGTTCTTCATCAACTCTGAGGTTGTACTGACAAAGTCGCTGGAGTACCTTGAATATCGGTCTTGGGGTGTTTTTTTTAGTTATGGGGGTCTGGCTTTGATTGCCCTATATACTGGTGTGGCCCGAACGCGCTTTATTGTCGTTGACACCTTGGTGCTTGCGGTGGTGAATATACTTTTGAATTATGCCTTGATTTTTGGAAATTTCGGGCTGCCCGCCATGGGCATCGCAGGTGCCGGGCTAGCAAGCACAATCTCCGAGGTGGTGGCCTGTCTGCTTTTTGTGGTTTATGTGCTTGGTATTGACCCCCGGGCCAGGCGCTACCATCTTTTTCGATTGCCGCGACTCGACTGGAAACTCATCCGCCAACAACAGGCAATTGCCACACCGGTGGTTGCACAGAGCGTTGTCGGAGTCGGAAGCTGGTTTATTTTCTTCAGCATCGTCGAAGATCTCGGTGAGCGGCCTCTGGCAATTACCAATCTGGTGCGCATCGTATACCTGATACTCTCGGTGCCTTGCTGGGGTCTGGCTTCCGGTACAAATACGCTCGTGAGCAATATTATCGGTCAGGGTATGCACGATCGGGTCGGCGAAGCCATTCGAAAGACCATGATTCTCTGTCTCGCAGTGACCATGCTCATCAGCATACCAGTGATCCTTGCGCCCGAATTTTTCCTGTACCCGCTTCTCGGTGACGCTGATCCGGGACTTGTCAGAGAGGCCAAGCCCATTTTTTCCATTCTCCTTCTTATCCTTGCCGTGTTTTCCTTTGGATCTATCCAATTCAATGGCCTGATCGGAACTGGAGCGACATTAACCGGACTTCTTTTACAGTCTCTGAGCGCAGTCTGTTACCTCATTTTCATCTATTGTGTGGTCCACTACACCAGCGGAGGTTTGCAACTGGCATGGTCTGCCGAAATCCTCTATTGGGGTTTGTTGGGCCTTTTTTCTTACTTCTTCCTCAAATCCGGCCGGTGGTCCAAAGTGTCTGTTTGACCAGCGGTCGCTTTTTCCGTACATTTGATGGTTATCATTTTCTTTCTCAATCAATATATCTGTACCATGCGTACCTTCCTATTTGGTCTTGGGGCTTTTTTTATTCTTTTACTGGGTTGTGGAAGTCCGTCAGAGGAGTCTCCTCAAGCGGCTGAAGAATTTGTCTGGTCGACTGAGGATTTTTCTGACAAGCGGATGATCCGTTATCAGATCCCGGGCTTCGAAAATCTTACACTTGATCAGAAGAAGTTGGTCTACTATCTCACACAAGCCGGATTGAGTGGTCGTGACATTATGTACAACCAGAACTATCGTCATAATCTGGTAATCCGGGATGCCATCGACCACTTGTTTGCTGAATATGATGGAGATACATCAGATGATAATTGGAATGAGTTTATGGTTTATGCGAAGAATGTATGGTTTTCCAACGGCATTCATCATCATTACTCAGCAGATAAGTTTACGCCTGGATTTGATAAAATGTGGTTTGAGAAAGCGCTTGTTGAATCTGGTGGCCCAGCTCTGTCTGAAGCGGTTTTGACAGCAATGTTTGACCCGACAGTTGACGCGAAGAAAATTGTCCTTGACCCAGAACAGGACGTGGTCCTGGCTTCTGCTGTCAATTTTTATGGCCCTGATGTAACAGCAGAAGAAGTGGAGGCATTTTACACGCAAAAAAAGGCCGGATTGAAGAATGCCCGGGTCTCTTTGGGACTGAATTCAAAGGTTGTCCGCTCTGAGGACGGGACCCTGAAGGAGGAGGTTTACAAAGCCGATGGTCTCTACGGCCCGGCTATACGCGAAATCATCGGATGGCTTGAGAAGGCGGTTGATGTGGCTGAAAACGAGGCTCAAGCCAATGCCCTTCGACTGTTAATCGAGTATTACCAAACCGGTGATCTTGAAGCGTGGGACAAATACAATGTGGCTTGGGTCAGCGCAACAGAAGGGGATATTGATTACATCAATTCATTCATAGAAGTCTATAACGATCCATTGGCATACAAGGGTTCCTATGAAAGTATTGTCCAGATAAAGGATTTTTCTGTTTCGGAAAAAATGAGTGTGCTCGCTGACAATGCCCAATGGTTTGAATCCCAGTCAACTACTTTACCAGAGCATAAGAAGGATACGGTCACAGGTATTTCCTACAATTTTGTCATCGTTGCAGGCGAATCTGGCGATGCATCGCCATCCACTCCCATTGGCGTGAATCTGCCTAATGCGAACTGGATTCGCGCCAAGTATGGCAGCAAGTCGGTCAGCCTCGGGAACATCGTAGAAGGCTATGACAATACCAGAGGCGCCGGGCTCCTCGAAGAATTTTCGCATGATCAGGAAGAAATTGAGCGTGCGAAAGCTTTCGGGACCGTGGCTTCTAAATTTCACACAGCTTTGCACGAAGTCATTGGACACGCATCCGGGAAACTTGTGGAAGGTGTCGGGACACCAAAGGAAACACTCAAAAACTATGCTTCTGCCCTTGAAGAGGCCAGAGCTGATTTGGTTGGGTTGTACTTCATAACAGATCCAAAACTTATGGAGCTGGGACTGGTAGAAAGCTCGGAGGTGGGGAAAGCAAGCTATGACAGCTACCTCAAAAATGGCCTGATGCTGCAGCTGCGACGCATTCAGCCCGGGAACTCAATCGAGCAGGCCCATATGCGGAATCGACAGATGGTCTCTTCATGGGTTTATGAAAAGGGGCTTAAAGATAGCGTTGTGGTGATGGTAGAAAGAGACGGTAAGACCTATATTGATATTCGCGATTACGATAAACTCCGAGGACTTTTTGGAGCATTGTTGCGAGAAGTCCAGCGAATAAAATCGGAGGGAGACTTCGCTGCCGGACGCAACTTGATTGAGGGGTATGGAGTGCAAGTGAATGAAGCCATTCACAATGAGGTTTTGTCTCGATCAGAGAGCCTGAATATCCCTCCTTACGGCGGGTTTATCAATCCACGGCTGGTACCAGTCAAAGCTGAAGATGGTTCGATTACTGATATCCAAGTCGAATATCCTGATGACTTTGCCAGTCAGATGTTAGAATATGGCCGTCAATATGGATTTTTGCTCGGAGATGAAGGGTAAGGAATTCGAATTTTGGTTGAGCTGATTTCAGGAAAATAGCATCCACAAGATGATGCTTGCAAGAGAAATATTCCTAAAAAAACGCATCGATTCAATCAGAATACCGGCATTCGAACGGTCCTCCCAAAATTTATGGACAGTGAATGCTGCAATGATAAGGAAGACACAAAGTCCCGTTCCAGCAACTTTTTGAAATGGTTCTGCGAGGAGTCCGAGTCCACCTGCCACCATCAGTAAGGCCGAAAGTTTGACAGATTGCCCTGGGGAGAGATGTCCTCTGCTGAGAGCATATGCCTCCAGCTTTCTTCCGAAAAAAATGTGATTCAGAGCGTTGAGAAGGAAAAAAACGCCTGTAACTTGAAGAATGATGGTGTTGTTCATTGCATGGCTGATGTGGATCAAAGGTATGAGCTGGGTCAGATTTTTTTGGTGATCTCACTCACTGTGTAGAGTCTAAAAGTATATACCTCCCTCTTCAAAATGTCCAATGAACTCTGCTTTTTTGCTCTGGTGTCTGGTTCCTGTATACAGCGCCAAAAGGGCATCCAAGCTGTGCCAGTCAGGAATTGTTTCCGGGAGTGATACTGATTGAAAGTCATCCCTGAGCTGCTTCAGAAGGGCAGGGATGGCATCTTTCTCTTTTTTGTAGCCAAGTTGCTTCCATCCATTTCGCTGTGCCCAGAGGCTCGGATATACTTCAAATACCGGTATTGGTTCAAGACTTGCACTTAGTTTCATCGCTCGTGCAGTGAGTCCGCCCAAAAACATAGGCGACATGGCTTTAACCTGTCGGTCTGCATCTCTGTAGAAATAATCACGAAAGTCAGGAAGCTTCTGATAAACCCCTGGTAAAGAGAGTGGTGCATCGATATAAATCGCATCTGGTCGATGGGAGTGTGTGAGGGTGAGGATCATCTGATCTGCATTCTCCCCCTTTTTTGAACCGTGGAGAGTCACCGACTTATTTTGAAGATGTGCTACTACTGTGGTACCAGCAAGCTTATTACCAAAATCTATTCCAAATATGTGAGGTAAATCCATATATAAATGATGTGATGTTTTGCGCTGGCCACGGTGTCTTTTTCCTAATGAGTGAATAGAAAGACCAGTTTTTTTGGCATTTTATTAAAAAAATAGGGTGGAAATGTATGGAATATGTGTGGTTTCAGCATCTCTATATAGAAACCCTTCGTTTATGAAATCTCGATCTTCCAAAGGTCATAAAAATTATGACCTGATTCTTCGCGAACACATTGAAAAGTTCGTCTTATCCATCGGTACGGTGCTTTTTGGTCTTGACATCGCATCAACCGTTCGGCTGGAAACAAGTCTGCGCAAGGTAGTGAGCCGCGATGTCGACAGTTTGTTTCAGATTCGTACCCATGACGGGCGTGAGTTGATTCTGCATGTGGAGTTCCAGTCTTCTGATGATCCGGACATGGTATACCGGATGGCCTCGTACCGGGCATTGCTTCAAGGTACATACCGCCAGCCGGTCATTCAATATGTGATATACCTTGGTCGTGGAGAATCCAAGATGCAGACTAATCTTGAACGTGAGTTTCATATCACCGGTTTTCAGCTGTTGAACCTGAGCACGATAGACTACCGTGAATTTTTGAGTTTATTGGGCCCTGAGGAAATAGCCTTGTCAATACTTGGAGACTTCGGAGAGCTGTCACCGGATGAAGCGGTGGAAGAAATTCTGAAAATGCTTCACAAGAAATCAGAAACGCCCAAAGAGCTTGAAAAATCAATTGAGCAGTTGCTTATCTTCTCTCAATTGCGTAATTTGACTGACATTGTTGAAGAAAAGACGAGCCATATGCCAATCACGATTGATTTGACCGAGAATGCCCTGTTTAAGAAAGGGGAAGCAAAAGGTCTATTGAAAGCCAACACAGAAAACCAGGCAAAAAATCGGCGTACTTTGCTCAGATTGATGCGAACAGGTCAATTCACCCACAAGCAGTTAGCTGAGTATTTTGAAATAAACGAAGAGGAGTTGCGTCGTCAGCTGTCTCTTGCTGAAGAGGAGGAAAGCTGACAGGTTTACCATTTACAATTTATGTAGTTCCAAAAGACAAGAGGTTGTTCCCCAAACTCCCTCTCACACCCCCTAATGAAAACCAAACCAAATGGAACCCTCTCATTCTCGGGGTCATAAAAATTATGACCTGATTTTCCGCGAACACATTGAAAAGTTCGTCTTATCCATCGGTACGGTGCTTTTTGGTCTTGACATCGCATCAACCGTTCGGCTGGAAACAAGTCTGCGCAAGGTAGTGAGCCGCGATGTCGACAGTTTGTTTCAGATTCGTACCCATGACGGGCGTGAGTTGATTCTGCATGTGGAGTTCCAGTCTTCTGATGATCCGGACATGGTATACCGGATGGCCTCGTACCGGGCATTGCTTCAAGGTACATACCGCCAGCCGGTCATTCAATATGTGATATACCTTGGTCGTGGAGAATCCAAGATGCAGACTAATCTTGAACGTGAGTTTCATATCACCGGTTTTCAGCTGTTGAACCTGAGCACGATAGACTACCGTGAATTTTTGAGTTTATTGGGCCCTGAGGAAATAGCCTTGTCAATACTTGGAGACTTCGGAGAGCTGTCACCGGATGAAGCGGTGGAAGAAATTCTGAAAATGCTTCACAAGAAATCAGAAACGCCCAAAGAGCTTGAAAAATCAATTGAGCAGTTGCTTATCTTCTCTCAATTGCGTAATTTGACTGACATTGTTGAAGAAAAGACGAGTCATATGCCAATCACGATTGATCTAACGGAGAATGCTCTCTATAAGAAAGGGGAAGCAAAAGGAGAAGCGAGAGGAGAGGTAAAAGGTCGCTTAAAAGCCAATGCGGAAAACCAGGCGAAGAATCGGCGTACCATGCTCAGATTGATGCGAAGCGGTCAATTCACCCACAAGCAGTTAGCAGGGTATTTTGAACTGGACGAAGAGGATCTTCGCTGTCAGCTCATCCTTGCTGAGGAGGAGGAAAAATTGGGGTGAAGTACATTCTTTTTAATTTAATTTTTCGAAAATCAATAAGCTGCTGCGTTGTCGTCGGGATTTCTCTGGTCACCGCAGGCTTCTAACGTTCCATCTGGGGTTTGAAGAATTGCTTTGACAAGACCTATCCGATTTACCTCACGCAGCACATGTCCCTTTTTCTTCAATGCTGATTGGAGCGGCTTGGGAAAAGAGTTTTTCTCGTAAAGTATTTCATCAGGCAACCATTGGTGGTGAAATCTTCCGGCAGTTATTGCTTCATCTAATGGCATATAAAATATTCCGGTATTCAAAAAAACCTGGAGAACCGAAGTGATGATTGTTGAGCCTCCCGGTGTTCCTAAAACCAAAAATAAATTTCCATTTTTTTCGATAATTGTTGGTGTCATAGAGCTCAGCATCCGCTTTTTGGGAGCTATTGCATTCGCTTCCGCGCCTACAAGGCCAAACTGATTTGGGACACCCGGTTTGATGCTGAAATCATCCATTTCGTTATTCAGAAAAAAACCACCGCCATGGACCCATACCTTTGACCCATAATTTGAATTCAGGGTTGTAGTTAAGGAAGCTGAGTGACCAAATGCATCGACTATGGATGTATGTGTCGTTTCAAATTGCTCAACACTCAGATTCATCATGGTATCTGCCAGATTGAGGCTCAAAGTTGCTGTATCCGGATGAAATGTTGTCATTTTTGCAGTGAGGTGTTCATGTCCCGTAAGCTTGGCGACCGGAACATGCGAAAATTCTGGGTCACCCAGGTATGCGGCTCGATCAGCATAAGCTCGACGGGCAGCTTCTGCAATTAAATGGATATAAGCTTCACTTCCATATTGGCACTGATCAAGGCGTTTGTCTATCATCTGAAGCATCTGAATCAGGGCTACCCCGCCACTTGATGGAGGTGGCATTGAAATGATTCTGAAATTTCTGAAGCTGTCGATAAGGGGATTCCTCCAAATGGGAGTATATTGTTCAAGATCATCTTTCGTAATAAACCCTCCATTTTGGGTCATAGATGTTTCTATTGCCTGAGCAACCTTTCCTTCATAAAATCCATTTTTCCCGTGCTGAGCAATTAATTCAAGAGTGCCCGCGAGTGTTGGCTGTTTCAATGTATCGCCTTCTTTCCATGGAGAAGCTTTACGAAAAGGAATGGTATCTGGGTTGAATGTGGCAAAGTCACTCTGATATAAGTTTAATCGTGATGCTTCAGATTCGCTCACAGCAAAGCCGGTTTTTGCCAATCGAATTGCGGGTTCCAATAACCTTTTCCATGGCTTCGTTCCGAGTCTTACATGCAGTGCACTAAGTCCTGAAACAGTTCCTGGTGTGCCAACAGCTTTGTATCCTTTTAGAGACATACCGGTCAAAGGATTTCCATGCTCGTTCAAATACATGTCACGCGAAGACTTCAGAGGAGCGGTTTCCCGAAAATCCAGTGCGAAAGATGAGCCATCTGATGTCCGGTACACACAAAAACCTCCGCCACCAATGTTTCCAGCTCTGGGGCATACAACTGCGAGTGCAAACTGACTGGCAATCATAGCGTCAGCTGCTGTTCCACCTTCCCGAAGCACCTCCAGCCCCGCCTCAGTCGCTAAATGATGTGCTGTCACAATTGCCGCATCGCTTCCGTTTGCCGACTTGGAGAATAACTGCTCCTCCGAGTTCTGTTCTGAATAGCAGGTAGAAAAAAGGAGAATTATTAAAAAGGCGACTAAAAAAGGCATCAGATAAATGAAAATATTTAAAGATTGGAATTCCAATTTATTTGACGTACAAGGTCTTCGAGATGCCAGGCATCCTGGAGCTTGAACTCACCAATGGCAAGCCGCTCAAGCCGTGTCAGATATCCGCCGCTGCTAAGGAGTTTACCAAAATCATATGCAAGAGAGCGGACGTAGGTTCCTTTGCTGCATCTCACGAAAAAATCAACTCTTGGCATCTCGATCTTTGTCAGTTTAAACTCGTAAATGTTGACAGGTCTTGGCGTTACCTCCACCACTTTTCCTGCCCTCGCTTTTTTGTAAAGGGGTTGCCCATCTACCTTGATAGCGGAAAACATTGGGGGGTATTGTTCTTGTTCGCCGGTAAGTTTACGCCTTGTTTCATCTAACATATCCAATGTGATATGGTCTGTGGGGTAAGTTTCATCGATGGGCGTCTCCCTGTCATAAGAGGGTGTCGTGGCCCCGAGCTTTATGGTTCCGCTGTAGGATTTGCCCAACAGTTGGAAATCAGCAAGCTTCTTTGTGTGGGATCCAGTGCAAACGATCAATAGCCCTGTTGCCATCGGATCAAGAGTGCCAGAGTGACCTACTTTTACTTTTTTTACACCAGTCGCTTTGCGAATTGCAGACCTGACTTTATTGACTAAATCAAATGAGGTCCAACCTTCTGGTTTATCCACAAGCAAAGCAGCACCCTCCAACAGGAAAGAAGGTTCGAATGATTCGTTTTTGTCGAGAAATTTCATAGTGTCTCTGCTCACCAAATGACAGCAATCATAAATCAGGTTTACGATAGATTGGGGTCAGAAGAATGTCCAAAAAAGAGCGATGAAGCCAACAATCAGGCAATACAAGCCAAAATACCTGAGCTGACTGCGCTGCACAAGGAGAAGCATCCACCTGCACGCAAGGATTCCTATCAAGAATGAAGCTCCAAACCCCGCAGCTAAAGGGATCATGATTCCATCCCACGCCGCAAAACCACTCTCCGCTTCCTCCATCAGATCCAATAGCATTTTTCCAACAATCAGCGGGACCACCATCAAAAACGAGAATCTCGCCGCCTGGTTCCGATCAATACGAAGGAGCAGGGATGTCGAAATGGTTGCTCCGGAGCGGGAGATTCCGGGGAGAATCGCTATCATTTGGGCAATGCCGATAATCAGCGCCTTGCCCGGATTCACATTCATCTGTGGAGAACCTGCCTTGTCTGCAAACCAAAGCAGTACACTTGTAACCAAGAGCATGGCACCCGTTAGACCAACCTTCCCATCAAATAAGCCGGAAATGTATTCATCCAAGAACAGACCCGCAAGACCCGCAGGAATCATTGAAATGACAATCAGGATAGCAAACTTTTTTTCTCGATTCCAACTGGCGGAAAAAATACCAGAGACAAGCTCAGAGATATCTTTCCTGAATACAAAGATGGTGCTCAATGCAGTACCTCCATGCAGGAAAACACTAAGCGCTTCCTCTCGTTCGCTCAAACTTTGCATACCGAGTATGGCCTGAGCAATTTCAATATGCCCGCTGCTGCTAACCGGAAGAAATTCCGTGAGCCCCTGAACGATTCCGAGAATGATGGCTTCGAGAAGGGTCAACCTGATGCGTTATTTCTTGAATATGGCATAAATTTCAACCACAAGGCCCGCCAAAATAAAAATGGGAGCCAATGTGGTCCGCCTGAAACTGTAAATTCGTTCAGGCTCCCATGTGTTTGGGTCAGGCATCCCGCCTCCTCCCATTAGCACCAAGCCAAAAGCGATGAGAACAAGTCCCACTCCCATATAGAGATAGTGCTTTTTTTCAAATAATAAAGGCTCCAAAACCTTCGCCGATGATGAGCCCGAAACTCTCCTTCGGGACTTAGAAGCCCGTCCGCTCCCTTTCTTTTTGGGTTTGCTCATGTACTCAGAATTTTTTGAACCTGTATTCCGGGATTTGTTCGTTCCCTGTGATCAGTACAAGTCGTCAGTGCGCATTCTTAAAAATCGGGAAACGGTGTACAGCGTACTTAACAAGTTAATGAGAATTCCCCCTAACGCGAGAGCCAAAAATACGAAAAAAAGCTGCTTCTCTCCTACGGCAGACCCCATCTCCGGTAAACTCCTGTATAGAAACCCCAATCCTCCGCCCAATGCCGCCATTGCCAATACAGCACTCAAAATACCATGCAAGGCACTTCGGGTCAGATACGGTCTTGTAATGTGGGTCCAAGATGCCCCGACAAGTTGCATATTCTTGATAATAAATCGGTTAGAGTATAGTGCAAGTTTGTTGGTATTGTAAATCAGGGTTGTGGCAATCACCAGCAACACCAGACTTACAGCAAAGGCTATGAGGCTGACATCTTTCAGATTCTTGCTTAAACCCTCGACAATGCCTTCCTGATAGTACACATCCCGGATTTCATTTTTTGCAAGTAATGTTTCCTTGATTGCCTGAAGGCTATCCTGACGAAGAATGTGTGCAGCTACATTGAACTGAATCATGTCGAACAACGGATTGGGTAAATCCATCTGCATGAGGTACTCAAATTCTTCCTGCAATTCCATCAGCGCCTCATCCTTGCTGATAAACTCAACAGAGGTTGCCTTTACCCAGTCTTGGCTTTTCAAATAAAGACTGACTGAGTCAACCCCTTCAGTGCCGGTCTCAGGATTGAGCTCGACAAGGACGTTTACTTGTTCCTTAAACGAAGTAATAAGCCCTTGGCCGAGAAGAATGACAAGACTAAACACACCAGCCATAATCAGGACAAGCGCCACGCTGATGATAGAATACAAAAAATTGGGACGGAACTTTCTTCGGATAGAAGGACTTGCAGGGTTACTCATTTCTGTTTGGTGAGAATCTTAACTTTGTACCTACCAAAGATACAGTTTTTCATGCCTTTTGCCCGGCCCTTCCCTGATTAGGCGAAAAATTGGGTGCGCTCTTCGAAAAAGATAGCGTTTGACGGACCGTTTTTGCGACTTTGTCGTTACAGGAGAGATTGATTCTCCGGCGGTAAGAAATTTGCTGGATGAGCCAGCTTCTTTCACAAGGAGAAAAATGCACTCTTGTGAATTGTATTTTCTGAAAGTTTTGAGATAATTTGTCGGCTATGAACAACCATGCAATGATTTCGGTACAAAATCTCCGGAAAACCTATCAGATGGGAACCCAGTTGGTGCACGCACTACAGTCGGTGACCCTCGACATTCACAACAACGAATATGTCGCCCTTATGGGGCCTTCAGGCTCAGGAAAGTCGACGCTCATGAATCTGCTTGGATGTTTGGACACCCCTACCTCAGGCGAATATTATTTGAATGGTACGAACGTCAGTACAATGACCGATGATGAGCTGGCCGATGTGAGAAACAAAGACATAGGCTTTGTATTTCAGACATTTAATCTTTTGCCACGGCTGACTGCCCTGGAAAATGTCGCACTGCCGTTGGTTTATTCAGGCCTTGGACGGACGGCACGAAATGAAAAAGCACGAAAGGCGCTTGAGGCTGTCAGTCTTGGTGATCGGATGACCCACAAGCCCAACGAAATGTCTGGTGGTCAGAGACAGCGCGTCGCCATTGCCAGAGCACTTGTCAATGATCCCGCCATTATCTTGGCTGACGAACCCACCGGAAATCTCGACACAAAAACGTCACTGGAGATTATGCAAATCTTCGATGAAATCCATCAACAGGGTAACACCATTATTCTCGTGACTCACGAAGAAGAAATCGCTGAATATGCCCATCGTGTCATTCGTCTTCGGGACGGACTTGTTGAAACGGATGAACTGAATCCAGAACGAGTGGTTTCCTGAGAGAAATTCAGGCGCACATGAAAATTTATACCAAAACAGGAGATGAGGGCCAGACCTCACTTTTCGGCGGAAGCCGGAGACACAAGGATGACCTTCGCATTGAGGCGTATGGGAATACGGATGAACTCAATGCCTCCATTGGGTTACTCAGAGACTCAGTTGAAAATCCAATAGTGAGAAATGAGCTCTTTGCCATTCAGAATTCACTGTTCAATATGGGCTCGAGTCTGGCTGTTGACCCAGATGCTTCGATGAAGGTGCCCACCATTTCAGAAGAGGATGTCAAATTTCTTGAGCTGGCAATTGACCGGATGGAAACAGATCTTCCCCCTTTGAAAAATTTCATACTACCTGGCGGACATCCAGTCGTTTCGACTTGCCATTTGGCAAGATGTATTTGCAGGAGGGCAGAAAGACGGGTGGTTAGCCTGTCTAGGGTTGAGCCAGTATCTGCCAATATTCTCCACTATCTCAACAGACTGTCAGATTACCTCTTTGTACTTTCTCGATCTCTTGCCAGGGATTTGGGTGCAGAAGAGATTCTTTGGAAGCCCAATCCGACCTAAGAAGACTGGAGAATGCCGAGGTGCAAAATCCGCCCCCCTGTCTGGTTAATCGGACTGGTGCTCTTGCCAATGACGATTCCTTCGCGAGGGGCCTGATATTCGTGTATCTGATCTCCGAATATATCGAACAACCGGCCAATGACCTCTCCGCTTTTGACCATATCAGTTAGTCCCGGCCCCACACGAAGAATCCCCCCGGAATGAGTGTACATCCAAAATGAGGAATCACACATCACAGGAGGTTGCTCAGGAGGCTCTAACTCGCCATCTATCATGCCGAGATGAATCAACAGATTGAAGATTCCTGTGAGCCCGGATCTGATCATCCCTTTCTGAAAAGTATTGGGATCTCCAACCTCAAGTGTGACCGCTGGAATTTGAAGTTCATCTGCAGCACCACGCAATGTTCCGTCAGAGGGTGGTTTGTGGACGATTATCTGGGCATTCTGCAACAATGCCATTTGCCTGACCGCTGCTTGTTCTAAATCTGCCCGGATATAGTAAGAGTTAATCCGGCCAAAACTCGCAGTATGCAGGTCGATGAGATAGTCAAACTGGCTGACAATCCGATTGACAATACGGTGAGCGTAGACCTCGCTGACATTCCCGCGTGGTCGCCCTGGAAAGATGTGATTCAAGTCGGCCCCATCAATGAATCGCCTCCGCTTACGCAACAAAGAAGGGACATTCACGACCGGTACCCCAATAACTGTACCCCGGAGGTTATTGACATCAATTTCTTTAAAAAGCCTTTGAACGACTGGAATACCATTGAGTTCATTGCCGTGTACTGCAGCTGTAATCCCGACCACAGGCCCTTTTTCCTGGCCCTTTGCAATGAGAACAGGAACATACAAGGGCATCCCCATTCCATCGGTGACCAGATGCAATAATCGCTTATGAATGCACCCGGGGTGTAGTACTTCCAGATTGAGCTCCCTGATGATTTGGTGCTCGCCACCACTTGCCTGTTCGTTGATCGTCATGTCGGCCTCGTTTATCCCATTATTTCACTGATCAGACTTTGGTCATCATTGAAAGACCGGAAAAGCTGCATGCGAAACCGCCCTTTGGAATTCAGCAAGTTGATAGCCATTTTATCGATGGCAATCATTGATAAGACAGTCTGAATATACGCCTCAACCAGGTCGTCAAGCCCGAGACCAAGTTTGGAAAAATCCCTCCGGTCCATAAGTAGCAGGCGGTTGGTATCTGAGTCCCAGCCCGTAGGAGTTTTTATGGAGAGGTTGGTGCCGAGAATGTCCCAGGAGTCACTGCCTGCGTCAAGCTGATCTGCCAATGGAAGTGCTGCTCGTCTGGCATAGAGGCAAATCGGTTTGATTCCTTCAGTGGTTGCGGCCACCATGACCCGTAAGTCTGCCACATAAGTATGGCCTTTGGTGCTGGGTACCGTCCCCACATGGTATAATTTACCGCTCCGCGTGCCGGTGCTGCTCCAGTTGTAATTCCCAATCAGGCTTTGGACGATGAATCGGTCGTATGCAAAATCCTGACTCATAAATCGGTCGAGCTCCTCCTGATTCACGATTGTGAAGACTCCCTGTCCGGCATTGCTGTACGGGATTTTGATGACCGCCTGCCCGCCGAGACGGTTGACCCATATGGGGATTTCGTTTTTGCTGACATCCCAGATTGTTTCAGGAGTGAGAATGTGAAGGCCGGAATAAGCCAACTCTCCGTTGAAAATATCATATGCCTTTGCCGCTACCATCTTATTCCTCCCTCCGGCAAGACAGGCCAACACAGGATTGAAAATCCGCGTTTTCCCATGAATTGGGAGCCTATTCCACGGCCTTTGCGTCAGGTATCTGAAAGCTGCTCGCACTGGCTTCCAGTCGCCAGCCTCATCCCGAACCATCATCACACCTTCCTGAAATCGAACCGGAGGGTCGGATTCGTCCTGGTCAAACCGCACATAGTAGACCGGTTCATTGAATAAATCTGCCATTGCTGAGGCATAGCCCGAAGCCTCCATCGGATTTTTATCATAGATGACTGCAAGCGCCCCCTTGGTTTTGGGTGGCTTACGCTTCAAAAAATGGCGAAATGATTGCGACATCAGCATCTGATATCCACCCTGCTCGGCATGGTCATTGAGCAAGGGCATCGATTTCTGACCAGACGGACAGCTGTTATTTTCAATCACAACCATTTGCCTCCTTCCTCCGGCTGAGGTGACGTTTAATAAGTCGGCACCAGCCCAAAAGAAGAATTGAGGTTGGTAGTTCAGTAATTCCCGAAGATTATTTTGCTGTACCTTTGGGTGAAGATGACAGTATCTTTGAAGAATTCGCTCCTGTCCAAGGTTCAAAAAAAAGCTCACCATTGGATTGATTGTGGCATTCAGCGCCTTTTCGTAGTAATGGTGATGAGCCTCGAATTCTCCGCTTCGAATAATTTTTGCAAACGGCGGTGTCTTGTATACCTGTGTCATGAATGGCGTATGTTAAGTCTGCAAATTACGTCTCAATTTGGATAAGTCGCAATGCAAATACGCCCATTCACGTTATTTTTTCGGAAACCAAAATTGATGCTTGTATGAAATACCTATTCATTCTCTTTTCATTTTCATTCTGCATTCTCTCAACGCCTTTGTTCGGTCAGGGAATGTGGATTCCCTCTCTGCTCAAGTCCATCAACGAGCCGCAAATGAAAAGCCTCGGGATGGAAATGTCTGCCGAGCAAGTCTATGCTGTGAATGAAAGCAGTCTGAAAGATGCCATCGTCAGTTTTGGTGGGTTTTGTACGGCTGAAATCATTTCTCCGGAAGGCCTCCTTCTCACTAATCATCATTGCGGATATGGCCAGATTCAGACTCATTCATCGCTCGAAAATAATTACCTCGAAAAGGGATTTTGGGCCATGTCCGGATCAGAGGAGTTGCCGAATCCGGGATTGACGGCCACATTGATAAGACAAATTGAGAATGTAACAGATGAAGTGCTTGCGGGTGTCAGTGATGAAATGACGCCAACTGAGCGGCAATCAGTTATCGACCAGAATATCAATGCTGTATTGGCTGCAGCCACTCCAGGTCCAGCAGAAGAAGTCATGGTCAAACCCTATTATAAGGGGAATATGTACTTTTTGATAACTACCCTGACGTATGAGGATGTCAGACTTGTTGGAGCCCCGCCCTCAAGCATCGGTAAATTCGGAGCAGATACCGACAACTGGGTCTGGCCGCGTCATACAGGCGATTTTGCACTCTTCCGGATTTATGCTGACTCCTCAAATATGCCAGCTGCTTTTTCGCCCTCCAATGTGCCCTATCGGCCGGCCCATTACCTGCCCGTTTCAGTGGATGGGGTCGAGGAGAAAGATTTTACGCTGGTATTCGGCTTTCCGGGTCGGACCGATGAGTACCTCCCCGCCGTGGCTGTAGAGCAAATTGTTGAAGTACTGAATCCTGCACGAATCGCCATTCGCGAAAAAGCGCTGAGCATCGTCGATTCGTTCATGCGGGCAGACGAAGGAATCCGCATTCAGTATGCTTCAAAATTTGCCCGCATTGCCAATTACTGGAAAAAATGGATTGGAGAAAGTCAGGGCCTGACCACAGTCGGTGCAATAGGAAGAAAACTCGATGAGGAGGCTTCATTTCAGAAGTCAGTTGAATCGTCCGACCAGTATCGGGCAGCATACAGCACGCTGCTTTCTGAATTTGAGCGTCTCTACACAGAAATCCAGCAGCTGGCACTGACCCGCGAATATTACAATGAAGTTTTTAACAGGAATATCGAATTGCTCCGCGTCGCCGGACTCATCAACCGACTGCCTGGTCTCTACAAGGACAGTGGCCAAGCCGGCTACGATGGCTTCAAAATGCGCTTACAGGCTTTTCTCAGTGATTTCTACAAGGATTTCCAACCCCAAATTGATAGGAAAGTATGCGCTGCTTTGACAGAGATGTTTGTGCAAGGTATTGAAGATCAAGCGCTCTCTCAGACTGTTCAGTCTCTGATGGATTCGCTCGGTACCAATGATTACAGTGTAATGGCCTCATGGTTGTACGACAACTCTTTGGCAGCAAATTCAGAAAGCGTAGCGCGTCTGTTTGAAATGCCGGCAGAAGATGCAATCAATGTAATTGAAAGCGATCCACTCGTTCAATTTGCAGATCAGCTAAAGACCGCTTTCGACCGGGATGTTGCAGCGCCTTACAATCTGCTGAATGCAGAAATTGAAGAACTCCAGCGAAAATATATGAAAGCGAGAATCCTGATGCTTCCGGGCAATTACTATCCGGATGCAAACAGCACCTTGCGAGTGACCTACGGGCAGGTGCTAGGATACACCTCTTACGATGGCACCTCATACGACAATCAGACCTGGTTATCAGGCTTAATGGACAAATACAAGCCCGGTGATTATGAATTTGATGTGCCCGAAAAACTCCGCCAATTGTATGCCGACAAAGATTATGGCCCCTACGCAACCCCAGATGGCCGGATGCCGGTCTGCTTTATCGGGTCAAACCATACAACTGGAGGCAACTCCGGAAGTCCGGCCATAGATGCCTACGGAAATCTGATTGGGCTGAATTTTGACAGAGTCTGGGAGGGGACCATGAGTGACATTAACTACGACAAACAATATTGCCGGAACATCATGGTAGATGCCCGCTATATTCTCTTCATCATTGACAAATTTGCCGGTGCCACACACCTTGTTGAAGAGATGACGCTGGTTCGACCGAAACTGCCCGGCTATGTTCCCGACTGGCGCAAGGATAGCTACCCTGACCAGGAGGATCCCCGGCATGCCGTCCCATCAAAGGGCGGAAGCGAAACCATCAATATCCAAAAGCGACAAAAATAGGATCAGAACAAATCGTGGATGACTGTCTCACGGTGCGAAAATATCTGGGCAATCATCCGCTCTACAAAAAGAATGTGTGCGATTCGTCCCACCACTCCAAATGGCATCGCGTAATGCAGGATGTCCTTCATAATGGTAGCCTGTGTTCCGTCTGCTTCAAAATGGTGCTCATGGTGCCAGAGTGCATATGGCCCTGATCGCTGCTCATCAATGAAGTACTGACCCTCACGGATGTGGGTGATTTCGCTGGTCCACAACAAAGGAATCCCAGCAATAGGACGCACCCGATGTGTGACAAACATCCCGGGGTACATCTGACGCCCATCGAGGTCAGTCAGCATTTCAAACCCCATTTTTTCAGGTGTAATCCGGGCGAGGTTGTCAGGCCTGGAAAAAAAATCCCAGACCTGATCAAGAGGAGCAGGCACGGCAGATTCCCATTTTTTCTGATAAATCTTCACAATTGTTGTTTCTGATGAGACAAGGACCAACAACAACCATGAATTCAGATGGAAGTTGACAAATATAGAGGGTACGACCTAACTCCCGAATCTATTACCTGAGGATCTTGCCGATCCTGTGTAGTCTTTATCTTTTCTAAGAGACAGAAGTTGAACCGATTGTGTTAATGAGATTTGGTTTTATTCTCGTTAAGTTTGTCCGGAAAAATATAAAACACTTTTCCATTTTATTGAAATGATATGCATTTAACGATCTTGCTTTTACTTTCGATGGCTGCATCTTCTGTACAAGATGGTCAGCTGTATCAGTTATCTGAAAAATTGGTTGATTCCCGCCTCGCAGAGAGGTACACGTACAATGACCTTGGACAATTGATACTGGTCGAGTACTTGAATAAAGATGGGGCGGTGAGTCAAACGCGAGAATTGATTCATGACAAAGCAAAAGTGTCACACATTCTGAGATCTACCGAAGGGGATACCTTGCGCATGGTGGTGCATTCAGAAAACAGCAGGAAGGAGGTGGTAAAAAGTGAAATTTTTGAACCCCAGGAAACAACAGGGAAACTGGGTCTGATCCGACAGATGACCTACGATCATGCTCCGGGTCAGGTTTTTTCTGTCAAGCGGATTCTCCATTACGATGACCGTGGCCGTGTTGACTCTTTTCAGGTGTTTCACTACACCGACACGTTGGGTAGTGCGGTCATCATCACTTACACGAAAGGAGGTGAGGTCCGTTCAACGGAAACTGTCAAAAAATTCCCCGCAGAAAATCCTGAGTATGAGGTCGCAGACAAACCCTGGGAATCACGCTTTATTTGCTCTCGCAAAGTCGGTATCTCTGCTCTTGGGCGGATACAGTCTGGTTCATACACCGCGTTTCACAGCACTGACTCACTTGGGCGGGTCACAAACTCGAGGCAGGTTTTTGACAATGGGTCAGAAGTCCTGATTACATACCGATACGTGCCCTGACCGGAAAATTAAGCAACAAGACCTTTACTGGATAGCGAAGCGTTTTGTTGCTGTCATATTGCCACCACTGATTCTGACATGATAGATACCGGATGGCAGCCCCTGGCAGTTTGCTTCAAATTGGTAACGCCCCGGACCCATCGTGGTATGTTTCACGTCTCTGACCACCGTCCCCTTATTGTCAATGATAACCACATGGATGGACTCCGTGCGTCTCACACTGAATTCGATTTTTACATCGCCTTGCACCGGGTTTGGAAAAACAGCAACATCAAAATATCCTTCAGGATTCACACCCACGCTGTTTGTGGAAGTGACTTCTCCTTCAACCAGATAGACTTTGAACAACCGGCTGCTGGCCACACTCTGGGTGCCATCGTTTATCCAGAAAATATTTGGCAAGGAACTTTCAATTCCACCGGCAATATATCCAATCAAGAGGCTGTCGGAAGAAACTGATGCAAGATCGATGACTTCTGGCATTTTGAGGGGTGCATCCGGGTGTACCAGAAATTCGGCGCTGGAGCCAAGCAGGGCTGGCATTTCTCCGATTTGCACTTCAGTCATTTTTCCGGAAGCGTCACGGGTGACAAGACTGATGGTTTTGACGAAGGGGACATCGGGATCGTCTACGAGATTACCCCCTGAATCGAGAGTGTATCTACTGATTCCTCCGAAAAAAACGGTATGCATGGAATTAGTTTCCACATCGTGCATGGCAATGTGGGCCGTGTGATATTGGTTCAGAAACTGGCTGAAATCATTATTTACGGAGTAACTTCCGGGAATAATATCAACCGAATTCAGCCACGGAATATCCTGGCTGTATTGGAAAACCCCTGAAAATGCAGTAAACCCTGGCTGACCATTGGGGAAAATCTGTGGGACCACATTGAGGTCCCGCCTGTGCAGATTGGCTGTATCCCGAATAAATGTGTAATCAGCAATGGCCAATGTACCACTCGACTCCGTGACAGTGAAGGATCTGATTTCGTTGGTATATTCCTGAATGAACCCAGGGCCGTGGGTAGGGCCCATAGGATTGTACCGACCCTCAAAATTTTGTCCCCCAATGATGTAAAACCGACCATCAAGATAGCCGAGATACCCACCTGTAACCCTCATTCGTTCGTCGGTCAATTGACGAAAGGCAGCATCGGTCACCTCACCAACCTTAATCGCTTGAATCAATGCGGGTACTGAAACTTCAGTCAGATTGGGGTAGGTAATGTGGTCTCCTGTGGAAGCGGAAAAGCCATAGCCCCCCAAAATGTAGAGGGTTGTGTCAAGTTGATGGAACAAGGTGTTCGAAGATTGCAATTGCTCGAAGAGAGGGGCAGGGAGAGATGCAAGGGACGCAGACCAGACACTGCCGGACTCAGGGTTGACCACATAAGCAGTCTTATTACTTCCAACTTCCTGAAAACTCGCCCAAGGCTGTCTCCGATGCAATCCTTCTGTTCGCCCGCCGAGAAACACCCATTCCCCGTCGTATTCTCCAACAGCAAACGACTGCAGTCCAGGCAGCCCATTGATGTCATCTTCAACAAGGACGATATTGTAATTGGCAAGTCCCTGACCGATGGTTGATAATCCGTTCAACACGAGTACAAGAAACAGAAATCCGCGCATAGCCATAAAATTTTGTGCAAGTTTAGGGAAGTTGCACCTGTTTTTGATTGACAATTGTCACAGAAGGATGATGGAGAATGGAAATTTCAAAAAAAAAGCCCGAAGGCTGGAGCCTTCGGGCAATTGTATCTTCTGGTGAAGAAAGAGATCAGGCTCTTGGCCGCGCTTTCTTCACAACGATTTCACGACCATCGAATTCGCTTTCGTTCAGGTCGTTAATGGCGTTTTCAGCTTCATCATCGTGCGGCATTTCCACGAAGCCGTACCCTTTCGAGCGGCCAGTGTCGCGATCGGTGATGATTTTGACGGAATCAACGGCACCATAACCTTCGAAAAGGTTGCGAAGTGCATCTTCTTCCGTACGGAAGTTCAATTTAGCAACAAAAATGTTCATCAGAAAAAAATTAAAAAAAGAAAGAATTTACCAGGAAAATCGGGCAGGCGGGTTGACAAAAAAACAACAATACTGACTCAAAAATTCCTTTTCGAGGCAAATATACAATTTATTTTTCTCTCGTGCTCAACTTTTTGTCATCTCAGGAAAAACAGCAGTTTGGATGTTGCCCAATAATGCGATAACTTCATCGAGGCCAGAGATACCATCTTTGGCCATTAGGAAGGCATCATTTGTCTTTTTAAAGGAAAGACCCATAAAAGGACCTTCGGAAGCTCCAAACTGGAGGATTTGCTGAAACAATTCAGATTCGTAATACGGAGATTGGGGGTTCATGACAAAAAAGCAGCGAAGCTTTTGATTTTTGAATATCAAGCGCTCAAATCCCAGGGTTTTGCAAGACCATCTGAGTCTCAGTCCCTGAAAGAGTTCTTCCACCTCAGCTGGCAGGGGGCCAAAACGATCCACCAGCCTTGTGGCAAAATTGGTGATACTTTGTTCGTCCTCAATGGCATCGAGTTCCTGATAGAGATGAAGCCTTTCTTGAATATTGGACACATAATGGTCCGGAATGAGCATTTCGGTATCCGTTTCAATCTGAACCTCACGCACGAAGGTCCGGTTTTTCTCAAGGTCCTCTTGAAAGAGATCCCGGAACTCCCCTTCTTTTAATTCAAGAATTGCCTCTTCGAGGATTTTCTGGTAGGTTTCATAACCGATGTCTGTAATAAAACCGCTTTGTTCGGCTCCGAGCAGATTACCGGCTCCGCGGATATCGAGATCGCGCATGGCGATATTGATGCCTGAGCCCAATTCTGAAAACTCCTCCAGAGCTTTCAGTCTTTTGCGCGCCTCAGAGGTCAGGGTAGAGAGGGGAGGGGAAAACAGGTAGCAGAATGCCTGGCGGTTGGAGCGACCCACACGGCCCCGCAATTGGTGCAAGTCGCTCATCCCGAACTGGTGGGCATTATTGATGATGATGGTGTTGGCGTTTGGAATATCAAGACCTGTTTCGATGATATTTGTGCTGACCAGCACGTCATATCTGCGTTCGATGAAGTCAAGCAGCGTGGTCTCGAGATCAGAGGCTTCCATTTTCCCATGGGCCATGGCGATATCTACATCCGGGCACAATCGCCTCAACATCGCGGCCACATCCGGAAGTGTCTTGACACGGTTGTGCACAAAAAACACCTGTCCGCCGCGATTGATTTCGTAATAAATGCTGTCTTTGATAAGTTCCTCATTGAAAATTCGGGTCTCAGTATGAATCGGCAGTCTGTTTGGTGGTGGCGTTCTGATGACACTGAGATCGCGCGCCGCCATGAGGCTGAATTGAAGGGTCCGGGGGATTGGTGTGGCAGTCAAGGTCAGGGTATCGACATTGACCTTTAGTTTCCGGAGTTTTTCTTTGGCAGCCACTCCGAATTTCTGCTCTTCATCGATCACAAGCAAACCGAGGTCCTTGAAACCAATGTCCTTGCTGAGCAGTCCATGGGTGCCGATGACAATGTCAATCTTGCCTTCCTTGAGTTTGGCGAAAATTTCCTTTTTCTCCCGGGTGGTTCGGAACCGGTTGATGTAGTCAACCGTTGCTCCGAATTCTCCGATACGGTCGCGGAAGGTTTTGTAGTGTTGCAACGCCAGAATAGTGGTGGGAACCAATACGGCAACCTGCTTGCCGGCTACAACAGATTTGAAGGCTGCCCTAATGGCAATTTCGGTTTTTCCAAACCCGACATCACCACAAATAAGACGGTCCATCGGAAATGATGCCATCATGTCTTCCTTGACAGCCTGGGTTGTTTTGAGTTGATCAGGTGTGTCCTCATACAGGAATGATGCTTCCAGTTCGTTTTGCAGATAGCCGTCTTGAGGAAAGGCAAATCCCGGGGTGGCTCTCCGTTTCGCATACAGTTTTATAAGCTCAGCCGCCAGATCTTTGACTTTTTTCTTGGTCTTACTCTTCAGTCTCTTCCAGGCATCTGACCCCAACTTGCTCAAAACCGGGGCAGTTCCCTCTTTTGCTGAAAACTTGGCAATCTTGTGCAGGGAGTTAATGCTGACGTATAAAATGTCATTATTCTTGTAAATCAGCCGGACTGACTCCTGAATGTGGCCGTTGATATTAATCTTCTCAAGGCCACTGTACCTGCCGACTCCATGGTCGATGTGAGTGACAAAATCTCCCGGTTGTAATTCGCGGATCAGCCTCAGATTGAGGGCTCGGTCTTTGGTAAAACCCCTCTTGAGCTTGTATTTGTGAAATCGCTGGAAAATCTGGTGGTCTGTGTAGCATGCTATCCCAAGCTCATGATCGATAAATCCGGCGTGAATGGCCTTCAGGATTGG
This sequence comes from uncultured Saprospiraceae bacterium, assembly GCA_964569025.1. Classification (GTDB taxonomy): domain Bacteria; phylum Bacteroidota; class Bacteroidia; order Chitinophagales; family Saprospiraceae; genus CAZMSQ01. Next base: position 40,105 of record CAZMSQ010000009.1, on the reverse strand, counting down.
TTGAATGCTGACATTCGCCTCCAAATCTTCAAAAATATGGTCAAATCGTTCAATTTGCCGGGGGTTGTCCGTAAAAAGATAATTGGTCAGCCCTTTACCGGTATTCTCCCTGAGGTTTTCAATCAGAAGATTGAAGTTTTTATTGAAGCTTGGCTGAGGCGAGGTAGACCAGGACAAATGGTGGAGAATCTCCAAGTCTGGTTTTGCATTGTTTGGAATGATCATCCCGAAGTCAAGGACATCCGAGAGTACCTCCCCCGGCCGCAAAAATGAAAGGTCGTCAAAAATTGATTTCAACTCCTGTTCCTCCAATGTTGGAAGGACAGTCCGCGCAAACTCCTCAGCCTGCTCAAAGCATCGCTGCAGCCGATCGGTGAGTTGCTGAATGTCTGTGACCCAAACCACCGTATCTTCAGGTAAAATGCTGAGCAAGGAAACTTTTTGATCTTTCTTGAAGCGAGTGTTAATATTCGGCACAATTGAGACCCGAGAGATGTTCTGCTTTGAGAGTTGATTGACTGGGTCAAAAATCCGGATGCTCTCTACTTCGTCGTCAAACAACTCTATCCGGTAGGGCCATTCATTCCCATAGGAGAAAATGTCTACAATACCACCGCGGATTGAAAACTGACCTGGCTCGTACACGAAGTCAGTCCGTGTAAATCCGTACTCAATCAGCACCTCAATGATGGTGTCTACATCCAGTGATTCTCCAGACCTGATTTCAATTCTGGAGCCGGATAACTCACCCGGCGAAACAACCCGTTCGAATAAGGCTTCGGGATAGGTGACGATGCATTCTCCTTCTGCCAGCGACTGGCTGATGCGATTGATGATTTCAGTACGCTGCAACACATTGCTGCTTTCCAGCCGCTCAAAATTTCCGGGGCTCTTGAATGAATCTGGAAAAAAATGGACTTCTTTTTTCGGAAGCAGATTCGCGAGGCTGTTTTGAAAGTAGGCAGCTTCTTCTTTATCTGCACCGATATACAATGTGAAACCGGGTCTTTCCAAAAACAGTGCGGCTGCCACGTAAGCATCAGCCGAACCAGTCAGCCCACTGATGCGAATACGTGGCCGGGTTTTGTCATCTCCGAGCCATTGACTGATTTGCACGATTTTTTCGTGCGCACGATATTGTGTGAGTAGCTGTTGTAATATGTCCACGGGCCGAAGGTACGGTTCTCTATAGAATTGCCGTTATGCATAACCTCCTCCCAAGGAAGGGAGTTCATAAAGTGTAATTTTTTCATTTGCATGGTGAGTTTTTTCAGAACAGAATGAATGGAAGTTCTGTCTTCTTAAGAGTCCGTGTACTTTGAATTGAATCCTATGCGTATCCTCTTCTTTCTCATTCTCCTTTTTCCTCTCTCCGTGCTCGCTCAGGTCAGCGGTCTGGTCACAGACCCTGCCGGAGAGCCTCTTCCTTTTGTGAGTGTCTATTACGAAGGCAGTACTGTAGGTTCTGTCACAAATGTAGAGGGACGCTTTGAGCTCGCTGCCTCTGATGAGCCACGGGTCATTGTGTTTCGATTCATCGGGTATCAGACTGTGTATGATTCTACCCTGATTGAGACGCAATCACTCACCGCTGACCTCATAGTCTCGCTTGAGGCTCAGGCCATAGACCTGACAGAAGTCAATGTGGTAGCGGGAGCTGAAGACCCGGCCTATGCGATTATCCGGAAAGCAATGGAAGTGAGGCAACAATGGTTGGATGCCGGCCAGTCTTTTTCGTGTCGTGCGTATATGAAAAGCCTGTATCGGTTTACGGAGACTCCAGATCGAATCATGGGTACAGAGATTGGTGATCTGGGTGGAATCCTTGATACAAACGGGCAGGGAATTATCTATCTCTCGGAATCTGAATCGGATTTGTATATGGACCTTCCGGGGAAGCAAAAAGAGGTGATGCGGTCTTCAAAAGTGAGTGGGAGCGATGATGCATTCAGCTTCAATCGGGCATCTCTCATGAATATGAATTTTTACAAGCCGACAGTTGACCTGGGCCGGTCAATTATTTCTCCAATTGCTGCCGGTGCCTTTTTTTATTACCGATACCGTCTGGAAGGCACCTTTTTCGATGAACAGGGAAGGCTGATCAATAAAATTGCAGTCCTCCCAAAGCGTGAGGAAGACCCGACTTTCTCCGGATTCATTTATATCACGGAAGATCTCTGGAATATTCAAAGCGTCGATTTCCGGTTAACCGGAAAGAGTATGAAGCAACCAATCATCGATACCCTCTTGGTCAGACAAGTCTATATCCCAGTCGATACTCCGAATCGCTGGATGCCATTTGACCAGTCTTTATCATTTTCTCTTTCCATCTTTGGATTTGAGGTAGAAGGCTATATCTCAACCCAGTTCTCTCGGTATGAGCTCAATCCTGAGTTTCCGGCAGGATTGTTTTCTGCTGAGGTTTTTACCATTGAAGAAGGGGCAAATGCCCATGACTCCGCATTTTGGGAAGCTGTGCGCCCAGTGCCGCTTACCCATGAGGAACTGAATGATTATTCCAGGAAAGATAGTCTCCAGGCAATTTGGGAATCCAAGCCCTACATGGACTCTCTCGACCGCGAAAACAATAGATTTACCTTTTCGAGCCTACTTAGTGGACATACCTGGTCCAACTCCTGGGAACGGCGTTTCCTGACCTTGGAATCGCCCCTGAGCACTTTTGCATTTAACCCGGTACAGGGCGTATCCACGTCTCTTCGGCTAAGGTATAGAATGTCAAGTGACAAAGATGAGACGGCATATTTGGAGATCGAACCAGCACTTACCTATGGTTTGACAGACAAGCAGTTGCGTGGGCGCTTGAGGTTGACCCGTCAGTTTAATGCCATCAATTATGCGCGCGTGAGTGTCAGTGGCGGAAGGGAAATCACACAGCTCAACTCAGAAAATCCTGTCAACGAGGAGTTGAACAACATCTATGCACTTTTTTCAAAGACCAATTTTCTGAAGTTGTATGAAAAGTGGTATGGCCGTGTCGAATTCAGGCAGGAGGTGGCCAATGGCCTCATGGTACAGACGGCGCTTGAGTATGCGGACCGCCGGGGTCTGGTCAATGCAACGGAATATAGTCTTTCAAAGAAAGATGGGTTTTATGCCTGGAATGACCCGTTTGTGAATGGTATTCAGGAGGCTCCGCAGGGTGAACCCTTTTTTGATCGGAGCCGCGCTTTTTTGTTCGAAACCTCAGTGCGGATTCGATTTGCGCAGAAATACTGGCGCTATCCGAACCGAAAGGTGATGCTGGGGTCTGCCTGGCCCGAACTGACTCTGAAGTACCGGACAGGCATCCGCACACTCGGAGCACAAGTCGCGTTTCACCACGTGGCCGCTTCACTGAAAGGGAAGGTGCAATTCGGATTGGGGGGAACAACATCCTGGTTCGTCGAAGGGGGCTTCTTTCCAAGGAATCAGAAGAACATGGAATTTATTGACCGTATGCACTTTATTGGAAATCAAATGGTCGTGACTCGTTCGGACAGATATCTGAAAGGGTTTCTCTGGCTGCCATATTACGCCTACAGCACTGACGGCACGTATGCGCAGGCCCATACTGAACACCACTTCGAGGGCTTTCTACTCGATAAAATTCCCTTGATTAGGAAGCTCGGCTGGAAAGCCGTGGCAGGTGTATCCCTCTTACAGACACCTGCCGACCATTATTTGGAGTGGAATGTGGGGGCGGAAAATATAGGATTCCTGTGGTTGAGGATCTTGCGTGCAGATGTGGTATTCCCGTTTCCAGGGGGAACATACGGAGGAGCAAGAATCGTTCTATCGGTAGGACTGTAAATGAGTGGCTTGTTAGTCTGCTGCCGGAGATGGGTCTATGACCTTGTTGAAAAAGTAAAGGAGGTCGGAAATTGTTTCTTTGAGATCTTTGCGGTCGACAATAAAGTCGAGAAATCCGTTTTCCATGACGGATTCAGAAGACTGAAATCCTTCCGGGAGCTCTTGCTTGATGGTTTCCCGAATAACCCGTGGCCCTGCAAATCCGATGAGAGCTTCCGGCTCTGCAAAATTGATATCACCAAGCATGGCGTAAGAGGCGGTTACGCCTCCGGTTGTCGGATCAGTCAGAAAGGAAAAGTAAGGAATGCCTGCCTTTGCCATAAGGGAGAGCTTGGCAGAGGTCTTTGCCATTTGCATAAGGGAGAATGCAGACTCCATCATCCTGGCACCACCGGACTTTGAGATAATCATCAGGGGGCATTGCTGCTCAAGGCAATAATCAATTGCCCTTGATATCTTCTCCCCGACCACTGAGCCCATAGATCCTCCGATGAAACTGAAATCCATCGCCGCAATAACCAATGGCCTCCGATTCACCTTCCCGCTGGCCACAGTCATCGCCTCATTCAGGGATGTCTTTCTTTTGGCGTCTTCGATGCGCTGAGTGTAGGACTTGAGATCTTCAAAATGAAGGAAGTCCTCAGGTCCGAGTTCATCGAACAACCGGTCATATTTTCCGTCAAAAATCAGGTCAAAATATTGGGTGCTGCTGATTTTGACGTGGTAGTTGCATTTCGGGCACTTGTGAAAGTTGGCCTTGAGGTCTTTCATGGTGCTGGTCTCCTTGCATTTTTTGCATTTGTACCACAAGCCATCGGGTGCTTCCTTCTTCTCCTTGGTGGAGGTGATGATCCCGTTTTTGAGCCTTTTGAACCAACCCATAGTGTTCCGGTTGCGTGAAAAATCGGAGGGCTGGGCGCTCCGAACGTTTGTATAGTGCACCTTGTGCATGCGTGCATGCTCAAGGACGGGGGTCAAAGGTAAGAATACCTTGGAAAAGTAAAAAATTGAATCTATTGCAGAGCGCTGATGAGTTATATTGTTCTGATTTTGAGCGTACTCCATGTTGCTCTGGCATAGGCCAGTTGTGTGACTATCAACCCTGTAGCGCGGCCCGCTGCCGCGCCTTCCACGCCGTAAGCTGGGATGAGCATCGTCTGCAGGATGGCAGTGAGAAGGAGCCCGCCTGCCATTATCAGAAAGGCGAGTCTTCCTTTTCCTACCATCATTAGCAAAAACGCCAGAGGGCCAATGGCCAGAGATAGAATCTGGACAGGGGAGAGAATGAGAATGACATTATAGCCTTCCGCGAATTCTGATCCGAAAATCCGGAGAATGGAAGATCCAAAAATCAGCAATGTCAGGGCAACCGGGGCAGCGAGAATGAGAGAAAGGCGAATGCCCCTCCTGACCAGTTTTTCGAGGGCCTTCAGGTCGCCTGAACTGTGATAGCGGGCATAGAGAGGAGAAAATACATTTTGAAAAAGGATGAGTGAGAATGGAATCATTTCAGTCAGTCGCGAACTGATTCCGTAAATTCCGACGGCTTCATCGTCAGCAAGGTTTCCGAGTATCAGAATGTCTATACGCTGGTTCAAAATGTTGAGCACCGGTAGCAAGGCGAATATCAGGAGTTGCCCTCGCCAGTGGCTGCGGTCTGGAGGACCCGCCATCTTTCTGCCGGCTTTTGGCCAGACCTTTTTGTAAACCAAAACTGCGTACAAAAATCCCGTCAGTACAATGGTGAAAGCCACAATCCGTATAACTTCAGTCAACCCAATATGGGAGTCGCTGGCTGCATACCACAAAACAATCAGGACAATCAGAATTGCCGGCCGGGCTGCTTTTTCTGGCCATTGAGCCGTAATAAGAGACTGGGTAGCACGCAATCCTGCCATTGCCCAATAGATCAGGGCAAAAAGCGGCACCACAGGAAGGAGAATGGCAAAATATGACGCATATTCGGAAAGCCAGGGCAGCAAGTCTGCATACAGTAAGATTGCGAATAGAACAGCCAGAAATGAACTGCCGGCAAGCGTAAAGAGAAGCGTAAATCTGATGAGCTCCCTTCCCGGACCCTGACCGTCCGGATGGCGAGGCAGTTCTTTGACCAGCAAATCGTCGGCACCAACAGAGCCGGCAGTGACAAGCACCATCAGCCATGTGAGTATATGGGTAAAGCTCCCGTATGACGTTGCCCCCAGCCATCTGGCCAACAGCACGGAAATCAAAAAAGTCAGCCCGATGTGACTGAAGTGCAAAACGAGTGTCCAGAATGTGCCCCGCGATAAATGCCGCTGCATGCCGGCCTCGTCTGATAATCCGGGGACCAAAGTGTAGAGCGTGCTGACTATTTGTGCGAGCGTTCCTTTCATGCCGAGATCTTCTCAGAATCGTCATTCTGTATCTCCAAATATATCTCTTCAAACAGGAGTCCGACTGTCCGTGCCTGAAAGCGATTGGCAGCTGAGCGCAGAGCAGCGGGGTTGAAGTTCTGAAACTGTTGACACATCCTGCTCAGGGCCTCTTCGAGTGCCTTCTGGTTGGCTTTCGGAATGACAAACCCACAAGATGAATCAACAAAATATTCCGGTCCACCGCAGGCTGTGCATATAACCGGTTTGCCGGCGGCCAGCGCTTCGGCAGTGCTGACAGAAAAGGTTTCAAAATGACTCGGGCACACATAGAAATGGGTTTTTGCCATGGCTTCAAGAACAACCTCATTGGCAACCCTCCCAGAAAACTTCACGCGGCCGCTTAATCCCGGAAGCGTATCGGCCAAAGTGTGCAATAACTTGCGGTCTGGACCATCCCCAATAATGTGCAGCTCAGCATCGATCCCCTTGCAAACCAGACTTGAAAATGCCCGCAGCAGGCCCGATACATTCTTCTTCTCATCATAAAAATCCGATACATTCAGGATGCGTACGGGCCCTTCAGAACGCGTGGAGGCCACAATCGATGCCCGCGAGCGTCCGACTGATTCGACAACATTGGGCACAATGCGGATATCATGGTGCAGGTTTGCTTGGATCATGGCATCACGAAGGGCCGGAGAGACGACCGTGATGAGTCTGGATTGACGCGCTATGATTCGCATGACAAATCGCCGAAGGCTTGACAGTGATTCATAGGCACCAGAAAGATAGCCGGTCCAGTGTTCTGTGAGCAGAAAAGGAAGGCGGTGAAAGAAATGAAGCCACATCGCAATCATCCCATTCCGAAGGATGACATGCAGATGGACGATGCGCGGTTGATGCGTTTTCCGTATGATGCGCAGACTCCGTAATGCAGCCAGAAAGAAACGAAGGAGCGTAAGGGCAGGACCGATGAGGGGCAATCCGGAGGGTATATAGGTCGGGAAATATTCATAGAGAGCGCCGATTGTCCGCGACTGAGGAAGATTGTAGGCTCCTTCCGGGACGGGAAACAGCACGATGACGGGCCTGAGTTGACTGACCGCAAGGGCGTGTTTCCTGATAAATACACCATCCTGTGGGTCGGCCGGGGTGGGGTACCATCCCGGCAAGAACAAGACGGCAGGAGGATTCATCAGAGGATGGAAGGATCGGGTAGTTGCTCACCGGTTCCAAAAATAGCCTCCTCTTCAGGCGATATTTTTTCAGGATGAGGGATGGCATCCAGCTCGGCGCGGAGGATATCCCTGACTTTCATGAAGAGGGGAACCTCAGCTTCTGCCATTGGTTCAGGAGGTGGCAGATTCTGGCGTAAAGGGTCAACCTGTTTCCCATTTTTCCAAAACCGATAGCAGACATGTGGCCCGGTCGCCAAACCGGTGGCGCCGACATACCCGATGACATCTCCTTGGCGGACCGATTTTCCAGGACGCATACCTTTGGCAAAACGCTGCATGTGCAGGTATTGGGTCTCATAGGTTTTATCATGCCGAATTTTCACATAACGGCCATTCCCTCGCGTATAGCGGGCTTCAATGACTGTGCCGTCTGCAGTGGCGTAAATTTCGGTGCCGTAGGGCGCTGCATAGTCTGTGCCGAGGTGCGGTTTGACCCGCTTGAGAATCGGATGGTACCGGCGCGGATTGAAGCGAGAGGAAATCCTCGAGTAGCGAACCGGTGCCTTGAGGAATGCTTTCCTCATGGGTCTGGCCTGATCGTCAAAGTACCCGAAATAATCATCACTCTCGTACAAATACGCATAATAAGTCTCTCCACCATTGGTAAACCAGGCAGCATATAAATCGCCAACCCCGGCTGAAGTGCCATCAACCATGATTTCATCGAACACCACTTTAAATGCGGCATTTTTCTGGATGTGATAAAAGTCAACGCTCCAGGCAAGGGCATCTTCCAGCCTCCATGCCAATTGGTCGCTGAGTCCCTGATCTCGGAGAGTCAGCCACAAACTGTTTTCAATGACTCCCCCTGCCTGGCGCCTGATTTTTTCTGTCGGGCGCACAACCCTTGTGACCTCAGGTTCGGGGCCGAAATGGAATATGAGGTAACTGAAAATGTCAGGCTCGTAAATAAAGTGTGTGGGTGCCTCACCTTCTGATGGAGCAATGAGCGCAAACGGTTTGCCGGAGCGGATTTGGCGAACGTCGAAGATTTCCGTATCCCGGGCTTTTCGCGCTATTTGATCGATAGCCACCTGAGACACTCCCAGCGGCACCAATAGCGTTGAAAGGGTTTGTCCCGGATTGATACGGCCTTCTTCAAAGTGCTTGCCGTTTACCGTGATTCCGTATTTTTCGATGGGCTCTTCAATTGGGAAACAATCCAGGTGCAAATGGGCTTCCAAACCATCTGTCATGGATTCTGTCTCATCGCCAGAAGTAGTCGTCAGACTGTAAAAAACAATGACTCCAAAGAGCGATAAAATAAACAGGAGAGAGCTTGCTCTGCTTGTTCGGGTATTCGGGCTTGGATTGGACTGGACCTTTGTCATGGGTTGACATGATTTGTTCAGGGCAGTTCGGGGTACGGTAGCATAATGACGAATATAAGGCGAAGTCGCCAACTCAGAGAATTTCAGGTTGAAAAAATGGCATCATTCTCCTTTCAATACAATGTCTGCCCGCCTGCTGGCATCAGACTGGTCAAGCATACCCTGACCTGAGATTCTGACAATCACCCCTGAATCGACACCGTGTTGTTGTAAAAACGAAGCAATGGAATCAGCCCGGGCTCGTGATAATTCTCGATTATATTCAGAACTACCTGTAGAATCTGCATAGCCGGTAATCTCTACAATCAACTCCGGATTTTGCCGCAGCAGTTGAACCAAATCCTTCAGCCGTGTTTTGCCAGCCGGATCCGGTTCAGTAGAATTCATCGGGAAAAAGACCTGAACAGTGCGCTCAGGTTTTGGTTCGGATCTTATAAGCCGTTCTTTCTCCAATGCAATTTCAATTCTATGGACGGTATCCGAAGAGAAGTAAGCGGCATCGACAAAATAAGTGTAACCGGGATAATCGACCTGAAAGGAATACCCCTTTCCACCCACAACACAGGCAGAAAATTGACCGTATTCATCAGAATACAGCATCATTCCATCCTCACCGGATTTCATCAGAATGTGGGCCCCACTCAGTGGTTTTCCGTCAGTCAGATCAAATATTTCCCCTTCAATCTGACACATTGGCGCAGGTCGGAGTGACTCCGGCACGTGAGCCTGGAAAATATCCATAGTGCCATCACGTGAAGAGGCAAACAGCATCATGTCTGCATCTGCAAACAAATGAATCCCCAATTCGCGGGCTGCTGAATTGATCGGAAATCCGAGATTGATGGCTTCTGTCCACTGACCATATTCGAGTCGGCTGACAAAAAGGTCATGATACCCGAAGCCCGGCTTTCCATCAGAGGCAAAATAAAGGGTCACCCCGTCGTTGGCAATAAAAGGACCCTCTTCATCTCCCTGGGTATTCACCTCAGGACCAAGATTTTTTGGGCTCCCCCAGGTGCCGTCCTGAAGTTGGTGGCTGACCCAAATGTCAGCTCCGCCATATCCGCCAGGCCGAAGGCTGCTGAAATAAATACTCCGGCCATCACATGAAATGGAGGGTTGAGAGTCCCAGTAGGTGGAGTTCAGGTTTCCGGGAAGTGGGTAAATATCGAGTTCTTCGTTTTCTTCGAGAAACGATTTGTAAATGTCGCAGCTTCCCTCCGTATCCGAACGCCGGCAGCCCGCAAAGAGGAAAAATCTGCTGAGGGGCGCATATTTTGCCATTCCTTCATTCAAAGGAGTGTGAACTGCTTCAGAGAGTGGGCGGGGATAGCCCCATTTTTCGGGTGAAGAACGCTGGGCTCGATATATGTTTTCATTTCCGTCAGGCTCCTGTCGGGTAAAGATCAGGTGTGTGCCAGAATGATCTGCTGAGGGCATGTATTCATCATGAACAGTGTTGACTTGCCCTGGAATCTGTTCTGGCCATGAGGTGATGCTCGAAGAGTCTACAGTTTGCCACAAACGGCAAGAAACCAGCCGTCTGTCCAGCAACTCATCAAAGAGTTGCTCCGTGGCGGTTTCCTTTGTTTTGTTGGCATATCGCTCGTTTGCCATCGATTGGTATCGCAGGAATGAGGCCATCGCCCCGTCAGCATCACCGGCAGCCAGGAGTGCTTCTCCATGTTCAAAATATGCTGCCCTCGATACATTGGGGTCGAGGTCGAATGATCGGGCATAACTTCTGGCAGCTTCTGCATAATGGCCCAGCTCCAGCTCAACTTTCCCCAATAGCCGGTATGTCACCGCCATCTTTCCCTTCAGTTTCGTGGTGTGCCTGAGTTGTTTGAGAGCCAGATTCCATTCCTTTCGGCCGATAAAATATTCAGCAGCCTGTAAGGAGGCCCGGGAATCACGTGTGTAATAGATTTCGGTATACTGGGCCAAACTGACACCCTGCAGCGATGACAGAAAGATTAATACCAGGAACAGAAATCGAGATGATAGCATCATACACCCCGTTTTTCGAAACGAAACTGCAATTCTGAGCCCAATCGCGGTGCTATGGAGTCAAGGGCCGGAGTAAGTTCCCTTATTGCGAAGTGAGGACTGAAAAGAGATCGGTATTCCTCTTCAGAGCCTCCAAAGGGAGGTCCCGGTGCCTCAAATTCGCGACTAAACAGCAAACCGGCTATAGCCCCACCTGAGTTGAGAAGCTGATGGGCTTTTTGAACATAGGGAATTCGCATGGATCGAGGGATGGCACAGAAAAAAGTGTGCTCAAGAATTAAGTCCACCTGCAATTCCAAAGCGAAAAAATCCCCGCACAGCAGATGGTCTTCCGGAAAGTCCATATCCTTCTGGCGCAGTGCATCCAATGCTTGTTCAGCCCAGTCGCACACATAGACATTCTGAAAACCCATTGAGCGCAGAAGAATCGCCTCATACCCCCTTCCTGCGCCCGGTATCAGAATTCGTATGTCCCGCTGGTTGAGACCAGAAATAATGCGGTGAAGAGGTGGAACCGGTTTGCCAGTATCCCAGGGCGTGTCTTCACGAACGTATCGGTCATTCCAGTATTCTGATGCGTACATAAAAAGCGTATATGGGCTACAAGCAATTTCCGAAAGAAGGACTGCCAGACTCTTACAAATGTAAAAAAAATTTCATAAGAAAGTGTGTCTTCATTTGTTTAGCTCTGTGAGAGAGCCATTTATTTAAAAAAGCTTCACATAAAGATGCGTTCAGAAACAAAAAAACCCGGCGCAGGAATGCTGGCCGGGCTTTTGAGAGGCAGAGCGAAGAGACTTACGCCATATGAGCCTCGATTTTTTCTGCCAACTTGGCTTTGGTGGTTACACCCACCTGCTTTTCAACCACTTCTCCGTTTTTGAGAATGAGAATGGTTGGGATGTTTCGAATTCCGTACTTCATGGATACCTCAGGATTTTCATCAACATTCAATTTGCCAATGGTCGCCTTTCCTTCGTACTCTTTTGATAATTCCTCAATAATCGGGGTAATCATCTTGCAAGGGCCACACCATTCTGCCCAAAAATCAATGACGGATATTCCCTCGTTATCGAGAACTGATTCTTTGAAATTGCTGTCTGAAAACTCGAAAGCCATGGAGTTTGTGTATTTTGGTGAGTGAAAAAATGATCAAATGACCTCGGCAATGATTCTGTCCCGCAAAAAAGTTTGACATCGTCTTGCCAAAAGTCAAATTTTCAAAACAACCTGCGTTTTGAAAAGGTTTTAAAATCATCTAAAAGATTGGATTTTCTTGGCCGAAGAGTTTTTCTTACCCGATCCCAATCAATACATCGCTACGCACATTTGCAATGATTGCATTTATTCTCATTCTCTTTCTATTGCTCTCAGCTCTCTTTTCGGGTTCGGAAATCGCGTTCGTTTCTGCCAGCAAACTGCGGATTGAACTGAATAGAAAACGCGGTGGGAGAGAAGGAACAATTATTGGTGGGTTCTATGACAACCCTGCTGGTTTTTTAAGTACCATGCTGGTTGGCAATAACATAGCTCTCGTCGTTTTCACCTACCTGATGACACAAGTCCTCAGCCCGACCCTTGAAGTATGGGTGCAGGGAGAGGTCATGCTTCTTCTTGCCAATACTTTGGTCATTACCTTGATTGTGCTGATTTTCGGAGAATATCTCCCTAAAACAGTATTTGCGCTTTATGCAGACAGGCTCCTTCACGCTTTCGCAGTTCCATTGCTCCTAATTAAGTACATCCTCCTCCTGCCAGCCTGGGTAATGAATCGGTTGAGCAGCATTTTGGTCCGTGCGGTCCTTCCCGCCGACCGGCAGTCGGACGTCCAGAATGTGTTTACCAGGGTTGACCTCGAAAATTTTGTCATCGATACGCTCGCCGATACCGAAAAAGAGATTGATACTGATTTGTTCGGGAAGGCATTGTACCTAAAGAAAATCAAGGTCAGGGATTGCATGATTCCGCGCCAGGAAGTGGAACATGTAGATATCAATTCTTCAATCGCAGATTTGGAGAAGGTTTTTGTAGAGACAAAACTGTCGCGAATTGTCGTTATCGATGGTGATATCGACAATGTCCTTGGCTATGTCCACCACCAGCAGCTTTTTAGCCTTCCTCAGACAATCCGTTCGATGCATCTTCACAAGTTGCCCTTTATCCCGGAGGTGATGCGGGCCAGGGACTTGCTCAACCGATTTATCAGAGAGCACATCAACATCGCGTGTGTAGTCGATGAATATGGGAGTACTGTCGGAATAATTACGTTAGAAGATGTTCTGGAAGAGATATTTGGAGAAATTGAAGATGAGCACGATCAGGAAGAACTTCTTGAAAAAGAAGAGGCTGAGGGCGTGTTCCTCTTTTCTGGAAGGCTGGATGTGGATCATCTGAATGACCGCTACGGGCTTGATATACCGGAGGGAGACTATCAAACACTGTCCGGATTTCTGGTTATGACCACATCGACCATCCCAGAACAGGGGAGAGAAATTCAGGTCGGAGATAATCTCTATATCCTGGAACTCGTTTCAGAAAAGCGCATAGAAACTGTCAGGGTCATTCGAAAGGATTTTTCTGCAGGTGAAGACGCCTGATCTCTGATGCTCATTTCCGTCCTGACGATCAGGGCAAGTCGTATGTATGCCATTATTTGACCATTTTTTCGGGACGACCCCTAAGCAGCAAGAAATCAGATTCGGCAGGTTTTCCGATATCTACAGACTGCCCGGGAAGGAAAGATACAAAGCGCAAGCCTTTACCGCCTTTGAAAACCAGCAGCCATTGGAGTGTATCTTCCATCTGCTGGAATACCTCCGGAATCCGGACGGAGACAACATCAAGATTGAAAAGAGTCCGGGCCTTCTGAGTTTTGAAATAGTCCAGGGTTCTTCATTGATCTGCGGAATTGCAGGTACCCACAGTCTTCGGGTCTATTCCGTGGTGGTGCAGGAAGAATTTGTGAGTGAGGGCCTTTTCCGCGATGTCCTTGAGCGCAATGGAGCACTTTGGTACAGTCGATATGCGCTCGATGTTCAAGGAAATCTCATTCTCCTATTCGAAATCCCTCTGATTGATGCATCACCGGTTCAGGTACTGAATGCCCTTCAGGAAGTGGCACGGGAATCCGACAAAATTGATGACTTGCTGCACGAGGTGCTGCGGATTCCGATGCCGCGAAACGTATCAGTATGTCAAAGCTTTTCTGAGCAGCATGCCGAGGCAGGGTATGAATTCATAAAGAGCTTGATCAGCAAGGCATTCGAAATCATCCGGAAATCACCAGATCTATGTAAGACCTTTCCAAAAGGGTGCGCCTGCGTCCTACTGGGAGCAGCCTACAAGATTGATTATCTTGTCCACCCTGAAGGGCTCTCAATGGAGGTCTTTGAGAGAATGAACCGCCTGGTATTCACTCCCGGCCGGGAACAGGAAGCTATGATTGAGAAGGTCGAAATGCTTGTCCATGAGCTGGAGACCCTTGACAGTCGCGATAAGACTGCCATTCAGTCAGAATTGTATCGATCTACCTGGACATTTGGACTCACAAAACCCGTATCATCAGAATATCTGAAGCAGGCTATTTTGCAGGAACTGCCACAAGCAAAATGGTACGCCGGGAATGGGTTTCCGGAAATCGGAATGGAAATTCTGGATTATATCGCAGGGTACTGCCTGTTCAACTTTGCGCCTCCTCCCGCGCATCGGGAGTTATTGCACCTTTATTTTGAATTGACCCAGCCCGAGTTTTTTCGCCAGCTTGGATATTCGCATCAATGGGTAGACACAAAGACCGGACGGTACAACGAGCGTGCTATTCGGAAGTGCATCCGTCGCTTTGCACAACAGTGGCCCTGTCAGGGGCTTCAGGTGGATGGTCTATCCTTCGACAATCCGTTTGCGATTGCTGCTACATTTCTCGAAATGACCGCACATACTCAGTCTGATTCAATTGGAATGTATGAATGATGAGATTGCAAAAGGAATGGTCCGTTTTTCCTCTGCGCATTGCTCAGGTTTCGGATGCATGATTGCTGGGAGCCGTTTGATTGTCGCTCCGTTGAGATTGGTTGAGGGACAGTCGGAGGTGTGGGTCAATGCCATAGGTCTTGGGCCGGCACCTTGTAGCGTTCGGGTTGAAGATGCATGGCTTGACGTAGCTCTTTTTGAAAAGCCGCCAGCGATAGCAGACCATGTTGGATTGAATTTTTCAAAGGATGCAATAGGGCTGAAGAGCAGGCTTCAAATGGTAGACTGCTCAAGCCAGACAGAGCCGCAGATGGTTTGGATAGAGAATGTGGAGAATAAGCCCGTGCATCCGACATTCAGGGTTTCAGGCACTCAGGCGATGCCTGCCTGTGGCATCATTGCTGATCAGAATGGAAGGGTCGCAGGGCTCCAAGTCAGAACAGTGCCCGGGGGTCATGAAATGGCAGAAATCGTACCGGCAAGTCTCCTGAACGAACTTATTACCGAATATCGTCAATCCGGCAAAGAACAGGGAATCAGATGTATGTCCTGTTTTGAACGCATATGGTCGGATACTCCAGGCGAGGAGATCTGTCAGTGGTGTGCATCAGAAATTCAATGGCCGTCAGAATTTCAGCCGGTTGCACATGGCGGTATACCGGCAACCATTGAGCAACTCTTGTCTGCAATGGGATATGATCCGATTGCCTCCAGACATGGCCCTGACAGTTGGCACATCAGACGAGGAAGTGCCTTTCTCCATCTTTCGTATCATGCCCAAAGCGGACTGATTACATGCGAGGCGGCCCTTTGTAAAATTGGACCAGAAACAAATCCTGAACTGTTCAGATGGATGCTCGTGCGAAACCATTCTCTGGAACGCATGTCTCTCAGCGTTCAGGATTCTGAGGTATTTCTGACCACCTTGTTGTATGATCACTCATTCTCCCCCCTCACTGCCGGCCCGCTTTTTGAGCAAATTTTCTCTCAGGCTGACTCCATTGACAATGTCCTTGTTGAAAAGTTTGGGGCAGAATGGATTCAATAAAAAGGAGGAATACCACGCTCAGTGACATTCCTCCTTTTTTTGAAGTCAGAATAAGATGGTGATGCGAGACCTACTCGACATTCAATTCTGACAGAATCCTATTTGCGCCATAGATATAGCGCATGGCAGCAACAATACCGCCGGCATGCACATTGACTGATCTGTTGTATTCGATGTCATAAATAAAATTGCCCGGCAGTGATTCGATGTTGCCGTCAAAGAGCAATCCAACGAGTTGTCTGTTCTTGTTGATGACAGGGCTTCCGGAGTTACCGCCGATGCTATCAGAGGTCGATACGAAATTCATTGGTGCCTTTAACAGCCCCATGGGAGGATTTTGCCAGCGCTCAGGCAGTGACCATGGGAATGTCTGGTTGTGTGACAGTGAGCGATCGTACAAGCCAAAGTAGGTTGTGAAAAACGGAGCCTGTGTGCCATTGTAATCGTAGCCTTTTACGACACCATCCGCAAAGCGCAGGGTAAAAGTGGCATCGGGCGGAATATTCAGACCATACACCTTGAACACCTCATTGGCAATCAGTTGTTCGAGCCCTTTTCTCTGGGCTCCCGAAGACTGAAAAGCAACTGCGGCGTTCTGGTAAGCGGGTACGATAAGGTCTCCCATTTGGAGAATAGGGTCTTTTGATTTTGTGACCTTTTTATCTTTTCCGAGCAATTTTTCGAGCTCTTCGGGATTTCCGAAGGCTGTGCCCTCCAGAATCCGGTTTGCAGCCTCTGCAGGGCTTTGACCAGCCAAAAGCTCAGAAACATAGGTGTCATCTGCATCTGCGAATTCTGAGGCCATGGTCAGCAAATTAGTTAGCCTCTGCTGCTCATAGGGGTCTTGAAGCATCTGTCCGATTTGCATCACCTGACCTTTCATCGCGGCAAGTTCTTCTTCTGAAGCTCCCTCTTCAAGCGCTGATTTGTACCGATGAGCTACATGCGCAGCCACCACGGTGTTTCCGCCCAGTCTACCCGGACTGAGGAGGGTCACCTCCATAGCTTCATCTTGTAGTGGCTCATAGAGTGCTTCAAGTTCGGCCCAATAATCGCGACTTCCATCTTTGGTAGAAGCCATGCGAATTTTTGACTCCATGGCGACCTTGCGATTCATCAGACGGGGATTGTGCATGCCCTCCACAATTCCCGTGATTGCTTTGATGCTGTTACCGAGGCTGAACATGGTCTCCTGGAGATCATGGCTAGGCTCTGCTTCATATTGGGCCTCCATCACTGACATCATGCTGTTGTATGCTGCAAGCTGAATGTTGTACCTGTAATCGCGGTCGTATTCTAGCTGGGCCACGCTCCGGTAGCGCTCTGTACTGCCCGGGTTGCCGATGACAAAAACCGGGTCCCCTTCCACTGCCCCCTCCGGCAATACCGGGAAATGAAATTCAGAGGTGTTCACTGGCTTACCATTTTCATAGGCTCTCCAAAGGGTGAAGTCAAGTGCATACCGTGGATAGGTGAAATTGTCAGGATCACCCCCGAAATAGCCAAGCTGGAGTTCAGGGATGAGGACCAAACGGATATCATCGTATCGCTTGTATCCATATACAGAGAACTTACCTCCGCTGTAGTATGTGACTGTCTCGGGTTCCAGCCCCTGCCAGTCAGGGTTCGATTTGTAAGATTCAAGGATTTGCTCCAGGGCGGCTGCTTGTTTTTGCTTCATCTCCTCCTCATTTGCCGCATCTGCAGTCATTTCATTCACCTGGTTGGTGATATCCTCGATTTTGACCAGTTGCTTGACAAACAAGCCTTCTGCACGGCGCTCTTCCTCTTGTGTGGTGGCATAAAACCCATTCTTGTCAAAATCTTCTCCCTCCTGCATCAAGTCACCTACAACTCCTCTTGAACAGTGGTGGTTTGTAAGGATCAGACCATTTGGAGAGATAAATGAAGCAGAGCAGAATGATGCAAAACGCAGGGCAGAAAGCCTGGCACGCTCCAGCCATTCATCATTGGGGCGGAAGTCGTAAGTTTCTTGAAAATAATCGAGCGGTGCATGCTCGAAAGTCCACATTTTACCGTAGTCAAAACGGCTTGCTTCGGCCGGATTGTTCTGGGCCTGTAGGGTCAGGACGAGCGCAAAAATAAGCCCGAGTCCTGCAAATCCTCTCTTCAGTTGTTTCATGTCAGATCGAATGTTAAGTGTGCGAATAAAATGGTGGCAATGTAGCATTTTGCCGGTGAGAATCAAACCGCCATCAGACGAATGGACACTGATAGACGACAAAATGACGTTCAATTCTTTCATTGGCACTTCCGCAGATGTGGATTGTCACTCAACAATTTCCTAAATGGTTTATAATCTGCTTACCATTTCTGATTTCGTCTGTAGCCGTCATTTCTCCGAACTATTGGGAGGAGTACCTCTTTTCTTTGGAATTATTGTTTATTTTTGACCACACTCCAAAAAGTTCTATATTGGCCGATCATAACACGCAACCGCCACGAATAAACACAGCATCAGCATGAGTACATTGAGAAAATTCCTGACCCTTGGCCTGATTTGCCTTTCAGCGGGTCTTTTTGCGCAGGATATCCATTTTTCGCAATTCTACATGTCGCCACTTAATTTGAATCCCGCTCTGACAGGAGTAATGAACTGTAACCATCGCGTGGTTGCAAACTATCGGAATCAATGGGCGAGTGTTCTGAAAGCAAATGCCTTCAGCACCTATTCAGTCAGCTACGACCAGCGCGTGGCCATCGGGAGATACGATTATTTTGGTTTCGGAGGGGTGTTTTGGGGAGACAGAGCCGGTGAGCTTGATTTTTCAACCCTGCAGGGTCGCCTGTCCGGGTCATATGCCAAGAGGATGGCAGGGTCTCGCGGAGAGGCTCACTACCTTTCAATTGGTGTTGATGCCGGTGTTTCCCAACGGAGTATTGATTTCCTGAGAGCTCAATGGCCGGAACAGGCCGTCGGAGGCGTCTTTAACGAAAATGAACCATCAAACGAGCCGATCGGGCTTGATGATAATTTCATGTTTTTCGATATGTCAGCTGGCTTGCTGTGGTTCTCGGTATGGGGCGATAATCAAAGCTTCTATATCGGTGGTGCCTACAGTCACCTGAATCGTGCCAACATGACATTCTACCGAGGTGATCCGGACGCAACGCCTGATGTGCCTCTGTATAGCAAGTTTACCATCCACACAGGAGGTGAATTTATGCTTGGTGATAACTTCGGAATCCTGCCAGGTGCAGTGATGTTCCTGCAAGGTCCTTCTACTCAAATTAACGGAGGATTCAGCCTAAAATTCCTGCTTGGGAATCAGCGATTTAGCGAGCAGTCATTTCAAATCGGCACCTGGGCTCGTGTAGCCAATAGATTCGATGAGGGATCTATGCTTGTGGATGCACTGATTTTGTCTACACGATTTGACTATGATCGCTTTGGAATCGGATTTAGCTACGACCTGAATGTTTCTACACTTCGTCCAGCCACGAACAACAACGGAGCTTTCGAATTTTCTGTGAATTATAAAATTTGCGGTCCCGAACGGCGGGGTGTCTACTGCCCGAACTTCTGAGCATAGCTGAGGGCTTGCCTCAAAAAGACTTCAAAAGGCGATATTACTTTTGAAGTCTTTTTGTTTTTATAGTATCTTTCGGCATCATATATCCTGTTCTCGGGTCTACACGCCAGGGCTGATAAATAAGTTTCGGAAATCTCCTGTTGCATCTCATAACTGATTGAATAAAAACCGATGTTCTCAAACAAGAATAAAAACGACATGGTGAAGAGAGGAGGGACCGCAAATGGCTCAGGGTCCCATCAATTGAATAGTCTGGTGAAAGATACCCGCATCGAGGGAAAAATTGTTTCAGAATCAGATATTCGCATCGATGGATTTCTCAAGGGTACGCTTGAATGCAAAGCCAAGGTAATCATCGGACCAACCGGACATATCTCCGGAGATGTAGTATGCCAAAGCGCTGTTATTGAGGGTAAATTTGAAGGAGATCTCTCAGTAAGCGATGTGCTGAACGTGAGGGAAACCGCAGAAGTGTCAGGAGACGTGACGACCCAAAAGCTCATTGTACAGTCCGGAGCCCTCTTTAACGTGAGCTGCGTAATGGGAGGATCTCATAGGGAGAAATCCCCGGCAGGAAAAAAGAAATCACAAGCCTACCATGTGGCAGAAAAGGCCAAAGATCTGCAGGAAGAAGTTCGCTGATTCAATCAGATGGAGCCAAAAAACTACCTGAAATATAGTGGAATGGCGATTCAGATGGGAATTACGATTCTACTGGGTGTGCTGGCCGGTCAATATCTCGATAAGATTGTAGGTACTTCAACACCCTGGTTCACGATCGGCCTTTCTCTTTTCGCAACGCTGGCCGCTGTTTACCTGACAGTGAAAGACCTTCTGAAACCATGACAAACCGACACTTCCTCGTAGGACTCACAGTGACGAGTGTATGCATGGCTCTCATGAACATGGTATTGTGTCGGATTCCAGCAATGGCACCATGGTGTGCATTGGCATGGATGTCTCTTGGTATCTTTTTCGTGCTGACAGGACTGATGTTCAGGTACGCAAAATCAGCGGCCCTCAGTCCCAACAAAAATAAGTTTACCAGTGCTGTCCTAGCGATTACAACAATCAAGCTTATGGTCACTGTCGGTCTGCTGCTCGCATGGGTAGTCCTGGAAAAACCAACCTCAGCCCTTTTTGTCCTCCCTGTGCTCATGATATACGTTGGGTTTACGATTTTTGAAGTGTACGTCCTGCTTAAACTAAGCCGTACGCCGCCACCACAAATTTCAAGCGATGGATGATGTACTTTTTACCGCTCTTGTAGATAAAACGTATGAGTTTTCGGTCAGTAAAGGAGAATTGGCCGGATTGGATTGTTATACGGAAGATGGCGTACACTTCCATATCCTGGACCGACATCGTTCCTTGGATGCCAGGGTCGAATCATTCGACAGTGAGCAGCGGGCTTATGTCATTCAAATAGGGGGAGATCGATTCAAAGTAGTGCTTAAAGATCAACATGACATGCTGGTCGATCGTCTCGGACTGACTCAATCGGCTGCCACCGCGGCATCTGATGTTTATGCCCCCATGCCGGGTATGGTGCTCGAGGTATTAGTGGAAACCGGACAATCTGTTGAATCGGGACAGCCCGTACTCATTCTCGAGGCTATGAAAATGGAAAACATCATTAAAACAGCCTCTGCAGGTACCGTCGAAATACTAAATGCTACGCAGGGAGATTCTGTCGAAAAAGGTCAATTATTAGTTGTTCTGAAGCCAAACGACCAATAAGAAAGAGCGAATTGGTGCTTTTTTCTCAACCATTTTTTCCCATCCCTGTTCTTCTCCCTATATTTGTATCTTAGCATAAAGCTTTGCAAAATTCTGACGCATGAACGTCTTTGATCAGGCCAGACTTATCATCTACCGGATTAACCAAAAAGGGCTTGAAATATTCCTCGTGAATATGAATGGTGAAGAATGGGAACTCCCGGAAGGAATGCTGACCGAGGAAGAAAAAAGCAGAATCATAAACCTTGAGCCTGTCAAAAGCGAAAATGGTACTGTGCTGAAAGCCCAGGCTGTCGAGGCCGATTGGCACGAAATCCCATCTTTGCGAAAGATGTTGCGCGAAGATGTCCGAATTGTGAAAGACCAACTGATGGAAATGGTACCCGAAATGGAGAAAGGGACCTACTTCGCAGTGAAGGAGGCCTTCCGTAAAATCATGCCCGACCAATACGCGATTCTCAAAGAGTTGAAGGATATAGTCATGGATCGGAATCAAGTCAACTCCATCTGATATTTCTCCGCCCATCCCCCAATAACCCACACAACCTCATTTCTTACAGCGAACTGTTTGGAATCCGTCCAGATTCACCCTCTCTGTGGGTCCAAAAAAGTATGTCTGGGTTCCATTGTGCAGGAATAAATTCCTACCTTTCTTCTTTGTGAATCCTTATCTGGAATAAATATGATCAACCCGACACGCCCCTTTGTGGCCGCCCTTTCCATGCTGCTGCTTCTCGCCTCATGTCAACCTTCACCCAATTCAGTGTATCAGTCAACCAGTTTGCTGGAATACGGCATACCGATTACCGTCCTCGCTCCTGACAGTATCTCCGTAGCCAAGGAAGATTGGGTGGTGCAACAAAGCATTTCACTGAGAAATGAACAAGAAATGTACTTTGTGCAAATTTGGATCCGTGAAGCTGAACACTATGATGTGACCGAGGCTCTTGCTGAAAAACTCGCAGATGTGAAAGAAGACCGCGGGTTCTCAAAGATCATCGCAGAAGATACGGATGGATTCATTTTTGAACGCACCATTGATTCGTCAACAGTGAATTTTGACTTCAGGCATGTTCAGGTTAAAGGGGATAAAGAATATACTTTCCAAACAGATTTAACGACAAGGCTCTTTTCCGAAGCTCAAATCCGAAGTATGTACGATGCCGTGAGAAACGTGTCAGGGTCCTGATTCTGGATTGTCTAACCCTTTCGGGAGTCATTGATAAGTTCAAAACTGAACAGACTCAAAATGACCAGTAAAATCGCGAGAATAATCATATATCTGGGGTGTAAAGTTGGGATTCAGATAGTTTGTAACGTCTAAAGTTGTCCAATAAATACTCTTTCAGGTAATAAAGCATGGCAAAATAATGACATTTGTGTCTAATATCCAAGCGATGGAAAAAAAAGAGGCGGATTAATTAAATGAGAAGAGGGACTGTCTGGCAAAAAGAAAAGGGGCACCTTCCACGGCGCCCCTTTCAGTATCATTGTTGTGTGAATATCTCTGAGAAACGTCAGAACTTTGAAGCCCCTTCGTTCGCATCATTGTACCGCTCTGTGACCTCATGCCAGTTAATGACATTGAAGAATGCATCTATGTACTCGTTGCGGCGATTTTGGTACTTGAGGTAGTAGGCATGCTCCCACACATCCAGGCCGAGTACCGGGGTTCCTTGTTTATCGGCAATATCCATCAGTGGGTTGTCCTGATTGGCTGTTGAGGTGATAAAGAGTTTATCATGCGCATCGACGCATAGCCATGCCCATCCGGAGCCGAAGCGGGTCAGTGCTGCTTCTGTGAAGTGGGTTTTGAAATTTTCGAAGGAGCCGAAGTCACGCTCAATGGCCTTGTGAATGTTCATGCGGTCTGAGGGGCTTCCGGCGCTCTCTGGGCTCATGATTTCCCAAAACAGATTGTGGTTGTAATACCCGCCTCCGTTGTTCCGAATTCCAGCTGGGAGGTTGGAGACGTTGGCCAGGAGTTCCTTGATGGACTTACCTGCCAAATCTGTCCCTTCAACGGCTGCGTTGAGTTTGCTGGTATACCCTGCGTGGTGCTTCCCATGGTGAATTTCCATAGTGCGGGCGTCAATATACGGCTCCAGTGCGTCCGGTGCATAGGGGAGTTGGGGAAGTTGAAATGACATAATGTGTGGATTTGGAAATGAGTGAAATAATGTAACGTGTTCAAAACAGGATGGCTTCAAAATGGTTTTCAATTGTAATTCTGGATGGCTCAAAGTGCCCGAAATGGGTTTTCTGTATCTTTGTGCAACCCACATTTCGGGCGGAAAAGAACACATAAACGTACGGTATAATGGAATACAGACAGGAAAAAGACAGCATTGGCTTTATTGACGTACCAGTGCATCAGTACTGGGGTGCTCAGACGCAGCGCTCTTTAGAAAACTTCAGGATAGGGGGCCAGAAAATGCCTGCAGAAATTATTCGCGCTTTTGCTTTTTTGAAAAAAGCAGCTGCAATGACAAATTGTGACCTCGGTGTCCTTCCTGAATGGAAATCAGCTCTGATTGGTCAGGTCTGCGATGAAATCCTCAAAGGGCAACTCGATGGAGAGTTTCCCCTTGTTGTCTGGCAGACAGGTTCCGGAACCCAGTCGAATATGAACGTCAATGAGGTGATTGCCAACAGAGGCCATGTGCTGAATGGTGGGCAGCTCACTGATTCAGACCGGGTATTGCACCCAAATGATGATGTCAATAAGTCCCAATCTTCGAATGATACCTTCCCCACAGCAATGCACATTGCAGCAGTCCAAATGTTGACTGAGCTGACCATTCCTGCTCTCGAAAACCTAAGGGAAGTCTTCGATCGGAAAAGCAAGGAATTTATGGACGTCGTTAAAATTGGTCGCACTCATTTTATGGATGCGACCCCGGTAACTGTCGGGCAGGAGTTGTCGGCTTACGTCGCTCAGCTTGATAATGGCATTCGTGCAATTCGCAACAGTCTCGGGCATCTCAGCGAGTTGGCCCTCGGAGGGACAGCAGTGGGTACCGGACTGAATGCCCCTGAGGGGTATGCCGAAGCTGTAGCAGCCCGCATTGCAGAAATAACCGGACTTCCATTTGTCAGTGCACCCAACAAATTTGAAGCCCTCGCCACGCACGATGCGCTCGTCGAAGCACATGGTGCCTTGAAAACAGTGGCCTGCTCACTGATGAAAATCGGTAATGACATCCGGATGCTGGCCTCAGGACCCCGCTCCGGAATCGGAGAATTGATGATTCCCGCCAATGAACCCGGCTCGTCTATTATGCCAGGAAAGGTCAATCCCACCCAGGCTGAAGCCCTGACTATGGCCATGGCTCAGGTCATCGGCAACGACGTGGCCATCAATGTCGGAGGTATGACCGGCCATTTCCAGCTCAATGTGTTCAAGCCGATGATTATCTATAACTTCCTGATTTCAGCCCGTCTCATCGCTGAGAGCTGTAACAGCTTCGATGAACATTGTATCCGGGGCCTCGAACCAAACAGACGCCGAATTCAGGAACACCTCAATAACTCACTCATGCTCGTCACCGCCCTAAATACCAAAATCGGGTATGACAATGCAGCACGGATCGCAAAGAAGGCACATGCTGAAGATAAAACACTTCTCGAGGCAGCTCTGGAACTCAAGTTGCTCACACGTGAGGAATTTCAGCAATGGGTCAAACCCGAAGATATGATCGGCTCTTTGCAGAGAAGTTGAGAACTGTTGTCTGACTCAGAATAAACATCTATCTTTGCCATCCGATTGCAGAAACCAGTTGCATGAACCCACTCATCGAATTCTATCTTCCCGTACGAGGGATGGGAGTCGGCCAGCACGAATACGATTTTCAAATCGGTCAAGCCTTCTTTGAACAATTTGAAGGTTCGTTGATAGAAAATGGGTCGTTTGGAGTTCATGTGGTTGTCGACAAACGAGTCGATATGATGACTTTCTCCATGACATTCTCCGGAATCGTTGCTACAACCTGCGATCGCTGCCTAGCAAATATTCAATTCCCTCTGGAAGGTGAGGGAGACCTTATCTTCAAATTTGAGGAAGGTGCGGATGAAAGAGAAGATGATCATGATGAATCGGTCATCTACATTTCTCCGCTCACCCCACGACTGAATATTTCAGGCTACATTCAAGAATTTCTCTCACTTGCCCTTCCCATGGTCAAAGTGTATGATTGTGAATCCGAGAACCCAAAGCCCTGTGATTTGGAAATGCTCAGATACCTCAGTCAACAAAATACAAGTGGGCCGGAAGGCAATGGAGATGATGATGAAAATGATGACAACCCGTTCAGGGATGCACTCAAAGATCTAATCGTTTAATGCTATCTCAAGAGTAAACACATGGCACATCCAAAGAGTAGAATATCAAAACAGCGCAAGCGCAAGCGCAGAACGCACAAGAAAGCTGCCGTTCCTAGTCTGATGACTTGTCAGGAAACCGGCGAACGCCATATGCCACACCGTGCTTTCTGGCTCGATGGCAATTTGTACTATCGTGGGCAAATTGTGATTAAAGGCGAAGAAGCAGAAGAGTTACTCTACGAGGAGTAGGTTTTCTGAACCAAGCGCACCACACAACAAAAGCTCCCATGGTATTCACTACTGTGCGGAGCTTTTCGTGTTTTCCCTTCATTCAATAATTACCATTCATGAAGCCGCAAGTCTATTTCACTGATCAGGCGCCCGCGCCAATCGGACCTTACAATCAGGCAATCGGATTTGGTGGACTCCTGTTTGTCTCTGGCCAGATTGCTCAGGTTGCAGAGTCCGGGCAATTGCTCATCAGCTCAATTCAGGAGGAAACACGTCAGGTAATGGAAAACCTCAGAGCAATCTTGCATGATGGGGGAATAGACTTTGACAGGGTGCTAAAATGCACCATCTTTGTCAGAAATATGAATGACTATGCCCCTATCAATGAGGTGTATGGCAGCTATTTTAATCACGATTCGGCCCCGGCAAGAGAGTTGGTGGAGGTGTCGCACCTGCCCAAAAATGTCAATGTAGAGATTTCATGTATTGCGGCCCTGAATCAGTCGCAAACCGGCGCTGAGTAATTTCATGAGAACCGGAATATTTACGTATTGATCTGTCAGAAATATGTCTGAAGAAAAAGTTGTCCTTTCAGCTATCCAGCCAACCGGTGATATTCACCTTGGCAATTACTTTGGAGCTGTCAAAAACTGGGTCGACCTGCAATCCCGGTACAGATGTATCTACGGGGTGGTCGATTACCACGCCATGACCATGCCCTACGATCCGGTCCGACTTCGGAAAAACACCTGGGAATTGATTCTGAACCTCGTCGCTGTCGGGGTGAAACCCGAAAATCTCTTCATCCAATCTCTTGTGCCGGAGCACGCTGAATTGTGCTGGATCTTCAATTGCTTTTGTTCCTATGGCCAGCTTCAGCGGATGACTCAATTCAAGGACAAAAGCAGACAGTCCAGCGATGCATCCGATGGATTTATCTCCGCAGGACTGTTTGATTACCCCGTGATGCAGGCAGCTGATATTTTGATTTACCGTGCTGACTTTGTACCCATCGGTAAAGATCAGGTTCAACACCTTGAATTGACCCGTGATATAGCCTTGCGCTTCAATCAACAGATGAAAAAAGAGTACTTCGTCCTGCCAGAGCCATTATTTACCAAAACACCGAAAATCCGCTCTACCGCTGAACCGACCCGGAAAATGAGCAAGAGTGCCGGAGAAAAACACTACATAGATTTGTTCGCTGAAGAGCAGAGGGTTCGCAAGCAAATTCGCTCGGCAGTAACAGATACCGGCACATCAGTTGAGGGAGAAATGAGCGATGGGGTTGCAAATTTGTTCGAATTGCTTGATGCGTGCGGGAAAGATGAAATTCGCTCCGGTCTGGCAAAAGACTTTGAGAATAACAAGCTTCAATACGTCGACCTCAAGGATGCCGTAGCCGATGCGCTCACAGAACTGACTTCCGGTTTTCGAGCCCGAAAGGCGGAGTTGAATGAGAATAAAAAAGAGCTTCGAAACCAAATTAAAGCTTCCAGCCATGAAATCCGCAAGCGAGCCATGGAGACTATCCGCGAAGTGAAGGAGCTCACTGGTCTGTTGAACATCAGAATGTAAACCGCCTGCAAGATGAAAATACTGTGCATCGGCCGAAACTATGCCGACCATGCCCGGGAACTCAACAACCCGTTGCCAGAGGCTCCCATGGTGTTTATGAAACCCCCTACAGCACTGTTGGTGAATGACAAACCCTTCTATTACCCGGATTTTTCGACTGATATTCACTACGAATTGGAAGTAGTTGTGCGCATCGGTCGCAACGGGAGGCATGTGCAACCTGAATTTGCCTCAAAGTACATCGACCAGATTGGTTTGGGCCTGGATTTGACAGCCAGAGATCTTCAAGAGCAATGCAAAAAAAAAGGTCACCCCTGGGAAATCGCGAAGGGCTTTGATAATTCAGCCCCGCTCTCTGAATTTGTGCCGGCAGAACCGTTTTCATTAGATGATATCGAGTTTTGGCTGGTACGCAACGGTGAGGAAGTGCAGCGGGGCAATACCCGCGACTTGATTTTTCCCGTGACTGATCTCATCGTTCACGTGAGCAAGTACTTCAAGCTTCAACAAGGAGACCTTCTGTTCACCGGAACGCCAGCTGGAGTGGGGCCAATACAAAAAGGTGATTTGCTGGAAGGCTATCTGCGTATGCCAGACGGAAGTTCGCAACTCATGTTAAGTTGTGAGGTGAAATAATTAGCCTTCACCGCGGATTCTGAGAGATTCTCTTAGAATTGTTAAATTTGCACGCTACCAAATTGGGTCTTGAAAGTGGTCCAAATAGGAAACCCATTCTTTTCACAAATCTGCGCACAACATGCCTTACTTGTTTACTTCAGAGTCGGTCTCCGAAGGCCACCCCGATAAAATTGCCGATCAAATCTCCGATGCCTTGGTCGACCATTTTCTTGCGTTTGACCCAACCTCAAAAGTGGCATGCGAGACCCTTGTCACCACAGGTCAGGTGGTGCTGGCCGGAGAGGTGAAATCTGAGACCTACCTCGACCTCCAGCAAATCGCCAGAGATGTCATCAACCGGATTGGTTATAACAAATCTGAATACAGATTCGAGGGAGATTCTTGTGGTGTCCTGTCGGCCATTCACGAACAATCGCCGGATATTTCGCGAGGTGTTGAAAGAGTCAGTCCTGAG
The DNA here is from genome assembly GCA_964569025.1 of uncultured Saprospiraceae bacterium. Lineage (GTDB taxonomy): Bacteria > Bacteroidota > Bacteroidia > Chitinophagales > Saprospiraceae > CAZMSQ01. The sequence continues at coordinate 11,823 of CAZMSQ010000009.1, read as the reverse complement.
GATCAGGGCGCGGGAGACCAAGGTATGATGTTTGGCTACGCAACTGATGAAACCCCAAACTACATGCCACTCGCCCTCGATTTGTCCCATCATCTGTTGCGTGAATTGGCTGCCATCAGAAGAGAAGGGAAAGTGATGACTTACCTGAGGCCAGATTCGAAGTCGCAGGTGACCATCGAATACTCTGATGACAATACGCCGCTTCGAGTCGATTCCATTGTCATCTCAACACAGCATGATCCGTTCCATCAGGATGACCAAACCATGCTGGATCAAATCCGAAAAGATGTCATTGAGCACCTCATTCCCAGAGTGAAGTCCCAAAGGCAAGCGCATATACAAAAGCTGTTTACGGAAGATATCACTTACCATATCAACCCAACAGGCAAGTTTGTCATCGGCGGCCCTCATGGAGATACAGGCCTTACGGGTCGGAAAATAATCGTTGATACCTATGGCGGGAAAGGAGCTCATGGCGGTGGAGCATTCTCCGGCAAAGACCCATCGAAAGTAGATCGGTCTGCCGCTTATGCTACGCGACACATCGCCAAGAATCTCGTTGCTGCAGGAGTTTGCAAGGAAGTCCTTGTGCAAGTCTCTTATGCCATCGGTGTGGCCAAACCGACAAATATCTACATCCAGACGTATGGAACTGCACAAGTTGACATGCCTGACCATCGGATAGCTGAAATTGTCTACGACCTTGTTGATATGCGGCCATTTGCCATCGAGCAACGCCTCAAACTCCGGAATCCAATTTACTCAGATTCAGCAGCCTACGGGCATATGGGGAGAACGCCCGAACTGAAAAAGGTGACGATGGTCAATGGGTCCGGAGAGACGATGACCAGAGAGGTAGAAACTTTCACATGGGAAAAGCTTGATTTGGTCGATGTGTTCAAAAAAGCGTTCAACTTGTAAATCGAGCAGAATATTGACTTGGTCGAAGATTTCAGCCCAGGTATACTCCCGGCGATTGTCGTCCGTTTCTATCAGGTCTTTTACGCACTAAATGAATTGCTGTGACCATCATTTACTTTCTTCTGGTCTCATACATCCTCCTCAGCGTCAGCCTCATGAAGGTCTTCGAAAAAGCTGGAGAGTCAGGATGGAAAGGATTGGTGCCCGGACTGAATATTATCGTGTGGAGTCAAATTGTAGGACGGCCAAAATGGTGGGCAGCTCTCTTGCTTCTTCCAATTGTAAACATTTTCGTGTACGCAGGGCTTTGCGTGGACATGGTGCGGTCATTTGGAAAATACGGGTTCAGGCATTCAGCTCTCTCTGTCATCTATGCGCCCGCTATTTTCCTGAGCATCGGCTATGGGAAAAAGGAATCCTATCAGGGTGCCATTCTTCCGCGGGAAGCTGAATATGCTGCCCAAATCCGGGAGGCTACCCAGAAGGGTCAAACCAAAAAGCGGGATAAACTCCTCAGAGATAATCCATACCGGAAGACCCAGGTCCGGGAATGGGCAGAAGCTATCATCTTTGCAGTCTTCGCGGCGGCCTTCATCAGGATGTTTCTGATAGAGGCCTACAAAATTCCGACTCCATCTATGGAAGAGTCCCTCCTGGTTGGGGATTTTCTGTTTGTCAGTAAGGCTCATTATGGCATCCGGACCCCTCAGACTGTCCTCATGGTTCCGCTCCTCCACAACATCATGCCACTCTTTGGCGGTGAGTCGTACCTGAGTGCTCCGAACCTTCCAATGAAAAGGTTGCCAGCACTTGAATCTATTGATAATAATGAACCTCTGGTCTTTAACTACCCGGAAGGAGATAGCGTTTATGTAACACCCGGCAGAGTGTGGAGTGTGCATGATGTCAGACGGAATCCCGGACTTGAGCCCTATGTAAAGGGACTTCCATTGAGGGTCAGACCCATCGACAAGCGCGATCATTATATCAAACGAACCATCGGGCTGCCTGGCCAAACTGTGGAAATACGTGATCGACAAGTTTTTATCGATGATCAACCCGCGGAAAATCCCAAAGGATTGTGCTTCAGGTACCTCGTCAAATTTGATACCCCCCTCAACCCAGCCAAGCTGGCCGAGATTGGAATAACCAATGATGACAGGCGGTATGATATGAATCCCTCTGGTTCAAATTATCAGATGCTGGTCCTGACTGAGTCCCAAAAGGCACAGCTTGAGGCGATGGATGCCAGCATCAGGATAATCCCAAATGATCTCTATCTGGTTGAAATGCCAGGAGATTTTAACTTGCAGACAATTCTCGGATGGGGAATTTCTGACGCACACTTCCGGGGGAAACTTCCTCAAGGTGTGGTGCTCACCCTCACCGAGCAACAAATTGAGACCATTCGTTCAAGTGACTCTTCCCTGGTCGTCAGACCATTCGCAGACCCTCAACGGCTCTTTCCGCACGATCCGGAACATTTCGACTCCTGGACGGTTGACAACTACGGGCCCATTACGGTGCCCAAACGTGGGGAAACGGTTGACCTGAAGCCTCAAACAATCGCTATATACCGTCGATTGATTAAGGATTACGAAGGCAATTCCCTTGAGGAAAAAGACGGCATGTATATCTTAAACGGAGAGCCGGCAACGTCTTACACATTCGGCCAGGATTATTATTGGGTGATGGGAGACAACCGTCATAATTCGGAAGATTCCAGATACTGGGGCTTTGTCCCTCACGACCATGTAGTAGGCAAGCCGCTCTTCATCTGGTTTTCAACTGGTGACCAAGGCATCCGGTGGAACAGAATATTCTCCTCCGCAAAAAAGATGTGACGGCCTTTTCAAAAGAACCTGTAAAGTGAGCATGAGCCACTGTGGCCTGTTCACTCTAAATCACAACCGCTTTGGGAGATCTTACGTTCCAATATCCGGTCTGGTATCTTTCAGTCTGCGCTCTGTTTGGAGTGTTTGTCACTGTCATATCATACTACCGGGACAGCCGATTTGCTGATCAGGCAGGTTGGCTTCGGGCATTACTTCCAGCATTAAGGTTTACAGTCGTATTTCTGGTCAGCTCCCTGTTGCTGATGCCCGTTCTTCAAACGATAGCGACTCAAACCAAAGATCCCATCATCGTCTTTCTACAAGATGCCTCACGCTCTGTTCCGGAATCCATGTCAGAAGCGCAATTAGCAGCTTATCAAGCATCGATAAGCTCAATGCTTGGCTCTCTGGAGAATCAATATCAGGTCGACCGTTATTCATTCGGAGATGAACTCTCTGCCGGCCTTGATGAAAAGGGAGACAAGGAAGTGACCAATCTCTCGAAAGCACTCTCTGACATCTGCGACCTTTATACCAATCAAAATGTCGGCGCACTCATCGTGGCAACTGATGGAATCTATAACCGCGGGAGCAATCCACTCTATGCCTCCAAACGCCTTGCTGCTCCGCTCCACACCATAGGGCTTGGAGATACCACCGCAAGACGAGATGTGGTTTTGCGTAAGGTGTTCCATAACCGCATCGCGTATCTCGGAGATAAGTTTACGGTGGAAATCGATGTTCAGGCCCTGAATTGTGCAGGTGAACGCCCTGTCTTGACGGTACAGCGTATCGGGACGGGCAGCCCACAGACTGTGCATCAGGAAGCACTGGAAATTAAAACGAAAGACTTCTTTCAAACCAGGGAGGTTGTGCTCGATGCAGATCAGCCGGGAATGCAGCGCTATCAGGTGTCATTAACTCAACTGAACGGTGAAGCATCGGTCATCAATAATGCCAGAGATATTTTTGTTGATGTGCTTGATGCCCGTCAACAAATTCTGATCGTTGGAAGCTCACCCCACCCGGACATATCCGCCCTCCGTCAGGCAATCACCATCAATCGAAATTACGAGGTGACCGTCAGCATGGCTGATGAGTTTGATGGAAATCTGGAGTCTTTTGACATGGTCATTCTCCATCAAATACCCGGGATAGCCCCGGCAGGAAAGACCTTGCTTACTCAACTTGACGAATTGAATCTTCCGAGGCTTCATATCCTCGGTATGCAAACTGATTTCAGCAGGCTCGATCATCTTGAAAATCTTGTTCAACTCACTGTCGACGGGCAAAACACCAACGATGTTCAGGCTTCTGTTGACCCTGCATTCTCCCTTTTTTCCATTGATGAAACACTCTCTAGTCAGCTCCCCTCATTTGCGCCCCTTATCGCACCCTTTGGCAATTACGAAGCAGGCCCTGCTGGTCAAGTGATGCTTTGGCAACGGATCGGCAAAATTGATACGAAATATCCACTGTTTGTCTTTGGAGAATCAAAGTCAGTCCGCACCGGAATTCTGACTGCTGAAGGCCTTTGGAAATGGAGATTGTTTGATTTTCTAAAAAACGGAAACCATGATCTCTTTGATGGAATGGTGGCCAAAATAGTTCAATATCTGAGTGTCAGGGAAGACAAACGCAGGTTCAGGGTGGAAGCAGCCAGCAATATATTTGCAGAAAACGAACCTATTATTCTCTCCGCAGAGCTGTATAATGCCTCCTATGAATTGGTCAATGAGTCTGACGTATCGGTAACCATTATCAATGAACAGGGGGAAGAGTATGACTTTGTATGCAGCCGGTCCGGAAAGAGTTATACCCTGAATGCCGGGTTTTTCCCCATGGGAAACTATCGGTATGTTGCAGAGGCAGTGACTGGCGGTGGGACACTCACAGCAGAAGGGCGCTTCAGTGTGGAGTCTCTCCAACTGGAGGCATTCGAAACAACCGCTCGCCACGGAATGCTTCAACGTCTGAGTGAGCAAAATGGAGGTTCGTTTTTTCGGGCTGAATCAATTGGCGCATTGAGTGACCTTATTAAATCATCGGAGGTGCGCCCGGTGGTGTACCAAACTGATCAAAACAAACCCCTGATGCACTTCAAGTGGGTGTTCGCTTTGCTTGCGGCTTTGCTCGCCCTGGAATGGTTTCTCAGACGCTTCTATGGCGCTTATTGATGCTCTATGCCTTTTCGTCTTCTCATCTATCTCACTTGTCTCATGTGCGGACCCCACCACGGGTTTTCTCAAGGGAATGGATGGATTCTGCACAGAGCCCCGGAGGGGCGTTTCAAAGTGGAGGTGCCCGGGCAGCTGGTTCAGAAGTCCGTCAAAGCATCGACTGATATTGGAGACCTCACCACGCACCTTTACATTCTCCAAACAGAAGAAGAAGCCGTGGAAACCTCTGGTATCTATTTCTATCAAATCAGTTACTGTGATTTTCCACCCAGTGTGGTTCATGCAGATTCTGTCGAGTTGCTGCAAGAATTCTTTCGCGAAACTGTTGAGGCGGCGGTAGAAAGTGTCGGAGGGGAGGTGAGGTATGCTGAGGCAGATAGAGCATCGGGAAATCCGGGGTATCGTTGGCGAATTGATTACCGCGATGGGGAGGTGGCAATCCGGACCCGTGCGCTTGTGGCAGGAAGCCGGTATTATGCATGGCAAGTGGTCTGTGCTGCCCCGTACAGCCTCAGTCCCGATGCCGGCCGGTTTTTGGAAAGCTTTCAGCTGCTGAGTGAATAAAATTCAGTACCTTTTTGGCCGAACAAATGGCTGAATGTCATGAAAATTGCTGTCTTCCCGGGGTCCTTCGACCCGATTACCATCGGTCATGTAGACCTCGTCAAAAGAGCACTTCCCCTGTTCGATAAGATTGTGGTAGCCATCGGCTCCAATAGCAACAAATCAACTCTTTTTTCCCTCGAACAGCGCAAGGCATGGCTGGAAGCCGTTTTTCATAACATGCCTAAAGTGGAAGTTGGTACTTTCGAAAAATTGACGGCCCACTATTGCCGGAAAATCAATGCTGAGTATCTCCTTCGTGGGCTGCGAAATGCCTCTGATTTCGATTATGAAAAGACGATTTCCCAGCTGAATCACATTGTTGGGGAAGGCCTCGAGACTGTATTTTTGATTGCCCAGCCTGAATACTCACACATCAGCTCGACCATTGTACGTGAAATCATTACCGGGCAGGGTGATGCCCGACCATTTTTGCCGTCCGAACTGCATTTCGGCCCCGATGGCCCGGCAGACGTCCGGTCTTCAAAACATCACATCTGAATTGATGTTCTGATTGAAATTCTCATTCATTTTCAACAAAATTCATTTCCGTTATGGCAAATGCCTTTTTTCAAACCCCGCTCCCACTTAACGAACCTGTTCCTGATTATGCGCCAGGAAGTCCCGAAAGAGCCAGCCTGCAGCATACTTTGAGTACGTGCAAGCAAGAAGAGCGGGAAATCATGATGATCATCGGCGGGAAACCCATCGAAACCGGAGACCGAGTGGCCATACATCCGCCCCATGAGCTGAGCCACACCCTGGGATACTACCATAAGGGTGACGGCACGCATGTGCATCAGGCCATTGATGCAGCACTTCGTGCAAAAGAGGATTGGGAAAATATGCCATGGCAGGATCGGGCAGCTATTTTCCTGAAAGCAGCCGATTTGTTGTCTGGTCCGTATCGGAATCAGATTAATGCTGCCACTATGCTTGGCCAATCGAAGAACGTGTTCCAATCGGAAATAGATGCGGTAGCCGAGCTTGCCGATTTTTTGCGCTACAATGTGCAATACATGACTGAGATTTACGAGACCCAGCCTCACAGCTCAGACGGCATCTGGAACCGGATGGAATACCGTCCGCTTGAAGGCTTCGTTTTTGCCATTACCCCTTTCAACTTTACTGCCATCGCCGGTAATTTGCCGACCAGCGCCGCTATGATGGGCAATACCGTGGTTTGGAAAGCAGCGGAAACGCAGATTTATTCTGCTGCTGTGTTTATGGAAGTCCTCCATGAGGCAGGATTACCTCCCGGAGTCATCAATCAGGTCTTTGTCGACGGGCCTGTGGCAGGTGATATTGTCTTTAACCACCAGGATTTCGCGGGACTGCATTTTACAGGAAGTACACAAGTATTCCAACACCTCTGGCGTACCATCGGAAATAATATCAGCACTTATCGCACATATCCCCGAATTGTAGGAGAAACCGGAGGGAAAGATTTTGTAGTGGTGCACCCCTCAGCCGATGCCCAATCCGTAGTCACAGCTTTGTCTCGCGGTGCCTTTGAATACCAGGGGCAAAAGTGCTCTGCTGCTTCCCGTGCCTATATCCCTGAAAGCCTCTGGCCAGCCATAGAGCAGGGTCTGAAGGCAGATATTGAATCCTTCTCAATGGGAACCGTCGAAGAGTTTTCCAACTTCATCAATGCAGTCATCGATGAGCGATCCTTCGATAAAATCAGCAGCTATATCGCCAATGCTGCCAGCGCACCAGATGCCGATGTCATCATTGGCGGACAGTGCGACAAGTCAAAGGGCTATTTCATCCAGCCAACGGTTATCCGTGCAAAAGATCCCCATTATGTGACCATGGAGGAAGAAATATTTGGGCCGGTTCTGACCGTGTATGTGTATCCTGACGATGAGTTCGAGCAGACTCTGAGGCTTTGTGATCAAACTTCACCCTACGGATTGACCGGGGCTATTTTTGCCCGGGATCGGGCTGCCGTTAACAGAGCTGCTCATGTACTCAGACATGCAGCCGGCAATTTCTATATCAACGATAAGCCCACCGGTGCAGTCGTTGGCCAGCAGCCTTTTGGCGGGGCCAGAGGGTCAGGGACCAATGATAAGGCAGGGTCAGTGCTGAATCTGTACAGATGGGTCTCTCCTCGCGCCATTAAAGAGAACTTCCTGTCTCCGCGCGACTATCGGTATCCTTTCCTAGGGGAATAACATATTGACATACAATAAAATGGGGAATGAGGATTAACCTCTATTCCCCATTTTTTGTGTGCGTTTATACGATACTGGCGTATGGTAAAATGTCATACCCATTTAAGAAATCGCGTGTAGACATTCGCTTGCGTCCCTGCAATTGCAGTGAAGTGACGTGCAAAAACCCATCTGTACAAGCGTACTTTAAAACAGTTTTTCCATCCGAAACAAGAGTGCCGGGTTCATAGTCGTGAGGTATCATTTCGCAATGCGTCTCAAGAATTTTCAGCCTGTCTCCGCCAAGGGTTGTCCAGGCAGCGGGGAAGGGGCTAAGACCTCTCACAAAATTGTGGACTTCTGCCGCTGGCCGGTTGAATGAAATGGCGCAAGTTTCGTGGTATATTTTCGGAGCCGGACTGGCCAGAGACTCATCCTGTGGCTTCAGCAGGTAGTCTCCGCGAGCAATTGCATTGACTGATTCCAACACGACTTGTGCACCAACCTCCATCATGCGGTCATGGACATCGCCGACATTGTCATTCGGACCGATCGGCAGGGTGCGCTGCAGCAGAATATCTCCGGTATCGATTTCGTGTTTCAGGAAAAACGTGGTGACCCCTGTTTTCGTCTCTCCGTTCATGATTGCCCGGTGAATCGGGGCTGCACCCCTGTATGCAGGAAGCAATGAGCCGTGTAGATTGATGGTGCCAATTGGTGGCATGTCCCAAACAACCCGAGGCAGCATCCGGAATGCGACGACAACCTGAAGGTCAGCTTTGAGTGCCCGAAGGTCGTCCAAAAATCCTGCATCTTTCAAATTCGGGGGCTGCAGCAGGGGGATGTCCTCACTCACCGCATACTGTTTGACGGCCGACTCCAGCTTCTGCTTCCCGCCCCGACCTCCGAGTTTGTCCACAGCGGTGACGACCCCGGCAATGGTATGCGAAGACTCGTGAAGAATTCTCAGGGAGGGCACCGCAAATTCCGGGGTGCCCATGAAGACAATCCGCATGCACTGGTGTTTTAGATAATCCCTTCTTCCGTCAGGTAACGTTCTGCATCAAGCGCTGCCATGCAACCTGTGCCAGCAGCGGTGACAGCTTGCCGGTAAATTCGGTCCTGCGCATCACCACTGGCAAAAACGCCTTGTACGTTTGTCCGGGTACTCTTCCCTTCAGTAATGATATACCCAGTGTCGTCGAGATTCAGCCAGTCAGTAAAAATGGAGGTATTTGGGCTGTGACCAATAGCGACGAAAAATCCCTTGACATCAATGGTATGCTCTTCGCCAGTCTTATTGTTGAACACACGTACTCCCTGAACCTCGTCTTCTCCAATAATCTCACGAGTCTCTGTATTCCAGTGAATGATGATGTTCTTGGTTTTCATCACACGCTCCTGCATAATGCGGGATGCCCGCATTTCATCGCGTCTCACCAGCATGTGAACAGTTGGGCAGAGCTTGGATAGATACAGCGACTCTTCCGCAGCCGTATCTCCCGCACCTACAATGGCCACATCCTGTCCGCGAAAGAAGAATCCATCACATACCGCACATGCTGAAACGCCCTTATTCATTAACTTTTGCTCAGAGTCCAGTCCAAGCCACTTTGCACTGGCTCCTGTAGCAATGATAATCGAATGAGCATGTATTTCTTCGTCTGATTCCGTCCAGATTCTGTGTACCGGCTCCGAAAAGTCAACCTTATTGATGAGCTCATACCGAATATCTGTACCAAACCGCTCGGCCTGTTTCTTGAAGTCCTCCATCATCTGTGGCCCCATTACACCCTCAGGATACCCGGGGTAGTTTTCAACATCGGTGGTAATCATTAACTGGCCTCCGGGCTCCTGACCAGTAAAGAGAATCGGCTCCATGTTCGCACGAGCTGCATATACAGCCGCCGTATACCCTGCTGGACCAGAGCCAATAATTACGCATTTTTTTGCTTCTGACATGTTCTGTAGTTTTTGAATGATGCAAACTTACAAATTTTCACCCTCCCGCTCCAGTTTTCATCCAGCTCCTTTCATAAAGTCATGAATAGTTCATACCTTACACATGTGTTAACTTCGCTATACATAGTGCCCTTCTATGTGAGCCTTTCAGGACTCGTCCTTTGGTTTTTCTATCGCAAAGACCGCCGGAAAGCAAAGCGCATGAGCCGACTGTTCCTCCTAGGGTACATCGCTTACATTCTCACTCTGGCATTCGCCAAGAGCACCCTCACAGAGAATCTCTTTGTTTTGTCCAGAGATATGTTGGTCATGGGCTTCACAATCGTTTTCCTGAGCAGGATGCGACAAAGTTCGTCCTTCATGTTTGTATCGCTTGCGATAGTGATCACAATTCATTTTCTGATTGTCAGTCTCTTTGACCTTTCCAACTCCTTGTTCAACAATTCCTATATTTGAGTTTCTATGAATCCGGAAAAATTGGATTCACCCGGGGGTTCTGACAAAAATCATTTCGAGATTACGGCTGGAATCATAGGAAAAGAATCCGGAAATGAATAACCTCGCACAATGAGAAAGTTGGCACCTTTTTTTTTACTCAAATAAACCACCATGGCACACGAAGGTAGATTGTCAGACATCATGACGACAGACCTCATGACCCTGTCGGCAGATACCATTATGACGGAGGTCGATCAGGTTTTCAAGAACCGGACTATTCACCATCTGCCGGTTGTGGATGAACAGCGGAAGGTGGTGGGCATGGTCAGCAGGACAGATTATTACAGAATTCTGCACGGGATAACGTTGTTTAAGAACAAACAAGTGGAGTCCTACAATGACCAATTGATGCGCTCGTTACTCGTCAAAGAGGTGATGACTTCCAGTGTAGTTTGTCTCCGCAAAGATTCCACGATTCAGGCTGCTGCAGATTTATTCAAGGAAAACTTGTTTCATGCCATACCGATTGTGGATCATGATGAAACATTGGTGGGGATTGTAACCACCTACGACTTGCTCGCTCACGCCTATCACTAACCAATCTTCAAATCGCCAGAACTCATGCCCAGAATTCTTTTTCCTACTGATTTCTCTGATGCTGCAAACAATGCCTTCATATACGCACTCAGAGTAGCTGATCGCCTTAATGCCGATTTACTTGCCTTGCATGTGTATCATATTCCAGTTATCAAAAAGGCGAGTCTGCCCCATACACTCCTCGAATTCTATGAGCAGATTGAAGAGGAAGAATTCAAGGATTTTCAAGACAATCTACCCATTCTGCATGAGATCGCAGAAGCAGACAATCGGTCTCATGTTGCCTTGCGAAGCGTGCTTGTGAAATCGGAAGATGCAGTGAGGGCCATCGTTGCAACGGCTGAAAAGGAGGATGCAGATATGATTATCATGGGCACCAAAGGAGCGACCGGGTTAAAAGAGATTTTCATCGGTAGCGTAGCAGGAGAAGTGATGGAGAATGCCAATATCCCCGTTTTAGCCGTGCCCGAAGACGCCGAATTTGATGGTAAGATTGACAATATTGCCGTGACCACCGAATTCAAGTCCGAGGAAATCGCAGCCATTAGACGTGTGGTCGACTTTGCTGCAAGATTCGAGGCGAAAGTCAGTTGCGTCAATGTCGATTTGGCACATACTGAGGCTTTCCTGAACCGCGCGGAGGCATTCGAAAAGACCCTCGAAATCGAATACCCGCAGTTTGAAATTCAAATTCTTGAAGGCACCAGTATTCGGGCGGCCATATCTCAATTTATGGAAGCAGCCAATATGGATATGCTTGCCATGGTGACACACCGGCGCAATTTCTTCCAAGAACTTTTCAGGTTCAGCCGTGCAAAGGAGATGGCTTATCATCTCAATACACCCATTCTCTCTATCCAATCACATACACTGAAATCATAACCAAGCTTGCACGCATTCTCTATGCGTGACCGCGCTTGTCCTGCTCAGCTAATGTCCACTCGTCCGTGGAGGTTGTCTGCAGCCAGATATCTCCCGACCGGCGGAAAACCTGCACGTTCAGGCCGTAATCATCATGAAAGTGCTGTTCAAGAGTGCTGACCTTCAAGTGTCCATTGATGCTCAGTTCTCCGGATTTATGCACAGTTCTGATTTCTCCGAGCGTGTTTTCCGGGTCGATGAGCT
>CAZMSQ010000008.1:85543-91045 GCA_964569025.1 uncultured Saprospiraceae bacterium | reverse complement strand
CTATACCCGTCCGACCGGGTAGCGAATCAATGCAGCTATGCGAATTCTCAGGGTTGCACATTTTTTTCAGATATTTGAGTCTCTGATTCCCATTATCACGATAACTTTCTCATCACCACTGCACATAAATCAAATACTTCTCCTCAAACCACTCCTCCTCAAACCACTCCCCCAGCGGGAATACCTCGTAATACGCCCCGCGTGAAAGCAATTTCAATTCTTTGTGGACCTCCCCACCCTTCAATACCCACAGCCCGTTGGGGTACGGATTGCGCTGCTTCTGGCTGATCAGCGGCCGGCACCAGGCCTCCAGCTTGTCAAGCGAAGCGACTGCCCGGCTCACCACACAGTCAAATTTCTCCCCCTTCCACTCCTCCGCCCGTGCCTGCAATGCCGTGACATTCTCCAATCCCAGGGCCGAACACACCTCCTTCACCACCGTAATCTTCTTCAGCGTCCCATCAATGCACGTAAAATGCACCTCAGGATTGTAAATCGCCAGCGGAACCCCCGGAAAGCCCCCGCCAGTTCCCAAATCCAACACCCGAGACCCCGGCACAAGCGTCAGCACCCGCGTAATGGCCAGCGAGTGCAGCACATGATGCTCATACAAATGGTCGATGTCCTTGCGCGAGATTACATTGATCCGCGCATTCCACTCCCGATACAACGCATCCAACTGCCTGTACCGCTCAATTTGTCCGGCACTCAGCTCCGGAAAGTATGCTTGTATCTGCTCCATCCCACAAAGATAGCCACCCATTCCCCAATTTTCACCTACCCGGTCGGACCGCTATAGCGGTCCGACCGGGGTGCGGGGAGACCAGTGGGTGCGGCGGGAGAGCAGCAGGCCGGGGAGGGTGAGGATGAAATAGGCGGGGAGGAGGAGATCGAAGAGGGGGGTGGTGCGCCATTGGTGGGGAGGAGAGGCAAGGAGGGTGGCCAGGCGGCGGTGTTGGATGGTCACAGCTGTGAGTCGGATTGCAATGATCAGCATCAAGAAATGTGTGGGGAGGGATTGAGGACTGGAGAGAAGGTATGCTGCAAGCGGGTAGAAAAAGAGGTGGCTGGCTGACAGAAGGCCAAGTGCGACTTTGATTTTGAATGGGTAGTGTACTGAGGTGCTGACATGCCTTTGCTTTTGGATCAGATATCTGCGCAGGGTACCCTCCGGCTCGCTGATGACTCTGCTGTCCGGGTGCAGGCATAGGGCCGTGCGGGATGGGTTGGCAACTGCTGACACAAATAAATCATCATCACCCCCAGTCACATGAGAATGGGCTGAGAAGCCATTGACTGACTGCCAGACCGACTTGCGATACAATAAGTTGCGCCCTACCCCCATGTACGGAAGGCCAGAAAGGGCTAAGCCGGCGTACTGAATCAGGGTGTACATGGCTTCATGGCGGATGAAAAGGTTCAGGAGGCCGGGGCGAGCAGCGTAAGGGCTGTAACCGAGAACGAGATCTGTAGTATTGGACAGGCTGGCTGTCATGAGCTGAATCCAATGGGGGGTGGCGGGGCGGCAGTCGGCATCGGTGAGGAGAACGAGCTCGCCGCGAGCCGCGCGGATTCCGGCAGTGAGCGCCGGCTTTTTTCCCTGAAACGGAACCCGAGGATCGTCTAAGCTGATTGGTCGTAGCCGGGATTGAGATTTTGCAAGGTGACGAAGGTAGGCAGCACTTCCATCGGTCGAGTGGTCATTGACAACAATGACTTCGAAGTGAGGGTAAGACTGCGACAGCACCAGCGGAAGGTGCCGCTGAAGATTTGCCAACTCGTTCCGGGCACAGATGACGACTGAAATGAATGGGGTTGAGCCAGGGGCGACCCGAGGGGTGGTGCGGATGGGATGGAAATAAGTCAGTCTGCCAGCGATGCCGAACCAGAAAATAAACTGAATCACTGCCGTGATAAGAAACCCAACGCAAACGACTGCTTCCATTCCTCAGACTTTGAAGTCGAGCAGGAACTGGCGGATATGCTCATCAAATGCCTCACCGCCTCCAAATAAGAACGCAACCTCTACTGGCAGCACAAATATCGGCAGGCGGTGTTCAAGGATGAAATCCCGGTGGGCCTCCAGCCTTGTGGCGTCCTTTTCTGTGGTCAGAATGCACTTATGTTGGGAGTCCATCCCCTCCCATGTACGCCTGAGGGCAGAAAGATCTTCCGGGGTAAACGCGTGGTGATCCGCAAATTGCATCATACGGACTGCGTCAGTGACCCCCTCGAGGTACCCCTGCAAATAAGCCGTATTGGCAATGGCACACATCACCACTGCTGACCACCCAGGCCCGAGGTCGAGGGTGTAGCGCCGGTCAAACAAGTAATAGGGCTGCGCATATTGATAACGCGAAAAAAAGAGCTTTTGCCGGTTCAATGGCGCCAGCTCGAGACGCATCTGCTCAGCCTGGTCATGGGTCAGCCTGTCGGGACACTTAGTCACCACAATGACATCGGCCCGTTCACTGGCCCCCGGCCACTCACGCAGCCTGCCGGAAGGCAACAGGAAATCGCGTGTGTATGGGCGGTTAAATTCGGTGAGGAGAATGTTTAAGCCGGGGCGCACGGCCAAATGCTGGAACGCATCATCCAGCAGAACGACCTGAGTGTCGGGTTTCAATGACAGAATCTGCGGCACGCCAAACATCCGACTCTCTGAAACCGTTACCAGCACATCCCGAAATTTCCGCTTAAACTGCAACGGCTCATCGCCAACCTTCTCAACAGTGTCTGATGGATCCACCACCCGAAACCCGCGCGTCTTCCGCATATACCCCCGACTTAAAGTCGCCACCTCAATGTAGTCTTTCAACAACCTGATCAAATACTCCAAATGCGGCGTCTTTCCCGCTCCACCCATTGTCAGATTACCCACAGAAATGACAGGAATATCAAAACTCACTGATTTAAGAACTCCTCTGAAGTACAACCAGTTGCGTACACTCACACCAATACCGTAAAGCAAGGCAAATGGAGCAAGCAATACCCTGAATAGCAACCGTTGAATCATTCTACCCTATTTTTTATTACGCTTCGTCATCCAATCCGGACTTCCAAAACCTGACCCCTGCGAGATACCCTATTTGAGTTAATTTTCATAAAAATTTAGATGAGAATTGGCATTTCCGAAAAAAAAACCTTTTCTTGCTCTCTCTTTTGAATCATTTCTTTTTTCTCACCGAACTACAAATTTTGTCTTTATAAGCTCGAAACTTCTACACAAACATTCTTGAACTGGATTTTATAACTGCAAAAAGAAGTTTGTTATGCAAGTAACGCAGCTTAACGACCAAGAACTGATTTACCAGTATCTTGATGGAAATGAGCAGGCTTTCGAAGAATTGCTCAATCGCTACAAGGACAAAATTTACACCTCCATTTATCTCTTTGTCAAAGACCAAAGTCAGGCAGAAGATATTTTTCAAGAGGTTTTTATCAAAATCATAGACACCCTTCGAAAAGGGAAATACAACCACGAGGGCAAGTTCGTGCAATGGGCTATGCGCATCGCCTACAATATGTGCGTCGACCAGTTCCGCCGCAACAAGCGTCGGCCAGTGGTGCAGCCGACTGAAACCTTCGATATCTTCGACGTGCTTCAATCCGGTGAGTTGAATGCTGAGCAGTCCATTATGCGCAGCCAGACACATCAGAAGGTGAGAACACTCGTCGACATGCTTCCTGCTGAGCAGCGCGAGGTTGTGATTCTGCGCCACTACGCAGACATGAGTTTCAAGGAAATTGCCAAACTGACGGATGTCAGCATCAATACAGCACTCGGTCGGATGCGCTATGCGCTGATCAACATCCGCAAAATGATTGAGGAGAAGCAAGTCATTCTCCAATAGTCACTATTCTCCTGGTCTTGGCTCCACTTTTTGCAGTTGGTGGAAAAAGTCAAACAGGCGGATCACATCTTCCTCTTTTTTCCAGCCGAGGCCGTTCTGATCAGCAAATTGCTCCACATCGGAGGCATTTTGGCCGAACAGTTCAAGCATACGCTTTTTGTTCGGCCTGAATGCCTCCGGTGCACTCCTGGACAATTGCACCATCAATTCGTCTATGGACACCCACTTGAAATTGTCTTCCTGATTGAGTTTCCCGGGCTGTATGTCTTTGATTCGCTTTTCAAGCCTGTATCGCTTGAGTAATCTCGGGCGGCCATCCGAGAGTAGCTCGTACCAACCAGAGCCTTCCGAAGTAATTCCGGGTACATACACAGACTCGCCAAGGCCGACGGCCCGCACCATAGCGGGCATCAGTGCCACGACCTTGCCATCAACCCGCAGCAGAATCTGGTCCCAGCGGATATCGTACCTCCCCTCGGCCTCCGCCCGCTTCAAATCTGCAGATAATACAATGGCATTGACCCACTCGTCCTGCACAAAATAAAATCCACTGCCTTCCGGAGCCTGACGCGGACCACTCACCGCCGTGGGGAGTGCAAGACCAAAACCCATCCGGGTGTCGTATAAAAAATTTTGAACGCGGAGATCCTCGCTCTGCCCTTGTGAAATCACACTGAAGCCTGCCAAAAAAAGGATGCAGAACCAACACTGCCTCATGATGTTTTTCTTTGTAAGGTACAAAATCCTCTCCTTTCGCCACGCCCTTCATACGCTTATACCCATTGCCGTACATTGTGCCCGGGAAATATCGCGGGACAACCAACTTCGCAGTATCTTTGTCCAAATTCGACACAAAATGAGTCACAGGATTACCACCCTCTCCCTTTTTCTTGTCCTCCTTGCAGGCGCCTCATCCCTGACTGCTCAGGATCTTGCGTTCGGCTTCAAGGCTGGGCTCAATTTCTCATCATTTTCCGGGCCCCTTCAGGAAGACCCGACGGGCACAGTCATTGAAGATTTTCAGGTCAACAACGGCTTTCACCTCGGGATTGGTGCCACTTTTATGGCGACAGATTTGTTTGGGGTACGCACTGAGCTCATTTACTCCCAGCGCGGTGGCCGGATTGAGTATGACGGGCCGTCTTATTACGTCGTGACAGCCCAATCAGGCAATCGCATTCCGATTTTCGGAAATCGCCGCCAGTTTCTGGATATCACCAATTCATGCATTGACCTGCCTATTATGGCTGTGGCCCGGTTTGGCCGTTTTGAGCTGACCGGAGGATTGAATGCCGGGGTGCTGCTGGCTTCCTCGGGTGCCGGAGAAATCGACTTCCGAAATGGGACCGTCAACGGAGATGGCAACATCAACTTTCTCATCACCCTCGACTATGACTTCTTCGGCGATGCAGGCAACCAGGGCAATGCCAACAACCCCTACCAGTTTTCTGCCAATGGAGAAGAGTTTGAAATCCCCCGCACAGTGGGTGCGTATTATGAATTTGAGGAGAATGAAGAACGCCTGTACACGACCTTTGACCTGGCGGCAGTGGCGGGGCTTTCCTTTTATTTTAATGAAGCGCTGTATGTTGGCGGGAGGCTCAATTATGGGTTGGTTGATGTGACGCGGACAGA
Source organism: uncultured Saprospiraceae bacterium (assembly GCA_964569025.1). Lineage (GTDB taxonomy): Bacteria > Bacteroidota > Bacteroidia > Chitinophagales > Saprospiraceae > CAZMSQ01. Next base: position 85,556 of record CAZMSQ010000008.1, on the reverse strand, counting down.
TCTCGACCGCTCT
>CAZMSQ010000008.1:44766-85443 GCA_964569025.1 uncultured Saprospiraceae bacterium | reverse complement strand
AATGCCGCGATCCGTGTGGCAGCGCACCCTTCGGAAGTCCGCAGACTGGTCATGACGTATTCATTGTAACGGTCAGATGTGCTGAGCACTTCTTTTTCACAGGGGATGAGCCCTTCCTGAATGCTTCGGATGTATGCTGGATTGTTGGCTACATTCCACTGGCGAGTGGCGTGCCCATCGTAGGAATGCGCCGAGGGGCCTATTCCGAGGTAGGGCTCCCCGGCCCAATAGCTGCTATTATGCACGGCCCTTCGGCCGGGTTTTGCGAAATTCGAAATCTCGTACTGCTCGTAGCCGTATTGCTCCATCAGTTCCATGAGTTGCTCCATGCGTGCCGCAGCCTCGTCTTCATCGACTGCTTTGCTGAGCCCGTTTTTGATGGCGTGGGCCAGTGCCGTGCGTGGCTCTACGGTCAGCGCATAGGCAGACACATGCTGGATACCGGCCTCAGCCACCGTGCGCACAGACCGTTCCCAGTCGGCTGCTGTCGAGACGGGGCTTCCGTAAATCAGGTCAACAGTTAGGTTGGCAAAGCCCGCTTCCAGTGCATGATCGATACAGACGTGTGCCTCCCGGGCGGTATGAGCGCGGTTCATATAGTGAAGCTCAGCATCTGAAAATGATTGAATCCCGATGCTCAGGCGGTTTACCGGGGTACTGGCCAGAGCGCGAAGGTAAGAGGGGGAGAGGTCATCTGGATTGGCCTCGAGGGTGATCTCAGCATTAGCTGACACGGTGTGGAGCGTGAAGATGACCTCGAAGAGCCGCTTCAGCTCATCCGCAGATAGCAAAGATGGGGTACCGCCACCGAGATAGAGAGAAGTGACTTCCGCCCCACCGAACCATTCCGATTGCAGATGCGCTTCTGCAATGAGTGCAGATAGCAAATCGTCTTTCAGCTGCACACTGGTGCTGAAGTGAAAATTGCAATAGGTGCAGGCCTGTTTGCAGAATGGAATATGGAGATATATGCCGGGCATCACTGCTCAAACGACCAAAGCCCGGAAAGAGTTGCGGAGGCCAGTGGTGGCAACACGAACCGCAAAGAGGACGTTTCCAATGAAAATGCCAACAGGAAGGTGAGTTTAAGAAAAGGGCTTTGGATTATGGTGTGTTGTCTTGGACTGAATCCAGGCCTTTCGGGACAGTTGCGCATTGTTCTGACTACTCCGCCCGATGTCAGTGCGCTGTTGGCAACCGAAGAACTGCCTCCGTTACCAGATTGGGCGGTTGACTCAGCAGGCGTCGCTGACACCCTCGCGGGCTGGATTGAGTCGGCTCAGGGGCGCGGCTATTGGACAGCATCTGTCGACAATCTGCAGATGACCGACTCGCTCGCCAACGGTGACTTATACTGCGGCCCCCGCTTTCGGTGTGCAGACCTTCGCCCGGGGCGTGTGCCAGAAGAGCTCCTGAATGCGACAGGTCTGCGTGCAGCCTTATACGGTGCCCGGGACTGGAGCTGGTCTGACATCATTGCTCTCAAAACCAGCATTCTCGCATATGCGGAAGATCATGGCTATCCATTTGCATCAGTAGGGCTAGACAGCGTCTCTTTAACGGGTACCGATCTGCAAGCTTCGCTCAGCTGGGAGCCCGGCCCCTACATCGTATTTGATCGACCGGTCACAGAGGGCACCGCCAGGATTTCGAAGCAGTATCTGAGCCATTATCTGGGCATCCTGCCCGGAGCTGCATACAGTGAGGCACTGATCCGCAGCTCCGCTTCACGATTGCGTGACCTGCCCTTTCTGACTATGAGCCGTGAGCCAACTGTCATCTTTTCCGGGAATCAGGCGGAGCCCTATTTTTTTCTGGAGCCGGGCAGAGCAAGCCGCTTTGATTTTGTATTGGGTCTGCTGCCTCGCACGGCCACGACCGCCGGACAGGTGAGGTCAGACATCCTTCTGACAGGCACCCTTGACGCTGAGTTTGCCAATGCCCTGGGGAGGGGCGAGCAATTTGCATTTCGCTTTGAGCAACTCCGCCCCGGCACCCCCCAGCTCCACATCGACCTCAATTATCCATACCCCGCAGGCCTGCCCCTCGGGCTCACTCTGGAATTCGATCTCCAAAAATTTGACACCACCTTTTTGAATCTTGTCTCTACCGCCGGCATCCAATACTTGTTTTCTGCAGGCAACTCACTGACTGCCTTCTGGCAAAACGAGTCCTCTCGCCTCCTCTCCATCAATGAGTCTGCCCTCCGGTCAAATCGACAGCTGCCAGAGGTGCTGGACGTTCGAAACACCATTTTCGGGCTCGAATACAACCGACAGGAACTCGATTACCGCTTTAACCCTTTGCGGGGCTGGCGCCTTCGGATCAAAGGCGCGGCTGGCCTCAAGCGGGTGCAACCCTCGCGGCTCATTACCGACCTGGCTCCGGCAGAAGATGGATTCACATATGGATCCCTTTATGATTCCCTCACCCTGCGCAGCACCCAATACCGCATCCAGGGTGATCTGGCGACATTTCTACCCTTGTCCAACCGCACCACCTTTATGGCTGGCAGCCGGTTTGGATGGATTCTGTCTGACCAGCCTGTCTTTGTCAATGAGCAGTACCGCCTTGGAGGCCACCGGCTGCTGCGCGGTTTTGACGAGCAGTCAATTTTTGCAACCCGCTACCATATCCTGACCCTCGAACTGAGACTCCTGCTGGATCGCAATTCCCGTATTTTCCTCTTTTCGGACATCGGTTACCTCGAAAACATCACCACCAATAGCCGCATCATCGATCGGCCCATGGGTTTCGGCAGCGGACTTACCTTCGACACCCCCGCCGGCATCTTCGCCCTGACCCTCGCATTCGGCCGTCAGCTCTCCAACCCTATCGACTGGTCAGCTCCAAAAATTCATTTTGGATATGTGAGCCTCTTTTGAACGCCAAAAAAACGCAGCTTTTAGGATTCTGCCCAGTGCTCTTCGGATTTACATTTGGGGAATAAGTGATAAATCCGTGTCGGCCAAAAATAATTTCATAGATTTGCGATAATTAAAATTTTTCTTAAATTTATTTGATTGAAGGCTTCCACAACCCGAATATTCGGCCAAACTCACCGTGAATTGACTAATAATAAATTGGTGAAAACCATCCTTTATCCTTGTCTCTTCATTTGCTGCCTGTTTTATTCAGGTCTTGTTCAACCTGTCTTTGGACAAGTGACCATCTCTGCCGGAGATCATACAGATGTCAAAAAGGGTGAATCTGAATGGGTATATATCATCATAAGTGGGGAGGATACCCTAAGCAGCCTTTCTTTTACATTAACCTGGGATACAGATACCGCATGTTATGTAAGCCTTGACATTCAGCAAAGCCTGACGCTTAAATCGCAAAACTTTTCTCGAGATGGGGCTCTGGATGGCGTGCTCGGCTTCACATATACAATTACTGACTCCACCGAGTTCATCCAACCAGGAGATACACTCTTTGGCATTCAATTATCTGCTTGTGGAGACAATGGAACTTCCACAGACATTTTAATCAATGACGAAATTTTCAATATCTCCGCTCTGGGAACGGCCGCACAAGGGGGTGGTACTCCTTCTCCTGTCAGTGTGCTTCCATCCACTGGAAGCCCGATAGGTTCATTTTCAATTGAAAGTATTGCTCTGCCGCCTGTTTTATTGCTACAAGCTCAGGATGAGGCATGTGCGATTCCAGGGAGCACAATTGATGTGTGTATTCACGTGGACAGTATTGTCTCATTTAATATCTTAAATTTTTCACTTGCATGGGATACATCAATGCTCGAATTGGGTACCATAGATTTTGCAAAAGACTTTTCGGGAATAAACTTATCAAACTTTGACCAGAGCATTGATGGAAAACTGGGGTTCGGAAAATTTACTCAAACAAATACGCTGACTCAGGGAGATACAATTTTTTGCTTGCAATTTTCACTTGTTGGAGAAACCCGGGGGAGTGAAACTGCAATCACACTCGACGATACTCCTGTTCCCCATTCCGTACAAAGTTTTTCATCAGGCTCTTATTCTATCATACCTGATACCGGAGACGTCCTGTCCACAATCACCATTGCAGAGTCGCCAGAATTATTTTGCAAGGATGTCACCCTTGAGCTACCTGCAGAGGGTAAAATGAAAATCGACCCAGATACGCTTTTTACTGAGGTTTTTAAATCCTGCGGACAAGGCACAACGTCGGTTTTACCTGACTCTTTATTTTCTGCCGATGTTGGCACAGTGCCTGTTTCCCTATTGGTGCAATTCAGCCCGTCAATTATCGATACATGTTTTGCAAATATCGTTGTTGATGCCAACGGTATGCCTGGCCCGACCGCCAAGTGCAGAGATGTGACAGTATTATTGGATTCGACCGGGACAATGACCTTGCCGGCTGACTCAATCGACAATGGTTCCCTCTACACCGGAACACCGAATATCACGGTAACACCGAGTACAATTACCTGCAGTCCTGAAGGGTTTACCAAGGTACTTCTTGAAATAACAGACAATGTGCGGACTGACACTTGCTCCTCAATGGTGACCACCATAAACACCATAACTATCAATGCCTCTCAAGTGGTTGATTGTTCGGGATCAACACTCTCTCAGATGAGTACAAATTATACTGGAGGTATCTGGTCTGCCCTCTCGAGTATTGGGACATCCGTTGACAATTCAGGCATTGTCACCCTCGGGAGAAATTTAACCGTTCTCTCAGATACAGATACTATTATGTATACGATCGGCGGCTGCTCCGATTCAGTCTTGGTCCAATCGTATCCATACCCCCAGACACAATGTATTCTTGAACCCGGCTGCCCTGAGGACAGCTTACAGCTTGAAGAAAACGGCAACTTTGCAAGCTCCTGGTCATGGTCTGGCCCTGACACCTTCAACAGTTTGCTCAGAGCGCCAATCATCCCCTATGCCGTTCCGGGCTGGTATTCCGTGACAGTCACTGATCCCCGAGGTTGCACAGCTGCAGATTCAGTACAAATGCGGGACTACGCAAAAGTAAGAGCCATCAATGGAGGGCCCTATTGTGCAGGAGAAATTGGAAGACTATACGAATTAGGAGGTGATGCAGTAGCTTGGGAGTGGCAATTCCCAAGCGGATTTGTGAGTAATGTGAAAAACCCGGCAATCAGTCCGGTCATCCAAGGGCAGTGCATTGTCTCAATTGTTGATTCATCCGGATGCAAAAACACTGATACAACTGAGATTTGTGTCAGTACACCACAAGCAGTTTGTACAGCAATTTCTACGGTTGTAATGGGGGAGAATGGCTACGCGCAACCTGTCGGGTCAGTCTTTGGACAAGGCTCCCTTGCATCTTCTTGCTCAGGAATCAAGTCATATACAATCACACCATCCACATTCGCATGCATGCCCGATGGTTTCCAACCGGCCACCCTTACCATTACAGACAGTGTCGGTTGTAAGGATCAGTGTCAAACTCTCGTGGCAGTGGTAGACACCAGTTCACCCACCACATCCCCGTGCGGCTGTACCGGGGTTGATCTTTTTGAAAGTGGAGATCTCGAAGAGGCTCAATATTCTGCCTCCGGGACCATTGAAAGCGATGGGGTCATTCAGGCAGGAGTCCACGTCTCTTTCCGCGCTGCCGGGACAATCACGCTTCAACCAGGTTTCTCTGCATTGCAAGGGAGTATTTTCAGTGCCCAAATCGGCACTTGCGGCAGTCCAGCCATGGAAGAGACCTTAACGGGCGAAGAGCTGTTTACTGTTCCTGATATTTCAACCCCGGTCATCAGAAATAGGGAAAACCCCATGCCAGCTCAGGCAGAAAGCTTTTCTTCATTCCATTCCTCAGTCTGGCCCAACCCCACCAGCAAAGCCTGCACCCTCTCTTTCACCATGCCCACCCCAGGCACCGTCCAAATCACCCTCTGGTCCCCCCACGGCCACCTCATTGCCACCCCTCTACCCAATTCACCCTTCCCAAAAGGCAACTTCCAAATCCCCATACCCACACAAAACCTCCCCAAAGGCATCTACTTCCTCAACATCAACTCCTCCACAGGCCACCAAACCACGCACCGCCTGGCTATAATAGGAAACTAAGACATCAACCCCCTCCCACAAAAAATTCGTAATTCGTAATTTACCACACCCCCCTCACAACGAATTCACCCCTCACAAAATTCATAATTATTAATTTTTAATTTTTAATTATAAATTATCTCCTCCCTCTCGCCCACTCAATCAGAAAAGCGGTTCTCGACTGAAACCTTTCAACTGCAAAATACGGTACTGGTCTTGCGCCAAACTGTCTGCGTGAGCGCTCGATAGACTGTTTGACGCTACCGAGAAAATCAAACCGTTCTACCTTCCATTCCAGCGATGCGTAGCGAATGGCCTGCCAGATCAGCCAGATACCGGCGCCGCTTTGGCGCAAATCCGGGTTATCGGCTGCCAAAAGCAGGGAAGCGCTGTGGCGATCGCGAAGCATCATCAGACCGGCATGCACGTGACCCTGACGATCCAGCGCAAACATCATCCGGCCGGCATTTTGCGCCCGAGCGGCATCCAGAATGCGGGTCATGAGGTCAACGCTCACGCCGGATTTCAGGCCTTGCCGGGCATAAGTGGCAGTGAGCAACCCGTCAAGGGCAGTGACCGGCAGATCGAATGCGAGCTCCATTTGCGAATCGGCCCGCGCAATTTTTGCATTGCGATAGTCCGTGGAAAATCCCGCCAGAATGCCATCAAGGTCAGCAATGCTGTCAAGGACATAGGAGTATCGGGTGGTTTGCCGAAAGCCAGCCCAATAAAAAGGAAGCCAGTTGTCATAGGAATAATGAAAATTCTGCCGGAAAACTGCCACTTTCGGCAAGGCAGCGATCAATTGGTTGCTCAGCTTGTAGACTGCAGAGACAGACCGAAATGGCTCTGCAAACAGCGGCCCCATAAACTTGCATAAGGGGGGCATGGCTACCACTTTCCACGGACCGTAAGGCTTCACCCAAAAAGGCAATACTGCCGCAGACTGACCGCCCCGCTCAACGACAATCACATCCCACTGCCCTTGAGTTACGGCATCTAGAAACCAGGGCTGTGCAAAAACAGAGAGGTCTGAAACACTTTCTGTAAATACCTGATATGCTTCCTTACGGGTTGACATCATCCAAAGATAGAACTTCCACTGCATTATACGATTGACCATTTGGTAAGTGAGCGGTACCAAGAAGTATTCCTACATTTGAGTGTCGGCATTCTCAAATATGAATCATGACTTCATCACCTCTATCCGGAAAGCTGGACTCTCTAAACTCAGAGATGGACGGTGAGTTGGCCTCTGACTCTCTTCACCGCGCCATTTACTCAACAGATGCCTCAATCTATCGGGAAACGCCTCTGGGTGTAGCCATTCCGAGAACCGAGGAGGATTTGCGCCGTCTCATCAGGTTTTCGACAGCCCACGGAATCGGGCTGATTCCGCGGACGGGCGGCACTTCCCTTGCCGGCCAATGCACCGGAAAGGGGCTGGTAGTTGATTTGTCAAAGCACTTTACCGAAATCCTTGAGTACAACTCAGCCGAAAGGTGGGTACGGGTTCAGCCCGGGGTGATTCGCGATGAGTTGAATCGGTTTCTGAAGCCCCATGGCGTTTTTTTTGGACCCAATACTTCGACAGCCAACAGGGCAATGATTGGAGGGATGGTGGGGAATAATTCCTCAGGCACTACCTCTATCAGATATGGAGTGACGCGCGACCACGTGCTCGAAATAAAGGCTTTGCTCAGTGATGGCTCATCGGTGACGTTTCGAGATCTTTCATCAGAAGAGTTGTTGGAGAAAACCAATTCAGCCACCCTTGAGGGAGGCCTTTATCGCTTTTTTGTCAATGCGCTTTCGAGTCCTGAGTTACGAAGCCATATTCGCGACACATTTCCGGACCCGGCCATTCATCGCCGCAATACAGGGTATGCCCTGGATGCGCTCCTTGACCGCCAGCCATTTACTCCGGGAGGGCGGCCCTTTTCGCTGTGCCCGGTGTTGACCGGGTCCGAGGGAACACTTGCCATGATGACCGAGGTCAAGTTGAGCGTTTCACCCTTGCCTCCTGAGGAAATTGTCCTGCTTTGTGGTCACTTTAAGAGTGTTGGCGAATCCCTGGAAGCGACACGGGTTGCAATGTCATTTGAGCCGTATGCCTGTGAGCTAATGGACAAAACCATTCTGGATTGCACCAAAGGGAGCCGGGTCTACCAGCGAGACAGATTTTTTCTGGAGGGAGACCCCGCGGCTGTACTGGTCGTTGAATTACGCGGTGACACTGCAACTGAAGCCAATCAAAAAGCAGAAGCACTCGAAGCAGCCCTACAAAACCGTCAGCTCGGCTATGCATATCCAAAAGTTGGAGGAGCGGATACATCCCGCGTGTGGGCACTCCGGGCCGCAGGCCTGGGACTGCTCTCCAATATCCCCGGCGACGCTCATCCCATAGCCTGCATTGAAGACACGGCGGTAGCACTTGAGGATTTGCCGGCATACATCCGTGAATTTGAGCAAATGATGGCCTCCTATGATCAAAAAGCCATCTATTATGCCCATGCAGGGGCCGGAGAATTGCACCTGCGCCCCATTCTGAACCTCAAAACTGAACACGACCGGAAACTCTTGAAAGACATCACCCGTGAATCGGCTATGCTTGTCAGAAAATACCGCGGATCACTGAGCGGAGAGCATGGCGACGGGCGGGTTCGGGCACCGTATATTCCGGATATGGTGGGTGAGGAGATTTATGCGCTATTCAAAAAACTGAAAACCGTATTCGACCCAAATGGCATCTTCAACCCCGGAAAAATTACGGACCCCGATCCGATTGACGCCCATCTGAGATATGAAGCCGGGTTAGAAACCCCCGAACATTCAACCATGCTTGACTTTTCGCGAGAGGGTGGCATTCTGCGTGCAGCGGAAAAGTGCAACGGTTCTGCAGATTGCCGGAAGCTGCCGTCAGCTGGCGGGGTGATGTGCCCGAGTTACCACGCCACCCGCAACGAAAAAGACACCACTCGTGCCCGGGCCAATGCCCTGAGAGAGTTTCTGACCCGTCCAAAAAGTGCCAATCCATTTGCACAGCGCGAATTGTACGAGGTCATGGAGCTGTGCATCTCCTGCAAAGGCTGCACAGGCGAGTGTCCCTCTGATGTGGATATGGCAGGTATGAAAGCTGAGTTCCAATATCAGTATTATCAAACCCGAAGACGCCCCCTGCGGGATTATTTCTTTGCCCACAGCACCGCCATCAATGGGGTGGCCGCCATTCTCCCCGGGTTGTCAAGGGCCATTCTCGGCAATCCCGTATTCGGGATGCTCATCAAGCGGATGCTCAACATTGCCCCAAAACGCCCCTTACCACTTGTCAGCCGGTCTCTCCGGCATTGGATGCAATCCCACCGGGCGGCACTCAAGCCCGGTACTCAGCCAATAGGGGCAGTCTATCTATTCTGCGACGAATTTACCAACCTGCTTGATGTCTCTGTTGGCAAAGACACGGTCAGGCTACTGACTGCCCTCGGATATGAAGTCCGCACAGTACCCCACAAGGAAAGTGGGAGGGCGGCGATATCCAAGGGCTTTCTAAAAATGGCAAGGGAAGTGGCCGAACACAATGTGTCTGTATTCTCCCCACTTATCAGCGAATCCACGCCACTCATCGGCATTGAACCCTCTGCCATCCTCAGCTTCCGCGACGAATACCCCCGACTGGTCCGACCGCACTTGAAAGCACAGGCAGACGCATTAGCACCAAATACCCTCCTGCTTGAGGAGTTTCTCCACCGGGAAGTGGAAGCCGGTCGCATTCATGCGGGGCAATTTACCTCCGAACCAGCACGCGTCCTTGTGCACGGCCACTGCCACCAGAAAGCGCTTTCTTCAGTCAACCCAACCGCTTTTGTATTGGCACTGCCTGAGGGATATACTGTGGAAGTTGCCCAAACAGGGTGTTGCGGGATGGCCGGCTCCTTCGGATATGAGCGGGAGCATTATGACATCAGCATGAAAATCGGCTCTCTGGCTTTATTTCCGGCGGTTGAAAAAAGTCCGGAACACACCATTCTTGCCGCACCCGGCACCAGCTGCCGCCATCAGATTGCCGACGGGACCGGGCGCAAAGCCTTGCATCCGGCTCAGATTCTGTGGGATGCATTGACCAAAACAGAAACCCATCATCCCATTCCCTGACCCCTTCTATTCTTGCAACCATGCCATTTCAATACCTCATCGCCCCTTTTGTAATCTGGCTGGCAGTTATCAGCTGGCTTTGGTACGATGTGGATGAATCGTGGGCACCGTGGGCCATCCCCCCTGCTCTGATTCTGGCGGTTCTGATTGTCTCCCGCCGGCAAATCAACTGGTGGTATTACAACACATACACGCCTGACTTGGACGCCCCGATACGGCGCCTTTTGGAGACATCCCACGTGTTCTACATGCGATTATTTCCCAACGAACAGGCAGAATTCAGAAAACGGGTTTTGCTCTATGTGGTGTATCATCAGATTCGTGGAATGGGCCTTGACGAGTTGCCGAATGACCTGAGAGCTGCCGTTGCCATCAAAGCCGTGACGGTTGCCTTTCGGACAGAAGACCCACTTATGAAGGCCTATGACCCCATCTTCATCTATGGCCACCCCTTCCCGACCCCAAAACACAACGCTTTGCATACCCTCGAGCTCGACCGGGAAGACCGGGCTATAATTCTGTCAGCCCCCCAACTGATGGCTGGCACACTCAACCCCCGTTCATATTACGATACCGGGCTTCATGCGTTTGCAGAAGCCTTCCGCCATGCCTATCCTGACCACCAATATCCCGAACTTCAGCCTGATGATTGGCATCGCCTTGAGACCATCGGCGGATTTGTCAAACACAAGGTCCTCGCTGCCATTGGCCTGCCCGAAAATGAAGTGCCGCTGTGGCCGGTGGCCGCTGTGACATGGTTTCATTTCCCGGATGCCTTTCTCCGGCAATGGCCCGAAATGGATGTCAGCATGAAAAAGGTATTCGAAAATTGAGTATTTTGTCAGATTATACGCTGTTGAAATTCATTCCATGCCTCTGAATCGAACCAAACCCCAGGAATCAAGGGCCGCCATCCAACGCCTGTACATTGCTATGCGGCACCTGTTTATCCGCGGCAGTTATAAGCCACTGGGCGTTTCCGGAGAATCAATGATCGAAGCCCTGATGCAACTCGGTCCCGAAATTTACGGATCAATTGCAGACCCCGAAAAGGTAGAGCTCAAAGGGCTCCTCTACATTTTCGAGCGCCTTCCAAGAGGTATTGAAGAATGCCGGTATGTCAGGCTGATTTCAAGAGAGGGATATGAAGAATCACACTTTGAACCCATTGTCCCCGCCAAACGGCGGCGCAACTGCTACCGCATTGACGACCAACAGATGTTTATTGAAATGACCCGAGGAAGGTCAGATATCTACGACGTGCTAACCCACCTTACGTTCATGTATATTGAAGCGGAGAAAATCCGCCATAATGCCACCGATCAGAAAGGGCGGCCATCCCGAGAGTGGCTGATGCTTGAGCAACTGGTCCTCGAAGAAAGCCAAGCTGAAGACCTCAACCGGGAAGTGGCCTACACCTACCTGAGCACCCTGCTCGGGAGGAGTTTTCGCGAGACCGTACAAGCGTGTCAGGACTTTGACCAAAGCGCCGGGGTCAACAGTATTTTCCACATCACCTATTGGCTCGGCAAACGTTCGTTTGATGAAACTGATGAGCAACTCGACCGGGAAATCAGTTTTTCGAGCGACTTGAGAGAGAAAATTGGACACCATACATATGGAGAGTACTGGGCAAATCATATCAAGTCATTTTTGGTGGAGAATGGCTTATTTGAGCGCCCGCTCCACATCATCAGTGCCAACCTCCACAGTGTCATGAACCTGCTGTACGCCGAACAGGCCCTCCTGACCGACACAACTGTCGGCGACAGTCTGAAAGAAAAAATAGAAACCCTCAGCCAGCCCCGCCATTCGGCCTTGAGGGCCAAGGTAGCACGTTATGCTTCCGACCACGGCATGCACCGGCTTGATGACCTGACCGGCACTAATATTTCTGTCCAGATATTTGATCTCGCCCGTCTCATGCCTGAGTTCCAATCGCCTGAACTCCCTGTCGATTTTGATCACATTGCCCGCGAAAAACCACTTTTACTGGTCATGGATTATGCCTTTGGAGAACAGGCCTTCGAGACTATGGACGAACTCCTCAAACCATTTGAAGAAGCTCCGGAAAACCCCTCCCTCAACGTCGCATCAATTTCAATTATGGGGAAAGCAGGCATTCTGTGCGGTAATAAGGGGGAAATCATGTTGCCCACTGCCTATGTGTTTGAGGGTACGACAGACAACTATCCACTTGACAATGACTTGACAATTGCTGATTTTTCCGACCAGGATATTCCAGTCTTCGAAGGGCCCATGATTACCGTGCTTGGCACCTCTCTCCAAAATCAGGAGGTGCTCCGCTTTTTCCTCGAATCAAGCTGGAAAGCCATCGGGCTGGAAATGGAAGGTGCGCACTATCAAAAGGCCATCCAGGCGGCCTCGCGCATCCGGAACAGCATTGACTCAGGTGTCAAACTGCGTTACGCTTACTACGCCTCAGACAATCCGCTGCTGACTGGCCACACCCTTGCATCCGGCAGTTTGGGGCTGGAGGGTGTCCAGCCTACGTACGTCATTACCCGTAAGATATTGGAAAAGATCATCGGGCCATCCTCAACAGCTGACTGAGCCATCAGCACCTCACACCCTGCCGTTTGCACAAAGGGTCTCCACAGTCGGATGGTCACTCCCACCGATAGGCTCGATGGTGACATTGAGGCTTTCGGCCTTTGGAATAAGGCGGAGGTGATGCAAACTGTTCTTTTTTACGTGCCCCAAGGTGCCCATGTCAATCATTTTGCCTTCTACATCAGCCCACACCTGATACTGGTGGCCTTCGGGGGCAGCGGGCATTTTCACAACGTGCAAGAGGGCGTCCGTTTGATCCGGATTATAGTACACAACAAGAAGGGCATCACCTTTCGGATCAAGGCTTCGGACGTGCACATGACGAGTATTCTGATCGATGAGAGTCGATAGGTCAGCAGTTATCGGAGCCATCTTTGCTTCAAGAGATTCCAACTCTTTCTGGCAAAGATGATATTCTGACACCATCACAGAGTACTGATGGTCAAATTGTTGACGTTGCCGGAATGAAAACCAAGCAAGAGCAATCAAGCCCACTACCGAGAGCGCAAGCAGTACCCGAGACAGGCTGACCCTGCTGAATTCCTCCTCCACAACGGGTTGCCTTACCTGAATGGCATCCATCACCTCTTGCTTCAGTGAAGGTGGTGGTGGAATGCTTTGCTGATTCACATATTGATCAAGAGCCTGACGCATGGCTTCAATCTCCTCCCGCACCTCAGGGTCCCGCCCTGCAATTTCCTCAATATGGCTGTTTTCTTCTGGGGTTGTCAGACCCAGTACATATTGTTCCAGCAATCCGGACTTGATCAGTTGGTCTTTACTCATTTTCTTTACGCACCTTCAGGTGCTTCTCCATCACTTATTCTGCGCACCTGATGACATCCCGAAGAGCAGCAGTAATCAGGGCTTTAATATGATTGACTCCAGTATGATAATGTGTCGCTATCTCATCCGTACTCATGCCATCCAAGAGAAAATGCCTGAGTGCAAGGGCCGGCATTAACTCTTCTGCTTGAACTTCCCTCACTCCTTCGGACCTCCACCCACTCAATTCGTTTTCCTCCTGAATCCGGGCAGCCACCTCCTTCGTCATCAGGAGTAAAGCAGACAGATTGATTTCTACAGGAATCACTGACAATGCAAATTCCCGCTCCCACAGCACTTTAAACACATCACGAACCACTTTGCAGGCACCGTTTTCATGACCAGTCACTTTGACAGCAAGTGCGAACACGTACGGCGCGTAGCGATCGTAGGTGGCCGAAAAATGAGCAGCACGCGCTGACATGCCTGTGTTGCGACGGTGAAAAGGTTTAAGAAAAGGCATGAGCCTATTTCGAGAAGAAACATAGGTTTTCAGGGATGGTTTAGAAAATAAATTCAATGAGATTTGACAATTTTATTCTTGAAGTACCAATTAACCAATCTGAAATTTTCAAGACTAAAAAAGATTGGGTAATTTTGCTTCTTTATTATTTTACCTATATAATATTTTACTGACTGTAAAGTTCAGGACATGAGGGCTGAATACAAGACCCGCTCAGACATCCGAATGCTTGTATCCGGCTCGGTCGGAAATATTCTTGAGTGGTATGATTTTGCCGTTTACGGCTACATGGCCAAGGTCATAGCGCCCCTCTTTTTTCCGACAGAAGACAAGACTGCCGCGATGATTTCCGTGTTCGGCGTCTTTGCAGCAGGGTTTTTGATGAGGCCTCTCGGGGCAATTCTATTTGGGTACATCGGTGATAAACGGGGGCGCAAGCAGGCACTTGTATTGTCAGTCATCCTGATGGCTTTTTCAACAGTAGGGCTGGGGCTTCTTCCAACTCATGCCGCTATTGGCGTTGCAGCACCGTTTTTGCTCACTGCAATGCGACTGATTCAGGGGGTGTCTGTGGGTGGAGAATTAACGACCTCCATCTCGTTTATTGTTGAAAAGGCTCCAGAGGGCAGGCGCGGCTACTATGGTGCCTGGACCACCTTCTGTGCTGTCGCTGGTATTTTGCTTGGCTCTGCTGTCGGCGCTGCCGTAGAAAGTGTGTTTTCCGCGGAGCAGATTACGAATTGGGCATGGCGCGTACCATTCCTGATTGGATTTATACTCGGCATCTACGCTCTGCTGATGCGCCGCACCATCAGTGAGTCCGACTCGTTTACCAAACTTCGCAGCTCTGGCCGGCTCATCAAGACGCCTCTTGCTGACGCATTTAAGAGCCACGGAATCACCATGATCAAAATAACTGGGGTTCTGTGGATTTTTGCAGTTGGTTTTTATATGCCATTCATCTACCTGCCCACCTACCTGTCAAACACCGAACACATTCCCCTCTCACAGGCACTCGACCTGAACTCAGTTGCCATGGCCCTGGTCCTGGTTGTTACCCTACTTCTCGGGCACCTTTCTGATAAAGTGGGACGTAAAAAAATCATTCTTTTTGGCTCAGTCGGATTCCTGCTGTCTGCCATCCCGGTCTACATGCTCTTCGGCATGGATGGCGAAACTGGCATTTTTGCAGGACTGTTGATTTTTGCCATTTTTTGCGGGGCGTCTCAAGGGGCTATTCCGGCATTTCTCAGTGAAAACTTCCCAACCCCAATCCGAGTGAGTGCCCTTTCTTTCTCCTACAACGTTGCCCTTGCCATATTTGGTGGTACCACTCCTCTGCTGGCTACATGGCTGATCCAAAAAAGTGGGTCCAGTTTTGCTCCAGCATGGTATTTGGCCTTTGCAGCTTTGGTCTCTACCTTGAGCGTGCTAACAATGAAAGAGACATTTCGGAAAAAACTGGATTGATTAATCAATCAGAAACCTTTTCCTGATAGCAGGTGTGGGCACCATGCATTGCTCCTTCTTACCAAACCACCGATACCTGTTTCGGGCCACCAACCTGTATATCCAGTCTCGGATAGGCTTTGGGAGGACGTACCCAATCAGACAAACTGACCACACTCCGCCAAGTTTCGAGGCAACCCGCAGCGCCACATCTGAATGCGTGTAAATGGCTCCGTTTTCGATGAGAACAACTGTATCGGGTTTGTTGCCAAGGAGCTCAGGATGATCGGTTAGCAGACGCTCAGCCGGAGGGCTCTGAAGGGAGGCAAACTGAAAAATGCCGCGAGGGTCTCGCTTAATGACAAACTGTACGAAACCATTGCACAGGTTGCAAATACCATCAAAAAGGATAATTGAGGGCATCGGGGTAAAATTGGAGATAAACGACACGAATGAAACATCAACGCCGGTCAGTTGGTTGCGGAGGTCCTCAGGAATGTCCCTCGTCTTCCAACACATTCAGCTGCTGCCGAATTGATTCATTGTGGATGGCCTGAATAAATTCTGAGGCGAAATCACGAGATAACCCCGCATCAATGGTCGATTTTACGCGGCTTTCAAATATCTCGCTCCACCGATTCAATTGGAGCACTGTCACATCCTGCCGCTTTTTATACCGACCAATCTCTTGAGAGACCATCATTCGTCTGGCAAGCAAATCAATGATTTCATGGTCGAGGCGGTCTATGTCGTATCGCAGGGCGTCCAGGTTGGCCGTAAATTCCGGGTCTGTCGATTCAGGATGACGGGCGATGAGTGGCACCAGAAGGGATCCAAGCTGGTCGGGAGTCACCTGCTGCGCGGCGTCGCTCCATGCTTCATCTGGTCTGGGGTGTGTTTCAATCATCAGACCATCAAAATCGAGATTGAGAGCCAGTTGTGAGACAGTTGCCAGCAGCGAACGGTTTCCGCAGATATGGCTGGGGTCGCAGATGATTTCCAGATTCGGATAGCGCCGGCGCATTTCGATGGGAATCTGCCACATCGGCGCATTCCGATACGGAGCTGATTTATATGTCGAAAAGCCCCTGTGAATGAGCGCAATACGAGAGATCCCGGCCTGTGCAATGCGCTCCACTGCCCCGACCCAAAGATCAAGATCTGGATTGATGGGATTCTTAATCAATACCGGGATTTCTACTCCAGAGAGGGCGTCTGCAATTTCCTGCACCGTAAATGGGTTGGCTGTGCTTCTGGCACCAATCCACAGCACCTGTATCCCTGCTTTTATGGCATCTTCCACATGCCGCGGGGAGGCCACCTCTACCGCAGCCGGCTTCCCGGTTTGTGCACTGGCATCTGCAAGCCATTTGAGACCTTCCTTTCCAACCCCCTGAAAGGTGCCGGGTCTGGTGCGCGGTTTCCAGATGCCCGCCCTCAGCAGGTGTGCCCCCTGAGATGCAGCACCTCTGCAACTTTCCATAACCTGATCAGGGGTTTCTGCACTGCAGGGCCCTGCAATAAGAAGCGGTTTTTGTCCGTCCCAATCAATAATTCCCCAACTTTTAATTCCGACGGCTTCAATCATGGAGTTCAATAATTCGCCCTCACACCAGAGTGGCAGAGCACCTCAATCAATGACTTTGGCTGGATTGGAAACACCAACACATACAGAAAACGGTCATTACCCAAAATCTAAGTGGTAATGACCGTTTTTGAAGAATTGTTCTGATACATGCAAACTCAGGCGGTAGTCAGCAGAAGATCTGCAGCCTGCTCACTGCCGGCACGGGCTGCTTCCCGAAGCACTGAGAGAAACCCTTTTTTTCCGGCTTTCTTCATGGCCAGCCCCCGAATGAGCAAGAGATCAGCCAGCGGAACAGTACTCTGAGAATGGCCATTTTCAAGAACCATTGATTCGATCATTCGGATTGCCTCATCTGCCTTGCCATTCTCGAGGAGCGTCCTCCCGTAGCGTGCAGCAATCTGCAGAGGAATACCGGCCTGATGGTCTTTAGGCGAAAATTTCCGGCGGCTCAAAAGTCTCCATTCGGGCTCTGCGTTGCGGAAATCCCCAAGGCGCATAAAGCACTCAGCTTTCATCTGACGGGCCTCCCAATAGTAGGATTGATGGGGAATACCGAATTTCACGGCTGAGGTCAAGTCCATAATGGCATCTTCATATTGACCCGCTTCTATGTACATCCGACTCCTGCCGAGATACCCCTCCGGAAGGATTGGCGCCCAACGGATACTGCATGTATAATCGTCCAATGCACGATCCTTTTCTCCAAGCTCGCACCAGAGCTCAGCCCTGGCATGCAGCGCCTGAGCATGACCCTCGTGCGCCTGAATGGCATGATTGAGAAGCTCAAGAGCCTCCTCTTGTTTTTGCATTCCTTCAGACTCAAGGAGCCCAACAGCCCTTTGGTAGTGGCGGACTGAACCATGATCATTATCAGGCTCAATAACCACCGAAGCCGAAACTGAACCCTCTTCAACCAGCCACCCATATATCCGGCCCGACACCGCAAACTGTGAGGCGTGCTGAATCAGCTTGACAGTATTCCGCCAGCTTTTGTCGAACTCGTGCGCAAAGCTGTGTTTTTGAATCAATAAACTGAGCTGATCGGCCTGAAAAATAGCCTCCAAGTCGATGAGGATGTCTCCCCGATAGTAGACCTCAGCTCGCTGAATAGCCATGTCTCGGACGCGCTCGAAACTCTTCGCGTTGCCGAAATCTAATTGTCCGAATAAAATTGTCTTATGTCCCATTACGCCATTATTTTCAGCATCGATAGTCAACTCCTGTATGTCATGCAAACATCATTCCCAAATACCCCCCAATATGTCCGCTATGGACACATTTTTTGCAGGCAATGACCTCCATTGTCAACCCGGATAACAGGCTGAATCCATGGATTTTTCGTTCGCCTTATCAAATTTTGTGGAGTCTGATTACTGCGGAACAAAGAGAACGGAGTCCCGCTGTTTTGCCAAAACTTGCTTTTTTTGAAACTCCTGACTGCTTTCCGATAATTGGTCGGACTAGCAAATATCGGCCCTTTTCCTGTGAAAAACAAACGTATATATGTTTTTTAAGCCCTAAAAGGGGAATGCGAAATTTTTCCCACAAAGAGAAATCCCGTGGGGTCAACTCATTTTTGCGGGATTCACACGACACCCTTCGGTGCAGTTGGTGCAGATATCAATTTCAGCTCTCCCACGGAGGAGTTTCTGTCGGAACCGGGCCATAAGCGCACCCTGCCATATTGCTCGAAATGGGTGAATGCGCAAGGAGCCAAGCTGGTGACGCGCATCCTTGTCGAAACAGCAGGGCAGCACGCGGCCATCCCAGGTAATGACCGAAGTATGCCACAACCGCCAGCAATGATTCAAGAGTTTGTGCCTCAAGCGATAGGTGCCGTCAGGCAACTTTTGATATCTGGAAAGGTGTTCTGAGCGTGGCATCAGCGGATTCCCATTTTGGTACTCGTAGAGCTGCGCAGTTTTCAGCTGAAACTCATCGACTCCGACATGACTGGCCCATTCTCTCATTTCTTCAATTTGCCCTTCATTTGGCCTGAAGACCAAAAACTGAACGACGAGATATGGGTGGGAAGCATTGAGGGCCTTCTTCCATTTTACGAGGCGATGCACGCCGGAGAGCACGGTATCAAGGCGACCTCCGACACGATACTGCTGGTAAACCTCCTGAGTTGCTCCGTCAATGGAAAGAATGAGTCTGCTCAGGCCGCTTTCAATTACCTTTCGCGCGCGAGCATCATCTAAAAAATGGGCATTGGTCGAGGTGATGGTGTAGAGCCCGGCTTGCCGGGCTTTCTGGATGAGGGAGAAAAACTGCGGATGAATAAATGGTTCTCCCTGGAAGTAGAGAATGAGGTAGAGGGCGGAGTGCTTGAATTGATCTATCCAGGTCTGAAATTCAGCAGCATCAAGCATACCGGTGGGTCGTGTAAATGTCCGCAAACCACTAGGGCACTCCGGGCACCGCAGGTTGCAGGATGTCGTCGGCTCGATTGAGACCGTAATGGGCATTCCGAAGTGCACAGGCCGGTGAATCAGACGAGAAATCAGGTAGGAGAAATACACCATCAGGGCGTTCGCGCAGCGGCGGGGAGTCAGAACACCCAAAAATTGGCGCACATCCTGTATTTTTGCCGACCGATAGGCAGTCCAAAACATGACCACAAGATATGAAATACCTCATCGCCGGTCTTGGCAACATCGGAACACAATACGACGGGACGCGTCACAACATCGGATTTGAAATTCTCGATGCACTCGCCAAAGAGTTCAAAGCTGATTGGAGTACCAAAAAGCTTGGTGCGATGACCGAATTCCGGACTCGTGGCCGCACCTTCGTCTTGCTGAAACCTTCCACTTATATGAACCTTAGCGGCAAAGCCGTCAGATACTGGATGCAGCAGCTCAATGTACCTGCCGAGCGCCTGCTGGTGGTGGTTGACGATGTAAGCTTGCCCTTTGGACAGCTGCGCCTCAGGGGTAAGGGCTCTGATGGAGGGCACAACGGACTTCGGAATATTTCAGAGGTACTGGGGCACAATGCCTATCCGCGGCTGCGCTTCGGAATAGGTCACGATTTCGGGCCTGGGCGCCAGATTGAGTATGTGCTTGGACCATGGACAGGCGAAGAGCGGGCAGCATTGCCCGAATGTATTGAACGAGCCATCAAGGGCGTCCAGTTATTTGCAGTCCAGGGAATTGCCAGAGCCATGAACCATATAAACTGATTCGCCACCTCCCCACCTTCAGAATCCCTGCAGCAGGGCATGCAAATCCATAGTGTCCGGTGAAAGAACCCGGTGCCTGCCTCTTTGAGCCATCAACTCTGCGAGGTACTGCTGCTCCGGCTGACCCGGAGTGGGGACAAGCACAGCTGAAATGCCGAGCTGCTCATAATCCATCAGCGAACTATATCCAGAACGGCTAACTATGGTTCGGCTCGTCAGGAGAACCTCACGAAAGGCCGCATCAGGTAAATGATTGGCAAGAGAGATGTGAGGAGCACACTCACGAAGCTGTGTATCTCCTTGCCCAGGCTTCCCCCTGACAACAATATGCTTCCCTTTGACGCGGGCCAGCTGACTGAGAACCTGTTTCTCCCATCGAGCGCGCTCCGGTTCCGGACCGGATACAAGGACAGCGCAGTCCCATGCCAGAGAATACTGGTCAGCAGGACCGGATGGAATGAAACGAGACAGGGTACCTATATACCTGATGCGGGAATCAAAGTGCTCTGGATGCGATAGCCCCCCGGCAAGCGATGGTTCGGAGGCATGATCCGGTACCCATATATCATGAAAGGGTTTCATCAGCCATCGGTGGAGAGCTGTGGCTATAGGCGACAACCATGGCTGGGGGGTCGGCACATTGAGTTGGTGGGTAATGTAAATGCTTCGGAGATGATGGTGATAACAGCCGGGCCGATTATCGGAGAAAATGCATGATGCCCCATAGCGAGTAGCGAGTTTTCGGATTGCACGGCGCTCTGCACGAATTACTCGTGGGAAGTTCGGGGTGCAAGCCAAAATATTGCGCACCATGGATGTCGATCGGTAGCGGATGCCGTATGACGGCAATTCATATGAAGGAAGATGCGGAAAGGCAGCTCGCAGCAAATCGAGCGCACTGCCATCTGAGGCAAGCACCACCAGTGATCCGGCTTCTTCCAAAGCGCGAATCAAAGGAATGCATCGGGCTGCATGGCCCAGCCCCCAATTGAGAGGCGCCACAATAGCACACCCACCATTCATTTCCTGTTTGATGCACTTATCTCCCAACAAAATCTGTTGTATTGACCCTAAGTATGCACAAAATCGGACTCATTTCCCAAAAAACCCCTATTTTTGCAGAAATTTTTTGAGCTGTGTTTCAATCATTCACAGTAAAAAATCACACCCTTATTCTCCCTTACCAAAAAACACCCGAACAATGGTCGAACAACAAGAAAAAACCCGCTACTCTGACACTGAACTCCAGGAATTCAAGGAGTTGATTGAGTCAAAAATAGCGGCCGCACAAAAAGAACTTGACACCTACCTGAGCCAACTCTCGGAGGGTGCCGACAATCCTGACAACAGAGTTCGAAGCCTCGACGACGGAGCCAGCTCTGTAGAAATTGAACGGCTGCATTCTTTGGCAGGCCGGCAGCGAAAGCACATTCAGCACCTTGAAAATGCCCTGATTCGGATTCAGAATAAAGTGTACGGCATTTGCCGTGACACCGGCAGACTGATTTCCAAAGAACGACTCAGAGCTGTGCCCCATGCTACCCTTTGCATCGAAGCTAAACAAACCCAGCGATAACCCGGACTTTTGGGGGCTCACGCAGGAAAAATCGAGGCAAGGCTCAATCTTTCCGTGAAATTTCCCGTTCTACAGTGGTCCCTTTTCAATGTCAGGAATCTTGAATAAGAAAATTTTTGTTGCGCTCGTTATTTTTTGTGTCCTCCTTATCGACCAAAGTGTCAAGGTCTGGGTTAAGACGCACATGAACTATGGGGACTTCATTCCCATCTTCGGTCTGCATTGGGCACAAATCCATTTTGTTGAAAATGAAGGCATGGCCTTTGGGTGGACGCTCGGTGGCTCTTATGGCAAACTCGCACTGAGTCTGTTCAGAATCATTGCGGTTGGATTTCTATTTTGGTTTATTCTCAGGTTGATCCACGAGAAAGCCCCCCAATCGCTGCTTCTGAGTTTTGCCCTGATAATGGCCGGAGCGCTTGGAAATATTATTGACAGTGCCTTCTACGGATTACTCTTTTCAGCTTCACATTACCACGGAGGGGTTGCAGAATTACTTCCGCAGGGAGGAGGCTACGCTGGATTTCTGCATGGCAAGGTGGTAGATATGCTGTATTTTCCTGTCTATGAAGGCTTCCTTCCGTCATGGATTCCAGTGTTCGGAGAGCGCCACATCACATTTTTCAAGCCAGTATTCAATATTGCCGACAGCGCGATTACCATCGGCGTATTCAATATCCTGCTGTTTCAGAGAAAATTTTTTGACAGCCGATCAAAGAAAGTTGAATAAAACGAGCTAAGGTATCTCCTCTCCTTTCGCTGAATTTTTCAGGAAATTACTTTTCCGCTTCCTGAATATACTTTTCAACCAATCCGTGGATGTACCCGAGCCGATCGGTATTCACTGTATAAATCATCTTCCTGCCAGCTCTGTCAGCCCGCACCAGATCAACCTCTTTTAAAATAGTCAGATGCTGAGAGGTGTTAGACTGCTCCAAATCCAGGCCTTTGTAGATATCCTTGACAGAGGGCGTCTTATTGTCAATTATGTACTGGAGAATGCTCAGTCTGAGAGGGTGAGCGAGTGCACGCATGGTTGCGGCAGCAAAATCGATATCCTTCCATTTTAAACCCATAAGTGTCAGGTGTTTCGTGGTCATGACAAGTAATAAGCGTACAAAAGATTTGGGTCGGCTTTGAGAAAGGGATACACCAGATTTTCGAAATCCATTTTGGAGTTCAGGAATCCGCAAGAAACAAAAGTAAGAAAAATGAAATTAAAAAGACACAAAATAAAAAAGCCCGGTGGCAGCACAGTGCCAACGGGCTTGGATTGAAACGGTTTTGTCTTGCCGAAATAAGGCAAATGTTTGGAAGACAGCGCTTATTCTGCCAGTTCTTCGACTAGTCTTGAAATTTGAGAAAGCCTCTCTGCATCAAGTGAATACAAAATAAACTTACCCTGACGGTCTGTTTTCACAACCCCAGCCCTGCGCAAGATGGCGAGGTGTTGCGACGCGACGGACTGCTCAAGGCGAAGATGAACATAAATGTCAGTCACACTGAGATTACCCTTTTCCTCCAGCAGTTTTATAATCTGTTGCCGTAGGTCGTGATTGACTGCGCGCAGCACAAGCACCGCTTTGCGCAATTCGAGGTAATCGAGCTCAATGGTTTTGCGGCCTTTTTTCAGAACCAGTCTTTGTTTTTTTTCTTTTCCCATGATCAAGTTTGTTTGAATAATCAATCTGTTGACTGCCCTTCGGTATCGGCACCTCCTACGGGCAGGTAAATGACTGTTTTTTGATTTGAAAAAATTTCATATCAGCCACCAGATAAAAAAATTCACTCAATTGAACCCACAAACGCATGAAATACAGTTTTTTACAGAGAAAAATCCGAACACCTGACGTTTGAAAAAATATTCAAGACTTTTTTTTGGGTTGAGTTATGTTTGGTGGTTTCAAATAATATGGCGAAAAGTATGCCAAGTTTTGAAACGCCTCTGCTCGCCATGCTTCCCTGGCGGGATTGATGAGATGAAGGGCTGAGCAGCGAATGTTTGGGAAAAGCGATTTATCCGAATTGGCGGTCAGAGTCCGCCACTTATCTGCGCCGTTGCCCACAAAGACAACCGGGCCTCCTAAGAAATAGTCGTGAAAAGATGCAGGCTCAAGAATGAGGGCTGAGGGTGGTTGTACCATTTGCCCATCAGGGGCATACACAGATGCGTAGACTTCAAGTCGGCGGGCATCAATCATTGGGATAATATATGATTCGGCATCGTCCCCATCGCTGGCTGCCGCCAGCGCGAGAGAATGAAGGGTATCAACTCCGATCAAGGGAATGCCCAGCCCTGAGCATATACCTTTGGCACAGGCAAATCCGACCCGAAGACCAGTGTATGAGCCGGGCCCGACACTGACAGCTACCGCACTGAGCTCCCCAATGTCCATGCCGGCCTCCTTCAGGCATTCTCCGATAAGGACAGTGACCCGGGAAGCGTGGTCCCAAGGCTGCGCTGCTTCGCGATGGCCCACAACCCGCCCGTCAATGGCCACGGCAACAGAACAAACCTCCGTGGCGGTTTCCAGACATAATATCCGACTTGTCATGTGTCCCGTCTTTCGAACTGGCACCCGGGATGGGTTGCCTCACTCAGGTTTCAGAATGGTAGCATAGCGGTCTTGATCCATCAGCACCTCGATGGCTGCAATGACCTGCGGATCATTATTTAACCCATTCTCTACCCGCCCCCTATGAAAATAAAATCTGCTGACAATTTCCTGCTGAATCAGACTCAATATCTCCTCACGGCGCATCTCCATCACCCTGCCAGTGGATTCGTCAAGTTTGCGATACAAGATAGCGAGCTCCTCGCTTACCTGTGGCGCTTCTCCTGAATCCTCCACTGCTTCTTCAAATGCCTTGAGTTCTTTTTCGGCAGCTGACTCAAAATGATACTCTGAATCACTCAGGAATGCAGAGAATGTTTCGAAATCGCGAAATACAAAATCACGTGCGTCACTGATTGAATCCATTCCCTGGCAATACACAGATGCAAAATCAACAATCCAGAGCCCATCATCGAGCGACTTAATGAGCGGCACATCACGAGCCTCTTCAAGCATAACGTCCGGCTTCACCCCCCCGCCATCGAGCACAGTGCGCCCGCCTCTGGTCTTGAACTGACTGCGTTCCTCATCCGGGATTTGCAACGGCTCACCATCTTTGTACCTGACACTCTGGATACATCGGCCACTGGGTATGTAGTACTTCGCTGTTGTTACCTTGAGCTGGGAGTTATAGCCAACATCCATGGTATTTTGCACCAACCCTTTGCCATATGATCTCTGCCCAAGCAAGACACCACGGTCCAGATCCTGAATGGCTCCGGAGACAATTTCGGAAGCTGATGCCGATTTGCTGTTAATCAGAACTGCCACACGGATATCAGTGTCAATTGCCTCAGCCATCGTTTTGAAATCGCGGTTCCTGTTTTCCAACTTACCCCGCATTGAAACGACCAATTCGCCCTTTGGCACAAAGGTATTCACCACATTCACCGCCTCGGTCAACAGTCCTCCCCCGTTGCCGCGCAGATCGAGAATGACTCCTTCCATATCCGGATTCTCGCGTTGTAAATCTCGCAGGGCCTTCTGCACATTCTTACCTGCATCTCGGGTAAAGGTGGTAAGATTGATGTAGCCAACCTCATCACTGACCATTCCCGAATAAGGCACATTGGCAATGCTGACCTCGCCCCGGACCAACGTAACCTCTTCCGGTTTGTCCGTTCCAAAGGGCTGGACACTAAGCGTCACTTCTGAGCCAGGAAATCCCTGCAAGATTTCATTCACCTCAGACGGCGTTTTCCCTTGCGTCGTCTTCCCGTCAATGGCCAGAATGCGATCTCCCGCCTTGAGTCCTGATCTGTTGGCAGGGCTGTCTTCGTACAAATCCGTTAAAACCAACTCCTCTCCTTTACGCCGGACTGTGGCGCCTATCCCTCGGTATTTTCCCTCCGAAGCAATCCGGAACTCTTCTATTCGTGACTCCGGTATATAATTGGTAAACGGATCGAGCGACCCAACCATCGACTCCAGCCCAGTCCGCATGAGTTTGCCGGGATCGATTTCGTCTACATAATTGGTGTTCAACTCTTTGTAGAGATTGGTGAAGATTTCAATATTTTTGAGAATTTCGAAGTAGTTATTGTCTTCGGCCACCCGGAATGCAGCGGTTGAGAGTCCGAGGGCAATCAGCAGGGCAATGAGTCTTGTGGTTGTGGTCTTCACGTATAAAATTTTATGCCGTTTCAGTGATGTTCCTCTCAAAGAACGTCCAAACGGGCTGAAAAGGTTTATGCACCAATCAATTTCGAAGATTTCGCTCTTTTATCAGCTGATACGGCTCCACCCTTTGGCCTGCTTATCCAGTTTGGCCATATGCCGTCTGATGGGAAGGAACGCTTCCCGGTTGAGGCCCGGGTCTTCCCGAAGAATTTCTGAGGCCAATTTTCGGGCGGCCTGAAGGATGGTGCCATCTTTTGCCAGATCAGCAAGGCGCAGCTGAACAAGACCGCTTTGCCGCGTCCCTTCAATATCTCCGGGCCCCCTGAGCCGCAAGTCTGCCTCTGCAATTTCAAACCCGTCAGTCGTCCGAACCATCGTTTGCAAACGCTCTTTGCCTTCATTCGACAACTTATTGCCGCTCATCAGAATACAAAACGACTGGTCGGCTCCCCGACCGACTCTTCCGCGTAACTGATGGAGCTGAGACAGCCCGAAACGCTCTGCATTCTCAATGACCATAACTGACGCATTCGGCACATTGACTCCAACCTCAATCACGGTCGTAGCCACCATAATCTGTGTTTTCCCTTCTACAAATCGCTTCATCTCAAAATCCTTGTCTTCCGCTTTCATGCGTCCGTGCACGATGCTGATCTGATAGTCCGGCATCGGAAATGCCCGCTGGAGCGCGACAAACCCCTCTTCGAGGTTTTGCAAGTCCAGGGCTTCGGACTCTTCAATCAGCGGGTACACAACGTAAACCTGCCTGCCAAGCGCAATCTGTTCACGCATAAATCCGTGAACACGTGCGCGCTGGCTTTCAAACCAATGCAAGGTCTGAACAGGCTTCCGCCCGGGAGGCAACTCGTCGATGACCGAGACGTCAAGGTCACCATATAGGGTCATGGCAAGAGTGCGCGGTATGGGTGTTGCTGTCATGACAAGAACATGAGGTGGAAACTCCCGGCTTTTCTTCCACAATCGCGCTCTCTGCTTTACCCCGAACCGATGTTGCTCATCTGTAATAGCCAGTCCGAGATTCTGAAACACGACTGGATCTTCAAGCACAGCGTGGGTTCCGACCAGAATGTTGATTTCTCCCGCCTTCAGGGCTTCCAGCAGATGCCGCCTCGACTTTCCCTTGATACTTCCGGTAAGTAACCCCACCTGGAGATTCATTTTTTCAAGATACCCCGCCAAACCGTCGAAATGCTGGCGGGCCAGAATTTCGGTCGGGGCCAACAGGCATGCCTGATAACCATTGTCAATGGCAATAAGCATACACATCAAAGCGACGATGGTCTTCCCACTGCCCACATCTCCCTGAAGAAGCCTGTTCATCTGGCACCCGCTCCCAAGGTCCCGGCGCACCTCTTTAATAACCCGTTTCTGTGCATTTGTCAGCGCAAACGGGAGGTGGTGGTGAAAGAAATTGAGAAAATAATCACCGACCTTATCAAATACAAAACTTCGAGCCGCAGCCCGGCGGGCATTGCGCAGCCGGAGGAGGCGCAGCTGGAGAAAAAAAAGCTCCTCAAATTTGAGACGGTTGATCGCACCATGCATCTCTGCAGTGTCGCGCGGAAAATGAATGCCCCTCAATGCTTCGGCCCTGCCCGGAAATCGGTACGCACTCAACACAGAAGCTGGGAGGGTCTCCGGAATATCGTCAGGCCCGACAATCTGCAAGACCTGTTTGATGAGCTTGCGCTGGCCACGGGCATCCAGCCCATGGGAAGCAAGCTTCTCCGTACTCGGATAAACAGGAGAAAGAGTGGCAGCCTGACGGACACTCACGTCTGTGGCAGCCTCCATTTCGGGGTGTGGGACGCTCAGCCTGCCTTGGAATGCATTGACTCTGCCAAATACCACGTATTCCATACCAATTTGCAGATGCTTCTCAAGCCAGTGAAGCCCCTTAAACCATACCAAATCAATGACTCCGCTTTCATCACGGAGCCTGCCAGTCATCCGCTTTTTGCGGCCAGAGCCAACTACCTGCAAACCCCGCAACACACCCTTCAACTGCACCTGATCATGATGGGCCGTCAAGTCTCCAATTCGATAAAATTTGGTCCTGTCTACATACCGAAAAGGAAAGTGAAACAGCAAATCCCGCAGGGTATAAATCTGCAACTCCTTACCCAGTAAGTCCCCTTTTCTGGGGCCTACGCCCTTTAAGTACGCTACAGAAGTATCTAATTTACCGCTTGACATCATGTGTAAAGGTCGGAATTTCCCGATTTGTTGAAAAAAGAGGAGCTGTCAACAAACTATTGTTCCCATTTTTGTGTAATGTTATGCCCTATTCACCTGCCACAACACGCGTACTATGCCAACCATTAGACAGCAGCAAATCGGCGAACTGATTAAGCGCCATTTCAGTGTGCTCCTTCAACAGGAGGGCAAATACATCTACGGGTCCGAAGCACTGGTAACCGTCACCAACGTCATTATGTCTCCCGATTTCGGCATCGCCAAAATTTATCTCAGCGTCTACAACCACCAAAGTAAACAGGAGGTCATCCTCGAGCTCGAAGAGCAGGTCTCACACCTCCGCCAAGCGCTCGGCTCTCGAATCCGCCGGCAAATCAGACGTATCCCAGAGCTCCATTTCTTCCTCGATGACACCCTCGACGAAATGTACCGCCTCAATGCTCTCTTCGACCAGCTGAAAGAAAATGACCAAATGGGCTCCGAAGAAGAAGAATAATGAGGTCACACGGGGCTTTGTGTTGCAAAATACAAACAAAAAGTTTATTTTTGGGGTGAAAATGAATGTCCTGCCAGTTTTGCAGCCCATGCGGCAAAGACTGCAGGGGTTCGCGAATGGATTGAAATCATTGCATTGACAAAATACTCCCCTCATGGCACAACCTGTTGATTATACTGAAGATCATATTCGTTCCCTCGACTGGCGGGAGCATATCCGGATTCGCCCCGGCATGTATATCGGCAAGTTGGGCGACGGGTCCGCCGCCGATGACGGCATTTACATTCTCCTCAAGGAGGTCATCGATAACTCAATCGATGAATATGTCATGGGGCATGGGAAGCAAGTTGAGGTGACCATTGAAGACGGACTGGTGCGCATCAGGGACTATGGCCGGGGAATTCCGCTCGGAAAAGTTGTGGAGTGTGTATCGCGGATTAATACAGGTGGAAAATACGACAGCAAAGCATTCAAAAAGTCTGTCGGCCTCAACGGGGTCGGAACAAAAGCAGTCAACGCCCTCTCTGAACACTTCCTGGTGATTTCATCCAGAGACGGAAAAAGTAAGTCTGCAGAATTCAAGGCCGGCGAGTTAATTCGCGAAGATGATATCAGGCGATCTGATGAGCCCAATGGAACACTGGTTGAGTTCAGGCCTGACGACTCCGTCTTTCGGAAGTACCGCTTTCGTACAGAATATGTCGAGAATCAGCTTTGGAATTACGCGTACCTGAATGCGGGGCTAAAAATTCGATTCAACGGTAAAACGCTGCTTTCCAAAAACGGGCTGCTCGACCTGCTGGAGCGCAAAACCAATGCTGAGGGACTGAGATACCCGATTATCCACTTATCAGGAGACGACATAGAGCTTGCAATCACACACGGCAACCAATATGGTGAGCAATATTACACCTTTGTAAAC
Organism: uncultured Saprospiraceae bacterium; assembly: GCA_964569025.1. Classification (GTDB taxonomy): domain Bacteria; phylum Bacteroidota; class Bacteroidia; order Chitinophagales; family Saprospiraceae; genus CAZMSQ01. The sequence goes on along the minus strand of CAZMSQ010000008.1, from coordinate 55,721 downwards.
GGACAACACACCACTCAGGGAGGGACTCACCTGAGTGCACTGAGGGAGGCATTGGTTAAAACTGTGCAGGAACACTTTGGAAAAGCCTATGACCGGAAGGATATCCTGGCCTCAGTGATCGCCGCACTGAGCATCAGAGTGGAAGAGCCTGTTTTTGAATCTCAGACCAAAACCAAACTCGGCTCCACTGAGATCGGCCCCAACGGCCCCACTATCCGGACCTTCATTTTCCACTTTATCAAAGAACACCTTGATAACTTCCTTCACCGCAATCCGGAGGTTGCAAAACAACTGGAAAAGCGAATCAAGCAATCAGAACGGGAACGCAAAGACATTGCTGGCATTAAAAAACTGGCGAACCAACGAGCCAAACAGGCCAATCTGCACAATAAAAAGCTGCGGGACTGCCGAGTTCACTTCAGCGATAGCGCGCAAAAAGTAGCTGAGGAGCTCCGCAAGGCAACCACCATATTTATCACCGAGGGAGACTCCGCCAGCGGTTCAATCACCAAGGCCCGCGATGTGCAGACTCAGGCCGTGTTTAGCCTCAGAGGAAAACCCCTGAACTGCTTCGGGCTGACAAAAAAGGTGGTCTACCAAAATGAAGAATTCAACCTCCTTCAGCATGCCCTGCAAATTGAAGATGGCATCGATGATCTTCGGTTTAACAGAGTTGTCATCGCCACCGATGCAGATGTCGACGGCATGCACATCCGACTTCTGCTGCTGACTTTCTTTCTCCAATACTTTCCAGAATTGGTGAGGGCGGGGCACCTGTATATTCTTGACACCCCGCTCTTTAGAGTCCGTGATAAGCAACAAACATTCTACTGCTATTCAGACAAAGAACGCAAAGATGCCATCGCTAAGCTGAGAGGGAAGCCTGAGATTACCCGATTTAAGGGTCTTGGCGAAATTTCACCTGATGAATTCAAGGATTTCATTGGCGAAGATATCCGCCTCGACCCGGTCATTCTCAATGAGGAAACCCGGGTTGAGCAGGTGCTTGAGTACTACATGGGGAAAAATACTCCGCAAAGACAAGAGTTCATCATCGATAATCTCAGGGTAGAAAAAGATGAACTTTCTCCGGAAGCAAATAATCCGGAAACGGCAACCGCTGCCGTAATCGAAGCTGGTTAATTGGGTCCTCTATCTGAAAGGTTTCTGATATCATTGGAAAACAACCGCCATGATTGCAGCTCATGTCCAATTGCTGACTTCCCAGACAGACCATTCTGACCACGATCAAGTAGAAATAAATGACGACTACAGCCACTAATCGTGGCAGATTCCGTATTTGCAAGCACTTTGACCTTTTTCCGCATATACCAGATACAAAATAATTATTTTTGCTCATCCGGATGCCGGCCTTAAAGTGTGCCCAGATGATTGCTTCGATTCGAGATCGCTACAATGCTGATTTTACACCCGAAAAGTACCGGGCTTTCCTGCAAGACATAGCTCTCGAATATGATCATGCACCAGAGTTTCGCATCGCTGAAACCCCAGTTTTTATTCCTGAGTATCTGCAAGAACGGATGCTTGCCGCGGCAGAAGACATTCTTCAAATCATTTGTGCCCCGGATTTCAAAGCCATGTCTGCAGGCGCACTGCCTCTCGACCATCTCGTCCATGGCGAATCTGATCACACCACTTTCCTCCAACTCGATTTTGGAATCTGCATCGATCAGTATGGCCTGCTCACACCCCAGTTGATTGAAGTTCAGGGCTTCCCCTCTCTCTATTTCTATCAGGACCTCGTGGCACAGATGTACCGGCGCCACTTTTCAATACCTGACGATCATACACATCTTTTCGGCACGCTCGATCAGGAATCGTACATCGAGTTGCTTCGCCGCGTAATTATTGGCCCTGAACGTCCCGAGCAGGTTGTATTGCTTGAGGTGGAGCCACACAAGCAGCCAACACAGATTGACTTCTGGGGCACCAGACATCACCTCGGGCTTGCCGTCAAATGCGTGTCTGAAATTCGCCAAAATGGGCGTGAATTGTACTATACAAATGAACAGGGATCACACATTCCAATCCGACGAATTTACAATCGGGTCATATTCGACGAATTGATGGCCCGTACCGATTTGAACCTGCAATTTTCTTTTTCCGACGATACAGATGTCCACTGGGTTGGGCACCCCCATTGGTTTTTCCGCATCAGCAAATACACCCTCCCCCTGATCCGGAGTCAATATTCACCGCGTGCATTTTTCCTCAATGAATGGAACGGCACGGCAGAAGAACTCAACCAGTATGTGCTGAAGCCATTATTCTCGTTTTCGGGAAGCGGTGTCATCCTGAACCCGACCCAACAGGACATTGACCGCATCACAAAGCCTGAGCAATACCTGCTACAGAAAAAAGTCGAATACGCACCCGTTGTCAAAACGCCAACCGGCCCCGCAAAATGCGAGGTCCGATTGCTGCTCATCTGGGAAGACGACGAACCCCGTCCGAGGATTGTCAACAACCTTGCCCGCCTGACCAAAGGTGAGATGGTTGGTGTCAAGTACAACAAAGACAAAGATTGGGTTGGCGGAAGTGTCGGGTTTTTCCCCTCAACGCTCTGATTGAAAATCTTCAGCCTAACAGCTATGAATTCTATGCTCAGATTCACACACCTCATTCTCACCGCAGCCCTTTTGGGAAGTCTGCATTCTTGTCAACCCACAGACAATCACGATTCTGCATCTTCCTCTGAGCATGTCATTAGTCAGGGCAAAGTGCCCCTGGATTCCTCCCTCAATCAATTTCTGGATGCCTGGCACCGCGCTGCCGCTTCTGCCGATGAAGACCTTTTTTTCGGCAGTATGGCTCCCGGTGGCATTTACCTCGGTACAGATCCTTCTGAACGGTGGACCCGAGAATCCTTCCAGGAGTGGGCCATGCCTCATTTTCAAAAAGAAAGCGCCTGGGATTTCACCCCTCACCACCGTGAATGGTACTGCTCAGAAGATGGCACCCTGTGCTGGTTCGAAGAGCTTCTCGACACCTGGATGGGTACCTGCCGGGGGTCCGGAGTCGTCCAACTCATTGATGGACAGTGGAAAATTAAGCATTACAATCTGGCCCTGACCATATACAACGAGGCCATTCGCGAGGTTATTGATGTGAACATACCTGCTGACTCCATCAAATAACCCTTCAGCTCCAAAACTTTTGAACCCATCTATTTTCGAAGTCGGAAATTGCCATTCTCTATCTGTTATCTCTCTTGCGGAGGCCCTCTCCAATGAGATTGAAGCTCAGCACTGTCAGGAAAATAAAAGCCCCCGGAAAGAGAGCAAGCCACCAGGCGCTGACATCGGCGCGAGCCGACTGCAGCAACCCTCCCCAAGTCACGGTATCTTGAGGCACCCCAATGCCGAGAAATGAAAGAGATGCCTCCGCAAGAATGGCCGATGCCACTCCAAATGCCAGGGTAATCAAAACGGGGGTCATGGCATTCGGAAGCGCATGACCTATCAATATGCGCCAATGGGTCAAGCCGGATGCACGCGCCGAATCCATATATTCGAGCTCTCGAATTCTCAACAACTCGGCCCGTACAAAGCGCGCAATGGTGGTCCACCGCACAAAACCGATGATGAGGGCGATGGAGAGAAGGGAAGAAGTTGTGAAAAGTGCCAGAAGAGAAAGAATAAAAAGAAGGACAGGAATAGACTGAAAGACTTCAATGAGCCTCATGATGAGAAGATCTGCGGGAATCGTGATCGACCGCCTTGCCCATTTGAATTGGTGAACCAACCTGACGCAACCATATGAAAGAGCGAGCCATAAAGAGAGATACACGGAAAGGGCAAGCCATTTTAGCCATTCATTACCAAACAAATCAGCAGGAACTGCCAACAGGCTGATTGTCCCAAAGAGGCCCATGCACACTCCCGCAAGAGGAATACCCAGCTCGGCAAGTGTCAGACACAAACCCTGATCTCCGAAATAACCTGCCAAAGAGCCGAGAATGAGTCCAATAAGACCCGCAAGAACCATCGAAAGAAGGCCAACCGAGAGTGAAACCCGGGCCCCAGACACAAGGCCTGCTGCCACATCGCGTCCGTATTGATCAGTGCCTAGCCAGTGCCTGTAGCGCGGCGAATCGAGACGCTGATGCTCAAAAGGACCGACAGCATTCATATTTACCGGATCGATGGATTTCGCCGACCAGGCTACCGGAGCATAGACCACCCAGTCGTAAGAGCGCCCTTTCCACTTCTCAGGCACAAGGCCTGGCTGCCATCGAATGATGCCCCAATCCACCATCATGCCCCTGGCCGCAGGAAAATACACAGCCCCATCCAGACGGCAAGCCAATGGCCGGTCATTGGCCAAAAAGTCGCCAAACAAACTCAGGAATGCAATGAAGGCTACAATCCATAAGCCACGCCGCACATGTGGTTCCCGAAATAGGGGAACAATAATAGAGCCGCCAGCCTGTGCAGAAGAAGACATCCGGCTCATACGCCTTTCTTTTGAAAAGAAACCCTCGGATCGGAAATCGTGTAGAGCGTATCTGCCAGCAAATTACCCAGCATGGTGAGAAGGGATGCAATAAGGAGAATCCCGAAAACCACTGGCCAGTCTTCCGCCACTATCGACTGATAAGTCAGTTGACCCATTCCCGGAATACTGAAAATATATTCAATAATGACTGACCCTGCCAACAAAGCCGGTACTACAGACCCTATCAAAGTAATAATCGGAGACAGGGCATTGCGAAAGGCATGACGCCACACCACCGCCTGCTCCCTCAGTCCCTTCGCACGGGCCGTCAGAATAAACTGACGGCCAAGTACCTCGGCCATACTCCCCCGCATCTGACGGGCAATGAGGGCAAGTGATCCATAGGTGAGGCACAAAACGGGCAATGTGATGTGCCACAGCACATCAAGAGCTCTGGCCAAAAAGCCGACACCAAAAGACGCATTACCAAGTCCGCCCGAAGGAAACCAGTCAAGCCACATTCCATATTCAGGCGTGGTCACAAAAAGAATCAGCAAAGTTGCGACCCAAAATGCAGGCAGAGAGTACAAGCCGAACAGCACCCAACTGACCACCCGGTCAAGACGCCTTCCTTCCCTGGAAGCACTCCAAACCCCAAGGGGGATTGCCAGCGTAAAGGCACCCAATATGGCCAGTGAATTGATGAGGAGCGTCCAGCGCGCAGACGCTAGAATTTTCTCTCCCACCGGCTTTCGGTCTTGATATGAGATGCCAAGATTGCCTTGTATGACTCCCGAGAGCCAGTGATGGTATTGATTGTCTGATCCGTACCACCGCAGTGTGGGCAGCAACAGTTTCCATCGGCCCCGACCTTGCACCATCTGTCCGTAAGCTGACCTGAGAGCAACTATGGCTTCAGCATATTCACCGGAATCCTTCACCATACCATCCTGGGAAATTTGTGCCAATGAAGCTGACAAGGCCTCAATTTCCCCGATCAGATACTCCGCCCTGGCAGCCCCTCCTGTCACATGCAACAGCAGCAGACGACTTCGGATTTGTGTTACATAATCCCGGCCTTCATTATTTTGTGATTGCAGCGGAAGCTTTTGCACCGCCTCAGTAATAGCCTGCCGATAGCCCTCAACTGCCGGCCAATTCCCATAGGTGCGGAGAAGTTGCCGGGCTGCTCGCCTCCGGAATGTTCGAATCTCGCGAAAAAGGGTGTCGGGAAATGCAAGTGGCAGCACTGAAAAGTAGAATGCAGGCTTGTCGAGCCCCAGCAGCCTGGCACAATCTGCATACCGACGGTCGGCCTCCCTTTGGTTGAAATAGCCCTGACGATCTTCGGGACCCGTATCTCCGCACAGACGTGCAACAGGGTCTCCTGGCGTCAGCCTGCTCAGCAAAAACGCAATGACCGTCACTATGAGCAGGGTCGGTATGACTGCCACCAGCCTTTTGAGCAAATAAATCAGCATAGGCCCCTCCTCATGCGCTCCCGGTTTAATTGCTCCCGGAAAGCCGGAAATACTGCGGGAAATACCCTGGTCGACGAGAAGAAGCCCACGCATCAAACCGATTGTGCACAATCACCGCATTCACGGGTGAATAGAGGAAAATAGCCGGCTGCTCACGATATACAATCTCTTGAAAATCAAGATATGCTTGTTGGCGCTCTTCACCCTCAGCATAGCGGATTTTCTCAATGACCGCATCACTTTCTGCATTGCCAAATCCCATAATGTTGCTTCCATCAGGACGATCGCTACTGGTATGGTACCGCTGATTGGGGTCAAAAGGCGCCGGTGAAAGACGCATTCTGGCTGGTGAGAGGTCATAGTCGCGCTCTGCCCAGTTTCTCTGGATGACCTTGAACTCTTTGTATTGAACGTCTACATCGACACCAGCCTGACGGGCATTCTCCTTCAACAACAACCCTGCCGGCTTGCCAACAGCACTCCCTGAAGATGTAAAATACCGGACCTTTAGCTCGACTTGATTCCCATCAATTTCTTTATCTCGAATCCCGTTTCCATCCGAATCTATCCAGCCTGCCGAGTCCAGCAGAGCCACTGCCTTTTCGACCGAAAAATCAATGAGCGGAAGTCCATCGTGGTAGGTTGCCCTGCTTGGGGGAATCGGCCCAATCAGGCGCTGGCCCATTCCAAATGACAACTCCTCAAGCATTTGATCCACATCCATGAGATGCGCAATAGCCTTTCTGACACGGCGGTCCTGTAAGACCCGACTCTGCGTATTCATCGGTACCCAGTAAATTTCGTCCGTCTCCGTTTCAATGACATCATAGTGCTCACGAGTCAGGTCATTCTCGCGAATGTCTATCAACTCCCGGCTCGGGGGCAGGAATACCAGATCAATTTCCTGACTTTTCAGCATTGCGGCAGTTGTAGCAGGGTCTGGAATGGTCTTGAATATCAGCTTTTCGGGGTAGGCTGCGAGAATATCCCGCTCAGATGCAAGTGCTTCTCCCCACCAATCCTGTTTCTTGGACAAAGTGATGTATTGCCCCGTTTCCCATGCCTCCAGTGCATACGGTCCGCAGCCCTGGACAAACCCGGGCTCTCTGGCAAATTTCTCGCTGTTGAATGCTTCAGCAAACCCGGCCAGCCCGGGATTTTCTGCTGCCAGCGCAGAGGCAGCATCAGCATCTGAAAGCTGCCCAATATCAATATTGTCTAAGAGCCCGTCAGCGTCATAGACGTGGGCCGGATATATCAGAAAGTTGCTACTGGTGAGCAGACTACCCGCAAATTCGGGAAAGACAGTCACTGAGAATCGCTTCGGATTCACCGGATCTGCTTCTACTTGTTTGATTGACGAAAGGTATCCCCGCCACCGATTGCCTTCTACAAGCGGATTGAGGGCCGCCTTGACGGTAAAAGCATAGTCTGCCGCCGTGACGGGAGTGCCATCATCCCATCGGGCTTCTTCGAGAAATTCATACGTATACCTGACACCGCCGGTATAAGGCCCCTCAGTCACCTCTCTGACCTCCGGCTCTCCCTTCACAAGGACCGGGACATACTCCAGCGTTCGTGGGTGATATTCCATCAGCGGGAGGAAAATGTGCATAAACACATTGGTTGCATATCCGCTTCCCGTGCATATCGGATTGAGTACGTCGGGCTCCGCTTCCTGACGGATGACGAGATCAGAGGCCTCACGACCGGCCACCAGGTTGGGGGCAGAACTGCCCTCACCGCATGATGACAACAGAATGGAAGAACCACAAGCGATAGAGAGCAAAAAAAACGTGAGTCGGAAATTCATGGGCTGTAAGATTTCGGCGGTGCAGCTGTTGATGGTTCGGACAACACTTTGCGCGGGACGCTGTTGCTTCCAAAAGTAGAGACTAATTTCCACTTCAAAAAACAACGCATGCCCACAGTCCTGATAGGCGGAGGCAGCGGACTGGTCGGTCTGCGCCTCAGCCATGCATTTCTTGAACGCGGTTACACGGTCTTTCATTACAGCCGCACCAAAGATTTAAGTGCCCGATTTCCGGCTTATGCCTGGAATCCCGCCGAAGGTACCCTCGATCCGGAGCCCCTTGAGCATGCAGACATCGTCATCAACCTGGCAGGGGCCGGCATTGCTGACCAGCCATGGACCAAAAAACGGAAAGAACTTATCATCTCGAGCAGGGTGCTATCAACCACCCTGCTGGCAGAAAAAATTCGAGAATCCGGTCACCAGCCCAAAGCCTTCCTCTCCGCATCAGCCATTGGCTATTACGGAGACCGCCACGATGAATGGCTCGAAGAAAATTCTGCCCCCGGCAAATCCGGCTTTCTCGCAGAAAGCTGTAAGGTGTGGGAGCATGCCATAACCCAAGCCGCCGAAACCACCGGCATCCGAACCGCCTGGGTGCGAATTGGTCTTGTGCTTTCAACACGGGGTGGCGCCCTCCCAAAAATTATGACACCGCTGCACTTTCGCCTTGGTACCTATTTCGGATCAGGTCAGCAGTGGTATTCCTGGATTCACATCGATGACCTCACCGGGATATTTGTGCATCTCGCGGAGTCAGAATCCCTCAGCGGCCCGTTCAATGGAGTAGCACCCACCCCATTGCGCAATAAAGAATTTGTGCGCGAAATCATGGCAGCCATGAAGGCCCCCGGTCTGATGCTCCCTGCCCCGGAATTCGCACTCAGACTCGCGCTGGGCGAAATGGCAGATGCCGTGCTGACTGGCAGTCGGGTTTCGGCTCAGAAAATTCTCGCCAGCGGATTCGAATTCCAACACCCCAACCTTCGTGAGGCGATTCAACACCTGCGCACCAACCGGATTTAGTCTGGTGCCGGATTGCCAAATACCCGCTCCCGGAAACGCCTGAAATCATCCGCATCAAACATCCGATCTTCCGGAGCAGTCCGCCCAGTCCAACTGCCGTCTTCCTTTTCTTCAAGCATCCAAAACCACACAAAGTTTGCCGAAGAATCAGCCTGCGGCCCCATTAGGCCGTATTTCATGTGGATGAACATCAAGCGACCATCGGGGCGCTCTGTAACATTGTAGAGCCCATCTGTAAACCACTTCATGGTCTGAATATCTTTGTCGTCCTGATGCCCGTCCAACAAATGCCACTGCTTGGGAAAAATGGTGATCGTCCTGACAACAGGCTCCGGATCCAGCAGAGAATACTGCCCGTAGTAAAAAGCTGTATCCCCTTCTGCAAGCCCTTGCCAGAGGAGGTTGTTGAGAATGGTTGGGGTGGTGATCAGCCGGGAATAGGTAATCTGCTCTCGCTCGAGGGCGGCTTCAAAGACCTCGTTGACTCGGCGTTTATGGAAAAACGTCAGGAGCAGATAGCCACAGCTCAGCACCAGCCCGAGCTGATTGACTCGGCCCCGCCATGGATGGCGCCTGGTCAAGATGCTGGCGCCGATTAAACATAACAAAAAGGGAAGGGTGTAAAGTGGATCCACCACCGAAATATTGTCAAAAGCCACCCGATAATCAGAAAACGGCTGAAACAATTGCGTGCCATAAGCGGTGCATGAGTCCAGTAGGGGGTGGGTGAGAATGGCCCAGAAAAACAACCAGGCCCAGGATTTCCAGCTGACCGCCACATCTGACTGCTCAGGCCGCACATAGAGCCACTCCAGGAGCAACCCAAGCCCCAAGGCTCCTGCTGATGACCACAAAAATACAGGCAGGCTAAATTGACCCCCGGCTCGATACAGTCCTCCGTTGATAGCCCCCCAGACCAACAACAGCCAAAACAGAATTTTGGTCCGTCTGAACCACTTCTTCTGGTGAATACCCGTCGAATAAAAGCGGCTGACCAACCAACCAAACAGAATCGGCGCTGTGAAGGCAAAGAAAAAAGAATGAGAAATGCCCCGGTGCATTGCCATGGCTGAAATAGGGTCTGTAAACAGATTGGCAATGATGTCCAAATCCGGGATGGTCCCCGCCACTGCCCCCCAAAACATAGCCCTGTTGCCTACCTTGCGCCCAAGCACTACCTCGCCACAGGCTGCACCAAGTACGATTTGTGAAAGAGAATCCATAGGGGCAAAGATACATCCCGCCGACCGTTTTGCCAGACTTTCTCCTATTTTTACCATCCTTCAAACCATGATCCGTATGGATATAATCTTTTCTTCTCCACACGCTGAATCTGCTGACCGTGCAGCGTATGCACTCTCACGAGGTGGCTTTATTTCAGTTACCGAATACGCTCTTCCAAACCAGGCTCTCCCTGACCATATTGCAGCGCTTCGGTCCGGTTCGTCAGACCTTCTGGCGTTACCTCTTGATGCGGCCCCACCCTTTCTGCCAAATGATCTGGTTATTGCAGCACTGACCAACCGGACCGACCCAGCATTCGCAGTACTGATTGGCCCCAACTTTCCCACCCCTGCACGGCTCTCTGATTTGCCTCGTATGGCGAAAATTGGCACTTCCTGCATGCTCGCACAACTCCAGCTCAGAGAAATCCGGCCAGACTGGCAGGCCGTACCTATCCACATGCCTGATGAACTCCCGAATCAAATTAATTGGCCTTGGCCTGACCTCGATGCGATACTCTGCCCGCTTTCTGTCGCTTCCCGCTGGCTGGCACATTCTCCTACCTCCTCTGTCGTCAGACTCAATCCTGCAGAGTTCCTGCCCCTGCCTGGCAGCGGCACAGTGGCCTTTCTGACTCTGGCCCACAATCTCCCTCTGCGCCGGACCCTGCGTGCCTGCCACCATAAAGATGTAGCCCGCTGCACCAATGTAGAACGCCGCCTGTATCAGCTGGCCCACGAAGCCGGAGTACCTGCCTTCGGCGCCTGGTGCCATGCAGATGCCAATGGCCTGTTCCACGCCCGGGCAGTGGTCGCCAATTCGCTCGGTGAGCTGGAATTTACAACCGCCAGCTCGGTTACCTCTACTAGCCTTCCCGACCTGCTCTGGCAGCAACTTCCGCATCTTGCAGCCCCCCGCGGTCATAACAACCAATAATGCACCAAACCCTGCAG